>CAVSXV010000006.1:0-84654 GCA_963731995.1 uncultured Chloroflexia bacterium
CGGCTACGTATGCGGCCACTCGCGACGCGGTCGACTACGAGGAGCTGCCCACCGTCGAGCTGAAGGGCAAGGTCATGGCTGTCGCCGCCTGGCGCGTCGTGGCGGTCAAGGCCGGGCGGGGCGGGCGCCGGGCGCGGCTGGGTCTTGAGTCCCGGCTGGTGGGCCGCAACGCCGAGCTGGCGCTGCTCAAGGAGACCGTCAGCCGTGCCGTCGACGATGGACGGCCGCACCTCGTGACCATCATGGGCAGTGCCGGCGTGGGCAAGAGTCGCCTGACCTGGGAGCTGGAGAAGTACCTCGACGGCGTCCCCGACGTGTACCACTGGCGCAAGGGCCGCTGCCTGGCCTACTCGGGTCCCAGCTTCGGGCCCATCGCCGACGTCATCAAGGTCGACGCGCGCATCTCCGACGACGATCCGCCCGAGGTCGCTCGCGAGAAGCTCGGGGCTCGGCTCGGCGAGCTCGACCTGGGGGTCGACACGGCAAGCGTCCGTGGCGCGCTCGAGGGCGTGCTCGCCGTCGGTGGAGCCCGAGATCATGCTCGCGACGAGCTCTTCGAAGCCTGGCGCCGCTACCTCGGTGCCATCGCCGCGGTGGCCCCGCTCATCCTGGTCGTCGAGGACATCCACTGGGCCGACGACAGCGTGCTCTCGTTCCTCGAGTTCCTCGCGCGGTGGGGCGAGGGTCCCATCGTCATCGTCTGCCTGGCACGCCACGAGCTGCTCGAGCGTCGCGACAGCTGGGCTGGCGGCCTGCCCAATGCCACCACCATCGTGCTCGAGCCCCTCGGCACGGAAGCCAGCGTCGAGCTCATGGATGGACTGCTCGATGGCGGCCTGCCGGGCACTCTCGCCGACCGCATCATCGCCCTCGCCGAAGGCAACCCGCTGTTCGTCGAGGAGATGGTGCGCATGCTCGTGGACCGTGGCGTGCTGCGCTTCGTCGACGGACGCTGGGAGCTGGCTGGTGCCGTGGAGCAGGTGGAGATCCCCGGATCCGTCCAGGCGGTGCTGGCGGCTCGGCTCGACACGCTGCCCGCTGACGAGAAGCGGGTGGCCCAGGACGCCGCTGTCGTGGGCCGCATCTTCTGGGACGTCCTCGTGGCTCACCTGGCCGGTTCGACGCGCAGTCCGACGGACGATCTCATCAGGCGCCTGCGGGTCAAGGACCTCGTCGTCCAACGCAGTCCGTCGTCGTTGGCGGAGGCGAGCGAGTACGGCTTCCGCCACGTGCTCATCCGCGACGTGGCCTACGACTCGTTGCCCAAGCGCGACCGCTCTCGCCTGCACCGGGATATCGCACTGTGGGCGGAGGCTGAGCTCTCGGATCGCATCGATGAGTTCTCCGAGCTCATCGCCAGCCACCTCGCGGCGGCACTGGCCTACGAAGAGGAGTTGGCCGAGGACCCGGCCGACTTGCGCGCCATCCGCGAACTGACCATGAACGCCGCGCGGCGAGCGGCACGACGCGCCGAAGCCATGAGCCAGGTGGCCATCGCCGCTCGTTGGCTGAAGCTGGCGGTGGACCTCGCGCGCAAGCTGGGTGTTTCCGTTCGGGAGCTGGCCCAGGTGGCGGTGGAATATGGGCAGATCGCCTGGGAGACGTCCGACCCGGCGGACCTCGAGTCGGTGCTCCCTTCGGTCATGGATGACCTGCTCGCGATCCCCGACCGCACGGCGGAAGACCAGCAGCTCCTCGCCCGGCTACGGGACATACGTGCGCTGGCCAAGTTCGACCTGGGCGAGGTCGACGAGGCCCGACGGCTCGCGCGCGAGGGCATCGCTGAGTTGGAACCGGGTCCCCCGACCGCCGGACGCGCCGGCCTGCTGGTGCGCCTTGGCTGGACCTACTGGCGGGCTGGTCCGGTCGACGAAGCGGTGCCCATCCTCGAGCGGGCCATCGAGGAGGCCAGGGCCAGCGGCAGCTCGGAAGCACTGCGGCTGGCCACACATGACCTTGGGGTCGCCCTCGCGTTCCTCGACCGCCCTGACGAGGCTGTCGCCCTCCTGGAGGACTCGTACGCGCAGGCGATCACTGCGAAGGATCGTGCCCTGCTCATGCGCTGCTACATCAACATCCCCGCCGTCCGGCTGTCTCGCGGTGACCCACCGGGCCCGCTGTCAGCGATGACTGAAGAAGGTCTGACCCTGGCCCGTCGCTCCGCAGCCAGCCACACCATCATCTGGCTGGCCGGCAACCAGTCCGAGATCATGTGTGAAATGGGTCGTCTGGATGAGGCGATGGCCTACGTCGATGAGGCCATCGTCGAGGCGCGCCGCCTTTCCAGTCGGGCCCTTGGAACGAAGTTGAGCCTCCGAGCGCGCACCCACTGGCTACGGGGCGACTTCGACGCGGCCGCGCGCGACCTCGACGAGGTCATCCGGCTGGGGCCAGGCCGGGAGCCACAGGTCGCCGCTGAATATCCGATGAGCCTGGCGCACGCGCGCTGGCCAGATGATCCGCGCGGGGCCATGGACGCCCTGGCCGCATGGATCTCCGACGATCCCGGCCTGCCGTCTACCTCGGAGGCGGCCCTCGAGGTGGCGCGGATGGCCTTACGGCTGAGCGACCGACCGACCCTGACCCGGGCCGCGACGATTCATGGACGCAGCATCACCGACTATCCGGCGTCCATCTTCATCGCCAAGAGACGATGGGTCGAGGCCATGGCCGGTCGCGGCGATCACCTGGCGGTCGAGGCAGTCGCGAAAGCCTTCGAGGAGCTCGGCTACCCGGTGCGCGCGGCGGACGCTTGGGCGGACGCGGCGATCATGGCCGCACGGGCCGGTGTCGCGTCGGAGGCCGAGAGTCGTGCCCAGGCGCTGTGCGATCCATGGGCATGCACCCCTTGCTCGGCCCCTTGCCCGAAACGCGCTGGATCGGGGCGGGGTCGGCGCGCCCGGAGGGTACGTCGGCGACGTGAACGCGGCAGAGAGTCTCCTCGTTAGCCTCGAGCGGTTGCGTCTTGGCCAACGAAGCGCGTGCCCGCCCTGGTCAACGTGACATAGCCCGATAGGCGATGCACACGCGGGGGCCAACTCGCTGTGGTGTACGCGAGCCAACACGAACGCAAGCGCCCGCGCTCCAGTTTGCTGACACCGTCGGTTCTGCAAGCTTCGACGAGGCGGACGATGTGCCGCGCCGGATCGGCCGTACATCCGGATGATCCCGATCCCCCTGGATCCAGGGTTGGTCCGTGAACGCTCGGTCATTCCTGCACTCAGGTAGCATCGGTCGCCGATGGAAGAGATTGGAGACAACCGGCTTCGCGTCGCCGATGTGTGCGCGGCCCCGCTTCCTGTGACGACGTAGGCTGCCCGTGCGCACCTTCATCCGCGATGTGCCTCTGTCGGTAGTCGCGTTGACCATCGCCTTGGTCCTCGCCATCATGCTGAGTCCGACCATTGCGCGTTGGACCAATGCGAGCCGGCTCGTATCCGCCCTGCTCCTGCTGGGTTTCGGGTTCGTGCTCGCCGCGACGATCACTCCCACCGCTGCAGCACTGGATGGCGCCGGTTCTGACGGTGTTTGCAGCGTCGCGCGTATCAGCTTCGTCCGCCCCGACGAACTCCTGCGCGTCAATGACACGAGCCTGAACGTGCTGCTCTTCGTACCACTTGGGATCGCCGTCGGAATGCTGCCGTGGACGCGTGCCGCCGGCATCGCTACCCTCGCGGCGATCGCCCTTCCGTTCGTGGTCGAGACCGTCCAGTTCCTGCTCACTCCCCTTGGGAGGAATTGCCAGGCGACTGACGTCTTCTACAATCTGCTGGGTTTGGCTATCGGCGCCGTGGCTGGCAGCCTCATCCGCCTCTTGCTGGCACGCTGGCCGCACGGGCGCGCGTGAGCTGGCCGATACCCGCTCGCCATGGATGGGTGCTCATCCGAACGGACATACCGAAGCAGCTCGGCCCGGAGCGCGTCGTCGTGGCCGTCCCTGGCGAGCGCCAGGAACTGCTCCACATCAGCCCGGATGGTTACGGGTGTCGCTTGGTCGCTGGTCGAGCGCAGCACCTGGCGGATCGCGCTCGGTTCCGCGTCCTCTTCGTCGTGACCGGGCCTCTGGTAGGACCTGTCGCTCGGCCATCGGCTGACGACCCTCATGGGCACGCTGTCCGGTTCGCGACCGCTCAGTCGGATGAGGTCACGGGCGATATCCCTGGTCGGCACCGGCACGCCCCGGTCCAGCAGATAGAGGGAACCGGGCGCGCGGTTAGCGAAGGGCGGCTGGCTGATGTATATGACCCCGGCTGACGGCGGGCTGCCGACCCCCCACCGGAAAGGGGCCAGCGCTTCCTCCCGCCCTCTGCACAACGCGAGAAAAGGCCATGTTGATCGCTCTTATCCGCTCGTGATCGACCGAGTCGGCGGAACGGCCCTGCTGGTCGGCAATACTTGCCCGCGCTCGTCGCGCGCGCTTCCTTGCCGACGCTGGGTATCGGGTCATCGGCGGCGACCGGGGTGAATTCTCGAGGAGCTCGGCCACTCTCGCTCATGCGCCCGACCTGGCGGTATCCCCCGGGGACTGATGGGGGTGGCTTCATCGCGGCCGTCGATGCCATGTTGGACCGGCGCCCCGAGATTGCGGTGCTGCCGTTGCAAGAGCGGTACGTGGAGTTGCTGGCACGCAAGCGCGACCAGATCTCGCCGTCGGTCCGCGTGGGATCGCCGCGACCCGAGGTCGATGCGTACCTGGACAAGGAGCGCATGTACCAGGTCGCCCGTGATGTGGGCGTGCCCCACAGCCCGGTCGCGGTTAAGTCAGATCATGCTTCTCTCCGATCGTCGGGGCGACACTGCCGGTCTCTGATCTCGAGCGCGCCAAGGACGCTAAACGAGCGTGCGCATCGGCGACCTCTCTTGCGCCGTGAGCGAACTTCGCGTCCAGGGGCCCTCGTGTGGTGTGATGGCCGCCAGCGGAGCGGATGTGGACCTCGTGATCTCCCGTGGCGACAGCGCACGGGCCGGGCCGCGCCTGAATCGATCGGGCCGAGATCTGCAGCCGTGCCCATCTTGGCCCGCGGTCGAACCGTGGTGGATCTTGCGAATATTGTGGGAGCCGAGCCTTCGCGCCACGCACCTCGCGTTGCACACCCGCGAGGGGGCGTCCCTGACCCCCCGGAGGACTCGGCCAAACGGTCCGACCGCACAAGATCTGGGGTATCCCATCACGCCCTGCTCCCCTATTATCAGCCGATGTCTGTGCGAGACAAGGCCGGCAGGGGTTGGCTCGATTACGCGCTCCTGTTGTCGTTGATCGCGATCATCGCGATCGCCGCGTTGGTGGTCCTGGGAAGAGAGATCTCGGCCATCCTCTCGATGCTGGGGGCCACCATGTCGACTTCGGTGGCGGTCCGCTGATGCCTGCTAGCGTGATCGTCGGCCCCAGTGGGGCGACGAGGGCAATGGACGGCGTGCAGTGCGCTCAGCTGATATACGTCCTTGTCGGGGTCGATGATGAACCCGACCCCACGGGGAGACCGGCGTCCGGCTATCCGGCAGATGACCGTTGGCGCCTAGATCCGGCCCCCGACCCTCGGCCGTGAACGGTGATCGGGATCCAGCGGCAGAACGAGACCGGTGATGGACCCATCAGCTGACGTCGACCGGGCGGTGCGGGCACCCCTGGGTGTCGGAGAGGAGGCATCCGATGATCACGGTGGGCATCGACATCGGGGGCAGGCAGCACGCGGTGGCCCGCTGCCGGGAGGGGCAGGACAAGGCCGACCGCGAGGTCCTGCGCATCAGCCGGGACCGGGCCGGCTTCGACCGCCTCGACGCCTGGCTCGCGACGACAGGACGAGCCGGTGGAGCGGATCACGATGGAGTCGAGTCGGCCACTACTGGATGGGCCTCGCTTCCCACCTGCAGCGTGGTCCGGTGCCGGTGGCGGTGGTCAACCCGCTCGGGGCGAAGTACTTTGCCAAGAGCCGGATGAGCCGGACGAAGTCCGACCCGGCCGATGCGAGGAGCCTCGCGCTCATGGCCCAGCAGGACGACACCGACCCCCACGACCCGCTCGACGGTGTCGAGCTGCGCCAGGCCGTCGCGCTTCGCGATGACGCTCGTGACCGAGCAGGCCCGCGTCTGCCAGCGCCTCATCCGGCTCGTCGGAGCTGGGCTTCCCCGAGCTGGGCGAGCTCTTCGACGACCCGGCCTGTCGCACCGCGCGGGAGGTCCTGCGGGTCGCGCCCACCGCGGCGGCCGCCCGGAAGCGGCGGACGAGCACGCTCGCGCGACGCCAACGCCGGCCCGGGACACCGCCGCCTCGGTGAGACGAAGGCCGAGCGGCTCAAGGCCGCCGCGGCCACCTCGATCGCGGTCGCCGAGCTCGACGACGAGGTCGCCTTCGAGGTCGGGCTGCTGCTCGACCAGTACGACCTCTACGAGGACCAGATCAGCGGGCCGAGGAGCACCTCGCCTCACTGCTCGACGGCGAGCTGGCCCGGCGGCTGCGGACCATCCCCGGCGTCGGTCCGGCCATCACCGCGACGCTCATCGCCGAGATCGGCGACATCGACCGCTTCGACGACGTCGACCAGCTGCTGGCCTATGCCGGGGTCCATCCCGCCGAGCGCAGCTCGGGCAGGAAGGGCGCGGACCCCGAGACCTCCTGGCACATGTCCAAGGCCGGCAACGCCCACCTGCGTGCGGCGGCCTACCGCATGGCCGTCGTGGGCATCACCCACAACCCGGTCATCAAGGCCCACTACGAGCGCAAGCGCGCTGCCGGCAAGTCGAAGATGAACGCCCTCGGCCACTGCATGTCGCAAGGCGCTCAACCTCGTCTGGGGCGTCTGGCGCAACGAGGCCGACTGGGACCCCGACTGGGGCTCACGGGCTTGACAAGGCCCTATGGGATCTAGCGGACGAGCAGGAGAAGGCGAAGGGCGCGATGTGTGACTCGGACGCGTTCCTCCCGTTCCCTTATGGGGTGGAGACCTGTCTCGCGGCCGGCGTCACCGCCGTCGTGGAGTCGGGCGGCTCACACAGGGAGACGATGACATCGCCGACGCCGCGGGCCATGGTCCTCACCGGCCGGGGTCACTTTCGGCATTGACCGCCGCGGGCCTCGCCGTTCCTAGGCGCCCGACTGGTCGCGCAGCCCGGCGATGAGGGCCTCGGCCACGTAGGCCACGTCATCATCGCCGAGCCGAGACGACCAGGGCAGGGCCAACGTGGAGGCCGCGATCCGCTCGGTGACCGGGAAGTCACCGGGTCCGTGGCCCAGCAGCTCGCGGTAGAACGGCTGCAGATGCAGGGGGCTGAAGTACGGCCGGCTGGCGACGCCGCGGCTCTCGAGCGTGGCCATGAGCCGCTCGCGATCGATGTCGGCATCGAGCCGGATGACGTACACGAACCAGTCCACCTCCTCGTCCGGTCCGGCAGCTGGGAGCTTGACGCCGGGGACGTTGGTCAGCGCACGCTCGTAGGCGGCGGCGGCGCGGGCCCGGCCAGCCCGCAGCTCCTCGCGCCGCTCGAGCTGAGCGACGCCGATCGCGGCCGAGAGCTCGTCCAGGCGGTAGTTGTAGCCGAGCTGGACGTGGTTGAGCCATGTGCCGTCGCTGTCACGCCCTTGATTGCGCAGGCTGCGCAGGTCATCGGCCATGGCCTCGTCATCGGTCACCACGATGCCGCCCTCGCCCGTGGTGATCTGCTTGTTGGGGTAGAAGGCGAAGACCGACGCGGCGCCGTACGTGCCCATGGACCGACCCGAGACCGATGAGCCGAAGGCCTCGCAGGCGTCCTCGATGAGGTGCCAGCCATGTTCGCGTGGCCATCGCGTCGAGCTCGTCGATGCGGCAGGGTCGGCCGAACACGTGCACAGGCAGGACGCCCACCGTCCTGGGCCCAGCAGCTGCCGCCACCGCCGCCGGGTCGAGACCCAGCGTGTTGGGCTCGATGTCGACGAACCGGGGCCGGGCGTGCTCGTAGAGCAGGCAGTTCGCCGAGGCCACGAAGCTGAACGGGGTGGTGATGACCTCGTCATCTACGCCGATGCCCAGCGAGCGCACTGCCATATGCAGGCCGGCAGTCCCGCTGCTGCAGCTCACGCCATAGCGGCGGCCGACTGCCTCGGCCATCATCCGCTCGAAGCGTGCGGCCATGGGGCCGAGCGCGAGGATGTCGCTCGCGAGGACTTCGTTCACGAGCTCGCGCTCGCGCTGGCCGATGTTCGGCTGTGCCATAGGGATCCGTCTTGTGGTCATCGATCGTGCACTTCCATCCTGGTCGGGTGGGATGAGCTCGGACGGTCTGCGCGTCACGTCTGCTCCGGTATCCAGCGCTCGACCGCACGATAGTCAATCTTGCCCGAGCTCGTGACCGGCAGCTCGTCGACGTGGCGAAGTTCGAGCGCGCTCGGATGGAGATGGAGTCGTCGGCTCATCGCGGCTCTGAGCTCGGTCACCGTGTCGACCGTCCCGAAGGTGCAGAAGCCCCACACTCGGTCGTCGTCCGCCACGACCGCGGCCGGCCCCTCGTCGCGCAACATGCGCTCCACCTCGTCGAGGTTGACTCGCAGGCCGAAGACCTTGGCGATGCGCTTGCTCCGGCCCGTGATGTAGAGGAAACCCTCGTCGTCGAGATAGCCGATGTCGCCGGTGTGCAGGACGCCCCCGAGCTCGTCCCCGCGGCCCAGGTCGCGCCGGCCCTCGGCGTAGCCCAGCATCACGTTGGGACCCTCGTACACGACCTCCCCGCTGGCCGGATCGCCCGGTGCGTTGTCCATGGCCTCGATCCGGAGCCGACCGTCTGGGATGGCGCGCCCGGCCGAGCCCAGCTTCTGGGGCAGGCGTTCCGGCGGGACGTAGGCGATTCGGGCCGTGGCCTCGGTCTGGCCGTACATGACGAAGAAACGCCCGCCCTTCTGGCGCATGTGGTGGCCGTAGCGCTCGGTCATCGACCGCTCCAAGCGCACCGCCGGCCTGCTGCATCGTGCGCACGCTGGGCAGGTCCATGTCCCGGTAGCCGATGCGTTCGAGCAGCAGGTAGGTGTAAGGGACACCGGCCAGGCTCGTGCAGCCATGTTCGTCCACCGAGGACCAGAACGACCGTTGCATCACGCTCTCGGTCGTGAGCACCACCGCAGCGCCGGCCAGCCAGTGGCTGTTGAGCACGGAAAGCCCGAAGGAGTAGTGCATCGGCAGCACGGTGATCGGTCGCTCGTGCGGCCCGATGCCGATGTAGGAGGCGATGGAGCGGGCATTGGCCTGGATGCTCCGCTGGCTGAGCCGAACGTACTTCGCGCTGCCCGTTGTGCCGGACGTTCCCAACAGCAGCGCCAGATCCTCGTGAGGACGGTTGCTTCCAGATGTCGCGAGCCTAACGAGCTCCCCGCCAAGGATCTGTTCGACACGGTCGGGCACGACGCCCATGGCCTCCAGCTCGCCAGCGGTCCCTGAGGCCCCCGCGACGACGTCGGGACGGTATCGCTCGAGCATGTCGGAATGCTCGCCGAGCGGCCTGCCGCCGTCGATCAGGGCCACGGCGTGATCGCCGAGCTGCGCTGCCAGGTAGGAGGTCACCGAGAAGCGGTCGTTGAGGCTTCGGACCACCACCAAGCGCTTGTCGCCCGAGAGGCGTCGCTCGAGGCCCTCAGCGTCGTGAAGCAGCTGTCGAAACGTCAGGCTGCCCTCACCCGACGCCGAGATCAGCGCAAGGGCGCCACTGGGTCGAAGGTCGAGGAAGCTCACCGTGAAGTCCTCGCGGTACCGAGGTTCACCGACCTTGCTGCCTCGGCTGCATGTGTGGCATGTCTCTCGCGTCACCTCTGGGCGGGAAGGTCACGTGCATCTTGGCATGATGCCCGGACTCCCGACCGTGGGCGTCCCAGGTATCACGGGTCCGTGGCCGACCACGCCGGCACGTGTGACGCGCAGGTGGTCGTACGTGTCGGAGGTACCAGAGCCTTGCTAGTACGTGCGCCAGCGCGACCGACGGCACGGGTGGGATGGATACTCGTGTCACATGCGTGCCATGCCACCACGCAACCCACTCCGCATCACACTGCCCTCAGGAGCCACGCCTCGTCGATCAGGTCACTTGGGTCTGGGTGGGGCCAGGTGCGGTGGCGTCCGGCCCCGGCTCAGGCGCGCCCGAACCGGAGAAGTCGTCGGCCGGGCGTCTGCCATCGCCCTGAAGCATCGCTCGAAATGTCTTGAACAGGATCCGCGCATCGAGCCGAAGTGACCAGTGGTCGACGTACCAAAGGTCGTACGCGAAGCGGTCCTCCCAGGAGATCGCGTGTCGACCCATGACCTGGGCCAGGCCGGTCAGGCCCGGCTTGACGTTGTGCCTGCGAGATTGTTCGGCCGTGTACAGCGGCAGGTACTCCGCCAAGAGAGGTCGCGGGCCGACGAGGCTCATGTCACCCTTGAGGATCGTCCACAGTTCGGGGATCTCATCAAGGCTCGTCCTTCGTAGCCAGAACCCGAGGCGCGTTGGCCGGTCCTCCTGTGGAATCTCTCGTCCCTTGCTGTCGATTTCGTCTCGCATCGTCCGAAACTTGACGATCTCGAACAGCTCGCCACGCAATCCCGGACGGAGCTGGCGGAAGAAGACCGGGCTGCCCATCGTAAGCCTGATCAGGACCGCGATGACGACGAGCAGCGGGGCGAGCACGATGAGTCCCGAGCTCGCGAGAACGACATCCAGGACGCGCTTCGGGCGCAGCGGGTCCGGCAGGCCCGGAATCACGTTGCCACCCGGGGGATCCGCGCGCATCATGCACACCAGGCGGTTGAGTCTCGATCGGCTCTCGCTCGGATCCGGCCATCGGCCTCCTCGTGGGTCCTGGCTGCCGCTGCTCATACACTCAGGCTGGCACGTGAGCGGACAGTCACGTCGGGTAGGCGTGTCAGCGGCACCGCGTCAGCCAATGCGATTATCGCGTCCCCGACGAGCCGCGTCCGCGACGCCCCCGGAGAATGGTGCGCGCAGTCAACCGAGTGGCTTCAACAGAACTGCGACCGAGGTCATGTCCCTGGAGTTGATGTATCAAGCGATGTGGACGCGTACGGAAAGCGGCCACCACCTCATCCTCGCGTCGTTCGACTTGGGGACCCACGACGAAGGAGAACCCCGATGGCCGATGACGGGGCGTTGCTGCTCGAGACGTCGTGCCAGGCCGGGCCCGAGGGCGACGCCGACCTCCTGCCCCACAGCGTGCAGGGGTGGCCGAGGCGGTCGTGGAAGCCGAGTACACCGAGCTCATCGGGGTGCCCCACCGGTGCGTGATCCGGAGTGCCGTGCCCACCTAGCGCAACGGGTATCGCGAGCGGCGCTGGGACACCCCGTCGGCAGCTACTCTCCTAGCCTGCTCGAACCCGCCGACGGGCCGAGCGGCCCCTGCGGGCGGTGGCGCATGAGTCATCTGTCCTCGGTGCTCGACACGCCGGGTGGAGGACCTCGTCGAGAAGGTACCGGCCCTACTGACGGCGAGCGGATCCACCAGGATGTGCGATGCGTTGCTGCAACGCGCCTTGGGACTTGACCGTGCCGCTTCGCCTTGACAAACTTGGGAGCGCCGCACTCCGATCGGGTTGGACTCAGTAGTGTCAGACTGACTTGGTGAACGTACTCATCACAAGCGCGGGCCGCCGCAATTACCTGGTCTCCTTCTTCCGTGAGGCCTTGCGCGGGCGAGGCCGGATCCTCGCGGCGGACATGTCCCCCTTCGCGCCTGCCTTGGCTGCGGCCGACGCCTCTTACGTCGTTCCACCCGCCTCCAGCGCTGACCATGCGGACGCCTTGATTGAGCTATGCCGCGAGCAAGATGTGCGACTCATGTTCAGTGTCAACGATACTGAGTTGTTGGCGCTCGCCGAGCGCCGGGCGGCATTCGCCGCGGTCGGAACGCACGTGCTCATATCTTCGCCGCGGGTCGTGAGCACCTGCCTGGACAAGCTGGAGATGGGTGCTGAGATGGCGCGTCACGGCATCGACAGCCCCCGTTCGGTCGTCGTGCCGGCGGAGGGCTCCGTGGCCGCGCTGCTCGATGGACTCGAGTTCCCCCTCGTCGTCAAGCATCGCAGAGGCAGCGCCTCCAGTGGCTTCGAGGTGGTCCACGACCTCGCGGAGCTCGAGGCCACCGTGGGGCTTGCGCGTTCTCGGGGACGCCAGACGGTGGACGGATCGCAGGGGTACGGGTCGGTCGAGCTGCTCGTGCAGACTTACCTGCCCGGGGAGGAGTTCGGGCTGGACATCATGAATGACCTAGAGGGCCGCTACGTGGCCACCGCGGTCAAGCGCAAGCTGTCGATGCGCGCCGGCGAGACAGACCAGGCCATTACCGTGGCGGATGCTGGGCTTGAGAGACTTGGGAAACGGATCGGCGAGGCTCTCGGACACGTCGGCGTGCTCGACTGCGACGTGATGGTGCACGCTGGTCAAAGATACGTGCTGGACCTCAACCCTCGCTTCGGCGGGGGTTACCCGTTCTCGCATCTCGCGGGCGTCGACATGCCCTCGGCCATCCTGACATGGCTGAGCGGTGAGTCGCCCGATCCTCGGTGGTTCGTCGGCCGTGCCGGCGTGGCTGCTGCCAAGTACGACCTTTTGATGCCTAGCAGTCAGCCCGTTGAACTCGCGCCTCCGACAACGGACGGTAGATCCGAGTCTTCTTTGCGGAACTGAGCGAGAGCTTCACAGTCTCGTCCAGCCCGCGCTCCCGAGCACCGGCCGTGCACTCTGGCAGACGCGAGCGAGTACCCGACGAGAATGCATCCCCAGGCTTGACCGGGTGGCCTCCACGTAGCGGCTCGAGAGCACCTCCGCGGAGCTCACCACTACTTCGGTGTGACAGTGCCTGCGCTGGCTAGTCTCCCTTTCCGCGCGGCCGCAGGCGACCCTCGAGCGACCCCTAGCTGTCCGAGAGCGACCTTGGACCCGGCGGATGGTGTAGGCCCTCCCGAGTACACCGCGCCCGCTGGCACACGTCTGCTGCTCGGCTGCGAAGTCACGCTTGATCCCGCGTGGGGACCGCGCGACGCACGACCGCAACGCTCAGCAAGCCCACGACGAGGCCAATCGTCAGGCCCAGCGCGTTGTCGATGACATCGGCGCTCTGGCATCCTCGCTGCAGTGGTGTCAACACCAGCTGGAGCGCCTCGATTATGGCTGGCAGCAGATACGCGAGCAGGATGAGCCAGAGGGTGGCGCGTGTCCGGGGCAGCAGACCAAGGGTGAACCCCAGCGGGATGAAGAGCAGGACGTTGCGCAGTGTGTCGTTGACGGTCGTGAGCTCGGACAGCGGCGGGATCCCCAGCCGACTGAGGTCGCATCCGGCGCTCGGATCAGCACCAGAAACGAAGCTCGCCGTAGGCGTAAGCGTGGCCATCACCACGAAACCGAACGAGATCAGCACCAGGAACACCGGTACCCGGTGAGCCCCCAAGAGTCGCGCTACGGTCGGCGCCAGGAAGGCCGAGAGCAGAACCCAGACGATGACGCCAGGAAGGAAGAGGGGGACGGACTCGAAGAACTCGGTGAATAGACGCAACCTCGCCTAATGGTAGCGGGCGGCGGCGATGAGGGCCGATGGGGGTTCAGGCGGGCTCACCTCGAGCGTCGCAGGCGCCCCAGCACGGCTGTCAGGCGCCGGGCTTCGCTTGAGTTCCTCATGGACTTCGAGGTCACATTCCCCCGTGCGGTCATTCCTCTCCAGCGACCGCCGCTCTGACCGCCGCGTTCTCCTGTCCTGTCAATCGGTAATGTACGAAGGGCCGACGCCACCGCAGGAGGGGGCCGACCATCGGTGGCAGTGAGAGACGTACGGGCAACCTGACGACGGGAAAGCCCACGCCGGACTTGTACGTGCCTAGTGCCTTGTCCTCGGGGATGTGCTGGCTGTGGACGATCTCGGTGATCCCAGGGCTACGCTGGCAGAGTTCGACGAAGGCGACGTGGAGGCACGTGCTCACATGTGTCTTGAGGGCGTCGGTGGCGATGTCAACGATCTCCAGGTAGGCAGTGCTATCGACCGCATAGCCAGACAGGTAGCCGCTGACACGACCGTCGATCAGCCCCGCGAGGGTGATACGTCGATCTGCGTCGACCCACTTGCTGCGTCGTTTCACGAAGGTGTCACGTGACCACATCTCGCGATAGCTCACTCGCGTGCGTTCCTGAGCGGAAACGAACACGTCGTAGCCTTCGTCAGCCATCAGCGCCATGTCCATGACCTGAACGATCTGCACGTTCTTGCGGCACCTTCGAAGGTGGTACCGCCGGTTGGATGAGAGTTGCGCCGAGCTGAAGTCAGCGACGTTGGTCAGGATGTGGGCTGGCAGCGACGCGTTGGCGCGTGCCGCATCGGCATCGGTAAGAACGACCCGGTATGCCAGCGCTCGCGGCGATGGCCGTTTCGCCTCTTCGGCGCTGAACCTGGCTCCCAGGTGGATGCCAGTGTAGAGGCCGCGCGACGACACCAGCCATGGGCGGCCTCGATGCTGCTCGACCTTGGACCCACCCTCGCGAAGTTCGTCGACGAGCTCTTGCTCGGTGAATGGCTGCAGCATCGCCTCGCTCACATCTCGCCACGGTCCGTCTGCGTTCGACCGGGAGCCCGTAGGCTTGCCGAGGGACTCTTGATGGCCCACTTGGCCCGTCGCGCTGCTGTTCGGCATCGAGCGACTCCTTGAGTGACCCAAACGCTGTAGCGAGGAACGGCGCGATGCAAGGCGTGTCTCCGCGCCACCCTGGAGCCCCGCGGATGAACTCGTTAGCTTCCGGCGATGATGTCAGAGGGTAGCATGTGGCGCCGTGGCCCTTGGCCGCCATCGAACTGGTCTCGTTGCCGAAGCTGGCGCCGCTTGTCGCGACCTGGACCTGGGCGTCGCCGGGCACTGCGCATTGACCCTGGGCCGACCGGAACCCTCCGCTGTCAGGGAGACCGGTAAGCAGGGAAGTAACCGGGCTTGGCGCTCGTGCCGCGGCTCGCGCGCGCTGCCACCAGGGCAGCGTACGCACTCGGGTCGACGACCCAGCGTCCCACCATCAGCGGCCTCACGCCCGATGGCGCGAACGACTGCTTGTAGCGGAAGATGCCGTCTTCACCCGAGCTGCCGCCGCCAAGGATGAAGGCCTCACAGCCACGTTCGCGCGCCCAGCGAATGAGCTCATCCTTCAGCAGATCGTTTGGCCGGTCGGGAAAGGCGTGGGCCAGTGTGCCGCCCATGTACGAATAGACGCTGCGGTCTGAGACCAGCGCAAGCTCGGACGACACGATCTCGTCACCCTTCCGCACATGAACGAATACGTACCGACCCCTGAGCCCCGACGCGATGGTCTGGAAGAATGCCTCTGGGAAGTAGTAACGCTTCTCCACCTCGCGCCGATCCATGGTTGAGTAGTAGATGCGGAGGAAAGCATCCAGTTGCTTGCCCTCCTCGTCGACCTCGCCCACGAGCCCAGAGCGCTGAGCCCGCTTCACGTTCTTCCGGACCTTGGGCTTGAAGTCCCGCGCCATCGCCTCTTCATCCAGATGGAGCGAGCGGATGACGATCGGCAGCTTCTCGTCGACCTCGCCTGGATATGAGGTCTCGTCGCCTTCGAGCGGACAGAACGTCTGGTACTCCGACACGATGCCAGCCGTTTGCGCCCAGTCGGTGAATGCCGCATAGAAGGCATCCACGGCTTCCTCGTGATGTACCGAGGGCGAGACGAACGGACCGCCCCAGCCGTAGGGCGGAGCGCAGATGTCGGAGGCTTCCGAGTATTCAGCGGGCAGGTCGATCACGCCACGAAGTGGACGCCACAGGAACGGGTACATGACGACATACGCGGTCGTCGCAAGCACAGCGCAGCTCGACACTTCGTCGTGGCTCGCAAAGAGGTCAAGGTAGACCGGATGGGCGAAAGCCTCGATCCGGCGGTGGGTAGCGAGGAGCCTGAGCCACTCAGCGCGTTCATCCGGGTGGTTGCCACGCAGAATGTGCAGGCCCTCCATCAGCGGCCGACGACGGCCGTCGAGCGACCCGGAAACGATGGCGCCAGAAATCCCAGATCTGGAAGCGACGAGGTGTGTGGAACCATCACCAGACGATAGCGGCTCGCGGAACTCCGCAGCGTCACATTTCGGCGGCACGCGCCTTGCCAGCCACCGCCGACGACACTGATGTCGATCGCGACACCGCAAGAGCGGGGGTGGGCGATGGGTACGGTCACGATGACCCGATGGAGCCGCCACGAGGCAGGCGGGTGACTCCTTGATGGTCGGCCTGGCGCAGGGCGACGAACACTCGGATGACCGTGCTGCCGACCACGTGGCTACCGTAGCCGCGAGCGCGTGCGTCGGACCGGGTCGCCGGCGCCTCGTGTTGCGTAGCAGCACCGTCCGCGGCACTCTGCCGCCGGGCAGTGATCGAGCACGACTCGTAGCCGTGAGTCCAACCGCTGCGCGGCCTGCAGCCCGAGAGTCGCCGGTCCAGCGCGGCCGCCGCCAGTCGAGCGACAGGGGGCCCATCGTGGCGGCCCTAGTGCTGCTTGTGGGCCTCGGAACGCTCGCGATCGACGCCGGTCCTGAGGTTGCCCTGGCTACGGACCACCGCCGGTAGCGGCACCGTGTAGCGCTGGTCACGCACGCCCGTTCCCGACTCCTCCGTCGCTGGCGTGTGCTTCCGGCCACGGGCTCGTGGCGCGACGGTCCGGGGCCAGACCGAGCCGTTGCCGGACGGCCCAGGCGTGTGCGGAGCGCCGTTCGAGCTGCCGTTGGCGTGCACGGGCACCGGTACCACCGGCCGATACTGCCCATCGGAGGCCGGTGGCGTAAAGAGCGTGTCTCCGGTCTCGCCGTCGAGCGCAGTCACAGGCACGGCCACGACCGGCGTCTGGACATAGGCGAGCAGCTCAGCGCGAAGCACGGCGTCGTTGCCTGCACGGCCCATCGAGGTGAACCGGTCGACGTCGGCCAGGATGGACTCGGGCAGCCGCTGGGACGCCACCGAGCGCAAGACCTTGGGCACGTCGGTCGGCGTCACGTCCTCGTCGGAGTAGAACAGCTCCTCGTGCAGCTTCTCTCCCGGTCGCAGGCCGGTGAATGTGAACGGCACGTTCTCGGGGTCACGGCCGCTGAGACGGACGAGGTCGCTGGCCAGGTCCATCAGGCGCACCGGCTCACCCATGTCCAGCACGTACAGGCAGCTGATCTCGGAGATGGCGGCGGCGTCGAGGATCAGCCAGGAGGCTTCCGGGATGGTCATGAAGTAGCGGGTCATCCTGGGATCGGTGATCGTCAGTGGATGGCCGTTTTCCAGCTGGGACTGGAACACCGGGATCACGCTACCGTTCGAGCCCAGGACGTTGCCGAAGCGGACCGAGACGTAGGCGCGACCGGTCCGGGTCGCCGCCTCAGCCACGATCATCTCGGCGATACGCTTGGTTGCCCCCATCACGCTCGAGGGCTTGACGGCCTTGTCCGTCGAGACCAGCACGAATCGCTCGACATCGGCGTCGATGGCGGCCTCCACGACCGAGCGTGTTCCGCCGATGTTCGTGCGCGCTGCCTGGGCGGCGTGTTCCTCGAGCATCGGCACGTGCTTGTAGGCGGCGGCGTGGAACACGACGACCGGCCGCGTATCGTGCATGAGTCGGTTCATGGCCTCGCGGTCGGTGACGTCGACGAGATGCGTGGTGATGGTGGTGGTGCCCTGCACCACCTGGCTCCGGCGCTCTAGGTCGCGCGCGATCATGTACATCGCGCTCTCCGCCTGGTCGACCATCACGATGCGGGCTGGCTCCAGCGCGAGCACCTGGCGCACCAGCTCCGAGCCGATCGAGCCGGCGGCACCGGTGATCATGACGGTGCGTGCCGTGAGTAGTTGCTTCAGCTCTGGTGCGTGCTCCGTCGCAGGCGGTCGGCGCAGGAGGTCCTCGACGCGGACGCGGCGCGTCTGCTTGGCATCGATCGTGCCGTCGATGAGGTCGGTCACAGGCGGGACCGTGCGCACTTCCAGCCCCAGCCGGCTGGCGGCATCGACCACGCGGCGGACGCTGTCTCCGGTGGCCCTGGGCATCGTGATCAGGAGCGACGTGGCGCGCGTCGCGCGCTTCGCCCGAGCCATGGCGGTGAGATCGCCGAAGACCGGGAGTCCGGCGACGCGGCGGCCCTTGAGGTCCTCGTTGTCATCGAGGTAGCCGACAGGCACGACGCCGGACTCGGGGCTACGGTCGGCGGAGCGCGCGATCATGACGCCGGCCCATCCGGCACCATAGAGCAGCGTTCGCTGCTGCTCGGCGAGTTCGTCCACCGCCACGCTCAGCTCGGAGATCGTGCGGATCAGGAACCGGGGTCCGGCGAGGACTCCGAGCGTGAGCATTACAGTCAGCATCCAGAAGCTCACCGACGGCGTGGGGATGGCTACCGGCGGGTTGAAGGCCAGGATGGCCAGGACCACGAATGCGGCCGAGACGGTCCCGGCGACGGCGCAAGCCAGGACTCGCCACATCTCATTGATGCTCGCGAAGCGCCACGACGTCGTGTAGAGCCCGAGTAAGATATTCACCGAGAGCTGGCTGAAGACGACGATGCCCACGATCCAGGCTGAGGATGCCAGCAATCCGCGGTCGAGCGGCGCGTCCATCCAGGCGGAGATAGCGACCAGCGCCGCCATGAACAGCCCAGCCGCGTCCAACGCGAACAGGTGGCGCGAACGCACACTCTGTGCCCAACGCTTGAGCAGCGGTACGTGTGAACGTCCGTTCAGGCGCAGCCTGAAGCCATGCTGAGATAGCGCCAAAGGTGCGCCGCCTCCTCTCCATAATAAGTAGCACACGACCGTTGCTGCTCGGCCGGACCGGCGCCCTCCTCGTCGGCTACCGTGAAAAGCCGGCGCACGCAACGGTCCGATGTCGTCGCTAGGACAACAGTACTAGATAATAAGTAGGAATGACTATGGTCTGGTGCAGAGCGGGTGCCTTAAGTGGTGACCGTTGACACCACGGCGCGCCGGCTTACGCGACAGGATCGTGCCGATCGTCGTCCCGAAGCCTCGTCGCACTGCTGAGCGCGCCCAGGCTGTAGCGGATGAGGTACGCGCTCCAGCTCACGATGGCCAGGAATTTCATGGCGTCCTCAAGGTAGTTGAGGGTCTCCCCGATACCGCTCGGTGCTCCGTCCTCCACGAACTGCTGCGAGACCAGGTCACCCGCGACCGATAATCCAGCGAAGAGGAACGCCAGCAGCAGGAGCCCTCGCTCCGAGTGCCAGAGAACCCGGCGGAAGGCCACGAAGTACAGGCCCATGACCAGGGCGTAGCCCAGGATCACGTAGCGTTCACGCAGGCCGAACCAGTCCGACGCCAGGGCGTCATGGAACTGGAAGAAGTCATCGAGCGTGAGCCAGACCGTGATCAGCCCGGAGCACAAGAGGAACAGGGCCAACCGGCGATCACCGCCGACGCGGCGGATGGTAGCCCATGCCGCGAGGCTGATCGAAGCAGCGGACCACCAGATGAGGACGCCGACCTGTGACTGGGCGCCGGTGAGCGGGTGGAGGTCAGCGGTCGCCAGTGGATCGCGCGTGATCTCGTTCAGGCTGAAGTCGGCGGAGACGCTGAGCGACAGGAACGCGAGCAGGCCCAGCAGCGCTGACCCATAGATCAAAGCGAGCGTTCGCGGACGCGGAGCATCCGCGCGCCGGTTCGGCGTCTCCATTCGCACGTCTCCGTCCCAGCGCCTGATCTGGCGCTTTGTGCACATTACAGTCTACGGTCGGCGAGGGCGCTCGTGTGGCGCCCTTCGTCGGTGGAGGCGCTTGGTCAGCGAGTCAGTGTGGTCGTAGTGTGCCATCGGTCCCTTCCCCGATGGAGTCGCCACCACCGCCTATGGGTGGCGGTACGCCGGGAAGAACTCGCTCGCCTCGTCGGGCGACAGCGGCGACTTGGCCCCGTTGCGCTCTCGGGACAGGCGCAGGTACTCGTCCTCATCGAGGATGACCCGGAGGGTCGAGAACGGCAGTCGTAGCGGCGAGAACCCGCTCTTGAAGTGGAGCAGGGAGTCGTCGCCGGCGCCGTACCCACCCCCCAGCTGCACCCAGCGGTTGCCTCGTTCCTTGGCCCACCGCCGCACGAAGTCGTACAGCAGCTTGGTCGGCTGTCGCCGGTTGAAGGCTGGGTCCGCGCCAGAGAGATAGGTGTCCACGATACCGGCGGTCTCGACGAACATCATGGCCGCCGTGACCTGATCCTCGTGGAGCACGACACCAAGGTGCACCTGTTCGGCGAGCGACTCGCGCAAGCCATCGAAGTAGTCATCGCCGAAGTAGTAGAACTCGCGTGCCGAGAGACGCCGCATCGTGTCCCGGTAGAGCTGCTTGAAGTCCTCGAAGTGATGCCATTCCTGATCCTCGGTGGCGACGAACCCCGCCTCGTGCGCCTGGCGGATCTGCTGGCGGTGATTGCGGCGGACCTGGCGCTCGAGCTCTTCCTCCGAGAGCGAGAGGTCGATGCTCACCGTATCGCCGTGCAGGACGATGTCGCCGACCCCCGCCGGTGGCGTCGCGTTCAGGATGGGATGGAGTCGCACGAAGAGCGAGACGCAGCCTTCATCGGCCAGGAACTGGCAGCCCACTCGAAGCGCGTCGGCCTCGAACCCCTCGGGCGCATCCATGCTGGTCAGGGGCCCGGGATGACCGTACGCCGACGTGGCGTCGAATGGTTCTCCGGAAGAGGCCGGACCACGAGCGGCAGCAGGAGGTCGCATCCACCGTTCTGAACGTGGAGCGCCCTGGGTGAGCCGCCTTCGTGCGCCGCAGCAAAGGTCGTGTAGTCGGGTAGATGGAAGAAGTCGTGCGGGACCCGCTCCAGCATCGAGGTCCATCCAGCATCGCCAGGCTCCAGCAGACGAGCCGTCATGTCGTCAGCGCCTGTCGTACCGCAGCGCCGATCGCCTCCATCTCGGTCGTCGTGTAGCGATGGTCACAATGGATCGAGAGCATTCGCCTCGACAGCCCCACGTGCTCGGGCGGGATGCCGCTGACGACCGGATGCTCGAGTGGCCAGAGCACACTCGGATAGACTCGCTTCGCGATAAGTCTGCGGCGAACCTGCTCACGACTCTCCATGTCGGGCAAGAGGAGGATAGCCGCGAAGGGCACGTCAAGTATCCGCACGCGTTGCGGGCGGCCCAGGGCGCCGATGAAGGCGGCGCGGTTTTGGGCGCGGCGCTCCTGCCACGCTCGTGTGGGCAGCGCATCCAGCCGGATCCTCGAGAAGGCGCTGATGCCGGAGATCGCGCCGCCGGCCATGAGTCGCTCGCCGTGGATGGCCACGTCGCGGAACTGGTCCTTCTCGAAGGGCCCTCCATCGAGGTACATGCGCTTCAGGATCATGGCAGACAGGCGTTGGAGGGTGCTTCGAGCATGCGCCTCGGTCGGCTCTGGTTCGACCGGCAAATCGTGTCCCCGGGGTGACCAGGCCGCTCCACCGTCTGGCAGCGGCAAGGTCTTGCGCAGCGAGACGATCGCGTAGTCGGCCGTGCTCGAGAGCGCCGAAGGCGCGAGCAGATCATGCGAGTGGTCCTCGACGATGGCTGCCGGACCCTGGACCGTGACGCTCGGCGCAGCGCCGAACATGGCTGAGATGAAGACGACGTCTCCAGCCTCGGTGACGACCGGGGGAGCTTCCCGATCGGTGGGCGACCAGGGGTAGACCTTTACGGGTGCGCTCCGTTGGGTCGAGCCGACCACGTCCTGGCAGAAGTAGGAGGGCATCAGCAGTCGACGCCAGCCATGATGCTGTCGACCCCACTCGTAGATGCCACGGATGGCGTCCCTGCCTGAGCCCCACAGCGTCACCGGCTTCCCGGCCCACGGAAGCGCCGCCGTCCCGGTCTCGGCGGAGAGGTCGAAGTCGGACCCGGATTTCCCAGCGCTCGGACGCAGCCAGCGAGTGGGCCTCCTCCACCGTCGCATCGCTTTCGCTCATGCGATCCTCACGGCCCTACTCGGTGTGCGTCCGGCGGTCGGACGCGGGCGAGATGACCTCGGCGCTCTGCATGTCCCTGCACCTGCGATCCGAAATCGGCTGGCCTCACCCATCGATCCGCACGCCGTAGCGTTCGATGAGCAGCTTCTTGAGCTGGATGTAGCTTGCTGTCTCGAGCACGTCAGCACCATCGATGCGGATGCCGTAGGCATCTTCGAGCGCCATGATGAGCTCGAGGTGAGCGACCGAGTCCCACTCGGGTGTCTGCCCGTGGGACAGGGCGGACAGGTCTACCCCATCGTCCAATCCGAGCGCCGTGCGCACGACCTCGTCGAAGCTGGTCGTCATCGCTTTGCACCCTCTCCTTCGTAGCGACCGTAGCTACAGACGAACGAACCCGGGGACTCGGTCCCGGGATTGCTGCCGCCGCGTGGCGACCTACGATAGCAGCAGGTTCCGGGCCGTTGTGCTCGAGACATCGTGGGCCTAGAGGTTGGGAAGCCTGTCGCTCGTCCCGGGCAGGAGTCGTGCAGCGGGCGCAGCGTTGATGCTCTGAGCGGCCGTGTCCTTGATGACCACGGCTCCGGCACCGATGATGCTCTCGCGGCCGATGGTCACCCCGTGCCGGATCGTGGAGTTGGCGCCGATGAAGCAGTTCGGTTCGATCTTCACGAATCCAGCCGCGAGGGATCGCGAGGCGAAGAAGCAATTGTCGCCGATCACGGAGCCATGGCCGATGTGCGCGCCGCTCCAGATCATGACATTCGATCCGAGTTCCACGAAGGGGTGGACTATGACTTCGTCCATGATGAGGCAGTTATCGCCCAGCGAGAGGTCGTCCCAGGTCGACGCTCGCGGGCTTACGTGGGAGATCAGCTTGTACCCCATCGCCCGAGCCTCGCGGCACTTCTCTTCTCGGAGCCTGTTCACACGCGTGTATCCGAGAGCGACGAACATCCCGAAGTCGTCGGGCGGATGGCTTTCCTGGAGATACTCGAACGGCACGACCGGCAGGCCGAACACCTCTGTTGCCCCGATATGTGCACCATCTACGGTCAGCGCCACCACTTGCTGGTCCGTCTCGTGCTCGATCATGTAGCGAACGAAGCGCGTGACCATCCCGGTCCCGAAGAGCACCAGACCTCGGCTAGACATGTCCCTCGCGTTGGTCTCCGGCGCTGTTGTATCGTATTCGCTCGGTGTCGTGCACGCGTTCGTACTTCTCGAACCCCAACTCGGCCAGGCTGAGATACCGGTCGGGGACCGCGCCCTGACCGCGGAGCACCTGGCCGATCGTCATCAGCATGATTCGCGCGTCCAGCCGCGTCGACTGGTGGTCCACGTACCAGACGTCCTGCGCCAGGCGTTCCTGGAACTGGACGCGGCGGCGGCCCTGGACCTGTGACCAGCCGGTGAGGCCGGGACGTACATCGTGGCGCCGTGACTGCTCATCGCTGTAGTACGGAAGGTACTCCATCAGCAACGGCCTGGGCCCCACGATGCTCATGTCGCCCAGGAGGATGTTCCAGGCCTCCGGCAGCTCGTCCAGGCTGGTCCTCCGGAGGAACGTTCCGAGCTTCGTTACGCGCTCGGCCGTGGAGACTTCGCTGTCGTCCTCACTGACCATCGTCCGGAACTTCAGCATCGTGAAGGGCCGTCCCATGTAGCCAGGACGGAGCTGCCGGAACAAGACAGGCGAGCCCATGCACAGGCGGACCGCAATCGCGATGCCGACCATGACCGGCGCGAGGATGATGAGCATGGAGAGTGACAAGGCGACGTCGATGCCGCGCTTGACCGCGGTTTGAGCACTGGGCACGGCCGCATCATATGGTGTTGGTGGTGTGTGGTGTGGTTGGCTTGGAGGATGGCGTTGCCGTGGGGCACCGACCGTTGCGGCGGAGGTCGCCGGTCGTCAGCTCTGCCCGCTGCCGCTGTGCGCGCTCTCAGGGGTCAGACCTTCCACTGGTGTGAAGCGCTCCCGAACCGCCCGCTGGCTGAAGCGCACGAAGTATGCCGTCCAGCCGGCGATGCCGACGAACTTCAGCCCGTCCTCGACCACGAGGCCCCAGTCGAGGCCCTTGCCGAGCTCGCCTGCATCCGAGAGCCCGACTTGCGTCATGTAGTCGCTGCCGATCGAGCCGGCGAAGCACGCCTCAGCGATGGCCAGGATCAGCCACAAGGAAGACGCGCACCGATCGTGCGAAACCGAGCGTGCGCGCGAGCGAGAACGTGAACAGGCAGATGCCGGCGGCCAGCCACCACAGCACGACGCCGACGTTCGAGATGGCCCCTACGAGCCGATAGCCATCGAGCACGCCGACCGGATCACGGAAGATTGCTCCCGTCTCCAGGTCGCGGATGACCGCCACGATGGCTACTACGCGATGACCACTAGCGGTGGGATGAAGACGACAGCCAAGTCCCGAAAATGGCCTGCACCCCGGAGCTGTGTCATCGCCTTGTGCCGCCCTTGGGCTCGTTGCGGTAGGCCGACCGACTTGACAGGGTCAGCTCACCACACATCCTGGCTTTGCTAACGCAGCGGTCCGCGCCGGAAGATGTCCTCGAGGACATCCCGGTCTTTGATCACGATCTTCTTGGCCTCGGACTCGAACGCTACGAAGCGGCCGTTGCCGGAGATGGCCGGATCGTCGCTCTGACCCCGGGCCGGCAGGCCGTTCGCGCGCTTGCTCAGGATCTTTGTCGTTTGCTTGACGCGGTCACGCAGGAAGACGTCCCACCGCCTGTTCGGATCCTTCCTCACGAGGTTGCCGGCGATGGACTGGAAGGCGATGTAGCGCCCGCTGTTGCTGACCGTCGGGTTCCCGCTCCAGCCTGCTGCCCTGCCGGCCGCCGCTGCTCAGGCTGACCTGGGACGTCTTGCCCAGTTTCGATCACGTACGAACACGTCGAGGCCGCGGGAACGATCACGCCTGGTCATGTTGTCGAACTCGACTCGAAGGCGACGAACCGGCCGTCCGCGTTCACCGAGGTGTTGGCGCATGGCGCCATTCCCGCGTCGCCCCCGTCGAGTTGAGGTTCACGATGGCGGTCTTGCCGGTCCGCCGGTTGTGCAGGAAGACAGTCGCGGCCCCCATTCTCGTCTCGTTGACCAAGTTGCGCGCGAGCGAGTCGAAGACGATGAACTTGCCGTTGGCAGAGATGTCAGGGTCATTGCTGGCACCGTTGCCTTGTGCGCCGTTGGAGCGGACGCTGATCGCGGATGATCCCGGACCGAGTCGATCCCATAGGAAGATGTCCGGAACGGCCGTTCGTGTCTCCGTCGACGAGGTCCGATGGCCAGACGCCTCGAACGATCACGAAGCGACCATCGCGCGAGATGGCGGGGTCGCCGCTGTACCCGTTGCCGTCCTGGCGACCTCCTTGACGCTCCGAGACGAGCACTGTGGTGTTCGTGCTCGCGGTCGTGCAGGTAGACTGCGTTTGGCCGTTGGTGGAACCGCCCAGGTTGGCGGCGGTCGACTCGAATGCGACCCACCGCCCGTCCGTCGCTGATCGCGGGCCCGTAGCACGACCCGTTCGACTGCGCGCCGCCGGCTGGACGACATTGACCCGCTCGATGGACTTGGTGACGTTGTCGCGGACGAAGCAGTCGTGGCGACCGTTCGTGTCGTTCGGGACGAGATTCTAAGCACCGGAGTTGAAGGCGATCCAGCGGCCGGTCTGCGAGATGCTCGGCTCATTGCTGACATCGTTGCCCTTCACGCCACCGCCGGATTGGCTCACGAGCACGGTATTCGCTCTGGCGCTGGCGGGCACCGGCATGGCGGTGACCACCAGCAATGCCAAGGCTCCGATGGTGAAGGTCCGAGCGGCGAACCTTGTGGACAGAGTCATCGGGACGCTCCCCCTCTAGTAGTTGCCTGTCAGGATAGCGCGAGTTCAGCCGACCTGGGTCCTGACGCTGGCGGTGGTGCTGGCTGGCAACACCACTAGATGCCAAGGGCTCCAAAGATGACTCGGTTCACCTCGTTGACGTCGAAGCGTTCCTCGGCGAGCGTCCGACTCGCGTGGCCCATGGCCGCGAGTGCCGACGCGTTGCCGACGAGCTCCTCCATCGCCCCGGCAAGGGCCGCAGGATCTGCGCGTGGTACGAGGATGCCGTTATGTCCCGGCACGACCGTCTCGCGACAGCCGGGCACGTCGGTGGTGATGATCGCTCGTCCCATCGACATGCCCTCGAGCACGGAGTGAGGCATACCCTCGTGATATGACGGCAGCACCACGACATGCGTGTCGGCGATGTACGGGCGGACGTCGAGGGTCTTCCCCAGATACTCGATCGTGCCTTCGCTCTGAAGTTGGGCGAGCGCCTCCTCGCTGATGGCGCTGGGGTTGCTGTCGAGGCTACCGAGCAGACGGAAGCGCACCTCGGAATGGGAAGCCTTGACGATGCGCGCTGCCTCCACGTACTCGTAGATGCCCTTCTCGCGCAGCAGGCGGCCGATCATCAGGAAGGTCATCGGCCCGTCGGGCAGGGGAGCCGGGGCGAAGCGCTCGAGATCGACACCTGACCCTCCGATGCGTACGCGCCGCTGTCCTCGGCCTACCAGCCCGGACGTGCGGAAGAGAGCTTCATCGTCCGGGTTCTGGAAGAAGACGACGTGCGCACCGCGAAGCGCTACCGCGTACATGAAACCCATGAGCCGCGCAAGGGTCTGCCGCTTCAGCCCTGTCCCGCCTGCGAGCGCCGAGCCTCGCCCGCTGATCATGGCGACCCGCAGCGGCACCCGCGCCAGGCGAGCTGCAGGAGACCATAGATGACCGGCTTCGCCGTGTAGGACAGGACCACATCGGGTGCTGTCTCCCTCAGCACCCGGTAGAGCGCTCGGAGGGTGTCCAGGTCTTGGAATGGGTCGATCCCCGCGCGGGTCAACGGGACGGTGACATAGCGTACGCCGTAGCCGGCCAGCGCTTCGGTCACGTGCTCGGCCTCACCCGGAGCCACGGCCGTCACGTCGTGGCCCTTGGCCACCATGGCTTTGAGCATCTCCCCCCTGAATACGACGAGCGATCCGGGGTGGGAGGCGATGACGACGATCCTCATGTCGCTGCGGGCTCATCACAGGCTCCAAGCCCGGATGCGCGCCGGGATCTCGACGGGCCGGACCACCGACCGCACGTCGATGAAGACGCCACCATCGTTGATCCTGCCGCACAGGCGTCGGTCGGTGGCCAAGTGTCGAGATCCCGGCGGCAACATCCTGCGGGTCAGCTGGCAATCAGCCGACCGAAGTGGCCGCCACCCCGGAGAGACCTTTCATCACCAAAGTGGGCCTCGTCGGTAGATGTCTCTGCACGGTTCCTGCCCTTCCTGGACATGTTGCCGGCCTCCGACTCGAACACCACGAACCGGGCGTCGCCGGAGAACAATTGGTAATCGCTGTCGTCGTCGTGGCACGGCCACCGCTTGCAATGATGCTTACGATCCGGGTGGTCCTCTTGAGGCGATCCCGAACGAACACGTCGTCCTCCCGGTCTCCGATGGCCATCACGGCACGGGTCATGATTCGAGTTGAACGGCAAGTGATGATGCCCCCTTCGTGGGTTCATGGCCGTGTGAGCTGCGCTCGCCTCAGGGGAGGCGCCTCTCTCGCACACCCATGGAAATGGTTGCCGATGCCCAGTTTCAGCTTGCCAAGGATAGCTCGTGTCCAGGCAACAGCCTGCCAACCGGCAATTGCTGTGGGCTGGGCGCACCAGCCGAAGCTAGAGGTCCAGCGCCATCAGGATGTCGTGATCGACGGCATGGACATCGAACCGCCGCTCGGCAAGCCGGCGGCCTGCTCGGCCCGTGGCGTTGACCACCTCGGGCTGGCCGATCAACTGCGACATCGACTATGCCAGCAGCTCGGCGTCACCGACTGGCACCAGCAGGCCAGTGGCCCGGGGCGACCGTCTCCCGGCAGCCGGGTGCTTCAGTGGTGGTGACGGCTCGGCCCATCGAGAGCCCCTGCAGGACGGACCGGGCATGCCTTCGTGGTACGAGGGCACGACGATGACGTGAGCGCCAGCGATCACCGGTCGGACGTCGCTGACCGTGTCGAGGTGCTCGACCACCCCTCTGTGCGCACCTCCTCGAGCGCGTCACCGCTCAGCGACGGGGGTTGGCGTCGACATCGCCGAGCAGCTGGAACCGCGCCCGTGGCTGTGTGGCCTCGATCTTCCGCGCCGCTGCCACGTATTCGAAGACCCCCTTCTCGCGCAGGAGCCGGCCGATCATCAGGAGGGTCGTCGGTGGCTCGCGCAGGGGAGCCACCGCGTAGTGCTCGAGATCGAGCCCGACCCGTCCACGGTGACGCAGCGTTGATGGCGGCCGACCATGCGTCCGCGCCGGAACACCGCTCGTCGTCGACGATTTGGAAGAAGAAGACGACGTCAGCGCCCCGGAGCGAGTCTGCATAGGAGGCTTCCGGTTCAGAGGCTCCAGGCCGTGACGTCATCCCGGACGGCCCCCGCGGGATCGCCGAGCGCACATCGACCAGGACTCCGCCCGGCCTGAGGCGGTCGCTGAGCTGCTCGACGGGCGCGTCGAGATAGCGCCGGTGCGGCACCGCCAGAACGAGCGCGTCCAGGTCCGTGAGGCGCTCGAGCGGCTGCAGCTCGAGGCCAAATTCGGCCGCCGCTTCTGTCGCAGCCACCAAGGGGTCATGCACCAGCGCGGTGATGCCATAGTCCGCCAGGGTCGCGATGATGTCCGGCACGCGGCTGTTGCGGAGGTCCGGGACGTTCTCCTTGAACGTCAGGCCGAGCATGCCGACCCGGGCGCCCTTGACTCGGACGTCGGACTGCGATGAGGAGCTTCACGAGGCGTCGTGGCGACGTGCTCGCCCATGCGGTCGTTGATCCGGCGCCCGGCGAGGATGACCTCGGGCTGGTAGCCCAGCTGCTCGGCCTTGTGGTCAGGTAGTAGGGATCGACGCCGATGCAGTGGCCACCGACGAGGCCGGGTGTGAAGGGCAGGAAGTTCCACTTGGTGCCGGCCGCGGCGAGGACGTCGGCGGTGCGGATGCCGAGGCGATCGCAGATGAGCGCGAGCTCGTTCATGAGCGCGATGTTGAGGTCGCGCTGGGTGTTCTCGATGACCTTGGCAGCCTCAGCGACCATGATGCTGGGGGCCCGGTGGACACCGGCTGGGATGATGCGCTCGTAGGCCGCGGCGACACGCTCAAGCGTCGCCTCATCCTGGCCGGAGACGACCTTGGTGATCTGCGGGAGCGTGTGCTCGCGGTCGCCTGGGTTGATGCGCTCCGGCGAGTACGCCGAGGTTGAAGTCCGACGCCCGCGCGCGAGGCCGGACGTGCGCTCGAGCGCCGGACCGCAGATCTCCTCCGTCGCCCCCGGGTAGACCGTGGACTCGAAGACGACGACCGCTCCCGGCTCGAGGCACTCGGCCGACCGTCTCCGAGGCGCTGACCAGCGCCGAGAAGTCGGGCCGGTTGTCGCGGTCGACGGGCGTCGGCACGGCCACCACGAAGAAGGTGACGGCCGCGCAGGTCGCTCGATCTCGGAGCGTGAAGCGGATGCGTGGAGGCGTCGAGCGCTGCGGCGTCGATCTCGCCGGTCCGGTCGTGCCCGGCTCGCAGCTCGTCGACCCTGGCCGTGTCGATATCGAAGCCGACCGTATCGTCGAAGTGCCGGGCGAACTCGGTGGCCACAGGCAGGCCCACATAGCCCAGGCCGATCACTCCGATCCGTTCGACATCCGGCATCCTCACCTCTGTACTGCCTTGCGATGGCCACGATTGTGGGACACGTCGGCATTCGTGTCTCACTTCGGCGAGCCGGTCTGCCCGCGCCATGGTGACACGGGGCACCGCCGACAGCCGCGTCGCCCGGCTACCGGCGTCGTTCGCTGATCATGTCTCGGGCGAACACGGCTAGACCCGGCAGCATGGAAGCCACGATCAGGAGCCTGCTCGCGACGGGGCGAACGGACGTCACCTGTCGCGTGGGCTTGATGCCCAAGTGGAACGAGTAGCGACAGTAGTTGATGCCCGACGCGAACACCAGCGCCGGGGCCGAAGTCAGGAAGTCGAGGTACTCGGTAACCACGGCCCGGTGGAAAGTCAAGCGTCCGGGTACCGTCCGCCGGCTGAATTCCGATGCAGGCGCTCACCGTGCGCGTCCTGGTGGACGATGAGCAGGGTCTCGTTCACGAACCGTGTTCGGTACCGTCGCCCGATCGCGAACCATGCGACGGACATGGAAACGTGGCGCACGCCCGGCGGCTCGGGAAGGGGAACTGACGCATGACCTCGGTGCGATGGAAGCCCCACTTGTCCCCGCGCCCGACAGCGGCGAAGTACTTACGCAGCGCGTCTGAGTCATACACGTCTGTCGGGAAGGGGTCTGCCACCATGCCGCCATCCGCGTACTCAGCGAGCACGCTCACGCCGGAGAACCGCCCTCGCTCGTCCGCCGGGATCGAGTGCCAGTGGTGCAGGAGGCGCTCAAGGGCCTGTGGCACGCACGCATCGTCCGAGTCGATGGTCAGGAACAGCTCACCCTTGGCTTCACGCACGCCACGGTGGATCGCGAGTGTTCTCCTGCGTTCTCCTGACGGACGTAGCCGATGTCGAGATCGGACGTGCCCATCCAGCCGCGGACGAGCTCCTCGGTCCCGTCGCTGGACCCGTCGTCCACGATGAGCCACTCGAAGTCGCGGAAGGTCTGTGCTTCGAGGCTGGTCCGCAGCCGCTCTAACGTCGTGGCACGGTCGAAGGTCGGCGTGAAGACGGTGAACGTGGGCCGCCCGGCCGTGCCTGGGTCGGTGCTCATGGCTCGTCGGCCCGATAGAGTGCTTCCCAGCGGTCGGCCACCCGCTCCATTTCGAACGCGGCCACCGTGCGCTCACGCGACAGCGCGCCCATCTGACGCCGTCGCTCGACTGGTGTGCGCATGAGCCGCAGCATGGCAGACGCCAGCGCCGCGGGCGCTCCCGGGGGTGCCAGCCAGCCGGTCTCGCCCTCCACGATGACATCACGGCTCGCCGCCGACGTCGGTGGCCACGGCCGGTTGCGAGCTGGCCGAGGCCTCGAGCAAGACCATCGGCAGTCCCTCCCACGCTGACGACATGACGAAGCCGTCCGCCGCTGCATCGAGCTCGCATGTCACGTCGCAGGCCGAGCATCGAAGCATGCCGCTGAAGCGTTCGGTCCTGGGCGATCTGTCGTCGCAACGCGGAAAGTCGAGCGCGGTCCCTTGCCCGCGATCAAGCAACTGGACGGGATGGCGCATCCTGCTTGAACGAACCGGATCGGAGTCGCACAGTTGTCTGCCGCTTAGGCGCCAGCTGCCCCACGTGAGAAAGGTGAAGCGGCGGTCGAGCCCGAGCCGAGCGAGTCGACGTGGCAACTCGGTCTCGGCGAGTCGCGAGTCTGGATCCCATTGGGTACCAGGTGGATACCCTTCAAGCCCGCCCGCGCCGCCGCACCGTCTCATCCAGAGCGACCTCGCTGACGGTGGTCGTGACTTCAGCCAAACGGTCGGTCAGGCGGAAGGCGTAGTAGCGCCACTGCGCGCCCTGTTCGCTGCTGTGCATCGTCGATACGACCCTCGGGACCGGCGTCAGCAGGCGTACGAGCCGGTCGGAGATGCCGTGCACCATTTGCCCGTGGACTACCCTCGGACGCCAGGCGCCCAGGAGTCGAGCCAGTCGGACCAGTCCTCGGGGGTCGGGTACTCCCGCGGTCATGTCCAGCGACGCCAATCGCACACCAGAGTTCTCGAGGGCGAGGAACTGCTGATGTTATCGGCGGCGTCGGAGACCACCCCCACGCTCCAGCCTCGCGAACGCATGGTCGTGGCCAGCTGCAGTACCTGCCGCTCGGCTCCACCGAAGCCGGTCGTGGTGATGACGTTGAACGACGCTCTTGGCTGGTTCAGACATGACGGGACCGATGGCTCCTTGGTCAGCCGTAGTGGGACGACTTTCGCTTGGACGACCGATCGATTGTGACCGCAAGCGCCGGACGTGTGCATGACCGCTTCGTCCCATGGTCCACTCCGCTGAGTGGCTCACGATGCGCCCGTGGGGCTCACAAGTAGACTCAGCACACCCGACCCTCGCGATGCCCACGTCGCGAGCCTTGCCCGACGAAACGCGATCTCAGGGAGGTTCCATGCCGCATCCGTGGTCACGACCAGCCAGTCGCGGCGAGCCACTCGCCCGCCACCTGAGAGGCTGGACGACGCCGACTCGGCTCCAGCGTACACGGCCGGCTTGCTGATGCCCGCGACCCCGGATGATCGCACCGGATCGGACGGGCGACAGCCAGCGCCGACCGACGGTACGGCTCCCGCTGGGCTGCACCTCTGCTACATCATCTCCAGCTTCAACCCGGTCATCGGGGGCGCCGAGGTGGCGACCCAGGCGCTGGTGACCGCGCTCAGGCAGCGTGGGCACGACGTCGCGGTCGTGACGCGCCGCTACTCGAGCGATCTCGCCCCCTTCGAGCAGGTCGACGGCCATCCCGTCTATCGCCTTGGCCGTCCCGGGGTCGGCAAGCTCAACGCCCTGACCTTCGCCCTCCAGGCCCTGGCGCTGCTGGGTTGGCGGATGCGGACCGGCGGGTCCTCCACGTGCAGAACATCGATACCCCTTGCTCGTGGGGCTCGTCGCCGGGACGGTGTTGCGGCGGAGGGTCTTCGCGACCATCCATGGACAGACGCCGATCGAGGGCAGGACCAGGACGCGCCTCGGCCGCTTGCGCACGCGCCTCATGGCCCGCGTGGTCAATGGGTTCACGTCGATCAATCCCGAGAACTCGGCCGCGCTGCGTCGCGTCGGCGTCCCACCTGAGCGCATCTACGAGATTCCGAACGGTGTGGATCCGAGGTCTTTCGTCCTTCGAGTGGCCCGGAGCGAGCCGAGATACGGGCCAGCCTCGGCCTGCCGGATGACGAGCTGGTGACGGTGTACGTCGGACGACTCGTCGCCTGGAAACGGGTCGATCTCCTTATTGAGGCGTGGGCCCGCCTCGAGGAGCTGTCTCGGGGACAGCTGCTCATCATCGGAGATGGCTCCCACGCTGAGGCTATTCGATCACTCGCTGCCGAGGTCGCCGGGGTGAGCTTGGTAGGTATCGCGCGTCGACCCGTCAAGTTCCTCCAGGCGGCCGACGTCTACGTCAATGCCTCAGGCGTAGCCGGAGGCCAGGTCGAGGGGCTCTCCGTCTCACTCCTCGAAGCGATGAGCGTGGGCGTACCGCCGGTGGTCACCAAAGGCTCGGGCAACGATGTGCTCGTCACCGATGGGGTGACCGGTCTCAGCTTCCCCGTTGGAGACGTCGATGCCCTGGAGGGCTGCCTGAAGCGGACGCTCGATCCGGCCTTGCGTGCTGACCTGGGACGAGCGGCGAGCGAGTTCGTGCGACAACGCTACTCGGTGGCGGCCGTGGCCGAGCAAGTCGAGGCGATGTACCTCCGGGATGCTCATATCCGGGGCGACTAGTTGAGCGTCCAGGTCGCACCCGACGTTGTCCCGGCGCAGATGACGCTGCGTGACCATGATGCGAACGCATGCCCGCGGGTGGGTGATGCAGCTACCGTTCCGGCTACACTTGCGCGCACCGCGTCGCTGAGACCGGACCACTTGGCTCGGCTGGGCGGGAGCATGCGCCGGACCTCGAGACAGGCAGGAGGCTTGAGCACGTGAGAGCACTGGTTACCGGCGGGGCCGGCTTCATCGGGCACCACCTCGTGAAGGCGTTGCTCGAGCGAGGTGACCGCGTGGTCGTGCTAGACGATTTCTCTACGGGGTACCGGGCACGCCTGGCACCGTATGAAGATCAGGTGCGCATCGTCGAGGGTTCAATTCTGGATACTCGGACCTTGAGCCGGGCGGCGAGGGGTTGTGACGTGATCTTCCACGAGGCCGCGCTGGCCTCTGTCGAACGCTCCTTTGCGGCTCCGGCGCAGACCAATGAGGTGAACGTCACGGGCACCATCGAGGTGATCCTGGCCGCGGCTCGTGAAGGCGTGGCCCGCGTGATCTTCGCAGGATCATCGTCGGTCTATGGCGTGCCTGTGGAGCTGCCTTGCGTCGAGTCGATGGCGCCGTCGCCGGAGTCACCGTACGGAGTCAGCAAGCTCGCGGCCGAGTACTACCTGCACACCATCGGTCAGCACGCAGGCGTTGAGACCGTGGCGCTTCGCTATTTCAACGTCTTTGGCCCCGGACAAGACCCCAAGTCTGCGTATGCGGCCGTCATCCCGCTATTCATCACGGCAGTGCTTGCTGGCCGCCAGCCGACGATCAATGGGGACGGCAGCGTCACACGAGACTTCACTTACGTCGACAACGTGGTCGCTGCCAACCTGCTGGCCGCGACTGTCGCTGGTGTATCTGGCCGGACCATGAACGTGGCCTGTGGCGACCGCACGTCGCTGCTCGACCTGCTGGAGGCCATCTGCACAGCGGCTGGTCGCGTCGTCCTGCCCCGCTTCGGCCCGCCACGAGCGGGCGACATCCTGCACTCACTCGCCGATATTGGATCGGCGCGATCGAGCTTGGGCTATGACGTGTCCGTACCTTTCGAGTCGGGTATCAAGTTGACCGTGGACTGGTATCGCCGCGAGCTGGAAGACGATGCCTGAGAGCCGTGCCTTCGCTCGGTGTCGTGCGGTCGGCCTGGGTTCTGCCGGTGTTTAAACCCGCATCGCCGGCAAGTGTCGAGGCTGTGCCCATCCGACTCGCCTTTCTGCTGGGACGGTTGAGGAGCGGCGGAGCCGAACGACAGATGATCAGGTTGGCGCGAGGCTTGGCAGGTGACGGGTTCCAGGTCGACTTCGTGTGTCGAGCGGGCGCGGGCCCGCTTGATGAAAGCGCCCGTGACGCTGGGGCGACGATCCGGCTGATCGGAGAGCGGCCATCACCGGGGGCTGCCCGGCGCTCGCTCTACAGCCAGCGCCTCGCCAAGCAGATCGGATGGATCTCGACCGCCCGCCGGCGACGCTATGACATCGTCGATGCGTGGCTTCACCCCACGGACTTCCTCGCGGCGCTGTCCCGTCCGCTCACAGGCATCGAGGTCGTGGCGGCAGCGCGACGAGACCGGTTCCCGAGAGTCAAGGTGGGCCCCATGACCAGGCCGCTGTACGCGACGGTGAACCGCCTCACGGATGTCGTGGTCGCCAACTCTGATGTGGTCGCGTCCGACGTGGTTCGCGAACAGCGTATGTCCCCAAGTCGGGTCCGGGTGATCCGGGCTGGGGTTGATCTACCGGGAGCCTTCAGCGCGGCCGAGCGGCGGGCGCATCGAGGAGCCTTGGGCGCAATCGATGGTGACTTCGTGGTCGGATGCGTGGGCAACTTCCGCAGCATGAAACGGCAAGATCTGCTCATCGATGCGTTCGCCTCGTTGCTTCCCAAGCACCCGAACCTGCGGCTCGTGCTCGTCGGAGACGGCGATCTTAGGCCGCTGATCGAGCAGCAGATCGACGGGCTCGGGATCGGCAACCGTGTGGTCCTGACAGGGTCGGTAAGTGACCTGCCGCCGCTCTACGACGCGTTCGACATGTTCGTGCAGGCATCGAACAGCGAAGGCCTTCCGAATGTCCTGCTCGAGGCATCCGCCTCCGGGCTCCCTATCGTGGCCACGGCCGCAGGAGGTTCGGTGGAGGTGGTGCGTGACGGTGAGAATGGTCTACTCGTCCCGCTAGATGACCTTCAGCGCCTGGCGGCGGCGATGCGACAACTGATCGACGATGCGGAGCTGCGGCGCAGGTTTGGGGCGGCGGCCCGGGAATTCGTCGAGCAGAACTACGGCAACGAGCGTTTCGTCCGCGAGTACGCTGCGCTCTACCGAGGCTTGCTGCTGGCCAAGCGAGCCCCGTCACCGTGATGTGGTCCAGCGGGATGGTTCGAGACGTGAGTGGTGAGCGAAGGAGAGAAACCTGTCATACGGCGAGGGCGTTCGAGCCGTGTCGAGGATGACGATGAGGGCTCCCGGGCTGACAGCCGCCCCTGACCTCGAGCAAAGGGACGACCCAGTGGACGTTGCGCCATCCAGGTCACAGGCGCCGGCGACATTCGTGCTGTCCCTCAACACCGAGCTCATCGGGGTAGCTTCCGCCGCATGTCGCCGTCGCGGTTCGACGCAGACTACCCTCTTGTCCGCGATGCCATCCGCGAGATCATTGCGTTGCTCGACAGGTACGAGATAGCGGCGACCTGGGCGGTGGTCGGTCATCTCTTCCTGGATTTGTGCGAACGCGACCCTCTCGGCACGGCCCATCCCGACATCGTCCATCCGAGCCAGAGTGGGTGGACCAGGGACTGGTTCGCCCTCGCCCCCCGGTACGGATCGAAGCCGCGACCATCTTTGGCTCGGCGCCGACATCCTGGACACGATCCAGGCGGCGAGGGTGCCTCAGGAGATCGGTAGTCACTCGTTCTCTCACCCTCGATTCCGCGACCCGGCGATGACTCACGAGGCAGCGGCGTCCGATCTGGACGCCTGCCTCGACGCTGCCAGATCCCGCGGCATCGAACTGCGGAGCTTCGTGTTCCCCGGCAATTCCGAGGGCTAGCACGAGTTGCTCAGGGAACGGGGCTTCCACGCGTTCCGCGGCCATCAGGCCCGAAGAGGCACGTGTACGTGCTCTGCCGGCCGCCCTGCAGCGCCCACTCCGGTTGGTGACTGAAGTTCTGGGCACCCGGCCGCTCGTCGGGCGGCCAAGGGAGGTGTTGCCGGGCCTGTGGGACATCCCCGCGTCGATGCTGCTGCTTACGCGGACCGGCTTGAGCGGACCGGCTTGAGGAGGTACAGTACGCGCTCAGCGCGGGTCCGTCGGGCGCGTGCGGGCTTGAGCCAGGCTCGTCGCACTGGTTCGCTGTTCCACCTCTGGACCCACCCATGGAACCTCGCAGATGATTCCGCGCTCCTTCTCGCTGAGTTGCGGGATATCCTGCAGGAAGTGGCGCGACAGCGCGATGCTGGCACGCTTCGAGTGGAGACGATGGGGGATGCGGCGCTCAGGCTCCGCGAGCCTAAAGCCGACCGTCTGAGCCTCGGCGGTACCTCACGAGCGCTCGATCAGGCGACCGCCGGCCTATCGACCGATCAGCTTCGGTAGCGATCGGATGGGTGCCGCCGCGCGCCACAGGCAGCGTTCCACAGGCCTCGTTCGGCAGGCCATCGAGAGCTTGTCGGCTAGACTGCGCCTCGCACCGTGCAGCTCCGACTGCTGCCAAGGAGGCGTTCGTCGCATGATTGCTCCCAACTCAATTCACGCAGCGTGGCGCATCTTCGCCCTTGCGCTCGGAGCAAGCGTGCTCGCCGTCGGCTGCGTCACGGCGTCGGCGGACCGTGAGGCGACGTCTGATACGCCCCCCGCGCAGTCGGCTGGTCTCGAGACCGCGCCACCGACTCCCGGGTCAGAGCGTCCGCGGGCATCCGCACGCGCTTCAGGACCCGTCACCCAGGTGCCGTCCTCCATCGACGCCACCGGATCAACCGACGTCTCCTCGAAGCTGCAGGCCGTCATCGACGACGCGCCCAACGGCTCGACCATCGTGTTCAAGCGCGGACGGCCGTACAAGCTGGGCCAGGCCCTGCGCATCAGCGGCCGGCGTGACCTCACGCTCGAGGGCAACGGGGCCCGCCTCGACCTGCCGGGCACGTTCGATGGGTACAATTCCATCGGCATCCAGGTGCGCAGCGGCAGCGTGGGCACGACCATCCGTGGCCTCACCATGGTGGGCAACAACGTCGAGGCCGGCACCAGCGACGCCTGCTGCGGCCGCGAGGCCCAGCATGCCATCGCGGTCCTCAGCGCCAACGACACGCTCATCGAGGACATGGACATCCGCCGTACGTGGGGTGACTGCGTCTACGTCAACGCCGCCACCGTCCCCGGCGGGGCCTGGTCCGACGGGGTCACCTTCCGTGACTCCACCTGCTCGCTCACCGGCCGCCACGGCGTGGGCATCATCCGCGCCAAGGACGTGCGCATCGTCAACAACCGCTTCGACCAGATCGGCTTCGATGGTCGTCGACATCGAGCCCGGTGCGGCGGACGCCGGGCCGACGGCGTCGTCTTCCGCGGCAACGACGTCGGCACCTACGGTCTCGACCGACTACGACAACAGCTGGCTCCTCGCGGCCTGTGGCAAGGCCGGCGCGGACGTGCGCAACGTGACCGTCAGCGGACAACACCGTCGAGGGCAACCGTATCGGCTGGTCAGGCAACATCACCCGGCCCTGGCGGCCCTCAGCCTGTGGGTCTGCGGCGACAACGCCCCGCGTGCCGACTTCATCGTCACCGACAACGTGGCCCAGAACGCGGTCTCCGGCCCAGCCATGGTCTTCACCGGCGTCAATGGCCTCACCGTCACCGGCAACCGGCAGCCGCTCGCCTCGGGCAAGCTCGCTTCGATCTCGAGCTCGACCGACGTGACCTACGACGGCTGAGCCAGGTACCAAGGATGGGACTGAGCGAGGAGCCACTGATCGGCCAGCACGCCGCGAACGCGGCGTCGGCGCGAGCACTGTTCGAGTCGCGGTCGACCCAACGTCGGGCCCGTCGACTCCGCGACCGTGTTGGAGGGAACGAAGCTCGAGCGACGATCGTCGGCCTTTCCGCCGGTGCGTTCATCGTGGCCGCCGTCACGAGCGGGTCGACGATGCTCATGCTGTTGGCCTCTGTCGTCGCCATCTCCGTCTCTGCCATCTCACCGTTGGCTGGTTTGATCGCTCTCGCGTTGGCGGCACCGCTCGCACGAACGTTGGTTATCCCGGCTCCAGGTCTGTACGTCGCGATGGCGGGAGCGATGGTCTTCGGGCTGGTGCTGCGTCTCCCTCTCCAGCGTTCGCAGCCGAGGTTGCCGTCAGTTGAGGTCGTGCTACTCGGAGCGTTCCTGCTCTACGCCGGTGTGCACCTGGTCGCTGGACGCCTCGATGGTGCGCCCGGACTGCGGGCCACCGAGCTCGCGTCACTGTTCGCTCGTATCACCGAGTGTGTGCTCGCATTCGGTCTCGCTTCCGTCATCCTGCGCGGCCGGACCCCATACCCGGTCTTGGGGGCACTCCTTGTCTCGGCTGTCATGGCAGGACTCTTGGGCCTGGCGCAGCTGACGGGCTTGGATGCGTCCTTCTCCGACCTGATGGAGCCACCGGGTGAGTCGGGCCGCATCTCGAGCGTGTTCTCGAACCCCAACTACTACGGTGCCTACCTGGCGTCGATGACCGTGCTCGCGGTAGCGCTGATGACCGTAGTGGCGTCGAAGCGCGCCAGAGCAGTTCTCCTTGTCGCGGCAGCGTTCCTGTTCCTGGTGCTGCTCTTCACCCAGTCGCGTGGTGGCCTGGCCACGCTGCTGGCCGGACTGATCGCGATCGCCTTCGTCCATAGCCTCCGGGCCGGATTGCTTGCGGCTGCCGGACTGGCGCTCGGGGCACTGCTTGCCTACCCGATCTTCTCGGCATGGAGGTTCGAGGACGTCGATCCAGGTGTTGCCGGCAACGTGGTTACAGCTGGCGGGCGGATTGACGCTTGGACGTCCGGGTTCGAGTCCTTCGTCTCGTCTCCATCTTCGGCATCGGCCTGGGCCGCTTCCAGGACGCCTCCGGTGGGATCACTGCCCACAACTGGTTCGTACAGGTACTGGCAGAGCTGGGTCTCGCCGGCATCGTTATCTGGAGCTTGTTCATCCTCGCGGCGGCGTTCGCGCTAAAGGACAGACCGCTGCCGGCGCGGGCCGTCGGATACTCTATCCTCGTCGTCTTCATCGTGGCCAGCATGTCCATGTCGCCGCTCACGAACTTCCGGCTTGCTGGACCGATCTTGATCGCGATCGCCGCTGCCATCGTGGCGCGGTGGTTGCCAGAACCTGTCGAACGCGACGGGCGGGATCGTCTCTGGACCCGCGGCTCTGCCTCATCGACCGCGTCATTGGCGCCACTCGCGCCTGCTTCCTCGCGACGCGAACTCGACTGATGGTCTCGCGCGCACACTGGGTGCGGTTGTTGGCGGCCGGGGCCGTCCAGGCTATGAGACATCGATCCAGATGCTAGTTGGGGTACGGCGCCGCGTCGCGCAACCCGTCGCGGCCGACTTCTCTCTCGCATAGCGGTGGAAGCTCCCAGGGGCCGTGCGGCTCCGCTCGCTGCGGCCGGCCGTGCCACCATCATCCTGACCGGCGGGATGCTCATCGTGCAGCTGATCGGGTTCGCTCGGCAGATGTTCCTGGCGGCCGAGGTGGGCATCACGAGCGGGCTCGACGCGCTGCTCATCGCTATGGCGTTGCCGGCGGCGATGGTGGCCATCCTGACCGTGGGTGTCACCACGGCGATCGTGCCCGCCTATGCCGAAGCCAAGGATGTACATGGCAGCCAAGGTGCCCGCAGGCTAGCCGGCACCGTCGGCGTGTGGCTGGCGCTCGGGGGTCTGCTCGGAGCCGTTGCCCTATGGGCGCTGGCGGAACCACTCATCGCGGTCACGGCTCCGGGGCTTGCCAAGAACGACACCGCCACCCAGGCCGTCGGCTATCTGCACCTGCTCGCCCCCATGGCCCTGATCTCGACACTCTCGTCCGTCCTGTACGCCGTCTGCCAGGCGGAACGGCTGTTCGTGCCGATGACCATCTCGACCGTCGCGAACCCGTTGATTACGCTCGCGATCTTGGTTGCCTATTGGGACACCTTGTCGCTCGAAGGACTGGCGCTTGGCACTCTCGCTGGGGCCATCGTCAGCCTCGTCGTGCTCGGATCGGCCACGCTCGTTCACCGCGTCTACCCTCTGCCGCATCTCGTGTCGCATGGCCTCGGGCTCGGAGGCCTCGCCCGCCACGCCGCTCCCTTGTCTCTGAGCAGCGCCATCCTCCAGGTGAACCAGATCGTTGACCAGGCCGATCTCGTCCTGGATCATCCCCGGCGGTGTGAGCGCCTTGCGCTATGGCAACTCCATCGTGCGGCTGCCCTTCGGAGCCATCCGTCCGGCCTATGGCACTGCCATATACCCCACGCTTGTCGAGGCGTCGCGTGAGCAGTCGGATGGTGGTCCGGGAGCCACCACCGAACGCGTCCTCCGCTACGGCGTCGTGTTCTTCGTGCCCTTGGCCGGGCTGACGATCGCGGTCGCCCCGCTTGCCACATCGATCCTCTACGACCGAGGCGCATTCAGCGACGCCGACCTGATGCTGCAGCGCAGATCGTGGCCGTGTCGGCGCCACTCGTCGTGACATGGACCGCGTACCCGACCATCATCTCGGCGCTGAACGCTCGGCGCCAGGGCATGGTCCTACTCGCCGGCGGGATCACGACGACCATCACCAATCTGACCTTGGACGTCGTTCTTGGGTACCTCTTCGGACTGGTCGGCATCGCCGCTGCGACCACCATCACCTCCATCGTCCTGTTCATCGTACAGGGCCGACGGGCTCAGCCGGCTCGAGCCCGACCTCTCCTTGATGGTCGTCTGGCGCCGGCTCGTTCGGGCATCGGTGGCGATCCTTCCCAGCGTCGTCATCTTCGGCCTTCCAATTTGGGCAGGCTTCCCGTCGGAGACGGCTCGTCGGGCCCGTTCGCATGGTCGTGCTCGTTACGACGCGGGGTCGCTCGGTCTGACGATGTACTACCGCCTTTGCCGCGCGCTTGGGCCCCGAAGAGGCACAGGCGCCGATCGACCGCGTTCGGCGTCGACACCATGCGGCGTGCCTATTCCCCGCATCTTTCGGCCGGATGCGGCCAGGGCCACGGAAACGGGCCGTGAATGGATAGCGCCGCACGGCCGACCGCGCTCGCCACGCTCGGACCTGACCGACCTCGGCTACGGCGACGAACGTCGCGTCCGGCCCCCTGACACTGGCTGATGTCCTTCATGGTAAGGCCCCGCTTCGCGCCAACGATCCCGCGGCGGAGCCAGGGCCTTGCGTACAGCTGGCTCAGCCGTCGTAGGTCACGTTGGTCGAGCCGGGGAAGGTGGCCAGCTCGCCCGAGGAGAGCGGCTGCACGTTGCCGGTGACGGTCACGCCCTTGACGTCCGTGAAGAACATGGCCGGGCCGGCGACGCGTCTGGCGCCACGTTGTTCGTGATCGTGAAGTTCGCGCGCGTGCGCTGCGTCGCCGCAGATCTTGATGTTGAGGCCGCCATGGCCGGTGATGTGCCTGACCAGCCGAGCGGTTGCCCTCGACGGTGTTGCCGGTGACGGTCACGTCGCGCACGACCGAGCCGGCGGCACCACAGGCGGCGAAGCAAGACAGGGGTCGTAGTTGGTCGCTGAGCGCCGTAGGCTGCCGATGCGTTGTTCGGATGACGACGCCGTTCGGCGCCCTGGTCGCTCGCGTCGGGCTCGATGTCGACGACCATGAAGCCGATCTCGTCGAAGCGCGTTGCTGCGCGACGCGCACGTTCTTGGCGGCGATGAGCCCACGCCGTGGCGCCCGGTGAGCTGGCAGGTGGAGTCGCGGAAGGTGAGCCCGTCGGACCAGTCCGTCCGGGGCGGCGTGGCGGGCGTTGACGTAGAGGCAGTCGCCCCAGACGCGGCGGATGTCCATGTCCTCGATGAGCGTGTCGTAGCTGCTGAGGACGGCGATGCCGTGTTGGCTCTGCGGCTGCAGCAGGCGTCGCTGCGTGCCGGCGTCGTCGTTGTTGCCGACGATGGTGAAGTCACGGATGGTCGTGCCCACGCTGCCGTGCGCACGGATGCCGATGGAGTTGTAGCTTCGATCGTGCGCCGGCGAGGTTCAGCCTGGCGCCGTTGCCCTCGAGCGTGAGGTTGCGCTTGCCGCTGATGCAGGAGGCACCGGCCGAGCTGGTACGTGCCGCCGGCCTTGAACACGATGGTCGAGCCGTTGGGGGCGTTGTCGATGACCGCCTGCAGCTTCGCGGTCACATCGGTCGAGCCGGTGGCGTCGATGGAGTCGGGGACGTGAACGAGTTCGCCGGCGTGGGGGTCGGTGCCGCGGTCGGTTTGGGCGTGGGGGTCGGTGCGCGGTCGGCTTGGGCGTGGGGCGGTGGCCGTCGGCGTGGGCGTGGGTGTCGGTGCGCGGTCGGCTGGGCGTGGGGGTCGGTGCCGGCGGTCGGCTTGGGCGTGGGGTCGGTGCCGCCGTCGGCTCGGCGTGGGCGTCGGTGCCGCCGTCGGTGCTGCTGTGGGCTCGGGTTCAGGGGCGGGCGCGGCCGCGGTCGTGAACATCTGGTCGGCCGAGGCGGCCCAGTTGCCGGCCTCGTCCTCTGAGATCGCCCGGAAGTGGTAGCTCGTGCCGGGCTTCAGGTCGCCGATCGTCTGAACATGAGTGGTGTAGTCGAAGCTGGTTTCCTTGGTGGTCTTGTTGCCGTATGCGTTCGTCAGCCCGTACTCGACGTGGCCCGTCGCGGGTTCGTCAAGCGTCCAGGTGACCGTGGCCGACTGCTGGCTCACGTCCGCGACGGCGACGTTGAGGAACGTTGGGGGGTTCGTGTCGCTCGGTGCCGGTTCGGGCTTGGGCTCAGGCTCGGCGTCGGTGCAGGTGCGGGTGCGGGTGCGGACAGATCAGCGGCCGCGACGGTCTGGAAGGTCATGTCTCGCGAGACCTTCTGGTTTCCGGCCCTGTCCTCGCTGACGATCGCGTAGTGGTAGGTCGTACCGGGCTCGAGGTCCATCAGCCACTTGGCGTGTTCGGAGTAGACGTAGCTATCCTCGTGGGCAGATTCCCGCCCGTATCTCTTCGTCTTGCCGAACTTGACGTAGCCGCTCGCGGGCTCATCGAGCTTCCACTCGACCTTGGCCGATACTCGCGTGATGACGGTAGTGCCGAACTCGAGGATGACCGGCTTGGTCCTGTCTGCCTGCCCGGAAGGCCGCTTGGCGGTACCGACTGCAGGCTTGCTCGCGACGTTGGACGTCACCGGCACCCGCTTTGCGCCGGGAACGCGACTCACGCGGACATTGTCGAACCGCACGATGGCATTCCGGGCGTACGGCGTCGCGGGTGTTCATGGCGCGCAGCCCGACTCCTCCGAGCCCACCGAGGTCGGCGCCGAGGTCGTTTCGCACAAGCTGCCACCCTCTCGACTCCGGGCCTCCGGTCGGCCAGACCTTGATCCGCAGCTGGGTGGGGTTCTGCCGGATCGCCTGGGCGCGGACGGTCATCTTCCGGCCGGGCCGGTACCGTGCGCCCTGCACGAGTACCGGCTGACCGATCGTCTTGGTTGTCCGGCCTCTCGTCCGTGTCACCGAGAGCCACATCCGGCCTCCCTGTCCGACACGAACGCGTGCCTGGTATGCCCCGACCGGCGACTTGCGAAGGACGGCCGCCACCACGACACCCGTGCCGCCCGTCATCCGGTCGAGGCTGAAGTCGAACTGCATCGCGACCTGGGCGGCCTCGGCGTTGGCGGTGGTCACCTCCGCCCTGCCACGGCCGCGGAGGGCGATCACGCCCTCTCCCGCGACCAGCGAGAACGCGTTGTGTCCGGTCGGGCTCACCCAGCGCCGGCCATCGTCCGTCCCGCCCCACGAGACCGCGTCGGGGCGGTCGAACGTATCCCAGAGCACAACCTCGCCCGGCAGTGCCGCGAACGCCATGGAAACCGAGAGCGTGGTCAGCAGCGCGAGGGACAAGCCCAGGACGAACAGCGCACGAAGGGTCCGGCCCGGACCCCGCGGCCGCGTCCGTCGGGGTGCTGGAGTGGGCTCAGGCTGCTCCTTGCCCTCGTCGGTCTCGGGCAGGGCGAATGGCAACGGCCCAGGGATGTCGTCGTGCACGGCCGGCTCGCCGGATCGTGTGGCTCGCTCCTGATCTGGGGACATTCGCTCCTGCTCCTTCCAAGGAGGCGGGAGGTTCGGTGGCAGGCCACATGCACCTGGATGCGCGGCAGTCCAGGGCATGCACCACCGCCTGGGGACGGTGGTCTCGTCTTCGGTAGCCCGGCCACCTGGCCTCGAGCCAGATCCTCGGCTTTGCGGCCCCGCCTCGCGACGGGTGTGCCTTTGTCGGGTCACCCAAAGGATGACTCCGGCAACTTACCGAGCCCTTCGCGGCGACTTCATAGGAGCGTCTGTTCGCGGGGGAAGGAACGAAGGTCCCACCGCGGGTCGTCGTGGTCTAGATGAGGGCGGTGGAGTGGGGCGGCCGGGGTACGAATAGGTGACAAGACCTCTGTGACGATGATCTCTTCCAAGAGGCTCTCATCGGGCGCTGTGCCGGACTCCGGCCCGGACTGATGACGACCCCGCTCGCGGCGACCATGAAGGGGCTCCGTGGCCTGGCGCGCCACTGGCAGCAGCTCCAGCTCGAGAACAAGGAGCATGAGCGCCATCTGACGGTCCGCACCGCATTGCTCGCACCGGCCAGTGGTCGCGGCGACAGCATCCGCTCCGAGCTCGACAGCATCCGCTGCGAGGCTGCCTGGGCCAAGCTCTGCGGTGTCCGTCCCTTCCGGTCAGCAGCGGCAGGACCTACCGATATAGGAGCTTCGACGCCCTCGCCGAGACCGTCAACGGCCTCTACAAGGCCGAGCTTGTCAATCGGCGTGGGCCCCGGCGCTTCGTCGAGCAGGTCGAACTCGCCACATCCGAGTGGGTCCACTGGTGCAACACCGGTCGGCTCAACGACGCCTGCGGGGACGTCCCCGCGGCCGAGTACGAGGCCGCGAACTGGGCCGATCAGCAGCTGGCCACGCCGCCGGAACCCTACGAACCAAGTCTCGACTCGCAAGCCGTCCGATAGTCCGTGACCTCGAGGCGGTTGCGGCGTTGCCAGTGGTCAACGTGGAACCGGCAGCGAAGGCCCGGCTAGTACTTCTGTCGGCTATCCTTTCGATACCGGTGGCAGTGCTGAGCCCGCCCCAGGGATGACAGGCGCTGCGCACGAGCACACCGGCCGAAGCGTCGCCAGCGGCTCGTGCGGTGGCGCCATCAGGAGGCTCATTGCAGGACATCCGCCGGCAGATCGGCATCGCTCTCCGCTGGCTTCCGCTCGTGCTCGTTCTTGGCCGTCACTGCGGGCGTGATTGCCTATGCCTGGTCGAGCGGCCGACCGGTCGTCGTGGAAGCTACCGGCACGATCCGTGTACAGCCCGGTCTGGACCCGTCGATCCAGGATCGGACCGATGCGGTGCTGGCGGCCGTGCAGTACGCCGCCGAGATGGAGTCCCCGGGCTTCGCCCAGTCCGTCATCAACGAGCTGGGACTGGACGAGGCGCGGGACGACCTCCTGAAGCGCCTCTCGTTCGAGGTGGATACCGAGGCGGAAGTCGCGCTCATCCAGATGGCCGTCCAGACCACCGACCCGCAGGAGGCACAGGCCATTACCAAGGCCTTCGGAGATGAGCTGATCGCTCGGAAGACGGACCAGCTGTACACGGCCGATGTCCGCGATGCGACGCAGCAGGTCCGCAGGCTGCAGACCGACGCGGACGCCCTTCGTCGGCGCCTCAGCAACCTGCGCAACAAGGCGAACAAACAGCCCGAGGACTTCGCTCAGATCGCGAGCCTGCCGGGCCAGATCGCTTCGCTCCAGGAGGCCATCGTCGGCCTCCGGCCCTACACCTCGCAGTACGTCCGGAATCTCCCGGCCTGGTACCTCGAGCCGCGACTCCCCTCCGAGTCGGTCGCTGCCGGGCCGCTCTATTGGACGCTGCTCGCCGTCGTGGCGGGAGGCATGGCGGCGATGGGACTCGCCTTCGTCATCGAGTACCTGCGCACGCTCGGCAAGGTCCGCGAGGAACGAGACCTCGAGCTGGCGACTGGGCAAGCGACTCTCGGCGAGGTCATCGAGACCCGCGGAGACGCCAGGCGGAAGGATGCCGACCGCATGGTGATGCTCCACTATCCCAAGAGCGATGAGGCGGAGGCATATCGCGCCCTGGTCGCCCGCATCGGGTTCACTGGCGGGACGGCGCGGACGCTCATGGTCACGAGCGCCAGAGCGACCGACACCAAGAGCCTGGTCGCGGCCAATATCGCTATCGGTTACGCGGAAGCTGGACGCAACGTCATCCTCGTCGATGCCGACTATCGGACCCCGCACATCCACTCGTTCTTCGGCGTCAAGAACGACCGCGGGCTCTCGTCGATCCTGTCGGACTCCAACGTGCCCTTGGGCTGGGCGACCGTGCCCAGCCCGCACCCGCGGCTCGGGCTGATGACGTCCGGTCCGATGCCGCGCGAGAACGCCGAACCGCTCGGCTCGCGGCAGCTCAACGCTCTGCTGCGCCGGCTGTTGCAGGCAGCTGACCTGGTGATCTTCGATAGCCCGCCCATCGAGGCCAGCCTTGACGCAGCCGTGCTGGCGGAGGAGTTGGACGGTGCCGTCCTCGTCGTGCCCCGCGACGCCAGGGAGGACCAGACGGTGGAAGCAGCGCGCGCGCTGCAGGTGGCTGACGTCGAGTTCGTGGGCGCCGTCCTCTACCGAAGGGTGCGTCGCTCGCGCAAGGGGGCGGAGATCAAGGTCGCACCCGCACCCGGAGGTTGGGGCCCCAAGTGGCCGATGTTGTACGAACAGCCGGCGCAGATCTCGGCGTCGACCCGTTCTGCCGGACAGGGATCGCAGTCGCCTCCCATCTACGTGCCGCCTGACCGACCTGCCGATCCCAGGCCGCCTCAGGCGGGTCCTCCGATCCCGGGCCGGCCGATGCCGCACCGGGAGGACCGTCGAGCCGCGGGACCAGTCAGCGCACACGGGCCGTACGCTGCGCCGTTCCAGGCCGGTCCGATGACGGCTCAGCCGTCGGTCGACCAGGCGCAGACGGGACCCACGCCGGCTGGTAGCTCCAGCTCAGCCTTCTGTTCCCTCGACGACCGAACCAGCGGTGCCCGGGCGGACAGAGTCGACACGGGGAGCTCCCGCGTCATCCGAGACCCAGCCGAGCGTCGCAATCCCGGTCCGGCCGGATGAGGGGAACGGGGATCGAAGTTTCGCCGAGGCAGTGTCGCCAGACCAGACCGAAGCGTCGCGGCCCGCAAGCGCTGGCAAGACGAGTCCTGGGTCCGTTCCCGGCTGAACGGCGACTGGTCTCCGGCCACGGTCTGAGCACGCCGATGCAACCCACGATGGGTTCGGCTCACTTCCGCTTGACACCGCGCGGCGCTTTGGCTACAGTGTTGGCACTCTCACCTTGAGAGTGCTAATCAAGCCAGCGATGCGGGTCAACCGGGCGCCCGGGACCACCGGAAGCCAGCCCCCCGCCGCAAGAGACACCACACCAGGAGGGAATCGCGTTGGCGACTGCCACCAAGCTCCGCCCCCTCGGCGACCGCGTCGTCGTCCAGCCCATGGCCCGTGAGGAGATGACCTCCAGCGGCATCGTCCTGCCGGACACCGCCAACAAGGAGAAGCCGCAGGAAGGCGAGATCATCGCCGCCGGCCCCGGTCGACTCAACGACGACGGCAAGCGCGAGAAGATGGACGTCAAGGTCGGGGACAAGGTCCTCTACGCCAAGTACGCCGGCACCGAGTTCAAGATCGATGACGACGAACTGCTGATCATCAGCCAGAAGGACATCCTCGCCGTCGTCGAGGCCTAGACACACAACCGACTCGCCGCACGGCCGGGCCCAGACTGGGTTCGGCCGTCGTCTGCCAAGGAGGAATCACCACACCGTGGCCAAGCAACTGATCTTCGACGAGACCGCTCGTCGTTCGCTCAAGAGGGGTGTCGACGGACTCGCCGACGCCGTCAAGGTGACGCTCGGCCCCAAGGGCCGCAACGTCGTCCTGGACAAGAAGTTCGGCGCTCCCACCATCACCAACGATGGCGTCACCATCGCCCGTGAGGTGGAGCTCGAAGAGCCGTTCGAGAACATGGGGGCGCAGCTCCTCAAGGAAGTCGCCACCAAGACCGACGACGTCGCCGGCGACGGCACCACCACCGCGGTCGTGCTGGGCCAGGCGCTCGTGACCGAGGGCCTCAAGAACGTGACCGCGGGTGCCAACCCCATGATCGTCAAGCGCGGCATGGACAAGGGCGTCGAGGCCATCGTCGAGCGGCTCAAGGCCAACTCGCGCCCGGTGGACACCAACGAGCAGATCGCGGCCGTGGCCGCCATCTCCGCTGCCGATCCGGCCGTCGGCGAGCTCATCGCCGAGGTCATGGACAAGGTCGGCAAGGACGGTGTCATCACCGTCGAGGAAGGTCAGTCGATCGGCCTCGACAAGGAATACACCGAGGGCATGCAGTTCGATCGCGGCTACATCAGCCCCTACTTCGTGACCAACGCCGACCGCATGGAAGCGGTCATCGAGAACCCGGCCGTCCTCATCACCGACAAGAAGATCTCCAGCATCAACGAGCTGCTGCCGGCGCTCGAGAAGGGCGTCCAGCTGGGCCGTCCGGTCTTCGTCATCGCCGAGGACATCGACGGCGAGGCCCTCGCCACGCTCGTCGTGAACAAGCTCCGCGGCACCGTCAACGTGCTGGGCGTCAAGGCGCCCGGCTTCGGCGACCGCCGCAAGGAGATGCTGCGCGACATCGCCATCCTGACCGGCGCCAACGTCATCAGCGAGGAGGTCGGCCGCAAGCTCGACTCCGTCACCGCCGAGGACTTCGGCGGCGCCCGTCGCATCGTCTCCACCAAGGATGACACCACCATCGTGGACGGCACCGGCGACGCTGCCGCCATCAAGGGCCGCATGACCCAGATCAAGGCGCAGATCGAGGAGACCACCTCGGACTACGACCGCGAGAAGCTCCAGGAGCGCCTCGCCAAGCTGGCCGGCGGCGTGGCCGTCATCAAGGTCGGCGCGGCCACCGAGGTCGAGCTCAAGGAGAAGAAGCACCGCATCGAGGATGCGCTCTCCACGACCCGCGCCGCGGTCGAGGAGGGCCTCGTGGCTGGTGGTGGCACCGCGCTGCTGCAGGCCATCCCCGCGCTCGACTCGGTCGAGGTCGAGGGTGACGCCAAGATCGGTCTCAACATCCTGCGCCGCGCGCTCGAGGCGCCCATCCGCCAGATCGCCGAGAACGCCGGCCAGGAGGGCTCCGTCATCGTGGCGGCCGTCCGTCTGCTGCCGGTCGGCGAGGGCTACGACGCGCTCAAGGGCGAGTACGGCGACATGTTCGACAAGGGCATCGTCGACGCCGCCAAGGTCACGCGTTCCGCCCTGCAGCACGCCAACTCCATCGCCGGCATGGTCCTGACCACCGAGACGCTGGTCACCGACCTGCCCGAGGAGGAGAAGGCGCCCGCCGGAGGCCACTCCCACGACTACTAGTCGACACTGCTGACCAGTCGTCGGTCAGCCTTCCCACCCAACGCCGGGGAGCCCGGGTCCGCGAGGCCTGGGCTCTTCGATTCTCCCGGGGACGACGCGCCGGCTCGCTCGTGGGCAGGTTCCGCGGCGTCGCGCTAGGCTCCATCGCGATGAGCCGAGTCGTCATCTCCGAGCGCCTCAGCGCCCGGCGGGCCATCAGCCTGGCCCTGTCGGTGGGCCTGCTCACGTCCGTCGTCGTCACACCCGCCAGCGCGCAGGACCTGCCGTCCTGCGATGGCGAGCGCACGTCCGAATGCGTCCTGCCCGACTGGTCAGCATCACCCGTTCGCGATCTGCCCAGCCTCTTCGGCCCGATCGATGGCGTGGCCTGGATCGAGGATGAGCGTGGCGATGCGCCCGAGGACGGACTCGACATCCTCGGCGTCGGCGTGGGCCGCGTCCGTATCGACGACCCGGCCCCGATCCGCGATGCTGACGGGCTGCTGAAGCTGGGCCGAGCCAAGAAGGCTGTGCCCGCTGGTGAGGCGGTCCTCGTGCGGGTCGTGCTCGACCGGGCTCCCAGCGAGGTCGCCGGTGGACACGCGGGCATCCACCTCGCCACCGACATCGACGGCTCTCGCAGCAACAACGTACCGGCCGGCATCGCCCGGCCCGACTACCCCTTCGCGGGCAGCGAGAACATCTACTCGGTGACGTGGGCCTCCACCACGGGCAAGACGAAGCTGCTGAGCAGCGATCTGGCCAAGGCCTGGTACAAGGCCAAGGACCCGTTCGCGGCGAGCTGGGCGGAGCCGACGGTGCTCGACTTCCTTGTCGCGCCCAAGGCATTCGGCGATGGCTTCCGCGTGATCACCTATGCGGCCGGGAGCGAAGGTGGCTACGACACCGTGGGCTTGGCCCGGGGCCGGTGCCCGCTGACGGCCGGGTCGGCCTCGTACCCCTCTGCCACGAGGGCTCCATCCTCGCTGAGCCGTTCACCGTCGGCCGCCTCAGCGAGAACGGCCAGACCGTGCGCGACGTGGAGGCGCCGGCCTCGTGGCGCGGCGGTGCCAGGATCCCCATGGATGAGCAGCTCCGCCCTGCGCTCGAAGCGCTCATCGCCGACCGTGACGAGGACGGCGACGGCCGGATCGGCCTGCCCGACCTGGGTCAACCTCTTCGAGGACGGCATCGTCATCCGCCAGCGCCCGGACCTGCAGATCAGCCTCGACGGCGGCGACGCCGTGCTGGCGCTCGAGCTGGGCCTGACGCGCCGCGGCTACAACGTCCTGCGCGACTTCGAGCCCGCATCGACCGGCGATGCCGCGGCTCGATGCCTGGCTGGAGCGCGCCACCGACGCGCTGCGCGTGACCATGCCACCGTTCCGCCTGAACAAGCAGAGCGGACTGCTGGTGGGGGAGGGCATCGGCACCTGCGTCCCCTGGCTGGTCCCGCCGCCCGAGCCCGAACCGACGGCCTCGGCCACGCCCGGCGCGGGTGAGGCTGCAGCCGGCACCTGAAGCGCCGCCTCGACAATCTCTAGACTGTTCGCCATGACCGGCGGGTGGATCCACCTCATCACAGGCTGCATGTTCAGCGGCAAGACCGACGAGATGCTGCGCCTCATCCGGCGCGCGGAGATCGCCGGGCGTCGCGTGGTGCTCGTGCGCCCGGCCATGGACGACCGTACCGAGGCGGGCGCCGTCGAGTCCCGATCCGGCGTCAACCGCACGGCCGAGTCCGTCGCCGACAGCGGCGGGATCCCGCCCCTCGTCACCGCTCGAACGCGCCTCGGTGGTGGCCATCGACGAGGCCCAGTTCTTCGACGACGGGCTGCCCGAGATCGCTGAGCTGCTCGCGGCCGAAGGTCGCACGGTGCTCGTCAGCGGACTCGACCAGGACTTCCTCGGCCGACCCTTCAATGCCATGCCCACGCTGCTGGCGCTGGCGGACCAGGTCACCAAGCTGACCGCCATCTGCACCGTCTGCGGGGCCGAGGCGACCCGCACCCAGCGCATGGTCGGCGGCCGACCTGCCGCGGCAGACGATCCGCTCATCGTGGTCGGCGGCATGAACGACGATCGCTACGAGGCCCGCTGCCGCGCCCACCACGTGATCGGGACAGCGCGCGCGGTGCCACGTCGTCGCCGATCTGGGAGAACCTCCCCACCGCCTACGAGTAGGCCCCGACCCCACTGCACCATCACGGTCCTCCCCGTCGCCCACCCCCCTGACCAACAGCAGATTCGTGTCCTGCGACGGCACACCTGCGCACCGGACCGCACCCCCCTGATCACATGGACCCCCATGGGGCTAGGACCACCGGGCGAGTGGTCCCGGGAGCTGTGCGAGCGCACAGTGCTGACACCCAGCTACGGGCCGTGGACGGCGCGTTGCCGGAGGCCTGTCGACCTCGACACAGCACGCGGAGCACAGCCCGACCGGAGGTATCAGACCCATGCAACCTCGCTCACACAGCGTCACCATCCTCGCGTACAGCGCGGTCATGGTCGGCCTCTTCTGCCAGTTCGCCGCGGCCGCCCTGCTCATCACCGGCTCCGTCTTCGCCCCGAGTGGGGAGATGAGTGCCATGGTGACGCTGGTGATCGGCGCGGTCTTCTTCGGCCTGACCTTCGCGTCCTACTTCGTGGCCTACGGGTTGTTCACCCGCAAGACCTGGTCCTGGGCCGGCAGCATCACCCTCTTCGTGACGCTCGTCGTCGCGAGCGCCGCCCTGTCCTTCGTGGCCAGCAACTTCGTCTCGACCGTCCTGCCCCTCGTCGCTGCGGTCGTCGGCATCTGGTACCTGAACCGCCCAGCAGTCAAGGCGGAGCTGCTCGGCACCGATGTCCCGGCCGCCGCACCCGTCTCGGCGCCGAGCTCGCTCGACGGTGCCGAACCCGCCCACTAGGCACGCAGCGGCCCGCACTCCGGGCCCCTCGACACACGACGGACGGACGACCGTGGCCTCGCGCCACGGTCGTTTCTGATGCCTTCGGCCCACGGCCCTAGAATCAGGGTCCGTGCCGGATCCGAAGGATGGCGTGCCGGCGGATCCGCCGCCCCCGCCCGACCCCCAAGCCCCTGCGTTCGATGGCTTCTTCGCGCCCCATGAGCTGGCGCCTCCGCCGTCGTACGACGACGTCCCGCCACCGCTCGAGGGCGATGGGGACGTCGAGGTCGAGGTGGAGGCACCCACCCGGCCCGAAGCGACCCGCGCGCCAGAGCCCCGCGACGACGATGAGTGGTTCTCGATGGTGGCCGCCACCGCGGGTGAGTCGGCCCCGGCTCGGCCGGCGCCCGAGCCCCGCGGACGAGCAGCGGCGCAAGCAGGAGGCGCAGAAGCTGGCCACGTCCATCGTCAAGCGGCTGAACCCCGAGCAGGCGCGCGCGGTGACCACCACCGAGGGCCCCCTGCTCATCCTGGCTGGCGCCGGCTCGGGCAAGACCCGCGTGCTGGCCCACCGCATCGCCTACCTGGTCGGCGTCGAAGGCGTGAAGCCATGGCAGATCCTGGCCGTGACCTTCACCAACAAGGCTGCCGCCGAGATGCGGGAGCGCATCCTCGCCCTCGTCGGCGACGAGGGCAGCAAGGTCGCCATGGGCACGTTCCACGCCCTCTGCGCTCGTGTGCTGCGCCGCGATGGAGCCGCCATCGGCATCGATCCCCGCTTCGCCATCTACGACACCGACGACCAGACCGGGCATCGTCAAGGCCGTGCTGCGCGACCTCGAGCTGCAGGGCACCGGCGAGCTGCGGCCCGCGGCCGTGCTCTCCGCCATCAGCCGCTGGAAGAACGACATGGTCAGCCCCGGCCGAGGCCGATGACGAGGCACGTGGCTACCTCGAGAGCCAGTACGCGAGCGCCTACGCGCGCTATGCCCGCCGGCTCAAGGCCGCCGACGCCCTCGACTTCGACGACCTGCTCATCGAGGCGGTGCGTCTCTTCGAGGAGGCGCCGGCAGTGCTGGCCCACTACCAGCAGCGTTGGCGCTACCTCCACATCGACGAGTACCAGGACACCAACCGGGCCCAATACCTGTGGGTCAAGCCCCTCGCGCAGGAGCACCGCAACCTCGCGGTGGTGGGCGACGACGATCAGTCGATCTACAGCTGGCGTGGCGCGGACCTGCGCAACATCCTCGACTTCGAGGCCGACTACCCCGATGCCACGGTGGTCAAGCTGGAGCAGAACTACCGCTCCACGCAGCTCATCCTCGATGCCGCCCACGCGGTGGTCGAGCGCAACGAGGATCGCAAGGACAAGAAGCTCTGGACCGACAATCCCCGCGGCCAGCTCATCGAGCGCTTCGAGGCTGACCGGGAGGACGAGGAGGCGGAGTGGGTGGCGCGCCAGATCGAGGCCCTCGCGGCCGGGCGAGGCGGCGCCGGGTCGATCCTGTCGCGGCGTGCCGACGACGGCGACGACGAGGAGTACCGGCTCCAGGACATCGCGGTGATGTACCGCACCAACGCCCAGAGCCGAGCCATCGAGGAGGCGTTCCTGCGCTACGGGCTGCGCTACCAGCTCGTCGGCGGCACCCGCTTCTACCAGCGGCGCGAGATCAAGGACGCGCTGGCCTACCTGCGCACCCTGCGCAACGACCACGACGTGGCCGCCTTCGAGCGGGTCGTCAACGTCCCCCCGCGCGGTATCGGACAGCGTTCGCTCGAGGCGCTGCGGGCCCTGGCCGAGGCCCGTGACTCCGACTACTGGGCGGCGCTCGCTGCGGTGGCCGAGGGCGAAGGCGAGCTGACCGGCCGTGCCCGCAACTCGTTGAGCGCCTTCCGGGACCTGGTGCGACGCCTGCGAGCACGGGTGGGCCTGCTGCCGCTGCCGGAGCTGCTCGACGCCGTCCTCGAGGACAGCGGCTACCGGGCCATGCTCATGGACGGCTCCCAGGACGGCGAGGATCGCTGGGGCAACCTCATCGAGCTGCGCGAGGTCGTCGATCGCTATGGCGACCTGGACCCCGTGGATGCGCTCGACCGTCTGCTCGAGGAGACGGCGCTGGTGGCCGACCAGGACGCCTACGCCGGAGATGCCGACAAGGTCACGCTCATCACGCTGCACGCGGCCAAGGGGCTCGAGTTCGACGTCGTCTTCATCTCCGGGCTCGAAGAGGGCGTCTTCCCGCATGCGCGCGCGCTCGACGACCCTCGCCAGATGGAGGAGGAGCGACGGCTCGCCTACGTCGGTCTCACCCGTGCCCGTAAACGGCTGTACCTGACCCACGCCGCCCAGCGTGCGACCTGGGGCCGCTCCGGCTTCAGCGTGCCCAGCCGCTTCCTCGTCGAGATCCCCGAGGAGCTGATGCACGGCCCGCGGCTCGTCTCGCGCGACGAGGACGATGACCAGCGCCCCTACGACGAGCGCCTGGAGGGCTACGACCTCTCGGCCGTCATCGGTCGCCGCGCCGGTGGCTCGCGCCTCGTGGGCCGCGCGCCGGTGGGTCCCCGCGGCGGCAAGCGGCTACCGCCTGGTGGCGGCTTCACGCCCGCACCCGGGGCACCGCGCCCCGGCCAGGCCTTCCGCACCTCACGCGACCTCGCTGCCAAACGCGAGGCCTACTACGGCCGGCTGCGGCCGAAGACGAGCCGGCGGTCGAGGAGCCGGTCGCCCCGCCGGCCGACGAATGGCGCCTGCCGCCCGAGACCAGCGTGCCCGGCGAACATCGCTACAAGGACGGCCAGAAGGTGCGCCACAAGGTCTTCGGCGAAGGCTCGGTCGTGTCGTCGAAGTTGACCCGCGATGACGAGGAGGTCACGGTAGCCTTCCCCAAGCAGGGCATCAAGAAGCTGATGGCCAGTCTGGCCGGCCTCGAGGTCCCGGCTGAGCTTCACGGACCGACCGTACAAGTCGAGGGAGGGAGCATGACCGACGTCGAGCAGCTGCTCGTGTGTCGTGATCTGCGCAAGCGCTTCGGAGAGCGCACGGCGGTCGACGGCGTCAGCTTCCATATCGGTCGTGGCGAGACCTACGGCTTGCTCGGTCCCAACGGCGCCGGCAAGACCACCAGCATCTCCATGATCTGCGGTCTCCTCGAGCGCGACGGCGGCGAGGTGACGGTGGCTGGGCAGGCCATGGACATCTCGGCGGTGGAGGCCAAGTCGGCCATCGGCTACGTGCCCCAGGACCTGGCCATCTACCCCGACCTCTCGGCCCGCGAGAACCTGCGCTTCTTCGGGAAGCTGCAGCGCCTGTCGGGCAAGCGGCTCGACGAGCGCGTCGACGTCCGTACTCGAGCTGACCGGCCTCGTCGAGCGCGCGGATGATGGCACCGACGACTACTCGGGAGGCATGAAGCGCCGCCTCAACATCGGCATCGGCCTGCTCCACGAACCACAGCTGCTGGTGCTCGACGAGCCCACCGTCGGCGTGGACCCCCAGAGCCGCAACGCCATCCTCGAGGCTGTCGATGGCCTGCGCGCCGGTGGCATGTCCATCCTCTACACCACCCACTACATGGAGGAGGCCGAGCGCCTCTGCGACCGCATCGCCATCATCGACGAGGGGCGCATCCTCGCCGAAGGCACGCGCCGAGAGCTGGTCGATATGGTGGGTGAGCTGGACCGCGTGACGCTTTCGGCCACGGGCTCGCTCGCGACGGCCGTCGAGGCGCTGCAGCGCATCGACGGCGTGGACGAGCGTGACGCCGGCCGATGGCAGCCTCGAGATCGCCGCCGCCGACGCCCGCACGCTGCTGGCCGCAGATCATCCGAGGTGGCCGCGGACGCGGGCATCGTGATCAGCTCGGTGGAGGTCACCGAGCCGGACCTGGAGGCGGTCTTCCTGCACCTCACCGGCAAGGCGCTGCGGGACTAGGCGACCGCTCCGTGCGCGCTGCCCTCGACATCGCCCTCAAGGACCTGCGCCAGAAGGTGCGCGATCGCTCGGCGCTGCTCATCAGCGTCGTCGCGCCCTTCGTCCTGGCGGCGCTGTTCTCGATGATCCTCGGCGGCCTCGACGAGGACTTCCACGCCCACTGGGGCTACGTCGACCTCGACGGTGGCGACATCGCGACGGCGCTCGGCGAGGGCCCATCAGCGCCATGGAGGCGGATGGCGTCATCACCGTCGAGCGCTACGCCGACGCCGAGGCTGCCCGCGCGGCGATCGAGCCGGTGAGGTCGAGACGGCCATCATCGTGCCCGACGGCTTCAGTGCCGCATCCATGGCCGGGGGCGGCGGCACGGTCGAGCTGCTGGTCGATCCCGACGCGGTCATCAGCGGCCAGGTGGCGCGCTCGGTGCTCGACGGCTTCGCCAGCCAGGTCGACGCGGTCCGGCTGTCGGTCGCGACGGCGCTCATCGCCGATGGCAGCCTCCCGGATGCCGAGACCACGACCGCGCTGACCCAGGCGGCCACCGCCATCGCCGATCCCGTCACGCTCGTCGATGTCGCGGTCGCCGACCGCCAGGCCGGCTACGCCACCTACTACGCGGCCGCCATGGCCATCCTCTTCGTCTTCCTCGCGGCCCAGTTCGGGATCGTCAGCATCCACGCGGAGCGGCGCAACAGGACGCTCGCGCGCATGCTCGCGGCGCCCCTGCGCTGGTGGTCGATCCTGGCCGGCAAGCTCATCGTCTCGATGGTCCTGGCGCTCGTCTCGATGGGCGTGATCATCCTCGGCACCGGGCTGCTGCTGGGGGCGACCTGGGGCGATCCCATCGGCGCTCGTCGCGCTCGTGCTCTCGGCCGCGCTGGCCGCCACCGGCATCTCGCTGCTGACGGTGGCCTTCACCAGGAACGAGGAGCAGGCGGGCTCCGCCATCGCCATCGTCTCGCTCACCCTGGCGGTCATCGGCGGTTCGTTCTTCCCCGCCAACCAGGGTCCGGAGCTGCTGGCGCAGCTGAGCCTGCTCACGCCCCACGCCTGGTTCCTCGACGGCGATCAGCGACATCTCCACCGGTGGTGACCTCGGCTCCTCGGTCGAGCTCGGTCGCCGTGCTCGCCGACCATCGGGCTCGTGACCGGCGGGCTGGGACTGCTGCGTGGCAGGCGGATGGTGTTCGGATGAGGGCGGCCATCGCGATCGCGCGGGTCAACCTCCTGCGCGTCTTGCGCAACCGCACCAACCTCTTCTTCGTCTTCCTCCTGCCGCTCATCCTCATCATCGCGCTCGGAGCCGCCTTCGGCAGCACGGGCGTCAGTCGCCTCGGTCGTGGTCGCGACCGACGCCGGACCGCTCGGCGACGAGCTGGTGGCCATCCTGGAGGACGGCGCCGGTCGAGGTGGACGTCCGGAGCCGCGACTCGCTCGACGAGCTACGAGCGGGCGTGGAGGACGGCGACCTCGAGTTCGGCCTGCTCATCCCGCCGGGCTACGACGAGTCGCTGCGCGCCGGCGAGCCGGTGGAGCTGACGGTCGTCTCGAGGCCCGAGTCGATCTTCGCGGCCCTGGGTCAGGGCATCGATAGCGCCGTCGCGCGAACAGTCCGCGCGTGTCCGCGCCGCGACCGTGGCGGCCGACTTCGCGGGGGTCGACTTCGACACCGCGCTCGCGACGGCGGCGACGGTGCAGGCTGACCTCGGGGGCATCACCGTCGAGGAGGTCACGCTCGGCGAATCCTTGTTCCCCAGCATCAGCAACCCGTTCGCGCTGGGCGCGCAGAGCCAGACCGTGCTCTTCATGTTCCTGACCTCGATGACCGCCGCCACGCAGCTCGTGCTCACCCGCCAGCTGGGCGTCTCGCGGCGCATGCTCGCGACACCGACGCCGGTGCGCTTCATCCTGCTCGGTGAGCTGCTCGGCCGCTTCGGCGTGGCCATGATGCAGGGCCTCTTCATCGTCCTCGCCTCCTCGTTCCTCTTCGGCGTGAGCTGGGGGGACCTGGCAGGCGCCACGGCGCTGATCGTCGTCTTCGCGCTGGTGGGCATGGGGGCCGCCATGGTCGTGGGCGTCTTCGCTCGCAACCCGGACCAGGCGGGCTCGATCGGCGTGGTGGTGGGCATGATCCTCGGGGCGCTCGGTGGTGCCATGGTGCCCGTCAGAGCTCTTCGGGGAGCCGATGGCCACCATCTCGCAGCTCACGCCGCAGTACTGGGCCATCGATGGTTTCCGCGAGCTCGTCTTCTACGAGGCGGGACCTCGCTGAGATCCTCACCCAGCTGGCGGTGCTGATGGTGTACGCGATCGTGCTGGTGGGGATCGGCACGTACGGGCTGCGGCGCTCGCTCACGCACGGCTAGGGCGGTCGCGGGGCGCTGCGAGGGAACGGCGCTGGACCTATCCTCGGACGCGATGGACAAGCAGACCGAGGCCCGCGCTGCCGAGCTGCGCGAGATCCTCACCCGCGCCAACCGGCTCTACCACGAGCAGGACGCGCCGGAGATGCCCGACGCCGAGTACGACCGGCTCCTCCGTGAGCTGATCGAGCTGGAGGCGGCGCATCCCGAGCTGGTCACGCCCGACTCGCCGACCCAGCGCGTGGGGGCGCCGGCTGCCGGGGCGCTCGGCGACGTCGAGCACCGCGTGCCGATGCTCTCGCTGGGCAACGCCTTCGACCACGACGAGCTGCGGGCCTTCGACGCCCGTGTGCGCCGGGGCCTGGGCCTGGCCGAGGAGGACGAGCCGCCGCGCTACGTGGCCGAGCTGAAGATCGACGGCCTGGCCATCTCGCTGCGCTACGAGGCCGGCCGTTTCGTGCTCGGTGCCACTCGTGGCGACGGCCGTACCGGCGAGGACGTGACGGCCAACCTGCGCACGATCGCGGCCGTGCCCGCACAGCTGCCGGAGCCGCTCACGCTGGAGGTCCGCGGCGAGGTCTACATGCCCAAGGCCGAGTTCGCGCGCATCAACGCCGAGCGCGAGGAAGCGGGTCTGCGCGCTCTATGCCAACCCGCGCAACAGCGGCGCCGGTTCGCTTCGCCAGCAGGACCCGATCGGTGACCGCGGCGCGCAAGCTCTCGGCCTGGTTCTACATCCTGCTCGAGGACGACGGACCGGCCACGGCCACGCAGTCGGCAGCCCTCGAGCGGCTGGAGGCGCTGGGCTTCCCGGTCCAGCCGGACCACGAGGCCGGTCTCGACATCGAAGGCGTCATCGAGTTCGCCGAGCGCTGGCGCGAGCCGCGTCACGAGCTGCCGTACGAGACCGACGGCGTCGTGGTCAAGGTGGACCGCACCGATCTGCAGGCACGGCTGGGCATGGTCAGCCGGGCCCCGCGCTGGGCCATCGCCTACAAGTTCCCGCCCGAGCAGGTGGAGACGGTCGTCGAGGACATCGTCCCCTACGTCGGTCGCACCGGCACGCTCACGCCGGTGGCGCACCTCGCGCCGGTGCTGGTGGCCGGCTCCACGGTCGCGCGGGCCACCCTGCACAACCTCGACGAGGTCCGGCGCAAGGACGTGCGCATCGGCGACCGGGTCGTGCTGCACAAGGCCGGCGACGTCATCCCCGAGGTCGTGCGCGTCGTCGCCGAAGCCCGCGACGGCAGCGAGCGCGAGTTCGAGATGCCGACCGTCTGCCCGGAGTGTGGCGCGCCCAGTGGTGCAGCGACGAGGGCGAGGTCCGCTATCGCTGCAGCAACCCCTTCTGTCCCGCGCAGGTGATCCAGGGCCTCTCCCACTTCGTCGGCCGCGGCGGCATGGACATCGAGGGCGCCGGCTTCGCCGTGCTCGAGCAGCTGCTGGGCCGCGAGCTTGGTCAAGGGCCCGGCCGACTTCTACCGCCTGCGCGCCGAGGACCTCGTCGAGCTCGATCGCTTCGGCCAGAAGAGCGCGGACAACCTCATCGCCGCGATCGACCGCTCACGCCGCCGGCCACTGGCGCGGATCCTCGCCGCGCTCGGGATCCGCCACGTCGGTGAGCAGACCGCCATCGACCTCGCCCTCTGGATCGCCACGACCTGGCCGCCGGCCGAAGGGGAGGGCGAGGCCGAGTGGACGGCCCGGATCGCCGATGCCCTCGCGGGCGACCGATGCCGAGCGCTTCGAGGAGGTGCCCGGCATCGGTGGGGTCGTGGCCGCATCGATCGGTCGCTTCTTCGACGACGACAACACCGCGGGGCTGCTGCGCGAGCTGGCCGCAGGTCGGGGTCGTGGCCATCCCGCCGGAGGTGCCCGAGGCCGATGCGGACGGCGGGACCGCTGGCGGGCAAGACGCTCGTGGTCACCGGCACGCTCGAGGACTTCGATCGCAAGTCGGCCGAGGCGGCCATCCGCGCGGCCGGGGGCAAGGCTGCCGGCTCGGTGAGCAGGCAAGACCGACTACCTGGTGGCCGGTGAGAACGCCGGCTCCAAGCTGGCCAAGGCCCAGGAACTCGGCGTCGACGGTGCTCGACGAGGCCGCCTTCCGGGCGCTGCTCGAGGGATCGGCGGAGGCTGCCGACTGAGCCCGCGCAGGCTCGGTATCCTTGGCCCGTGGCCACACTCTCACGCAGCGACGTCGAACACGTCGCCCACCTCGCACGCCTCGGCCTCTGCGAAGAGGAGGTGACCGAGCTGGAAGGCCAGCTCAACCACATCCTCGAGCAGTTCGCCGTGCTCGCGGAGCTCGACACCGAGGCCATCCCGCCGACCGCTCGCGTCATCGAGCTCGAGAACGTGCTGCGCGACGACGTCGTGCGCCCGGGCTTCGACCGCGAGACGGCCCTGGCCAACGCTCCCGAGCGCAGCGCCGAGCACTTCGTCGTGCCGGCCGTGCTCGGCGACGACGAGTGACGGCTAGGCGGTGACCGCCGATCGGGCGCTGACGCGCCTCCATGCCCACGAGATGGCCGCGCGGCTGCGGGCAGGGGAGGTCAGCAGCGTCGAGCTGCTCGACGCGCACCTCGCCGTCCATCGCGGCCACCGACACCGCCATCCACGCCTGGCTGGCGGTCGACGAAGAGCCGGCGCGACGCGCCGCGGTCGCCGCCGACGAGCGCCTGGCCGCCGCCCGCGCCGAGGGCCCGACGCCGTCGAGGCGCTGCCGCCGCATGCTGGGCATCCCGGTCGGGCTCAAGGACCTGGTCGTGGCGCGTGGGCGCCAGGCCACCGCCGGCAGCCGCATCCTCGAGGGCTTCAGCTCACCCGTACGACGCGCACATCGTGGAGCGGCTCGATGCGGCCGGCGCGGTCATCGTGGGCAAGACCAACATGGACGAGTTCGCCATGGGCTCGTCGACCGAGCACTCCGGCTACGGGCCCACGGCCAACCCCTGGGACCTCGTCGCGCGTGCCGGGCGGCTCGTCGGGCGGCTCGGCGGCGGCGGTGGCGGCGTACCACGTGCCGGTGGCCATCGGCACCGACACCGGCGGCTCCATCCGCCAGCCGGCATCGCTGACCGGCACGGTCGGCATGAAGCCCACCTACGGGCGCGTCAGCCGCTACGGCATCATCGCCTTCGCGTCCTCGCTCGACCAGGTGGGGCCGTTCGGGCGCGACGTGCGCGACGCGGCGCTCCTGCTGGGCGCGGTCGCCGGCCACGACGAGCGTGACTCGACCTCGGCGCCGCTGGAGGTGCCCGACTTCGCCGGTGCTCCTCGCCGGCAGGTGACGACGAGGCCGCAGCGAGCCTGCGGGGCATGCGGCTGGGCCTGCCCCGGCAGTACTTCGTCGAGGGCATGGAGCCCGGCGTCGAGGCGCGCGTGCGCGAAGCCGTGGCGGCGCTCGAGGCCGCCGGCGCGGAGATCGTCGAGGTGGACATGCCCCACACCGACTACGGGCTCGCGACCTACTACATCGTGGCCCCGGCCGAGGCCTCGGCCAACCTCGCCCGCTACGACGGCGTCCGCTACGGCCTCGCCGTTCGCGACGGCGACGTCATCGCCAACTACAAGTCCACGCGCGACGCCGGCTTCGGCCCGGAGGTCAAGCGACGCCTGATGCTGGGCACCTACGCGCTCTCGGCCGGCTACCGCGACGCGTACTACATCAAGGCCCAGAAGGTGCGCACCCTCATCAAGGGCGACTTCGACGCGGCCTTCGAGTCGGTCGACGCGCTGGTGGCGCCGGTCAGCCCCACGGTCGCCTTCCCGCTCGGCGAGCGGCTCGACGACCCGGTGGCGATGTACCTCGTCGACGCCTGCACGCTGCCGGTCAGCGTGGCCGGGCTGCCCGGCCTCTCGGTGCCGGCCGGGCTGTCGGACGGGCTGCCGGTCGGCCTGCAGCTGATCGGCAAGGCCTGGGACGAGGCGCGGCTGCTGCAGCCTGGGCCGGGCCTACGAGGCCGTCACGGCCACGGCCGAGTGGCGAGGGCAGGAGCCCACGGACCTCGATCGGGCCGCGGACCCAGGCGACTCCGGCGCCGACGCTCGGCGCCTAGCTGACCGCGAGCTGTCGTTCCTCAGGTTCCTCGTGGCAGACCGTCAGGACCAGCGACTAGGCAGTCGTGCGGACCGTCGGCTCCTCGGCCCTGGGCTCGGCTCAGGCTCCGGCTCGGGCTCAGGCTCGGGCTCAGGCTCGGGCTCGGGCTCCGGCTCCGGCTCGGGTTCAGGCTCGGGCTCCGGCTCGGGCTCGGGTTCAGGCTCGGGCTCGGGCTCGGGCTCGGGCTCCGGCTCGGGCTCAGGCTCGGGCTCGGGCTCAGGCTCGGGCTCGGGTTCAGGCTCGGGCTCGGGTTCAGGCTCGGGCTCGGGCTCCGGCTCAGGCTCGGGTTCAGGCTCCGGCTCGGGCTCGGGTTCAGGCTCCGGCTCCGGCTCAGGCTCGACCACGAGGGCTGGCTCGGCGACCGGCTCTGGTGCGCTCGGCAGCCTCGGGCTCCGGCGTCGCCGCCGGCTCGGGGTCGGGCTCGGTGACCGGCTCCGGCGCGGGTGCGGGTGCGGCTGCGGCTGCGGCTGTGGCCGGCGCAGCGCTCTCTTGGCTCGTCCACGATCTTGCCGTCGGCGCGCATCGAGGCCTCGTTCGTGCCGCCCTTGACCACGAAGCCCTCGGGCAGCGCCATCGAGCGGCGCTGCCGTTGCGGATGGCTTCCTTGGCGTCCAGCACGGCCTTCTTGAACTGGAGTCCGTCGAGCAGCTGCGTGTACTGCTCATTGGCCGTGTCCGAGGCGGTGTAGAGGGTCAGGTTGGCGTAGCCCAGCAGGCGGCCGAAGGTCGTCTCGTCGAGCCCGATGTCGGTGATCTGCTCGAGCGATGAGTCGATCGAGGACTTCCGGAGCACGCCTTCGACGCGCATCGCCCGCCGGTTGGTGAGCACGTAGTGCCGGCTGTCCCAGCGGATCAGGTCGACGGGCAGCCACACGATGGTGACCAGGAACAGGATGCACCACGGCCCACTGGATCAGGTCGTTGATGAAGCTGAAGAACTGGTCGTCGTTGAACTGCGAAGATGCTGTTCAGCGCCAACAGGCCCAAGCCGATGAGACCGATGACGATCGGGCGCAAGGCGAAGCGGATAGCCGCCATCCAGTGCTGACGCGTATCGATGAGCACGACCTCGGTGCTTCCGAGGAGATCCTTGACATGCGATCGGCCACGGCGCATCCATCCTTCCGATGATGTCTGCCTGGTCGTCGAGTGCGCGTAGTGTCCCACAGCCGATCGGCGCAGCGGGCCTGCCCCGTATACTCGGTACCCATCCATCCCCAGCACTCGACCCGAGGCCGAGATGACCATCCGAGCCGACGACTCAGTTCACGCCTGTCCAGGCGCGTCCAGGACGTGCCGCCCAGCGGCATCCGCAAGTTCTTCGACGTGCTCGCATCGATGCCCGACGTGATCAGCCTCGGCGTCGGTGAGCCGGACTTCGATACGCCTCGGGTGATCGTGGAAGCCGGTGTGGAGGCGCTGCGCTCCGGGACGCACCCACTACACCAGCAACTACGGCACGCTGGAGCTGCGCGAGGCGCTCGCCGCGCACTTGCAGCGACGATACGACGTCAGCTACGACCCCGGGACGGAGATGGTCATCACGGTCGGCGCCTCGGAGGCCCTGGCGGTCACGCTCGCGGCGCTCATCGACCCGGGTGACGAGGTCGTGGTCGCCGAGCCCACCTACGTGGCCTACGTGCCGGACATCATCTTCAGCGGCGGCCGGCCGGTCTTCGTGCCCTGCCGGCCTGACGATGGCTGGCAGCTGGACCCTGATGCGGTCGAGGCGGCCATCACGCCGCGTACCAAGGCGCTGTTCCTGGGCTTTCCCAACAACCCCACCGGCGCGGTCCTCGATCCCGATCGCATCCGCGGCCATCGCGGACATCGCGGAACGCCACGACCTGCTCGTCATCAGCGACGAGATCTATGACCGGCTGGTCTACGCCGGCCATCGGCACGAGGCCTTCAGCGCGTCTGCCCGGCATGCGCGAGCGGACGGTCCTGCTCGGTGGCTTCTCCAAGGCGTACGCCATGACCGGCTGGCGCGTGGGCTACGTCTGCGCTCCGGCGGACCTGCTCGAGGGCATCGTCAAGGTCCACCAGTACATCATCATGTCGGCGCCCACCGTGGCCCAGGACGCGGCCCTCGCCGCGCTGCACGACGCTGACGCCGAGGTCGAGCGCATGGTCGCCGAGTACGACCGGCGGCGAGAGATGTTCGTGCCGGGGCTGAACCGCATCGGGCTCGACACGGTGGAGCCGCGCGGCGCCTTCTACGCCTTCCCGTACGTCGGCGGCACCGGCCTCTCGAGCGCGGAGTTCGCCGAGCGGCTGCTGCGTGAGCAGGCAGGTGGCGGTCATCCCCGGTGATGTCTTCGGGGCCAGCGGCGAGGGCTACGTCCGTGCGGCCATCGCCACCTCCTACGAGAAGCTCGAGGAAGCCCTCGTCCGCATCGAGCGCTTCGTCAGCGGCATCTGATGGGGGCGACGCACCGGCGCCGGCTGACGTGACCTACGAGCCGGTCATCGGCATCGAGATCCACGTCGAGCTCAAGACGCGCCTCCAAGATGTTCTGCGGCTGCTCGAGCGCGATCGGCGAGGCCGCGCCCAACGAGCTGACCTGCCCGGTCTGCCTGGGCCTGCCCGGAGCGCTGCCGGTCATCAACCGCGAAGCCGTGCGTCACGTGCTCGCGGTGGGCGTCGCGATCGGCGCCACGCACGCCGCCGGTCACTCGCTGGGACCGCAAGAACTACTTCTATCCGGACCTGCCCAAGGGCTACCAGATCAGCCAGTACGAGCTGCCGCTCGCCGGCGCATGGGTCACTCGACCGTGGAGACGTCGCACGGCCCCGCCGAGGTCGGCATCACCCGCGCCCACCTCGAGGAGGACACGGCCCGGCTGCAGCACACGCGCGTGACGGCGATCGCCCGGTCAGCCTGCTCGACTACGACCGCTCCGGCGTGCCGCTGCTGGAGATCGTCACCGACCCGGTCATCCACGATGCCGAGACCGCACGTCGCTACGCCGAGGAGCTGCGCCTGCTGCTGGTGACCATCGGCGCCTCGGACGCGGCCATGGAGAGTGGGCAGATGCGGGTGGAGGCCAACGTCTCGCTGCGGCCGCGTCGGCACCGAGCCCTTCGGCACGCGCGTGGAGGTCAAGAACATGAACTCGTTCCGCTCGGTGGAGCGCGCCATCGAGTTCGAGATCGTCCGCCAGGAGGCTGCCTTGCGGTCAGGCGAGCCGCTCATCCTGGAGACCCGTGGCTGGGACGACGACCGCGGCGTGACCTACCACATGCGCACCAAGGAGACCTCGGACGACTACCGCTACTTTCCCGAGCCGGACCTGCCGCCGCTGCGGGTGGACCCCGACTGGCTGGCGGAGATCGCCGCGGGCCTGCCCGAGCTGCCGGCCGCACGCCGTGCGCGCTACCGCGAGGAGCTGGGCCTCTCGGCCTACGACGCCGACGTGCTCGTGGCCGACGCCGGGGCGACGGAGGTCTTCGAGGCCGCCCGGGCCGCAGACCCCGGCCTGCCCGCCAAGAAGCTGGCCAACTGGGTCAGCGGTGAGTACCTGCGCCTGGCCAAGGGCGAGGACGACCGAGGTCGACGTCGCCCGCATCAGCGGCGAGCAGCTGGCGGCGCTCGTGCGCCTCGTCGAGGATGGCCAGATCAGCGGTACCAACGCCAAGGAGGTCCTGCTGCGGGTGGGCCGCGACGGTCGTCCCGTGGCCGAGATCGTGGCCGAGGCCGGGTTCAAGCAGATCAGCGATACCGGCGCCCTGCAGGCCGCCGTCGACGAGGTCATCGCCGAGAACCCGGAGGCCGTGGCCGACATCCGTGCCGGCGAGCAGAAGGCCATCGGCTTCCTCACCGGGCAGATCATGAAGAAGACGCGCGGCCAGGCCAACGCCGGGCTCGTGCAGGAGCTCATCCGCGAGAGCCTGGAGGTGGAGTAGGGCAGATGAACGTGCTCAGCCTCGTGCTCATCGTCGGCGGGATCGTGGCGGTCATCGTCGGTGTCGCTCCAGATCCGCGGCCCGCTGGCCACCATCCGGCGCCTCGACGAGACCGAGGCCAACCTCGCGCGCTACGAGACCTGGCGCGGCAAGCAGACCGGTCCGCAGGCGGACGGCCCGACCGGTGCCGATGAGATGCGCTCGCAGATGCGCCAGCGCGTGGTGCTCTGGGGCGTCGTGGCCGGAGCGGGCGTCGTCTCCGTGCTTCGTGGGGCTGCTCGCCGCGCTGAGGGGTTGCTGGCCGCCAGGCGCGGCCAGCGAAGCTCAGCCGGCGGGGGCGGCCGGCTCCTCGGCTCTGGGGCTCGGGGATGAACCTGCCGCAGCCATCGGGGCAGGGCTCCACCTGGTCGGTGAGGATGGCGATCTCCGCCGCGTCGTAGAAGTCGTTGGTGTCGACGCGCTTGGTCGAGGACAGCCGCCACTCGTCGGTCACGGCCACGCCACCGCCCTTCGAGGTCGTAGGTGATGACCGGCGGGTTCTCGCCGGTCGAGCAGCAGGAACATGGCCTCTTCGACCGCGCGCGTTCGGTGTCCGGTCGTGATCGAGGCCATGACCACGCAGTCGAGGTCCGGGCGCTCGGCTGCTGATGTCGATCGCCGGCGCCGATGACCGTGACCCCGGCCTCGCAGGCGGCCTCGACCATGCCCATGGTGGCGCCACGACCGATGGGCAGCAGCACGCCCGGCTGGTAGACGTCGAGGAACGCCTCGGTGAAGGTCTTGGCACTGGCCTGGTCGCCGAAGCCCGAGACCTCGTCGTCGGCGAGGTAGGCCAGCTGCGATGTCGATGTCGGGCTCGACGCTGCGAGCGCCGTTGATGAAGCCGGTGACGTAGCGGTCGCACTCGAGGCAGTCGGTCGAGCCGCTGATGATGCCGAGCGACTGGCCGCGGCTCTCGCGCGCGGCCACGACCCCGGCCAGGTAGGCGCCTTCTTCGACCGCGAACTCGATGGCGCCGTAGTTGCCGGGCGTGTTGGCGCCTCCGAGGCACTCCCCGGTGAGGTCGGGCTGGCCGGTCTCGGTCAGGCAGGGCTTCGGGCTGGTCGATGTCGATGATGAAGGCCGAGGAGTTGGCGCGGGCGATGCCCACGTTGGCTTTCCAGTCGCCGCCGGAGACCACCACGAGGTCTCGGGTCGAAGCGGCCGATCGAGTCCAGCACCGCCTGGGTCACCTGCGTCGGTGTCCCCGAACGACGGGAAGGCCTTGAAGCCCCCACGAGGTGTCTCCTTCTTGGCGTTCTTCTTGGGCACCTCCGGCTCGGTGGTCTTGCCGCCGAGCGGCCTCCTGGTATCGCCGCGCCGTCCGCTCGATGAGCGCATTGGTGTCGCTATCGTCGAGGGCATTGGTGATGACCAGCGTCACGAGCGTCTCGCCCAGCTCGTTGGGGAAGCGTGTGTCGACCTGCGCTTGCGCCGCGACCACGCTGGAGGTGGCCAGGGTCAGGGCCGTGGCGACGGTGAGGGCTCGGACCACGGGGTTGGCGCGCATGGGGATTCCTTCCTCGGCAGGCTCATCGACGACGTCTGCATGGTACGAGCCATGCGCGGTCCCTGCTGCAGGACCATCGGAGGCGCGTGGCCTCTACTTGCGCGGAGGGTACGCGGAGGTGCGACATCACGGCCGTGCAGCGGTCCATGACCACCTCCAGTCCGCCCGCGTGGGCGATGCGTACCGCCTCCGCGTTGATCACGCCCTGCTGTAGCCAGAGCGCGCCACAACCGGTGGCCACCGCCGACCGCGCGATGTCCGGCGTGAACTCGGGTCGGCGGAAGACATCGACGATGTCGAACGGTCCGGTCGCGGCCACGGCGGCCTCGAGCGTGTCGTAGCAGGCCCGCCCGAGGACCACGTCGCGCTTGGGCGTGACCGGGATGCAGTCGTAGCCGTAGTCCAGCAGATAGCGCATGACCGAGTTCGAGGCGCGCCACGGCAGCGACGAGGCGCCCACGACCGCGATCCGACGTGCCTCGACGCAGCAGCTCGATGGCCTCGGCGTCGTCGAGCAGCGGCACGGCCCGCCGGGTTGGTGGGTTGGTCGACGAGCTCGATGCGATCGCTGCCGCTGGGTTCCATGCGCTCAGGCTAGCGCAGCGCTCGGCGTCAGGAAGCGCTCTCTCGTTCGTACGGCTTGCCCACCGCGGCGGGGGCCACGCTGCGGCCCACCGCGCCGGCCAGGATGATGATCGTGACCAGGTAGGGCAGGGCCGACCAGAACTGGTCTGGGATGGCGGTCAGGATGTTGCCCAGATCCCCGGTCGGGGGCACCGTGCGGATGGCGATGCTCAGGGAGCTGGCAGTGGCGAACAGCATCGCTGCACCGAACGCGCCCAGCGGCAGCCAGCGTCCGAAGATGAGGGCGGCGAGGGCGATGAAGCCGCGGCCGTTGGTCATGCCGGCCTGGAACGATGTGCCGAAGTCCAGCGTGAACCACGCGCCTGCCAGCCCCGCGAAGATGCCGCCGAGGATGACGTTCCGGTAGCGCAGCCTGATGACGTCGACGCCCACCGTCTCAGCCGCCTTGGGATGTTCGCCCACCGCGCGTGTGCGCAGGCCCCAGCGGGAGCGGAAGAGCAGGATGTTCATGAGCACCGCCAGGAAGATGACCGACATCGTGATCGGGCCCTGGTTGAGGAACATGTTGAAGAGCCAGCCCACGAAGGGCAGGTCGGTGAGCGCCTCGGGCGGGACGTATGGCGTGAAGCGGCCGGCCGATGGCGGCGACGACGCGCTGATGATGATGATCAGGTAGCCGGTGGCACCGAGGGCCACGATATTGATGATCGTGCCGCTGATGATCTGGTCGGCCTTGACCGTGATCGACAGCCAGGCGTGCACGGCTGAGACGAGCATGCCCACGAGGATGGCCGCGAGCAGGCCCAGCACCAGTGCCGGTGTGGCGCCGAAGGCGAAGTCCGCCTTGGGCTGCTCGGGAAAGAACTGGACCACCGCCGAGGCCACGAACCAGCCGGTGAAGGCGGCGGCGATCATCATGCCCTCGATGCCGATGTTGACGACGCCAGAGCGCTCGTTCATGAAGCCGCACAGTGCGCCGAGCGCGATGGGCGCCGCCAGCGCCAGGATGACCGCTCCGTTGACGGTCAGGACCACGATCATGTAGTCGACCAGCTGGAAGAGGATGCCCACCACCGGGAGGTCGAAGAGGAAGTCCACGGCTAGTTCCCTCCGCCGTAGCTGCTGGTGACCGTCTTGAGCTCATCGACGTCGGTGCCCCGACGCCTCCCTGATGCGGAAGACCCAGCGCACGATGAGGTCTGCGGCCAGGAAGAACAGGATGACGCCCTGGAGGATGTCGATCATCTGGACCGGGACGCCGGCCTTGATCTGCATCAGCGGGGCACCGGCGCGCAGTGCACCCAGCAGGATGCCGCTCGACGAGGATGCCCCACGGGTTGGCTCGTCCCAGCAGGGCGACGGTGATGGCGTCGAAGCCGACCGTCGTGGCATAGGCCGCGGGCAGGTAGTGCTGCACGCCCACGATCTCGATGGCGCCGGCGAGGCCGGCCAGCATGCCGCTGGCGGTCATGGTCAGGACGACGATCATGCGCGGGCGCATGCCGGCGTAGCGGGCGGCGTCGGGATTGGCGCCAACGGTCCGGATCTCGAAGCCGATGGTGCTGCGGTACAGCACCCACCACACGATGGGCACCGCGGTGAAGGCGATGAGCACGCCCGAGTGCAGCAAGTGTCCGGTGCTGCCGGCGAGGACCGGAAGCGTGGCGGCCCCGACGTCGGGCGTGCGCGCGAAGGTGGCACCGGCAGCCCGCAGGGGCCCGCTCACGGCCCACGAGATGATCTGCAGTGCCACGAAGTTGAGCATGATCGTGACCACCACCTCGTGCGCACCGGTGTACGCCTTCAGCCAGCCAGGGATGAAGCCGTACGCGGCACCCGCCGCCAGCCCTGCCACGAGCGCGACGGGGACCGCGATGACGGCGGGGGCGTCGGCGAGCACGATGGCGGCGGTGACGGCTCCCAGGGCGCCCATCAGGAACTGGCCCTGCGCGCCGATGTTGAAGAGCCCGGCCTTGAAGCCGAGACCGACCGCGAGTCCGCCCAGGATGTATGGCGTCGAGCGCACCAGCGTGTCGATGAAGCCGATTGAGACTCTTGAACTCGATGCTGAAGGGGTCGAGCGCGATGGCGATGCCGGTCGCGCCCTGGAGCAGCGCCAGGTAGGCTTCGGCCCAGAGCCAGGGATCGAAGCTGCCGGTGATGATGGGGCTGGTGACCACCATCACGATGGCGCCGACGAATAGGGCCAGGACGATGGCCCCACCGGTGATCGCCAGCTGACCGCGCAGGGAACGGCTGAGCAGCTTGTCGATCACGAGGCGGCCTCCGCGGCGGCGTTCTTCGTCGGGCTTGCCACCGGTGGCCATGAGCAGGCCCACCGCCTCCTTGTTGGCGGTGCGACCATCGACGATCTCCACGATGCGGCCGCGATACATGATCGCGATGCGGTCGGAGATCTCGAGCACCTCGTCGAGCTCGGCGGACACCAGCAGGATGGCCGTGCCGGCATCGCGCTTCTGGATGATCTGCTTGTGGATGAACTCGATACTGCCGACATCGAGGCCGCGGGTGGGCTGGTCGAGGACGAGCAGCTTGAGTTCGCGATCGAACTCGCGGGCCACGATCGAGCTTCTGCTGGTTGCCACCCGAGAGCGTGCCCGCGGTGACGCTCGCCGACGGCGTGCGCACGTCGTACTGGCTGATCGCTTCTTCGGCACGTTCTGCGATGGCGGCCTCGTCACGGACGAGGCCCCGCGAATAGGGCTCGTTGTGGTAGTCGGTGAGGACCACGTTGTCGGTGAGCGGGAAGGAGAGCACGAGGCCGAAGCGCTGCCGGTCCGCGGGCACGAACGCGACCTGCTTCTCGTGCAGCTCGCGCGGCCCAAGGTCGGTGACGTCCTCGCCATCGAGGAGGATGGAACCCGAGCGGGCGCGACGCAGTCCGGTGATGGCCTCCACCAGCTCGTCCTGGCCGTTGCCGGCGACCCCGGCGATGCCGAGGATCTCACCGGCCCGGACCTCGAACTCGAGCCCATCGACGGCATCCCCTCCGTGGCTGCCGGCGATGCGCAGGTCCTGCAGGCGCAACATGGGCTCGCCCGGATGGCTCTCGCCGCGATCGACCGTGAGCTGCACCTCGCGGCCGACCATCAGCTCGGCCAGGTCGTCCTCGTCGGTCTCGCTGGGGATGCGGCTGCCGACCACCTGGCCGCGACGGATGACCGTGATGCGGTCCGCGACCTCGAGCACTTCGTAGAGCTTGTGGCTGATGAAGATGATGCTGTGGCCCTCGGCGGCGAGCCGGCGCAGGACGGCGAAGATCTCCACCGTCTCCTGCGGGGTCAGCACGGCCGTGGGCTCATCGAGCACCAGGATGCGGGCTTCGCGGTAGAGCGCCTTGAGGATCTCCACGCGCTGCTGCCAGCCGACCGATAGGTCGCCGACCTTCTCGTCCGGGTCGAGGTCGAAGCCGAAGCGCTCGCCCAGCTCGCGGATGCGGCGGTTGGCGCCGGCCTTGTCCAGGAAGAGCCGGTCGCGCATGACCTCCTTGCCCAGCAGGACGTTGTCAGCCACGGTCAGGACGGGTACCAGCATGAAGTGCTGGTGGACCATGCTGATGCCTCGGTCGATGGCGTCGGTGGGATCCTCGATCTCGACGACCTCGCCGTCGAGCAGGATCTGGCCTTCATCGGGCCGCGCCAGCCCGTAGAGGACGTTCATCAGCGTTGATTTGCCCGCACCGTTCTCACCCAGCAGGGCGTGGATCTCGCCGGGGCGCACTTCGAGGTCGATGCCGTCGTTGGCCACGACCCCGGGGTAGCGTTTGGTGATGCCACGCATCTCGAGCGCGGGCGCGGCGATGCGTGTGCTCGACTTGTCAGGGTGTCCAGTCAGCTTGTCGGGCGTGGGCGCGGTCACGATCCCTCCGGATCCTTGCCTCGAACGGTGCTGGAATGACGAACGGGCCGACCTGCTGGCCGACCCGTTCGTACGCTACTTCGAGTTGACGCTCCCTACGGCAGGGTCTGCACGCAGAAGCCGGTGCCTGCCTGCGCCTCGCAGGGAACCACCGAGCCGTCGATCATGCCGGCGGTAGCAGCCTCGATGGCCGCGACCGCGTCGGCGCTGACGGCGTCCGCGTGATCATGGAAGGGGCTGATGCCGACGTCGTCGGTGCTGATGTCCAGGAACAGCGTGCCGCCCTGGTCCTCACCCGCCGCGACCCGCTCGATGGCGGACTTGACGGAGTTGGAGAGCTTCTTCTCGGCACTGGTGATGGTGCAGGCAGCGGTCTCGGGGGTGCTCAGGAACTGGTCGACGTCGACGCCGATCGCCCAGATGCCGGCATCGCAGGCTGCCTGGAGCACGCCGTTGCCGGTCTTGCCCGCGACCTGGAACATCACGTCGATCTCGGGATCCTGGGCCAGCAATTGCTGCGCCAGGGCCTGACCACCGGCCGGGTCGTTGAAGGCCGCGGCGTCCGGGGCACCGGACACGTAGGTCACGGTCACGACGGCGTCGGGGTTATACGACTTCACGCCATTGGCGAAGCCTTCGATGTAGTTGGGGACGGCGGGCACGACGGCCGTGCCGCCGATGGCAGCCACGTGACCGGTCTCGCTGACGTCTGCGGCCACGATGCCGGCGAGGTAGCCGGGCTGTTGCTCGCGCCAGTTGAGGCCCTGCAGGTTGGGCAGCAGGGTAGCCGGGTCGCCGGCGCAGGCGAAGCTGGCGTCAGGGTCGCCTTCCTCGGTGATGCACGGCGCCTGGTCGACACCGATGAACTTGATGTCGGGGTTGGCCTTGGCGGCCATGATGGTGTCAGCGCCCGCGGCGAAGCCGACGGTCACGATGACGTCGTACTCCTGGTCGACGAAGGCCTGGATGTTGGGCCCGATGTCCACGGACTGCTGGCTGATGGCGTACTGCGGCTCTGCTGCTCCGACGGCCTCAGCGCCCGCGACGGCGCCTTCCCAGCTGTACTGGTTGAAGTTGCGGTCGTCGATCGTGCCGACGTCGGTCACGAGGCCGATCTTCAGATCGGCGCCATCCTGGGCTGCCACGAGGCCCGCGCCGGTGAGGGCTCCGGCGGCCGCGATGGTGAGCGCGAGGGATGCGGTGGTGAACCTGCGCATGCGTTCCTCCTCTGGTCCGGGTCGCCAGCGCTGGCGCACCCGAACGTTCTATCCGTCCCGCGCCACTTGGTGGGACGGGAATTGCTGAAATCGTAGCGGGTTCCGTGACGCAGTGAATGGCGCGAGCGTCCGACCATCAGGTCGCTCTACCCGGAGACCACGCGGACCTCGTCGACCGCCGCCTCGACGACGGCATCGCCGCCGGCATCGACCGCTTCCAGCTCGATGGCCAGGCGCTGGCCAGCAAGCGCGCGCGGGATCCTCTTCGCGATCGCGCGCCACGCCGGTCGCTGTCTCGTGCCGTTGCCACTGACCTTGTGCAGGACCTTCACCCGCTTTCCGGCGCGATCGACGAGCCGAACGGCAAAGCCGTCGTCGGGCCCGGCCTGCGCCGTCATGCCCACCCAGTAGCGCAGCTTGACCGTGGCCCGGCCATTCGCGGGGACGGAGAAGTAGGGAGAACGAGCCGTGGTGCGACCCCCGTCCACGTCGCTGCTGGGTCCGCGACCGGTGATGAGCACGGCCTGGCCCGAGGCGGCAGAGCCGAGCTGGAATGGGCCCTTGAGTGGGTCGCCACGCTGCCAGCGGCCGTCGCTCGCGGTGTCGGTGCCTCGGGCGTCGACCTGCCAGCCCCGGTCGATCTCGAAGTCGTCGAACAAGGGGCCACAGTTGTTCCTCGCGGCGCGCGCGCCCAGTGCCCCGTATGGACACACGGCCCGGCTCATGAGGTAGAGGACCGCGTCGCGATTGCGCCGCGTCTCTCTTCCGATGACCTCGTCGGGCGGGTAGTAGCGCCTGGGGCTGCCCCCGCGCTTCGGGTACAGCTCGAAGGTGAACGAGAAGATGCGATGTCGGGCGTACATCCAGTCGATCATGTCGCCGTCCGAGCGATAGAGGGCACTCGACTGCTGCGCCCGGTAGCCGTTGGTCCGGGCCATGGTCCTGCCCATGGCCCTGAACGTGGCGAGGTCGAGGGCGGTCATGTCCGGCGGGAGGTCCCTGGCGGTATAGGCGTATGGCCACAGCACCAGCTCGCCGGCGGTATGGAAGGTGATGTGCGTGCGGATGCGCTGGTTGCCGTTGACGACCCGGCTGTCGACGAAGTCGCGCATCGCGCGCACCTCCGGCGCCGACCAGGCTGCGGGGCCGCGGTAGTACGGGGACCTCGGCGCGCCCGACGAGCCGCCGCAGCAGCCGAAGTTGTAGCCGTAGTTGCGGTTGAGGTCGGTGCCGACCTTGCTCGAGTCCGGCGTGGGCTGGCGGTTCTTGCGCCACGAGCGATAGGGGGAGCCGGCAAGGTCGTGCTGGAGACCGTCGGGGTTGACCATGAAGACGATCCAGGTGCGGCGCCCGCGAACGAGCTTCGTCACCCGCTTACCGAGGGTCGTCCGCTTGCCGTACTGGTTCGTGAGCATGTCGAGGATGTAGATCGGCATCTCCGCGCTGAGGTGCTCACGCGCATGGTGGAGCCCGTCGAAGAGCACCTCCGGCTCACCCTCGTCGACGCCCGGCCGGTCACTCACCTCCGCCACCCAGAGCTTGCGGCCCTCGTGGCTCGCGCCGATGGAGAAGAGCCGCACGATGCCGGGATGCCTGGCGGCCACGGCCCTGATGTGGCTGACCATCTCCGGGTACGAGTGGTAGCCGGACTCCTTGGCCGGGTAGTCCGACTCGGCCGCCGTCGGGATGGCCACGGCGACGAGGAGCAGTGTCAGGACGAGTGACCGGGCAAGGGGGGTGGACATGGTCGCCGATGCTACGACGTCGCGGCCGGGCCGGTCATGCCTCGATGGCGGTCGCGCGAACCTCGATGGCGGTCGCGCGAACGATCACCACGGTCTCCCTGGCCCGTGGGCAGAGCGGTGACGAGCGGAGAGGTCCGATGTGGTGCAGCATGTTGGCCGAGATTCAGAGTGGTGCTGACTGACACCGCATATGGCCGTCTGGTACTAGTACCGGTTGCCAAAGGTCACGTTCGAGACCCAGACTGTGAAACCCGTGGACTCCGTCCGCGGTGGCCGGATCTTCCGGCGTACTCATCCGATTTCCGAGCACACAGATCAATCGGCACGCGGGGCTCTTAGAGGCATTCGGGATCCCCACCCGAACAAGGAGAGGCACAGATGTACTCCACCAACCGTCACGGCCCAGGCAAGGGCGCATTGCTCGCCGTGTTGCAGGCGCTCCTGCTGCTCTCGATGATGGTGCTGACCCCAGCCGCCACCATCGCCCAGCAGAACGACCCCGCGTCCGATGACGCCGCCGCCACGGCCCCTGTCCGCGGCCAGCTCGCGGGCCAGCGGGAATTCCGCCAAGCCAAGATCGCACGTGGTGGACTGAAGATCCGCACCTACCCCCAGCGGATCAAGATCGCCCGCGCCGGCTCCCAGGTCGTCAGTGCCTGGCTGTGTCCGGAGAACGACAAGACCCCCTTCAGCGGAGGGGACCCCAACAAGACCAAGCACGACTGCGTCCCGGTCCGCGTGGACTGGACCCTGCAGAACCCCGATGACGCCCGCCTCTCGAGCGATTTCGGCTTCAAGACCCGTGTGACCATGCTCCACAAGCGTGACAACCGCCTCACTGCCACGTCGGAGCGTTTCGGCATCTATCGCCACGCCAAGATCATCGCCCAGGAAGCGCCCGCCAAGCGGGATGCCCGGGCGACCGCGGTCCTGAAGGAGCTGCAGCGCAGCGCCGCCCAGCGTCGCGCCGCCGAGCGTCGTGCCGCCGCCCAGGAAGCCGCGCCCCAGCCTCAGGCGCAGCCCCAGGCCCAGCCGCAGCCCAAGCCAGAGCCCAAGGTCCAGCCGGCCGCCCCCAAGCCGGCGGCCCCCAAGACTGAAGAGATCAAGGCCGCCGCGCCCAAGGCCGAGGAGACCCAGGCCGAAGCGCCTGCTCCCGCCGAGGAGCCCAAGGCCGAGGAGACCCAGGCCGAAGCGCCTGCTCCCGCCGAGGAGCCCAAGGCCGAGGACCAGCAGGCTCCCGCCGAGGAGCCCACGGCCGAGAGACCAGGCCGGCGCCTGCTCCCGCCGAGGAGCCCGCGGCCGAGGAGACCCAGGCCGAAGCGCCTGCTCCCGCCGAGGAGCCCGCGGCCGAGGAGACCCAGGCCGAAGCGCCTGCTCCCGCCGAGGAGCCCGCGGCCGAGGAGACCCAGGCCGAAGCGCCTGCTCCCGCCGAGGAGCCCGCGGCCGAGGAGACCCAGGCCGAAGAGCCTGCTCCCGCCGAGGAGCCCGCGGCCGAGGAGACCCAGGCCGAAGAGCCTGCTCCCGCCGAGGAGCCCGCGGCCGAGGAGACCCAGGCCGAAGAGCCTGCTCCCGCCGAGGAGCCCGCGGCCGAGGAGACCCAGGCCGAAGCGCCTGCTCCCGCCGAGGAGCCCGCGGCCGAGGAGACCCAGGTCGAAGCGCCTGCTCCCGCCGAGGAGCAGCCCACCGAAGCCCCGGCCGAAGAGCCGGCAGCACTCGCACCCGCGGCCACGAAGTCCGTCGCCCCAGCTGCCATCGAGCCCGCGGTTGCTCCTGGCAACTGCAGCAACTGCATCACTGCGGCCGACCACGAGGGCGAGAGCAATCCCGACGCGAACGTGGCGCCAACGAACGGCAACAACCTCTGGACGAACGGCAACACGAACATCTACCGCGAGAAGGACTACATCAACTTCCGCTTCACGGTCACGTCGACTGGTGCGGCGAACGGCAAGATCATCGTCAACTTCACAGGCAACGGTGGCAAGTGTGACTTCTTCGATGGCACGATTGCTGGTGGTTCGATTGCCGACAACGGGTCCTTGTCTCGACCGCTGATGGTGGCAAATCTCCGGAACATATCCCACGATCACACCAATCGGCATTCCGTCCCTTTCGGGTGGTGACTGGAACCAGAAGTACGAGGTCGATTTCACGGGCGCGGGCTCCGCGTACCTCTACTATCACCTGCGGCTTACCGACACCGCTGGCGAGTGCAATGGATCCTCCCAGAACTCACAGCTCGTCAACCCGACCGATACTGGCGACTTCAAGAACATCGGCCAGCAGACAGTACCGGTGCCTGCCAACGACGTCCTCCAGAATCCATCGATCGAGGTCCTCAAGTACATCCCCGACGGCAACGGCTGGAAGCTTGCGCCCGATGACACTTGGAAGTTCTGCGGCGACCTGGGCTCGTTGCTTGGCGGAGTCGCCTGCCGGAACAATGGCTCGGCCCTGTGGCCCGAGGTCACGGCGACAACCACTGGCACGCAGATTGCGTTCACCGAAGAACAGCTGAGTGGACCGAAATACGTGTTCGACCACGTGGGCGGCACCAACTGCGTGGCGTCCGGCTCGAGCGCGGTCGCGACCGTCAAGGCCGACTTCGACAGCCCGCAGAACGCAGTCTGCGAGTTCTACAACAGGCTGGCCAATGGCAAGTTGACCATCATCAAGAAGGTCAACAACGACAACGGCGGCACCGCCACCGTCTCGGACTTCACCGTGGCCACCTCCGCCGGGGCGCTCAGCTTCGACGGCGGCGTGGGCACCGACCCGGTCGTCTACACGGCCGATACCCTCACCGTGACAGCCAACACCGAGTACTCGCTCAGCGAGGACGACGTGGCCGGCTACACCGAGGGCAGCTGGTCCTGCAGCAACGGTGACGGCGGCGCGTTTGACGCCGGCACCGTCACCCTGGCCTCGGGTGCGTCCGTCACGTGCGAGATCACGAACGACGACATCGCCCCCGGCCTGACCATCATCAAGAAGGTCAACAACGACAACGGCGGCACCGCCACCGTCTCGGACTTCACCGTGGCCACCTCCGCCGGGGCGCTCAGCTTCGACGGCGGCGTGGGCACCGACCCGGTCGTCTACACGGCCGATACCCTCACCGTGACAGCCAACACCGAGTACTCGCTCAGCGAGGACGACGTGGCCGGCTACACCGAGGGCAGCTGGTCCTGCAGCAACGGTGACGGCGGCGCGTTTGACGCCGGCACCGTCACCCTGGCCTCGGGTGCGTCCGTCACGTGCGAGATCACGAACGACGACATCGCCCCCGGCCTGACCATCATCAAGAAGGTCAACAACGACAACGGCGGCACCGCCACCGTCTCGGACTTCACCGTGGCCACCTCCGCCGGGGCGCTCAGCTTCGACGGCGGCGTGGGCACCGACCCGGTCGTCTACACGGCCGATACCCTCACCGTGACAGCCAACACCGAGTACTCGCTCAGCGAGGACGACGTGGCCGGCTACACCGAGGGCAGCTGGTCCTGCAGCAACGGTGACGGCGGCGCGTTTGACGCCGGCACCGTCACCCTGGCCTCGGGTGCGTCCGTCACGTGCGAGATCACGAACGACGACATCGCCCCCGGCCTGACCATCATCAAGAAGGTCAACAACGACAACGGCGGCACCGCCACCGTCTCGGACTTCACCGTGGCCACCTCCGCCGGGGCGCTCAGCTTCGACGGCGGCGTGGGCACCGACCCGGTCGTCTACACGGCCGATACCCTCACCGTGACAGCCAACACCGAGTACTCGCTCAGCGAGGACGACGTGGCCGGCTACACCGAGGGCAGCTGGTCCTGCAGCAACGGTGACGGCGGCGCGTTTGACGCCGGCACCGTCACCCTGGCCTCGGGTGCGTCCGTCACGTGCGAGATCACGAACGACGACATCGCCCCCGGCCTGACCATCATCAAGAAGGTCAACAACGACAACGGCGGCACCGCCACCGTCTCGGACTTCACCGTGGCCACCTCCGCCGGGGCGCTCAGCTTCGACGGCGGCGTGGGCACCGACCCGGTCGTCTACACGGCCGATACCCTCACCGTGACAGCCAACACCGAGTACTCGCTCAGCGAGGACGACGTGGCCGGCTACACCGAGGGCAGCTGGTCCTGCAGCAACGGTGACGGCGGCGCGTTTGACGCCGGCACCGTCACCCTGGCCTCGGGTGCGTCCGTCACGTGCGAGATCACGAACGACGACATCGCCCCCGGCCTGACCATCATCAAGAAGGTCAACAACGACAACGGCGGCACCGCCACCGTCTCGGACTTCACCGTGGCCACCTCCGCCGGGGCGCTCAGCTTCGACGGCGGCGTGGGCACCGACCCGGTCGTCTACACGGCCGATACCCTCACCGTGACAGCCAACACCGAGTACTCGCTCAGCGAGGACGACGTGGCCGGCTACACCGAGGGCAGCTGGTCCTGCAGCAACGGTGACGGCGGCGCGTTTGACGCCGGCACCGTCACCCTGGCCTCGGGTGCGTCCGTCACGTGCGAGATCACGAACGACGACATCGCCCCCGGCCTGACCATCATCAAGAAGGTCAACAACGACAACGGCGGCACCGCCACCGTCTCGGACTTCACCGTGGCCACCTCCGCCGGGGCGCTCAGCTTCGACGGCGGCGTGGGCACCGACCCGGTCGTCTACACGGCCGATACCCTCACCGTGACAGCCAACACCGAGTACTCGCTCAGCGAGGACGACGTGGCCGGCTACACCGAGGGCAGCTGGTCCTGCAGCAACGGTGACGGCGGCGCGTTTGACGCCGGCACCGTCACCCTGGCCTCGGGTGCGTCCGTCACGTGCGAGATCACGAACGACGACGAGCAGGCCTACCTGATCCTGCGCAAGACCGTCATGGGCGGCCCAGCATCGAAGACGGACTTCGAGCCCACGATCGATACCGTTCCGGCCGGTGACGACCCTGTCGTCGTCGCTTGGGACGACCAGATCCCGCTCAACCCCGGTGACTACGTCGCGGCCGAGAACATGCTCGTTTCCGACTACGTCGCTGGCGATTGGGGCGGCGCCTGCGATGCCGACGGCAACGTTCAGCATCGCGCTCGGCGAGGATCTCGAGTGCACCATCACGAACTACTACGCTGAGCTCGAGATCGAGAAGACGTCTGACCCTGCGTTCTACGCCGAGGTCGATGACGTCATCAGCTACACCATCACCGCCACCAACACGGGCATGGCCACGCTCAACGGCGTGGACGTGACCGACAAGTTCCCCGACGGCCTCGATGACTTCAGCTGCACGCTCAACGGCGCCGGCGACCCCATCGCCCTGCCGTATGACGGGCTCATCCCCGGTGACTTCATCGAGTGCACCGCGACCCATAGCATCACTGAAGCCGACATCGAGACCGGCTCGGTCTACAACCAGGCCTGCGCGGATGCCGACGAGACCTCGGAAGAGGTCTGCGACGACACCACCGTCTATCTGTCCGAGCTCGAGATCGTCAAGACCGCCAACGTCGACTACTTCACCGCCATCGGCGACGAGATCGTCTACACGGTCACGGCCACCAACACCGGTGAGGCCGACCTCACGAACGTCGACATCACCGACAGCCTCATCGCTGGCATCCCCGACTGGACCTGTCGATCCGACCGTCCCGGTCGCGACCCTGGCCGCCGGCGCCAGCATCGAGTGCAGCGGCACGTACACCATCGACCAGGCCGACATCGACGCGGGCTTCGTGACGAACGCCGCCTGTGTCGACAGCGACGAGACCGCCGAGGTCTGCGACGACGTCGAGACGCCGCTCGCGGAGCTCGAGATCGAGAAGTCGGCATCGCCCGACACCTACAGCGCGGTCGGTGACGAGATCGTCTATACCGTGACCGCTACCAACACCGGCGAGGCCACGCTCGAGAACGTCGACATCAGCGATGCGCTGATCGACGGCCTCCCCAGCTGGACCTGCCAGGTTGGCGACAGCGTCGTGGCGCTGCCGGTGGATGAGCTGCTCAGCGGCCAGTCCATCGAGTGCACCGCGACCTACGCCGTCACCGAGGACGACGTCACGGGCTCCGAGCCCGAGGGCTCCGTCACCAACGTCGCCTGTGCCATCAGCGACCAGACCCCCGAGGTCTGCGATGAGGTCACGGCGAACGAGATCGTCATCGAACTCGTCAAGACCGTCACGCCGACGGTCCTGGCCGAGCCGGGTGGCATCTTCACCTACACGCTCACCATCGACAACGAGTCGGTCGTGCCGGTGACCATCACCGAGCTCGTCGACGACAACAGCGGCCTCAGCACCGACTGGGCCGCCGAGTGCGAGACCCTGATCGGCAGCGTGTTGGCGCCGGATGCCCCAGGCACTGCCGATGAGGTCTCCTGCACCTACACCGTCGAGCGCACGGTCGCGGGGGTCTACCCCAACACCGCGCAGGCCACGGCGGTTGACGGCAACGGTCGAGAGGCCTGGGCCCAGGATGACGTCACCGTTACGGTCCTGCGCTCCGAGCTCGAGATCGTCAAGACCGCCGAACGTGGACTACTTCGCCGCCATCGGTGACGAGATCGTCTACACCGTGACCGCCACCAACACCGGTGAGGCCGACCTCTCGAACGTCGACATCACCGACAGCCTCAGCACCGATCTGCCCGACTGGACCTGTGTCCCGACCATCCCGGTCGCGACCCTGGCCGCCGGCGCCAGCATCATCTGCACCGGCACCTACACCATCGACCAGGCCGACATCGACACGGGCTCCGTGACGAACGCCGCCTGTGTCGACAGCGAGGAAGATCGGTCCCGAGTCTGCGACGAGGTCGAGACCCCGCTCGCGGAGCTCGAGATCGTCAAGACCGCCAACGTGGACTACTTCGCCGCCATCGGTGACGAGATCGTCTACACCGTGACCGCCACCAACACCGGTGAGGCCGACCTCTCGAACGTCGACATCACCGACAGCCTCAGCGCCGATCTGCCCGACTGGACCTGTGTCCCGACCATCCCGGTCGCGACCCTGGCCGCCGGCGCCAGCATCATCTGCACCGGCACCTACACCATCGACCAGGCCGACATCGACACGGGCTCCGTGACGAACGCCGCCTGTGTCGACAGCGAGGAAGTCGGTCCCGAGTGCGACGAGGTCGAGACCCCGCTCGCGGAGCTCGAGATCGTCAAGACCGCGAACGTGGACTACTTCGCCGCCATCGGTGACGAGATCGTCTACACCGTGACCGCCACCAACACCGGTGAGGCCGACCTCTCGAACGTCGACATCACCGACAGCCTCAGCACCGACTCTGCCCGACTGGACCTGTGTCCCGACCATCCCGGTCGCGACCCTGGCCGCCGGCGCCAGCATCATCTGCACCGGCACCTACACCATCGACCAGGCTGACATCGACACGGGCTCCGTGACGAACGCCGCCTGTGTCGACAGCGAGGAAGTCGGTCCCGAGTGCGACGAGGTCGAGACCCCGCTCGCGGAGCTCGAGATCGTCAAGACCGCCGAACGTCGACTACTTCGCCGCCATCGGTGACGAGATCGTCTACACCGTGACCGCCACCAACACCGGTGAGGCCGACCTCTCGAACGTCGACATCACCGACAGCCTCAGCGCCGATCTGCCCGACTGGACCTGTGTCCCGACCATCCCGGTCGCGACCCTGGCCGCCGGCGCCAGCATCATCTGCACCGGCACCTACACCATCGACCAGGCTGACATCGACACGGGCTCCGTGACGAACGCCGCCTGTGTCGACAGCGAGGAAGTCGGTCCCGAGTGCGACGAGGTCGAGACCCCGCTCGCGGAGCTCGAGATCGTCAAGACCGCCAACGTCGACTACTTCGCCGCCATCGGTGACGAGATCGTCTACACCGTGACCGCCACCAACACCGGTGAGGCCGACCTCTCGAACGTCGACATCACCGACAGCCTCAGCACCGATCTGCCCGACTGGACCTGTGTCCCGACCATCCCGGTCGCGACCCTGGCCGCCGGCGCCAGCATCATCTGCACCGGCACCTACACCATCGACCAGGCCGACATCGACACGGGCTCCGTGACGAACGCCGCCTGTGTCGACAGCGAGGAAGTCGGTCCCGAGTGCGACGAGGTCGAGACCCCGCTCGCGGAGCTCGAGATCGTCAAGACCGCGAACGTGGACTACTTCGCCGCCATCGGTGACGAGATCGTCTACACCGTGACCGCCACCAACACCGGTGAGGCCGACCTCTCGAACGTCGACATCACCGACAGCCTCAGCACCGATCTGCCCGACTGGACCTGTGTCCCGACCATCCCGGTCGCGACCCTGGCCGCCGGCGCCAGCATCATCTGCACCGGCACCTACACCATCGACCAGGCTGACATCGACACGGGCTCCGTGACGAACGCCGCCTGTGTCGACAGCGAGG
>CAVSXV010000007.1:0-384802 GCA_963731995.1 uncultured Chloroflexia bacterium
GTGATGTACTCCGCGTCGCGCCCCGCGCCGGCTACCAGCATCGAGGTGAAGGCGTACTGGAAGGGCAAGCCCAGGAAGTACACGCCCGGTGCCGTGTCGACGACGCCTCGATATTGCAGCGGCCAGTCATGCTCATCGAAGATCGGCAAGTCGATCCAGCCGTAGTCTGGGCGAAAGCCCGTGCACCAGAGCACGTTCGCCACGTCGAGTTCCCGTCCGCCGTCCAGGACGGGTTTGCCATCCTTGGCGCCGACGACGCGGGCCTCTGTCGACTCCACACCCGCGCGATCCAAGTCGACGGCTCTGACGCGCAGCAGGGGGGCGCCCGACTTCCTGACTTCTGGTGCCACCTTGCGGCCGATGGGCGTCCCCAGGGTCAGGACGTCCCATACGAGGAACTTGAGTACGGGCCACGCTAAGCGTGCGGTCCGGCTGTCGACCGAGAAGGGCAACTGCCCGTGGCTGCGGCCGGACAAGATGGTGCGATGACCGTTCCGCACCGCCTCGAGTGCGAGATCAGCGCCAGAGTGACTCCTGCCCACCACCAGCACGGGGCCGTCGGCCAACTGTGACGGATCCCTGTAGTGGCCCGAGTGGAGCTGGCGGATGGCCGGGTCGAGGTCGGAAGCGAAGTCCGGCACTTGGGGTTTCCGGTAGTAGCCGCCGGCGATGACCACCTGTGGGGCGCGGAACAGGCCGCCAGCCGTCCTGACGAGGTAGCCGCCCGGTCGATCCGTGTCTGCCTCGAGTGCTTCGACCTTGACGCCGGTCCGGATCGGCAGCTTGAACCGCTGTGCATACGCCTCAAGGTAGTCGGCCATCTGGTGGCCGGTGGGAAACACGTCACCCGGCAGCGGAAATGGCATCCCGGGCAAGGCATCAGCCTTGGCCGGGCTGTACAGACGCAGCGAGTCGTAGCGCTCACGCCAGGTGTCACCCACTCGTGCCGCACTCTCGAGGACGATGAAGTCCGCGCCCTGCTGCGCGAGGTGGAACGCGGCTGCCAGGCCCGACTGGCCGGCGCCGATGATGATCGCGTCGTGATGCGCGCTCTGGATCCCATTCATCGCTCGCTATCCTCCGCTTCCGAGATCGCCCCCATTTGCCGAATGTGAGTGATGCTGTCGGGCGCCGATGATGCGGTCGAGTCCGAAAACAGAACTCGTGAGCCTGGGCCGGCATGGGACAATGCGCGGCATGGCACTGGGCACACATGACGACTATTGCTCGTTCACGAAGGCCGTCGAACACCTGGGCGACCGCTGGAGCCTGCTCATCGTGCGGGAGCTGGCGATGGCAGGTCCGCAAGGCTTCAACGCCTTGGCCACCGGGCTACCGGGTCACATCTCTCGATCGGTGCTCACCGACAAGCTGCACAAGCTCGAGGACCTGGGCCTTATCTCGCGACAGGCGCGTTCGGGTCGCACGGAACCGTATCGACTGACCTCAGCAGGCGAAGCGCTCATTCCGACACTGCTCTCCCTGCGGGATTGGGCCGAGGCGTGGATGCCCGACGATCCCGCCATGGTCGAGCGTGATCCCGAGATCATCTGGGGCTGGCTGGCAAATCGGATCGACCCCGTCGGACTGCCTGTCCGCCAGACGATCGTCGCGATCACGATGCGACGCGAGGAGGAGCGCCGTTCGTGGATCGTGTTGCAGAAGGGCATCGAGCCCTATGGGTGCCTCGAGGATCCGCTGCTCGACGAGGACCGCTACGTCTACGTCGAGGCCGGACTGGCGGTGCTGCTCTCGCTCGCCAGGGGCCACCGGAGTTGGCGCATGCCATCGCAGATGGATCAGTGCACGTCTTCGGCGATCCTGACCTCGTGGCTGCTGTGCCGGATTGGTTCGTCGATGACTCACCCCCCGCAGGCTCGATGCCAAGCCCCATGTCGGAAGTTGGTGTCCCCGCACTCGCCTGACGACGACGCACGGCGGGCTCGCGCTGAGATCGACGAACATGGAGCTGCCTGGGTGCAGATGCGTCCGCGCTAGGAAGGACGAGCCGCTTTGGCTCGACTACGCGGCACGGAGAACCTCGACCAACTCTGGAACACCCTCGATCTGGATGGTTGGGAGTGTGCGTTCGAATCCCTCCGGGCGCGCCATTGTCATGAGTCGCGACATAGGCGACACATGAGTCGGGACATCGGCGACAGTCGATGGACCAGCGCAAGATGTCATCTAGTCGCTTGAGACCCCGGCCATCGGCCGGGGTCTCGTCGTTGGTTGCGCCAGTAGCCGCGGTCAGGCTCGATCAGGTGGCTCGAGAGGACCTCGCCGGTGCCGAGGTCGACGACGGTGACCTCGCGCTCGTCGACGATGGCGAGGATCCGACGGCGGGCGTGGGCCACGCCGAGCTTGAGGTGGCGCAGGCGGCCGGCGCGGCGCAGGGTGAAGGCGCCGTTCTTGTCGGTGACGGTCGTAGCGCAGGCGGAGGTGACCCCGGGCGCGGGGGCCGGCAGGCAGCGCCTTCGGTGTCGCCCGGTAGGCCTCGCCCGGGGTGCGTCGGCCGATGGCCCGGTGCGGCCGCTCCTCGTCGTAGGCACGGCGGAAGGCATCGAGCTGGGCCTGCAGCTCGGCGAGGGTGCGCGCAGCGGGCTGCTGCCCGAGCCAGCGCTTGAGCGTCTGGTGGAAGCGCTCGATCTTGCCCTGGGTCTGGGGATGCCCGGGTGCTCCGTTCCGCTGGCGGATGCCGAGCCAGGCGAGCAGGTGCTCGAAGGCGTTGTGGCCGCCGGTGAAGCGCGAGGTGTAGATCGCGCCGTTGTCGGTGAGCGTGGCCGCGGGGTAGCCATGCGCCTCACCCGCCGCGCAGAAGGTGGCCACCACGTCGTGGCCATCGACCCGGTCGAAGGCCGTGCAGCCGAGCAGGTAGCGGGAGTGGTCGTCGAGCCAGGAGCAGATCTCGACCTCGCTCCCGTCCGCGAGTCGCCAGTGGGTCATGTCCGACTGCCAGACCTCGTTGGGCATGGCGGCCTCGAAGCGGTGCCACGAGCTGCGCGGGCGCTTGCGTGGCTCGGGCGTGACGAGGCCCGCGGCACGGAGGATGCGCCGGACCGTCGAGGTCGAGGGCGCGTGCAGGCCCTCGCGCTCGAGGTGCCAGGCGATCGTCACGGGCCCGGCGTCGAGGCCCTGCTGCCGTGAGCTCGGTGCGCAGGGCGATGATGCGCTCGCGCACCGCCTCGGGCGTCCGGCCCGGGTTGGTACGTGGTCGGCGGGAGCGCGGCTCGACCGCCTCGAGCCCGCCCTCGCGGTAGCGGCGCAGGAGCCGGTGCAGGTGTCCCCGGCTGAGGCCGAACTCGGCTGCGGCAGCGGTGACGGACGACTGGTTCGTGACGACCTTGAGGACGGCCACCCGGTGCTTCGACATGCATCGGACTGTCACCCATGTCCCGACTCACCTGTCACCTATCAGGTGTCACCTATGTCGTGGACTCGGACACCTCCGGGCGCGCCACGCCATCGAGATCCCAGCGTACGGATAGGCGGCGCCCCAGCCATCGCGATATGGAGGAACTGCGTGATGCTCGCCGGTCGCCCGTTGGGCCTCACGTCGGGACGACCGTGGTCGCAGCTCGAACGTTGACACTCGACAACGCAAGTTGGGCTGACCATGTTCTGGAGCAGCGGGCTGCTAGTACCATCCTCCCATCGGTGGCCCAGTACCCATCGCTGGCCGACGAGGCGTTCGTGCCTCGCGTGTCATGCGAGTGGGGTGGCCCCTCGAAGCCTGTCATGGACGAGCCCAGGAGGGGCTCTCTGACGGCGACCGCAGCGAGGGGGAGGCATGGATCGACGAGCGAGGCGTATCGCCAGCCGCTTCCTGGCGCTTCGGTCCGCCGGCCCCGGTACTGGCCAGGCCCTGGTCGAGTTCACGCTCGTTGTCCCGATCCTCCTGATCCTGCTGCTGACGGTCGGAGACTTCGGGCGCTTCTTCGCGGCAGGCATCACCGTCGAATCGGTCGCGCGCACCGCAGCCGAGTTCGCCGCCCGCGAGTACCTAAGGGAGGAGGCCGCTGAGGGGAGCATCCCGCTAAGCGCGGCCGGCTATGCCCGGGTCCATGCCTACGCGTGGGAGACCGTGTGCGAAGAAGCCGCGCACCTGCCGGGTGTCCAGGTGGGCGCGTCCGGCACCGAGTGCTCCGGCATCGCGACCGTGGTCTGTGTCCACGACCTTGGGGATCCCGACTGCGCGAACAGCTACAACAATTCCGCCGGGCTCCCGCCTGAGTGCACGAGCCTCGCCGCCGGCAACCGCCCGACGAACACCATCGGCGGTGGCAGCGAGGCGAGTCGCTACGTGGAGGTCAGGGTCTGCTACCCATTCTCGACGCTCCTGCCGATGGACGACATCAGCTCGATCGGCGGGCCGCTGGCGCCGCTGTCAGGCACCTTCCACATCGAGCGAACGCGGGCATTCACGGTGGTGGACTACTGATGCGACTCGCCCGTATGCATCGCGTCGAACGGTCCAGTCGAGGACAGGTACTCGTCGAGTTCGCGCTGGTCGTGCCAATCGCGACCGCACTCATCTTCGGCATCATCAGCCTCGGCCTGTGGGTCTTCTACCAACAGCAGGCCACCAACGTCGCACGCGAGGCCGCGCGATACGCGGCCATACACAGTTCCGAGTCGGCCTGCCCCACGTCCTCGTGGCGAGACCCGCAGGCACCACCGCAGTCCTACCGAAAGGCCCCGAATCACTGCGACGGACCTGCGAATCCGAATGACCTCTATCCCTGGCCACGGATGACCGATCATGCCCGCAGCTACGTTTGGGCTACGGACCCGAGCGAGGTGTACGTCAACGCTTGCTGGTCCGGCTACGCCCCCTCCGACTGGACCCCGGCCACGAACGCGGACTGGCCCGCGACCGAATCCGACGATGCCGGCGGCGTCGTGGAGAATACCTACGTACCGTGCACGATCTCCGGTCTCGACCCGGTGACACAGACCGGAGCACTCGGATGTGGCTACGGCATGACGACCTTGGCTGACGACAGTGGCAGTGATGTCCCAGGCAACCAGGTCACAGCCTACGTCTGCTTCGAGTGGACTCCCCCGATGGCCGGGTTCCTCATGATCCCCGAGTCCGTCGTGATGCGAGCCGTCGTGACGGAGGTCATCCACGACCAGCAATGAACATGCATCGCTTCACCCACGCAGATCGGCATGGCGCCCGCGGGCAGACACTCCCGATCTTCGCGATCGGACTGGTCGCCCTCCTCGCCATCACAGCGCTCGTCGTCGACGTCGGCTTCGTCTTCATGGTCCGGCGACACGAGCAGAACGCTGCCGACCCGGGGGCGCTGGCCGCGGCCCGCTACATCCCCTCCGGGAACCGCGCACAGATGTGGACCGGGGCCTGTACGTACGCGCTTCGGAACGGCTTCCAGCCAACCCGCACAGACAACGGCGTGGCCTGCGACCCGACCGGCGTGGTCGACGACTCCACGCTCACCGTCAACTGGCCGCCCGGGCCATCCGCTGATGCCTTCGCGGGCAACTCGGCGTACGTCGAGGTCATCCTGACCCGACCGCATCAGAGCTTCTTCGCGGGCGTCCTGGGCATGCCCACGTTCACGGTCTCGACCGGAGCGGTGGCCGCGTACGACGAGGGGACCGGTGGCTCCAGCTCGCTGGTCTCGCTCTCGCCGAAGGGCTGTCCCGGCGAAGCTGCGGCCAAGATCAACGGCGGCGGTGGCGACGGCGGGATCTACATCTTCCCCGCGGACGGCGTCACCGAACCCGGCGGCTACATCCAGGTCAACTCCTCGTGTGGCGCACCGGCCTACTCTGGGGATGACTCCTGCCTCGGGAGCACGGGCGGCTTCATGCTCAACGGCGGGGCAGAGGTGCACGCACCCGCGCTCTTCGTTCAGGGATCATGCGGCCAGACTGGTGGCGCGGGGTTGGTCGCCATCGACTCGGTCGACGAGGGCGCGTCCTACGTCGGAGATCTGCTGTCGCTCGTTCGGCCCCCCGATCCCGGCGACCTCGATCCGCAGGACTGTCCGGGGGCAGCCAAGTCGGGAACCCCGGCGGATCCCAAGTCCTGCCGGCTCAAGGAGGATGTGATCCTGGCACCCGGGACGTACTACGGGGGCTGGGACATCACCAAGCCCGATACCGTGATCACACTGGATCCGGGCATCTACATCATCGCCGGCGGAGGCATCAAGCAGAACGGCGGATCGCTGACCTCGGCAACAGGGCGCGTGCTCATCTACAGCACGGACGCGCCACTGTTCCGCCAGACCTGCCTGGACGGCGGTGGGAGTCCTGACCAGTGCCAGGGCGACATCGTCCTCAATGGGAGCGGCGACTTGAGCCTGCAGGGGCTTGACCGCGACGAGCCGTGCCTGCCGTACGGGGACGTCGGATGCCCCTATGGCGGGCTGCTCGTGTGGCAGGACGGGACCGGCAGCGGCGCCCACAACAAGAGCGCGGACATCGACATCGGTGGTGGTGCCAGCCTCGACATCGAGGGCACGATCTACACGGCCGGAGGGCACGTCGAGCTGCTTGGGAACGGTGTCGGCACCGGCTGCACACCGGATGGCGAAGGGCACGAGAACTGCGCGGCGGTGCAGATCATCGCCGACACGTTCCAGGTCGGCGGGGCTGCTGTCCTCGAGATGCCTTACGACCCCGACAAGTACTACCACTTGACCCTCAAAGGGCTCGTGCGCTAGGTCCGATCAGGCGCAGGTCCTGGTCCGCGCCGAAGAACCAACACATCTCCACCCATTCTCGGCGACTCGCTGGACCCATTCGGTGCATTCGTTGGGATCTGCTGGTGACGCGAGCACGAGGGGGAAGCGTCAAGACCGTGTCGATTGGTGGCCAAGATGACGCTGGACGACACCTCACTCGACGCGTTCGCAGACGTGTCGGGCGCGTCGAGACCCGTTCTGCGTGCGCAACGCGTCGATATGATGGCGCGCTCGGTGACTGACCTGGTGACTGACCAACGTGGCCGAGATAGGCGAGTCCACGCTTAGGAAGCCCCCGAGCCACACGGCTGTTAACCGCTGGTAGCTGGCCGGCACTCCGATCACGCGGCAAGAAGGAGCTCCACCAGCCCCGAGACACCCTTGATCATGAAGGTTGGTGCTGCGTGCTCGGACCCCTCCGGGCGCGCCAAATTCTGAGCGTGACAACGGCCCTCCGTTCTATTCGGAGGGACGGTTCTGTGGGCACCGTTTATGTGCCTCATGCTGCTCTTGCTCGGCGGCCGTCTGCGGCCGTGCAGCGACCTTCCCATGAGCCGTTGGACCGTTGCCGGAGCACGCCTTCGCCGGCGCTACGCCTGGCCATCGTCATCTCCCTGCGGCTCATCGCCCAGCAGGCCCGCCAGCATCGCGGCGGCGTCGTCCTCCTTGACCATCGCGAGCTGGTTCGCGACCTGCTCGCCGCGCGGCGTCAGGCGCATCGCGCCTTCGCCATTGCCGTCGACGTACTGCTCAACGTAGCCCGCGGCCTCGAGCTCGTCGAGGATGGCCTCGAACTCGGCATCGTGGTCGTCGGTCATGACGCGCCTCCCATATCGAACGCCCCGCGCCACGGGTGTAGCCGTGGACACGAGGCGTCGTCATCGTATTCGATTGGCCTGCTACACCAAGCACGGCCAGCATACGCCCGGCAGACAAGGTCCCGCTCGTGCGCGCGTCGTTCTGGTCGGTGCCAGATCCCCGCGGCGAGGAGCGTCGCCGCGGCCACGAAGGACGCGGTCCCGCGGATGATCGAGTTGTGCATGCCTACCCCTCGGTGATAAGCGTGAGTGGGGACCGTATGGGTCGATGATGCGGATGGTCGAGGGGACGAGTGCCACTCGGCTTTCCCAAGGGCTATACGAACGGGTACGGAATTCGCACTTGTCCGTCGACGCCCATCGCGCGAGGCTGGTCGCATGGAAGCGTGGCGCATCGTCGACATCGCACCCATGATGTTGCTGCTCACGGTCGGTCTCGGGCGAGGCCTGTGGAAGGACTTCCACCGGAGCTTCCCGGAAGCCTCGCCAGGCAGGCTCGTCGGCATGATGACCGTGGCCTTCGCCGGACTCTGGCTTCCGCTGCTGGCGCTCGCGCTGGCCTGCTGCCCACCCGTCGCGTTTCGATAGGCAGCATCGCGCGCAGCGTTCGCCTCCGGCGGAGCCCTCGGGCGCACATGCGATACTGCCCGTGGGGGCCCGTCTGGAGTGAAGGGAGACAGCCGTGTTCGACAGCCCATCAACTGATCGCGTCATCGGCTCATGGCCTCGACTCGGTGTCGTCGCGGTCGCGTTCATGACCGTATTCGTGGCCTGTTCGGGTGGAGACGACGGAGGCGACGCGACCGCCGCTCCCGCAGAGCCAGATGCCAACGCAGCGCCGGCAACGAGCGAAGCACCCGTTGCGAGCAGTGACACCGAGACGGATCCTGCCGATGCTGCCGACGCAGCACCGCAGCTCGACTTCGGTTCGGGAACCGGTTCGATCACCCTCGGGGATGAGACGTTCGAGCTGGCCATCGGACCCGGCACCGGGCTCTGCCGCGATGTCTTCGACATGATCCAGGCCGGTGGCGAGGTGACCGATGGTCGAGACATCCAGGGCGACTTCATGATTCCGCCGCTCGATTGGGCCGATTTCGACGACGGCCGCTACGACCCGCCGTCGGTGGAGCTGGAGATCACCTCGACCGGTGACGACAATGCCCGCTGGCGCGCTGACGCGGGCTGGGCCGCCGAGAACGATCTGGTCGGCATGAGCCAGGTGGATTCGTACGAAAAGGACGGCCTCACAGCCTCTGGCACGGCCACCTTCGCCAACGCCTGGAATACCGAAGCCGAGTCGATCGAGGGCTCGTTCGAGATCAGCTGCGAATCCTAGTCAGCGAGCGGCCAGCGCCTGGTTCACGGCTGGGATGATCTCCGAGCCGTAGATCTCGAGCTGCTCCTCCTCGTCGCCGTTCATGAGGTAGATGTTGAACTGGTCGACGCCGACATCGGCCAGCTCCAGCAGCCGGTCGACGTGCGCCTCCGGCTCGCCGAGGATGGAGAAGCGGTCGATGACATCACCCTCGATGTAGTCGGCGTTGGATGAACCGACCTCGGCGTGGTGTCGGTAGTCGTACTCCTCGCGATCGGTGATGTAGCCGGTCAGCGACTCGGGCAGCTCGTCGGGCGGGAACTTCTTGACCAGGTCGACGACGTGGTTCGCGACCATCGCAGGGAACCAGCTTCGTGCGCTCGCGGCACTCGTCGAGGGCGCCGACGTGCGCCGGCGCGGCCGCTTGGATCATGACTGCATCCGGGATCGCGGCCCAGCATCGGTGGCTGCCTGGCGCATGGTGCCGGCCATCCACTCGACGAGCGCCGGGTCGCCGATCTGCAGGATGAGCCCATCGGCCACGCGGCCGGTCAAGGCCAGCGCCATCGGACCGTACGCCGCGACCCACACCGGCAGCTTGGCGCGCTCGGTCCAGGTCAGGTCGAGGTGCGTGCCCCGGTAGTCCACCGGCCGCCCTTCGGCCAGCTCGCGGATGACCTCGACGGCGTGCTCCATCGCCTTGAGCTTCGTCGGCGGCAGGCCCAGCAACCGGACCGCTCCGTCACCTCGGCCCATCCCCAGGTCCATGCGCCCGCCGGACAACTCCTGCAGCGTGGCCAGCACGCTGGCGGTGACGCTGGGGTCGCGCGTGGTGGGGTTGGTCACGCACGCTCCCAGGCGCATGGTCGAGGTGTTGACGGCCAGCAGCGTAAGCAGGGGATAGATCTCCCGCCAGAGCACGTGGTTGTCCCAGAACCAGCCGTAGCTGAAGCCCGCCGCTTCCGCCTGCTGGGTGAGGGCGATGGTGCGCTCGACGCTGTGTTCTGCCTTGAGGGTGAAGCCGAAGTCCATGGGCAGGGAGCCTACACGCTCGGATGGGCCTCCGGAAGCCCGGTCGGCCCGCCCGATGGGGCCCTCCGGCGGGTGTACGGGGCCGACCCGGTTGTGTTTCAGTAGTCGCTAGCCGACGACGACAGCCGATGGAGGAGCTCATGGCCGCCACGACTCCGGGCCTGGTGTGTGCCCATCACCATCTCTACTCGGCCCTCGCGCGGGGCATGCCCCCGCCTCCGGCGGTGGCCACGAACTTCGGCGAGATCCTCGAGCAGATCTGGTGGCGGCTCGACACCGCGCTGGACCTGGAGATGATCCGCTGGTCGGCCATGCTCGGCGCCCTCGAGGCGCTCGAGTCCGGCACGACCGCCATCATCGACCACCACGAGTCGCCCAACGCCATCGAGGGCAGCCTCGATGCCATCGCCGAGGCCTGCGCCGAGGTGGGCGTGCGCGTCCTGCCGGCCTACGGCATCACCGACCGCCACGGCGCCGACGGCGCCCGCCGCGGCCTGCGAGGAGAACCGGCGCTTCATCGAGGCCGGCAACGAGGGCTGGTCGGCATCCACGCGGCCTTCACCTGCACTGACGAGTCGCTGCGCGCGGCCGCAGAGCTGGCCCAGGAGCTGGGCGTGGGGGTCCACATCCACGTCTGCGAGGGCGTGGGCGATATCGACGCTCCGCAGCGTCTCGAGGGCCTGACCCACGACGACTGGCTGCTGAGCCACTGCGTTCACCTGCCCACCGACCACACGCTGCGCGGGACGATCCTGCACAACCCCATGTCCAACCTCAACAACGCCGTGGGCTATGCCGATCCGGCCCGCTTCAGCAACCCGGTGGCGCTGGGCACCGACGGCATCGGCGGCAACGTCATCGAGGCCTTCCGCCTGGCCTACGTGATGCAGCGCAGCGTCGACGTGACCTGCGGACCCGACACGGCCTGGAGCTGGCTGGAGACCGGCTGGGAGCTCATGCCCGAGGCAAGGGACGACGAGGTGACCTGGTCCTACGAGCCGATGGACCCGTGGCACATCGCCTTCACGCCCGGGGTCCGACCGCTGGAGGTGAAGGTCGGTGGCGAGGTCGTCTTTGCCGATGGTGCGCCGACCAGGGTGGATGCGGTCGAGGTCAGGGCCAGGGCGGCCGAGCAGGCCGTGCGCTTGCACGCGCGTCTGTAGCGCCGCCGACGAACCGAGAGGAGCGAGGTCATGGGGGATCGATTCCGGCCCATCTCGATGGAACAGCTGACCGACTGGGTCGTTCGACTGAGCTCGAGGCGAAGGACTCGGTCTTCGGCGTGCCTCGAGCCGCGTTCTTCGTGCCCGATCCGTCCGATCGCTTCCGGGTGGAGGTGTATGGCCGGACGCTGGAGACGCCCTTCGGCGTGGCTGCCGGGCCACATACGCAGATGGCCCAGAACATCATCGTCAGCTGGCTCATGGGGGCGCGCTTCATCGAGCTCAAGACGATCCAGACGCTCGATGAGCTGGAGATCGCCAAGCCCTGCATCGACGTCGAGGACGAGGGCTACAACGTCGAGTGGTCGCAGGAGCTGAAGGTCTTCGAGTCCTTCGATGAGTACCTGCGCGCGTGGGTGCTGGTGCACGCCCTCCATGCCCGAAGCTGGGCTTCCCCGGTGATGCGCCCGGTGTGATCTTCAACATGAGCGTGGGCTACGACCTCGCGGGCATCCAGCAGCCCAACGTGCAGTGGTATCTCGACGCCATGAGCGACGCCTCGGCCTATCTGCCCGACTACGTCGAGATCGTGGCTCGGCGGTTCCCCGAGCATACGCGACCGAGCCATCCCGACGTGCGTCTCGGACACCATGACCCTCTCGACGATGCACGGGTGCCCACCCGAGGAGATCGAGCAGATCACGCTCTATCTGCTCCAGGAGCGGCGGCTGCACACGTCGGTCAAGTGCAATCCCACCTTGCTCGGGCCCGATCGCGTGCGCGGCATCATCAACGGCGATCTTGGCTTCGACGACGTGCCCATCCCGGACGAGGCCTTCGGCCATGACCTGAAGTACGTCGACGCGGTGCCGATGTTCCACAACCTGCGGCGTGTGGCCGCGGCCGAGGGTCTCGGGTTCGGGCTCAAGCTGTCCAACACGCTCGAGGTCGAGAACTGGCGCTCGCGCTTCGACGCGGACGGGATGATGTACCTGTCGGGCCGGGCGCTGCATCCGGTCACGACCAACCTCGCGGCGATGCTCTCGGAGGAGTTCCGAGGCGACGTCATGCTCTCGTACGCCGGCGGTGCCGACTGCTTCAACGTGGCCGACCTGCTGGCGGCCGGCATGACCACGGTCACCGTCTGCTCCGACCTGCTCAAGACCGGCGGCTACCTGCGCCTGGCCCAATACACCGAGAACCTGGCCGCGGCCATGGACGCCGCCGACGCCGCCGACCTTGCCGACTTCAGCGCGCGGAGGGCCGTCGGGCGTCGATGGCTTCGCCGAGTTCGCTCCGGTGCTGCACTGGTCCGCGTTGACCGACAGCAGCCTCGCACTCGATCTCGACGACTGCGCCTCCCTGGGTTCGGCACTGGTCGAAGGGGAGGAGGCGCCGCTCGACACCGTCCGCACCTGGGCCGCCGACCACGGATTCGACGAGGCTCGCGGGGAGGCGCTGACGGGGCTCGTGTCGAAGGTGCTGGCGCGCCTGAACCTGCGGCGCTACGCGGACGAGACGCGGGCCGACTGGCGCTATCAGAAGGGCTCGTTCCGCACCGATCGCTCCAAGACCTCACGCGAGCTCGGGCTCTTCGACTGCATCGAGGCGCCCTGCGTGGACGAATGCCCGGTCGACCAGAACGTGCCGCTCTACATGAACGCCGTGCGTGACGGCGAGTTCGCCGAGGCCGTGCGGCTGACACGAGCCGACAACCCGCTGCCGTCGATCCTGGGCCATGTCTGCGACCACCTCTGCGAGACCACCTGCATCCGCACCCATCTCGATGAGCCGCTGGCCATCCGCCACATGAAGCGCTTCATCATGGAGCAGGAAGGGCAGCCGCTGTCCCGCTGCAGCGACCCGCGCGCGGTGCGAAGGTGGCCATCATCGGCGCTGGACCGGCTGGCCTGTCGGCGGCGGAGGCACTCGCCGAGACCGGCTTCTCGGTGACGATCCTCGAGGCGCACGCGTATCCCGGGGGCATGGTCGGCGGGGCCATCCCCGAGTATCGCCTGCCGCAGGCCAGCATCGACCAGGACATGGCGATCCTGCGTGGGCTGGGAGTGGAGATCCGCTACGGACAGACGGCCGGCCTGGACTTCACCCTCAAGGACCTGCGGACCGACGGCTACGAGGCCATCTTCGTGGCCGTCGGTGCCCAGCTGGCCAAGCGTCTCGGGCTGCCCGGCGAGGATGCGGACGGCGTGATCGATGCGCTGCACTTCCTGCGCAGCGTGCGCGAGGGAACGCCGGTGCCGGTGGGTCCCCGGGTGGGCGTCATCGGTGCCGGCGACACGGCCATGGACACCGTTCGCTCAGCGTTGCGCGTGGGTGCCGCGGAGGCCTCGCTCATCTACCGCCGGACCGATCGACCAGATGCCGGCCGATCCCGAGGAGATCATGGCCTGTCGCGAGGAGGGCGTGGGCATCGTGGAGCTGGCCAAGCCGGCTGCCATCCACGTCGAGGACGGCCGCCTGGCCGGCCTCGTCTGCACACGCACCGAGTACCGCGGTGAGCGGGATGCCGCCGGTCGCAAGGTCCCGCTCGACGTGCCGGACTCCGAGTTCGAGATCGAGCTCGACACGCTCATCCTCGCCATCAGCCAGCATTCGGTGCTCGACTTCTTCGCGGATGAGATGCCGGAGTTGAACCGCGGTGGCTATATCGACGTCGACCCGTTCACGTTCGAGACGTCGATCGCGGGGGTCTATGCCGGTGGCGACGTGGCGCTCGACGGACCCTCCTCGATCGTCAGGGCAGCCGCCGACGGCAAGGCCGTGGCACGAGCGATCGCCACGGCCCTCGGTGGCAAGACCGTCCGAGGAGCCGGCCGCAGCGAGCGAGCCGCTCGACCTGGCGCTGATGGTGCAGCGGCGTGCGCGGCGCGAGTACCGCGTACCGCTCGAGCACACGCCCCTTGAGGGACGGGACAGCTTCGAGCCCACCGTCCTCGGCTACACCGTCGAGCAGGCACAGGCGGAGGCGGAGCGCTGTCTCGATTGCCACCGCATCTGCAGCCTGTGCGTGGGCGTCTGCCCCAACATGGCGCTCATGACCTATGAGTCCGAGCCATTCACCGCCGCCTTGCCGGTGCTGCGCGTGGAGGGCGAACAGGTCATCGCGGGCGAACGCGAGGCCTACCGCGCCGAGCAGACGCTGCAGATCGCGGTGCTGACCGACTTCTGCAACGAGTGCGGCAACTGTGTGACGGCCTGCCCGACCGCTGGTGAGCCGTATCGTGACAAGCCGAGGCTCTATCTGGACCGCGCCGAGTTCGAGGCCGAATCGGAGAACGCCTTCATGCTCTTCGATGACGGCTCGATCGAGGGGCGATTCGGCGGGGAGACCCACCGGCTCGACGGTGGCGACGAGCTCGTCTATACCTCACCGACGATCACGGCTCGCCTGGTTCCCCAGACGCTCGCACCGATCGAGATCGTGCTGTCGGGAAGGCTCCGCGACGGCGAGCAGCCCTCCTTGCGAGCGGCGGCGGACATGTTCGTCCTCGCCCGAGGCCTGCAACGGTCGATGCCGTATCTGCCGCACGGTGCAAGGGGACCAGCCCCGGGCACCCGGATCGCGCACCCCGGGTACGAGGTTTAGGGTGCGCGCCGTCGTCGCTCCACGGTAGGCTTGGCGTTGCATCCAAGCGATTTCCTACCTTGAGGGCCCCACATGACCGTTATCGCCGACTATACCGAGGAAGAGCAGCAGCTCCTGCGCTCGGCACTCGAAGCGGCCGCGGTGGCCATCTCGGCAGCCAGTCCCGGACGCAAGGAGGAGACGGTCAGCGAGGGCTACGCCGCAGCCGCGTTCGTCCTCGATAGCGGACCCGAGTACGTCGGCGATACGCTCATCACGTCGATCATCGTGCAGCTGCAGATCGACCTCAAGCAGGGGCACGTCTTCCCCAACTATCTCGACGTGGCCACCGCACCGGGCGCTCTCGATGAATCGATGGTCGTGCTCGGACGTGTCGCGACGGTGCTGGACGCCAAGGCCACGCCAGAGGAGGCGACCGGCTACAAGGGCTGGCTCATGGATATCGCCGGGGCGGTCGCCCAAGCCGGCAAGGAGGACCAGGGCTTCCTCGGCCACGGGGGCGTGATGGTCAATGACGCTGAGCGAGAGGCTCTCGCGGCCATCGCCCGGACCTTGGGGCTGGAGGCGCCGGCAGACCCTTAGCGCGACTCCACTCGGCACTCGTCGAGGATGGCTCGCGCACGACCCGCGAGTTGACCGTCGCCGTCCTCGAGGCGGTCGATCGCGTCGTAGTAGGCGTTCCACGCCCCGCGCTCCTCGGCCAGCTCCAGTCGCACCACCTCGGGATCCCCGTCGGTCGCGAGTGCCTCACGCACACGCGCCGTGGCAAGCGTCGCATACTCCCGGGCGTCCTCGTCCCGACCCGAGCCGAAGAGCCGCAAGGTCCGGAGGGCCACCCGCAGCAGCACCAGCGTCTGTGGCGTGGCCGAGGCGAAGCAGCCGGTGAAGGGGTCGAGCAGGCGGTGGATCTCAGCCTCGTCGTTGCCGGTCCTCGCGAGCGCCATCACGTACGCCGAGAAGACGAGGATGCGCACGTCGTCACCGATGAGCTTGCCGATCCGGGCAGCTTCCATCGACTGTCCCGCGAAGGCTTCCTTGTCGTGGCGCATGACCAGCCCGGCGGCGTGCGCGTAGGCCAGCCGGGGCCCGCCTTGATCGAGCGCCGAGAGCAGGTAGGCCTGGTCTTCGGCGCGGCCCACCCAGGTCGGCGTGAACGGCCGATAGGCTCGCAGGGCGTCGACGCGGATGCCGGTGGTGCCGCCGGTGACGTGCACGCGCTCGAGGGCGCGGGTGCGGCCGTCGATGGCAGCGCCGTCGTATCGCTCCATCATCTCCGCACGGGTAGAGATCGACTGGGGCAAGGCGCTGAAGAAGACGTGCTCGTCGAGTGCCGGCAACCGATCGGGGATGGGCACGTCGGGGGTGAACAGGCCATGTCCGATGTCGCGTTCGTTCACGAGGGCACCCGCGATCATGCCCAGCGCCAGCTCTTCCCCGTCTGCCGAGCGCGCGGTCGCGCCCCAGAGTGGCGTGCGCAGGTGCTCGAACACCGTCTTGCCGGTCTCAGCGAGGAGGACATCCTGGGGAAAGACCTGGTCGAGGTCGATCTTGAACGTGGCCCGCAGATCCGGCGTGACCGCGACCTGCCAGAGCGCCGCCACGGCCTTGAGGAAGCTGTAGTGGCGACCGTAGCGGCCGTCCACGCCGAACACGTGACGCAGCCCCGCGGCCACCTCATCATCTGGATCACCCAGCGCCGGCAGCAGGACCTCGTCGACGAGGCGACGCGTCTCGTCCTCGGTGACGACGACGACATCGACGTTCCGGAGACGGCCATCACGCGCCAGCTCGACCTCGACGTACCGGCGGGCGATGGGGGCAAGGCCGGCGTGCGTGACGCTGACCGAGAGCAGGCAGGTGACGCGGGCCGGCTCGGGTTCCGCCTCGATCGCCCCGTCGAGACCGCGCAGGCCGTAGAGCAACTCGTTGGCCGACGGCTCGACGCCGATCTGGATCGGGTGGTCGTACCAGTAGCGCTGCGGCTCCTCCGATGCTGCTCGGATGGCGTCGAGCAGATCGGCTGGGTAGGGCAGGGCGTCGATGTCGGTGGCCGCGTCCGGGACCGTGAGCAGGACGTTGGAGGTGAACAGCACCTCTTGTGCCGGGTCAACGATGGGATCGGCCGCGGGCGCCTCGATCTCGACCGTCCGCCGCTGGCGCAGGGCGGAGATGTGCGTGTTCTCGTGGTGACGGACGCCGACGCCCTGCGGGAACAGCGCGCGCCAGATGGCTTCGGTGACCTCTCCCGTCGAGGCAGCTGCGGCCAGCTCGGAGGCGGCCCTGTCCCAGTCGGCGGCTACCGTCGGATCGCGGTCGAAGGCGTCGCTGAGCTCCTGCTCGATGCGGTCGATCGCTTCACGATAGAAGGCCGCCAGCTCTGTCGCCTCGATTGGTGGATGCTCGAGCAGATCGAGCGCGCGTCCGTGCTCGGGATGGCGTTCGCCGCTGGCGGCGATGAGGAAGGCGGCCGTCACGCTCGCCACCGCATTCGCGTCATCGGCCAACCAACGACCAGCACGGAAGAGGGGCAGGCCGGGGACCGTGGAGTCGGGGGCCAGCGCGAGCGAGAGCAGGGTCGTCAGGCGAGCGTCCATCTGTCCTTCGGGTGGTCGGTCACATCGATCGGGCCGCCCTCGGGGCGGATCGAGGTCAGGATGCCACGGATGTGAGTGCTTTCGACGGTCGGTTTCGCGTGGCTTATGCTTGGGCCGTTCGTTCTACCAGCGGCTGCTAGGGTGGAGGCACCATGACGCGCACATCGTTCGGTCGGTCCGCTTCGGCCTCGCTGGCGGCCGCGATCCTGCTGCTCACCGCGGTCGCCATCACCAGCCTTGCCGCGAATACCACCGAAGACCATCCAGTGGTCGGGCGCTGGACCGTCACCTCCGATGCCGGCGGCGCGGTCTGGGCCTTCCAGCCGAGCGGCCTGCTCGTCGTCACCGGACCCGGCGAGATCACGTCGGAGGGTTCCTGGACGCCGGCCACCGGTCCCGAGGAGCTCGACGCGACCGTCGACGCACAGATCACCGGCCAGCAGCTGGCGGCGATGGCGCAGGTTTCCCCGGACGGGTCCCAGATCGCGCTGTACGTCACCGCCACGGAACCGACCCGCCCCGATGACTGGCGACCCTGGCCTGCGGAGTCTCGCCTCGTTGGCCAGCGCTTCGGCATGACGGTCGATGAGACACCCGAGCCGACCGACGCGCCACTCGACTGCCTGCGACCACAGTGGGCTGACGGCGTGGTCGACTGGGATCGCTGCGACGAGGCAGTGACGGCCACCGACTAGAGCCAGCTCGGCTCACAGCGCACCTACCCGCACCTGTTGCCCTTCCCGGGACTTGCCGCGTGCGATATCATTGGGCATATGCCTAAAGCAGATGCCCAACCTACCGACAGGCCAGCCAGTGGGGACGTGACCCGGCACCGCCTGCTGGCGGCAGCAGCCTCGCTCATCGTCGAGCGCGGCTGGGGCGCGGTCACGACCCGGGCAGTCGCGGAGCGGGCGGGCGTGAACCAGGCGCTCGTCCACTATCACTTCGGCTCGATCGACAACCTTCGGCGCGAGTCGGTCATGGCTCGGCTGGTGCCGGCGGTCCACGGCCTTGTCGCAGAGCTGCTCGACGACCGCCCGCTACCGGAGTCCATCCACCGCGTGATGCGGCTCATCGACGAGTTCGACCTGAGGACGGAGATCGGTGTGCTCATGGCCGAGGCCCTCCTGCAGGCCAGTCGGGACCCGGCGATGGGGGAGGCCATGGGCGACATCATGGGCTCGTGGGGCGAGATGCTCGAGCCGCGCCTCGCTGGTCGCGCAGGAGCGCGGCGCGGTCCGCGGGGACATCCCCGCCGCGCGGCTCACACCGGTGATCGCCTCCTTCCTCGATGGCTTTCTCATCCAGCGCATGGCCGACCCAGACCTCGACGCCGAGGCTGCGGCCGACACGCTCATCGCACTGCTCAGTCCCACAGGGGAGGACAGACCATGACCACACCCGTCACGACCGCCCCGCCGACGGAGGCACCGCCGGTCGCCGAGACGGTCATTCGCCTGGTTGCCGTGGACAAGACCTTCGGCGAGGGCGAACTTGCGGTGCACGCGCTGCGTGATGCGAGCCTGGAGATCGAGCACGGTCAGTTCGTCGTCGTACTGGGTCCGTCGGGCTCGGGCAAGACCACGCTCATGAACCTCATCGGTGGCATCGAGCCGGCGACGGGCGGCACCATCACCGTCGACGAGCGCGAGGTCAGTGGCCTCGACGAGGCGGCGCTCACCGAGTACCGGCGGACGGACGTGGGCTTCGTCTTCCAGTTCTTCAATCTCATCCCGACACTTACCGCGCTCGAGAACGTGACGCTCGTGGGTGAGCTCGTCGGCGCCGGTGAAGACGAGGCGGCAGACGTCGCTGGCGACGGTCGGCCTGGCCGACCGGGCCGACCGCTTCCCGAGCCTGCTCTCGGGCGGCGAGCAGCAGCGCGTGGCCATCGCCCGCGCGCTGGTGAAGCGACCGACCGTCCTGCTACTGGACGAGCCCACCGGCTCGCTCGACCTCGAGACCGGCCGGCAGGTGCTGGGTGCGTTGCGCAGTGCCGCGCGTTCGTTCGGATTCGACCGTGCTGTTGGTCACCCATAACTCGGCCATCAGCAAGATGGCCGACCGCGTCATCCACCTGCACTCGGGCTCGATCGTGGAGGACCACCTGCAGCCAGCCGATCGACGCTTCGGAGCTGCAGTGGTGAGCACGCTGTCGCGCGCGCTGTGGCGCGAGATCCGTCGTCGTCCGGCGCAGTTCCTCTCGGTGGCTGTCGTCATCGCCCTGGGCGTGGGCATGTTCAACGCCTCCTTCGATGCCTACCTCAACCTGACCGATTCGTACAAGCAGCTGTATCGCGAGACGAGCTTTGCCCACGTCACGGCGATCGGCGGCCCGTCGGCGGCTGTGCTTGCCGCCGGGAGCGACATGCCCGGACTGCAGGCGTCTGCCACCCGCACCGTGGCTGACGTGCCCTTCCAGCCACGACCCGGCCACACCCTCATCGGCCGGGTCGTGGGCATGCCGGCGATCGGGTCATGCGCCCGTCGATGACATCCAGATCACCGAGGGCGGCACGCTCGACCCGGCGGAGCCCGACGGCGTCGTGGTCGAGCAGCACATGGCCGCGCACTTCGACCTTGGGGTGGGCCAGACGTTCGAGATCTCGACGCCCGACGGCTGGCGCGAGGTCAAGGTCCTGGGCGTGGCCGCCTCGCCCGAGTACCTGTGGCCGGCCAAGAGCCGTCAGGAGATCCTCGTCCTGCCGGACGACTTCGGCGTCGTCTTCGCGGCCGAGGGGTTCGTCGCCTCGCTGGCCCAGGACAGCCCAGCGGTCCGAGGTGCTCTTCCGACTCGCCGATGGGGCCTCCTCGAAGGCGGTGGAGTCTGCGCGCCAGGCGGTCCTGCAGGCAGGCGCCCTCGATGCCTTCACGCTCGATGAGCAGCCCTCGAACGCGGCGCTGCAGGAGGACGTGTCGGGGTTCGCCGAGATGTCGGTGATGTTCCCGGCCTTCTTCCTCATCGCCGCCGCCTTCGCCACCTACGTGATGCTCGGGCGCATGATCTCCGGGCAGATGGCCAACATCGGCACGATGCGCGCGCTCGGCTTCACGCAGACGCACCATCACACGCGCACTACGCTGCCATCGGCGTGGTCGTTGGGCATCGTGGCCTCGGTCGTCGGCGTGGTCATCGGTGCCTCACTGGCCGAGGCCATCACGCGGCTCTACACCAGCACCCTGAGCATCCCGGCGGCGGTCGTGGACGTCCGCGCCAGCGACGATCGCCGTCGGCTTCCTGACCGGTGTGCTCACCGGGTTCGTCGCGGCCTGGTTCCCTGCGCGCGGGGCTGGCCGCATCGCACCCGCCACGGCCATGCGCGGTCAGGTGCCGCCGGGCGGCGGGGGCGAGTCCATCTTCGAGCGGCTCATCCCGCCGCTGCGCGACCTGCCCGTGCGCTGGCTGCACGGTCATCCGCGGCCTCGGTCGGTCGCGTCGCCGCAGCGTCGCCTCCATCGTCGGCGTGATGCTGGCCACGATGCTGGTCGCTCGTCTCGTGGGGCATGATCGATACGGTCCAGGTGCTGCTCGACCAGCAGTTCGTGCAGATCCAGCGCTACGACGCGGAGCTGCACCTCGCCGGACGTCCGGCCGAGGAGGTCGCGGCCGATGTCGCGGCGGTCAAGGGCGTGGAAGACGTCGAGCAGGCACTGGTGGTGCCGGTCTCGGTGGTCGGACCGAAGGGCTCGTATTCGACCACGCTGACCGCGCTGGAACCGGGTTCCGAGATGCACGTGCTGCTCGGCCCCGACGGCCACCGGCTGCCGGTGCCTGCCGAGGGCGTGGTCCTCGGCGAGGCGCTGCAGGGACAGCTGGGCATCGCGGTCGGCGACACGGTCACGCTGGACGTGGCCGGTCTGGACGACCGTCGACGGACGTGCCCGTCGCCGGATTCGTCGAGCGAGCCGCTTGGGTACCTACGCCTACACCTCGCTTGCCGTACGCGGCCGCCGCGGTGCAGGGCGCGTCCGGCGCAGCCGTGCCGGATGCCAGCTCGGCCAACCTGCTGATGATCACCTTCGACGTCGGGCGTCGACGGTGCTGCCATGCGTGCCCCGCTCAGCGCCATCAAGGGCGTAGACGCGTTCGTCGACTCGAATGCGCTCTACGATCTGGTGCAGCAGTTCATGGCGCCTCTTCTACGTCTTCGTGGGAGTGATGATCGTGCTCGGCGGCGTGCTCGCCTTCGCGCTCATCTACAACACGATGTCGGCCAACATCGCCGAGCGACAGGGCGAGCTGGCGGTGCTTCGCACGCTGGGCCTGTCTCGACGAGCCATCGGCTCCATGGTCACCGCGCAGAACCTGATCCTGACGCTCGTCGGCCTCGTTCCTGGGCTGGTCTTCGGCTGGGTCCTGGCGTGGGTCTTCATGGCCACCTTCAGCTCGGACATGTTCTCGTTCGAGCTGCACATGCGCCCGACGACGTTCTTGTTCACCGCGGTGGCCATCATCGTGGTCGGGTTGCTCTCGCAATGGCCGGCCCTGCGGGCGGTGGGCCGTCTGGACCTCGGGGAACTCGTGCGCGATCGATCCTTCTAGCGCCAGGTACGGACGACTGCGTCAGGTCGGCTTGAGCCGGAGGTGCCGGGCGACCTGAGCCACGAGGACCTGTGGCACGAGGATCGGGCAGGGGCTGCCTGATACGCTCGGGGCTGACCAGCCCTTGCCTGACGGCTCGAGGGTGCCGGACCATCGGCATCGAAGGGTAGGTTTCGTATTCGCTTCTCGTTCGCCAAGGAGTCTCAGACCCAGATGCCCCACGCTCGTTCGCGCTTGTTCGCCTTCACCGCCTCGAGCGCGCTGTCCCTGGTCGTGGCCACCTCTCCGGTCGTGGCCGAGGAGATGGACGACCAGGCCCCGCCGGCCGGTGACGTGACGCTCTACACCTCGGTCACGCAGGATACCGTCGATGCCGTGCTGGCCGCCCTCGCGGAGGTCGATCCCGGGCTCTCGGTCGAGGTCTTTCGGGCTCCGACCGGAGAGCTCGATGCCCGCATCGCGAGCGAGCAGCGCACGGGCGGTATCGGCGCCGACGTGCTCTGGATGACCGATCCGCTGTCGGTCCAGCAGTACGAGGCCGATGGTCTGCTCGCGCCGCTCGAGGGCGAGGCGTTCGAGGCGGTGCCGGATGCCTTCAAGGGCGACTCGTTCGTGGGTACCCGCCTGCTCAACCTCGTGCTGGTCGCCGGCGCCGATGTCGAGCCCAAGCCGACGGCCTGGGCCGACCTGACCGATCCGGCCTATGCCGACGGCGTGGTCATGCCCGATCCAGGCTTCGCCGGCTCCGCCTTCGCGGCCCTCGGCTATCTCGGCTACCAGCGACGACTTCGGTATGGAGTTCTACCAGCGGCTGAAGGACAACGGCGCGGTCATCGTGGGTTCCCCGGTCGACACGCTGACCGGCGTGGCCGAGGGGATCTACGATGTCGGCATCACGCTCGATCAGATCGCTCGTGCCAACATCGCCAAGGGCGCGCCCATCGAGATGATCTGGCCCGACTCCGGGCGCGATCGCGCTCTTCAGCCCGGCGGCGGTCGATGGCCGATAGCGACGATCCGGCTGCCGCCGCCGCGTTCCAGGCGTTCCTCGTCTCGCCGGAGGGCCAGGCCGCCATCGCCAGCACCGGCTGGCAGCCCGTGCGCGATGACGTCGAGTGGCCCTACGACGGTGAGGTCGTGACGGCGGACTGGAACGAGCTGTACGGGAGCCAGGCGCAGCTGCTGGCGGAGTTCTACGCCATCTTCGGTGACTGACATCGTGACCGGACGCACGACCGCCCATCACCCGCTGCCAGCGAGTCCCGGGCCCACCGGCGGTCTCACGCTCGTGCAGCGCTGGGCTCCGCTCGCTGCGCTGATGGTGGCGGCCGTGCTGCTGGTCGTGATGCCGCTTGCTGGCGCTGCTGCGCACGGCGCTCGAGGAGGGGGTCGGCACGCTGGTCGAGGCGGTGGTCTCCGCTGGCCCCGCGATCTGGGCCTCGCTGTGGACGAGCGTGGCGGCCACGCTGCTGGCGGTGGTCATCGGCGCCACGCTGGCAGTGCTCACCGAGCGCACCGATGTTCCCGGGCGACGCGGCCTGCGGCTGGCCATGCTGCTGGCGCTGATCGTGCCGGGCTACGTGGCCGCCATGGGCTGGCTCGAACACGTATGGACCGGGCGGCATGTTCGACGACCTCTTCGGGGTGTCCCTGCCGGCGCTGGTGGGTCCGCTTGGGCATCGTCGCCGTGATGGGCGTGGAAGCCGCGCCCATCACCTACCTCCTCGTGGTGGCCGGCCTGCACTCGCGCGCCGAGCCGGACCTCGAACGTGCCGCGCGAGCGTCGGGCGCCGGGCCGCTTCGAGGCGTTCCGGACGGTGACGCTGCCCCTGCTGCGGCCGGTCATCGCCGGTGCGAGTGCCATCGCCTTCGTGCTGAGCGTGACCTCGTTCGGCGTCCCGGCCGTGCTCGGCATGCCCGGCCGGATTCATCACCATGACCACGCGCATCTACCGTGACCTCGCCTTCTCCTCGGATCCCAGCTCCTTCGTGCGCGCGGTGGGGCTGGCCATCGTGCTGGCGGTCGGTGCGGCTGCGGTCATCGCGATCGCGGACTGGCTGCTGGAGCGGCGTCGGCTCGACCGCTCTGGCGCCTTCGCCGGTCCACTGGGTCAGCCGGGCGCATCGACCCGGGGCCCGACCGAGCACGGGCCAGGGCGACGACGCGTCCGCCCCCGGGCTCTGGCCGGAGGCGTGGTCGCCTGGGTCCGGTGGTCGTGGTCGTGGTGATCCTGCCCCTGGTGGGGCTGCTGCTGACCGCGCTGACGCGCGCGCCGGGACTGGCGCCGGTCCCGGCCAACTGGACGCTCGACAACTTCGCCGCGGTGCTCGACACGCGCACGCTCGAGGCTCTGGGCAACAGCTTGCTGCTGGCCGGCTGCCGCCGCGGCGGGGGTCATCGTGCTGGCAGGGCTCGCGGTCACGGCTCGTCGGGGCCGGGGCGCCGGGCTCACCGGCAGCGTGCTGGGGCTGACCTTCGCCTTGCCCGGCTCGACCCTGGCGGTGGCCGTGCTGCTGGCCTATGGCGTGGCCCTGCGGGATACACTGCTCATCATCCTCGTGGCCTACCTGGCCAAGTTCTGGGCGCTGGGCTTCCGGCCCGTGGCGGCGGGCCTCGACGGCATCCCCGCCGACTCGTATCGGGCGGCGCGGGTGTCGGGCGCCGGCGCCTGGACTGCCACGCGTACGATCGTGCTGCCCCTGCTGCGGCCGATGATCGTCGCCGGCGGACTGATCGTCTTCATGTTCGGACTCCACGAGGTCACGATGTCAAGCCTGCTGTACGGCCCGGGCTCGGCCACGCTGGCGGTCGTGGTCCTCGACCTGCAGCAGCTCGGCGACAACGGCCTGACCGCGGCTCTGGCGCTGGTGCTGGCGCTCCTCGTGGCCGCTGGCGGCCTTGCCCCTGGCTGGTCGCTCGGGTGTGCTCGAACGCGTTGGCTGGCGCCGATGAGCGCCAGGACGGCGGTCCGCATGAGCGCGGGTCGTCGTCATCGCTACGGGGAGCCCCGGCGGTGCGTGGCGTGGACCTGACGGTGGCGGCGGGCGAGACGGTCGCGCTGCTGGGTCCGTCCGGCTCGGGCAAGACCACGCTGCTCTACGCCATCGCCGGGTTCCTGCCGCTGAGCGGCGGCGAGATCCATCTCGACGAGACCGTGGCCAGCTCCGCCACGGTCAGCACACCACCCGAGCAGCGGCCGGTGGGCATGGTCTTCCAGCACTACGGGCTGTGGCCGCACATGGATGCGCTTGACACCGTGGCCTATCCACTGCGCACGGGCCGGGATGGGCGCGGGAGCGGCGCGCGCACACGCCCGCGAGCTGCTCGGAGCAGATGCGCATCGGCGCACCTCGCTGGGCGGCGGCCGGCCCAGCTCTCCGGGGGGAGCAGCAGCGCGTGGGTCTGGCCACGGGCGCTGGCTCGCCGGCCGGCGGTGTACCTGCTCGACGAGCCGACGGCCCACCTCGACACGGTGCTCAAGGCCGACCTGCAGGCCGAGCTGGCTACTCGCATGCATGCCGACGGTGCGGCTGCCATCCATGCCACCCACGATGTCGAGGAAGCGCTGGCGGTGGCCGACCGGGTCGTGCTCATGCGCGATGGTGAGGTCGGTCCAGGTCGCTTCGCCAGGCACGTCTACGCCGAGCCCGCCGACGAATGGGCGGCTCGCCTGACGGGGCCGGCCTCGTTCGTCGAAGGCGAGATCGCCGTGCCGGGCGCGGATGGCGCCGGGCGCTACCTGGTCCGGCCCGACTGGGTCCGCTTCGGCGGCCCCTCTCCGCGTGCGGTCGTCGACGTCCGCTTCCGGGGCACCCATACCGACTACCGCCTGCGCACCGATCTCGGGATCGTGCTGCTGCGTGAGCCCGGGACCGCCACGCTTCGGGATGGGACGACGAAGTGGACTGTGCGATCGAGCGCGTGTGGCGCATGGGTGCCGCTCGATGAGCGGGCCGGGAGCCTATCCTGTAGGACCGATGTCGATGAACCGTGAACGAATCGGAGATCTCCGCCGCCGAACAGGCCTACCTGCTGGCGATCCGTCAGTCGCGAGGCGGCGAGCCGCTGAGCGCCGCCGACCTGGCCCGTCGCATGCGCGTCTCGCCGCAGGCCACCAGCGAGATGCTGCGTCGGCTTTCGGGCACCGGGCTCGTGTCCATCGGCGAAGCGCGCAACGTCTGCCTGACACCCAAGGGGCAACCTCGAGGCGGACGCGATCTACCGGCGCCACGCGCTCGCCGAGTGGCTGCTGTCGTCGGTGCTGGGGATCCCCTGGGCAGAGACCGATCCGGAGGCCATCCGCCTGCAGGCCCACATCTCGCCGCGCGTGGAGGCCGCGCTCGACGAGCTGCTGGGCCATCCCGAGACGTGCCCGCACGGCAATCCCATCGACGAGGCCACCGCGTGCCAGGCGTCCGCCGGAGTCGCCGCTCAGCGAAGTCGTCTCGGGTTCGCGCGTCACCATCTATCGCATCACCGAGGCGGCCGAGGAGGACGGCGGCCTGGTCTCCTATCTGGAGGCACGCGGCCTGCGGCCCGGTGCCGCAGGTGACGATCCTCGCCCGCTCGGAGTCGACGGACTCGCTGACGCTCGAAGGCCCGCTCGGGCGGGCCACGCTCGGGCTTGCGCCCGGCCAGCCTCATCCGGGTGCTGGAGGGCGACCCTGACCCCGAGCTGTTTCACACCGTGCCCCGGCGCGACGCCTGAGGCTGAGAAGGAGTCGACCGCATGTTGGTCGTGATGTCGGTCGGAGCGACCGAGGAAGAGGTCCAGGAGGTCCGTCGCCACATCGAGGCTGATGGGCTCACGCCCCATGAGAGCCGCGGTGAGCAGCGGGTCATCATCGGCGTCGTCGGCGACGTGGGGCCGCGCAAGGAACAGGTGATGAGCCACCTCGCGGTCCTGCCCGGGGTCGATTCGGTCACGCCCATCAGCAAGCCCTTCAAGCTGACCTCGCGGGACTTCCATCCGCGGGACACGGTCATCAGGGTCGGGCGACACGACCATCGGCGGCGGGCTCGCTGACGGTCATGGCCGGACCCTGCGCCATCGAGAGCCGGGATCAGCTGCTGCGCACCGCGATGGCGGTGGCTGCGGCCGGAGCGACGGTGCTGCGCGGTGGCGCCTTCAAGCCGCGTACCAGCCCGTACAGCTTCCAGGGCCTGGGCATGGACGGCGTGCGCTTCCTGGCCGAGGCGCGCGCGGAGACGGGCCTGCCCATCATCACCGAGGTCATGGAGCCGAGCCAGCTGGGGCCGGTGGCCGAGTACGCCGACATCCTCCAGATCGGTGCCCGCAACATGCAGAACTTCCCGCTGCTGATGGCCGCCGGCAAGATCGACCGACCGGTGATGCTCAAGCGCGGCATCAGCGCCACCGTCGAGGAGTGGCTGATGGCGGCCGAGTACATCGTCAGCTCGGGCAATCCCGAGGTCATCCTCTGCGAGCGCGGCATCCGCACCTTCGAGACGTACACGCGCAACACGCTGGACCTCACGGCTGTGCCGCTGCTGCACAGGCTCATCGCACCTGCCGGTCATCGTGGATCCCTCGCACGCCACCGGCAAGCGCTGGCTGGTGCCGCCGATGGCGGTGGCGGCGGTCGCCGGTGGTGCCGACGGCATCATGGTCGAGGTGCACCCCAACCCCGATGACGCCCTCTCCGACGGCCCGCAATCGCTGACGCTGGAGCAGTTCGAGGAGATGGCGCCGGTATTGCGACAGGTGCACTCCCAGGTGCAGCCGCTCGTCAGCGTCGACATGTAGCACCGGGGCGTCGGCCCGACGGCTTCGACCCGTAGACGTCTGCGAGCGACCTGAAGACGACCGCCGGCGGAGCCGTTAGTGGCCCCGCTCTCCTCGCACGTAGGGCAGGCCCAACGAGGCGGGCGCTCCGATGCGCTTCCGGTTGGCCTCCCTCGCGGCGATGATGAGGACGAAGATGACCATGGCCCACGGGAGCATGCCCAGGAAGAACGTCGAGGGCTGGTACTCGTAGAAGATGTTGGGGATCCCGAAGAAGTCCTTGGGGCCCTGGAGGTCGAGCGCCAGGCGGAAGATGAAGGCCACCATGTATGCGCCGAACATCGTCCGTCCGGGCTTCCACTGGCCGAAGATGACCAGCGCCACCGCGATCCAGCCCTGGGCGATGACGGTCTTGTCGGCGTGCCAGCCGGGCACCAGCGCCATGGTGATCATCGCGCCGGCGAGGCCGGCCAGCGCACCGCCGAGCATGGTGTACAGGTAGCGCTGGCGGTAGACGTTGACGCCGAGGGCATCAGCAGCGCTGGGCTGTTCGCCGACCGCTCGGAGGTGCAGGCCCGGCCGGGTGCGGAAGATCCAGACAGAGGTCAGCGGCACCAGCAGGTAGCCGACGTAGACGAGGATCGAGTGGTCGGTGAAGAAGATCGTGCCGATGAACGGGATGGCCGATAGCACCGGCACGGTGATGACCGGGAGCAGTGCCGGGCTGCCGCTGGGCAGGCCCTCGCCGAGCACCAGCGCCACGCCGGTACCGAGGAACGTGAGGGCCAGGCCGGACACGATCTGATTGGCTTGCAGATGGATGGTCACGATGCCGTGCAAGCCTGCGAGGAGTGCACCCGCCGCCATGGCCAGGGCCAGCCCGAGCCAGGGGTCCACTTCGACGCCGACCTTGAAGCCGACGAGCGCGCCGATGAACATCATCCCCTGCACGCCGAGATTGATGATGCCGGAGCGCTCGGTGAAGAGCTCACCGAGGGCCGCGAAGAGCAGCACCGTGCCCGCCGCGACGCCCGCTGCCAGGGCCAGCTCGAGGTTCACTGCCGGACCACCCGCACGCGGTAGCGCAGGAAGACATCGCTGGCGATGACGCAGAAGAGGACGATGCCCTGGATCATGGCCGGGATGCCGGCGGGCTGGATCTCACGCCCGGCCAGGATGAGCGCGCCGAAGGCGATGGCTGCGACGACGACCCCGAGCGGGTTGAAGCGAGCAAGGAAGGCCACGATGATGCCGGTGAAGCCGTAGCCCGGCGAGAAGTTGTCCTGCAACCGGTGGACGACGCCGCTGATCTCGGTGGCCCCGGCCAACCCGGCGAGGGCGCCGGAGATGAGCATCACCAGGATGATGGTGCGGCCGATGTTGATGCCGGCGTAGCGCGCGGCGCGCGGGTTGTCGCCAAGCAGTCGGATCTCGTAACCCTTGCGCGTGCGGTTGAGCAGGAACCACACGAGTCCAGCAGCGACGAGGGCCAGGCCGAACCCGAGGTGGACCGTGAGGCCACTGAAGTCGGAGACGATATCGCTGTGGTCGGTCAGCCGGGGCAGCCAGGCCTCGCGCGGGAAGCGCGGGGACATCTGGAACCCGCCTTCACTCCATGGGCCGAAGACCCAGAACTTGACCCACTCGAAGGAGATGTAGACGAGCATCAGGGTGGTGATGATCTCGTTGACGTTCAGACGGGCCTTGAGCCAGCCGGCGATCCCGGCCCAGAGGGCACCCGCGGCGAGGCCGGCGGCCATCATCAGGGGCAGATAGACGAAGCTGGGGGTGCCTTCGGGAAGCCAGCCCACGAGCACGACGGCGCTGGCGCCCCAGGCCCCCATCATGAGTTGGCCTTCGGCACCGATGTTCCAGAGGCGCATGCGGAAGGCGACCGAGCAGGCCAGGCCCGTGAAGATGAGCGGGGTGGCCTTGACGAGCGTGTCCGAGAGCACGCCGATGCTGCCCAGCGACGAACGCACGATATGTGCGTAGGCGCCGATGGGGTCGCCGCCGATGAGCCAGATCAGTGCAGCCGAGATGAGCAGGGCTACCACCACGGCGCCGATGGTCAGGACGACGCCCAAGCCACGAGGTGTCTCCAGTCGCCGCTCAAGATGGAACGTGAAGGGTAGCCAGTGCCGGCGCGGAGTCGCCCGCGCGCTCATGGTCGGAGCGGTCCGGCGACGCTGGGGTCGGTCGCGACCGAGCCGGTCATCATCAGGCCCAGATCGCCCACGTCAGCTTCGTCGGCGGGGACGGAGGGGCTGATTCGCCCTTCATAGATGACGGCGACGCGATCGGACAGCATCAGGATCTCATCGAGGTCCTCGCTGATGAGCAGCACTGCCATGCCGGCCGCGCGTTGCTCGAGCAGCAGCCGGTGCACCGTCTCGATGGCGCCGACGTCCAGTCCGCGCGTGGGCTGGACCGCGACCATGAGGCCGGGTTCCGAGCTGATCTCGCGAGCCAGGATGAGGCGCTGCAGATTGCCGCCCGAGAGCAGGCGAGCCTCCGTGTCGATCGAGGGTGCCGAAACCTCGTAGGCATCCTTCAGACCCTGGGCCCGCGCCCGAGCTTCGCTGCTGTCGATGGTCCAGCCGTGAGCGACAGGTTTGTTGCGATATGACTTCATGATGAGGTTGTCGGTCAGCGAGAGGTTGGGCGAGCTGCCCGTCCCGGTGCGGTCTTCGGGCACGTGCGCCACGCCCGCGTCGATGGCCTCGGCCACCGGGCGGTTGGCCAGTTCCTGGCCGTTGACCACGATGCTGCCGGTGCACTCACGCAGACCGGTGATGACCTCGGCGAGCTCGGACTGTCCGTTCCCCGCGACACCGGCGAGGCCGATGATCTGGCCGGCACGGATGCGCAGATCGACCCCTGCGAGCGCCGGGAAGGCGCGGTCGCTGAGGGCGGTGACGCCGGTCATCTCGAGCACGATCTCACCCGCTGGGAGCTCGACCTTGTCGACCGCCTCGAGAACCTCGCGGCCGACCATCAGCTGAGCCAGGTCGCGTTTCGTCTTGCCCGCAGCCGGGATCCCGGCAGCGGTCACCACGCCGCGCCGCATGACCGTCACGCGGTCGGCGATGTTCAGCACTTCGTCGAGCTTGTGGCTGATGAAGACGATCGAGGCGCCGGCGGCGGTCATGCCCCGCAGGGTCTCGAAGAGCTCTTCGATCTCCTGTGGTGCGAGCACGGCGGTGGGCTCGTCCATGATGAGGATGGTGGCGCCGCGGTAGAGCATCTTGAGGATCTCGACCCGCTGCTGCTCGCCCACCGAGAGCTGCCAGATCTTGGCCGTCGGGTCGACCGCCAGGCCGGTCTCCTCCGCCAATGCTCCGACCCTGGCCGCGTAGTCGGGCAGGTTCATCCAGAATCGTGGCTCCTCGAGGCCCAGCAGGATGTTCTCGGTGACGGTGAGCGAGTCGACCAGCGTGAAGTGCTGGTGGACCATGCCCAGGCCGACGTTCATGGCATCGCGCGGCGAGTGCAGCTCGACGGACTGGCCACGCACCTCGATGGTCCCCTCATCCGCACCGTAGAGGCCGGCGAGGATGTTCATCAGTGTCGACTTGCCGGCGCCGTTCTCACCCAGCAGGGCGTGCACCTCGCCGGCGCGCAAGTCGAAATCGACATGGTCGTTGGCGACCACGCCGGGGAACTTCTTGACGATGCCTCGCATCTCGACTGCGAGGGCGGTCTCAGTCATCGGGACGAAAAGCACCTCGGAGGCCTGGACGACCTCCGAGGTGCGCTTCGCTATCGGCCTACTAAAGATCCGGAAGCGTGGCGTTCACGCCGTCGGCCCACCAGTACATGCAAACGGGGCAGTTGCTACCGTCGGCGTTGGGGAACTGGTCAAGGTCTGCCTGGACGAGAGACTCACCCTCGGCGAGGATGACGTTGCCTTCGTTGTCCGTGATCGGACCAGCGAAGACGTCGAAACGGTCGAAGTCTCCTGCCAGCATCGCTGCCAGCGTGTCCTTGACCGCTTGCACGTCTTCTTCGGGCAGGTCGGCGACACCGGGCTGGGGCGTCTGGCCTTCCATGAAGCCGAAGAGGCCCATGCCGCCTGCATCGGCGTCGAAGTACTCATAGCCGGCGGTGTAGTCACCAGCCGCGACTTGCTCGGCGATGCGCAGGTACTCCGGACCCCAAACCCAGTAGGGGGCGGTCAGGCAGGCGTCGCTGGTGCAGGAGCCGTACCAGTCGTAGGTGATGCCCCACTTGCCCTTTTCCTCGGCCACCTGGGCCACCGCCGGCGTATCGGCGCCGGTCAGGACCACCTGGGCCCCACCGTCGAAGAGCGACGCGGCGCCCTCACGCTCGAGCGATGGGTCATGCCAGGTGTTGATGAAGCGCACGTCCATCGTGCACTCGGGACAGGTCTGCTTGGCGCCGAGCATGAAGGCGTTGCCGAGGCGCAGTTCCTCCGGGATGGCGAAGGTCGCCATGTAGCCGAGGGTGGTGTTCCCGTCGACCTTCGCCCGCGACCCGGCGAGCATGCCTGCGAGGTACTTGAAGTCCTCCATCGCACCCATGAGATTGCCGAAGTTGGTGCCGTTCGACTTGAACCCGGTCAGGTGCAGGAAGGTGCTGTCGGGGAACTCTTCAGCCACGATCTCCATGGGATCCATGTAGCCGAAGGAGGTGCCGATGATGAAGTCGAAGCCCTTGCGCGCGAGGCTGCGGAAGACCTGCTCGGAGTCCGCGCCCTCGGGCACGTTCTCCATGTAGGCCACGTGGACGTTGTCCATGTTCTCGCAGAGGTACTGCAGGCCCTCGAAGTGCGCCTGGCTCCAGCCACCGTCGTTGTGGGGGCCGATGAGGACCATGCCGACGTTGAACTTGCCATCGACGGTTTCGGGCAGCTGCACGCCACCGGAGATAGCGGAACAATCATTCCCGTCCTGTGCGGCGACGATCGGCGCCCCGCTGACGCCGATGGCACTCGCCAGCATCGCGCCGGCGACGGTGACACGCGCGAGCTTGGCCCACGACTGCTTGCTCATCCGATAAGTCCCTCCTGATGCGAGCGCCGGGGTTTCAACGCTCCCGCCCCGGTCAGCCCGACCATACGCCACCGCGCAACTCGAAGCAGGGCCGATTAGGCAACACTCGGGCACCCATTCGGCACCAAGCACGTCATCGTGCTCAGCACATTCGCCTGCCACGAGCTGCTGACCGAGGGGTACGGTGCGCGCGAGGCTCCTATACGCTGCGGGCGTCGTGGTCGATCGCCGCCCGACACAGCACCAGCCGCAACGAACCAGGAGAGAGCCGTGGCCACGAGCGAGTTCGCCGGACAGCCCGCCGACCCATCCATCCTCGTCGACCTGCGGGCGCTCGAGGATGCCTATTACGCGGGCCGTCCCGACCCCGCGGAGCCGACCCAGCGGGTGGCCTTCGGCACCTCGGGTCATCGTGGCTCCTCGCTGTCCACGTCCTTCAACGAGAACCACATCGTGGCCACTACCGCCGCCATCGTGACCTTCCGGCGCGAGCACGGCATCGATGGGCCGCTGTTCATGGGCCGTGACACCCACGCGCTCAGCGAGCCGGCCTTCCTGACCGCGCTGGAGGTGCTCATCGCCGCCGACGTCGACGTGCGCATCGACAGCGCCGACGGCTACACGCCGACCCCGGGCATCTCGCACGCGATCCTCACCTGGAATCGAGAGCACCCCGACGCGCAGGCCGATGGCATCGTGGTCACGCCCTCGCACAACCCGCCTGCCGATGGTGGCTTCAAGTACAACCCGCCGCAGCGGCGGCCCGGCCGATGCGTCGATGACCCGGGCCATCCAGGACGCCGCCAACGAGCTGCTGGCATCGGGCCTTGACGCGGTGACCCGGGTGCCGGCTCCACGGGCCCGGGCAGCCGCGACCGGCTACGACTTCATGGCCACGTACGTGGCCAGCCTGCCGGCGGTCATCGACGTTGCGGCCATCGCCGGCTCCGGCCTGCGCATCGGGGTCGACCCGCTCGGTGGCGCGGCCGTGGCCTGGTGGGCGGCCATCGCCGAGGCGCACGACATCGCGCTGACCATCACCAACGACACGGTCGATCCCACCTTCGGCTTCATGACCCGCGACTGGGACGGCAAGATCCGCATGGACCCCTCGTCGCCCGTACGCCATGGCCCGGCTGGTCGGGATGCGCAGCGACTTCGATCTCGCCCTCGGCAACGACGCCGACGCCGATCGCTTCGGCGTGGTCACGCCCTCGGTCGGGCTGCTCAACCCCAATCACTATCTCGCTGCCGCTGCCGCCTACCTCTTCGGCGGTGCGCGGGAGTGGGGTGCCGACGCGGCCATCGGCAAGACGCTCGTGTCCTCGAGCATGCAGGATCGGCTGGCGGCCGACCTCGGGCGCCGGCTCTACGAGGTGCCGGTGGGCTTCAAGTGGTTCGTCGAGGGCTCCTCGACGGCTCGGTGGCGTTCGGCGGGGAAGAGAGCGCGGGCATGTCGTTCCTGCGCTTCGATGGCTCAGCCCTGGTCGACGGACAAGGACGGCATCATCGCCTGCCTGCTCGCGGCCGAGATGACCGACCAGGACGGGCACCGATCCGGGCGAGGCGTACAAGGCGCTGACCGAACGCTTCGGGGCCCCGGTGTACAAGCGCATCGACGCCCCGGCCACGCCTGCGCAGAAGGCCGCGCTCGGCGCGCTCGCACCGACAGCGGTGGCCGCCACCGAGCTGGCCGGCGAGCCCATCACCGCCAAGCTCACCGGCCGCCCCCGGCAACGGTGCGTCCATCGGCGGGCTCAAGGTCGTGACCGAGCAGGGTTGGTTCGCGGCTCGACCGTCGGGCACCGAGAACGTGACCAAGCTGTACGCCGAGTCGTTCGTCGACGAAGCACATCTGGAGCGCATCATCGACGAGGCCAGGGCCATCGTGGGAGCGCTGGCGCTGCGCCGTGACCCGTGGCGTCAGCCGTCGGCGACCAGCTCCCGTAGTCGCGGCAGGCGCTCGATCGTCTCGCGGTCGAACGGCGCAGGGATGTCCACGATGAGGTGGGTGAAGCCGAGGTCGCGGTAGTGGACGCCAGTCCTCCGCGATCTGCTCCTCGGTCCCGACGAAGTCACGCTCCGGGTCGTAGCGGCGTGGCGCTGCCGTTGGCGGTCCTGGCCAGCATGCGAGCACCCGCATGGCTTCGTCACGATCATCGCGGAGCACGACGAAGCGCACGAGCGTGTGCTCGATGTCGAGCGGGTCTCGCCCGACGGCCTCGCAGTGCCCTCGGAGCACGTCGGCCTTGCGGGCGACCGTTTCGAGGCCGCCGTTGATGTTCCAGCCCTGTGCGTAGCGCGCGACCGTGCGCAGCGTCTTCTTCTCGCCGCCGCCACCGATCATGAGCGGCAGCGTTCCGGCGCCGCGGTAGGGCAGGGGATGGTGCTCGAGGTCGCGGAAGCCGTAGTGCCCGCCCGGTGACGAGGTGACTGCTTCGCCCGCGAGCACGCTGGTGATGCCCTCGACCGCTTCATCGAGCCAGTCGAGCCGCTGTCCGAAGCCGCTACCGAAGTCGAGGCCGGCGGCGGTGTGCTCGTACTCGAACCAGGCGCCGCCCAGTCCCAGCCAGGCTCGGCCGTCGCTGATGTGGTCGACGGTGACCGCGGACTTGGCCGTCAGCCCGGGGTTGCGGAAGGTGTTGGCGCCGACCATCAGTCCCAGGTCGATGCGCTTCGTCTCGGCCGCCCACGCCGCCAGCGTCGTCCAGCCCTCGTAGATCGGCTGCAATGGGTCGCCCACGATGGCGTGCAGATGGTCCCAGGCCCAGAGGGAGTCGAGCCCGGCCGTGTCGGCGAGTCGGGCGGCGCTGGCGAGCTCTGCCCAGTCGGTCTGCTGGACCCAGAGCAGGGCGCCCACGCGGATGGGATAGCGGTCGCGATGTGTGGTCATACCCCCGAGGCTATAGCATCGGGACGTGCCTTGGCCTCGCAACGCAAAGATCGCCTTCATCGGCTCGCACGGCATCCGCAAGACGACCGCTGCCCTGGCCTTCGCGAGCGTCATCCAGCGAGCGGGCCGATCGGTGGAGTTCGCCCGTGAGGTGGTGCGCGACAACCCCCTGGGCATCAACGAAGGGCGCCACCGCGGAGGCGCAGCTGTGGGTCCTGACCTCGCAGATCCGACGTGAGCTGGAGCTCTCGCGCAAGGCCGAGTGCCTTGTCACCGACCGTGGTGTCATGGACAACTTCGCCTACTACCTGCGGGCGAGCGGGGGCGAGGACGGCTTCGACGTGGAGCCGCTGGTACGCCAGTGGTCCCGGACCTACGACCTCGTCGTGCGACTGACCCCCGATGTCGAGATCCGGGCCGACGGCGTGCGCTCCACCAGCGATCGCTTCCGCGATGAGATCGAGGCCATCCTCGACGCTCGCCTGCCGCGGCTGGTGCCGCGAGATCGGATGATCGTGCAGGCGGCCTCGGGCATCACCGAGGACCACGATTGGTGGCCGCTGGCCGAGCAGCTGGCCATGCGGCTGGGAGAGCCGCTCCTGGCCCAGGGCGTCAGCCGGCCACGACCACCGCGCACGCTCGCCCGCTCGGAACCGCCGGGCCAAGCCGACCCACGACGACCAGCTGGCGCTCGACCTCGGCCGCTGACCCGCCAGAAGCCGCGCCACGGCCACATCCTCCGGGGCCGGGTACAGTCAGGGGGATGTCGTCGTCCTTCCAGTCTTCGTTCTCTGATCCCGTGCAGCCCGGCCCGCTCGACACGGATGTGGCGGTCGGGCTGCTCAAGCGCGGTCAAGCGCTCGCCGAGCAGGGAGATTGGGACCTCGCCGCAGGCACGTTCGCGCGGGTCGTGGGCGCAGCTGACCCGGCGCTTGCATACCGCGGCGCTCATCGGGCTCGCTGACTGTCGCTACCGCCTCGATGACGAGCCGGCGGCCCTGCAGGCCCTGATCACCGCCACCCAGGCGCCGGAGAACGAGCTCACCTGGCGTGCCTGGAAGGAGCTGGCGGCCACGCGTGTCCGCGAGAACGACATCCCCGGAGCTGCTCGGGCCTATCGCGAGGCCGGTCGACGGGCGCCTGCCTCCGAACAGGCAGCCATCCAGTCACGGGTCGGCTGGTTGAGCAAGGAGATGGGAGACGATCGCACCGCGGAGCGGGCCTTCAGCCAGGCCCGCCCGGAGGGCCGACCACAGCCGACCGCCACCTACGCGGTCATCGCGGTCACGGTCTTCATCAGCCTGCTCACGCTCCTCGGGCGCCACCGAGCTGGAAGGCTGGCTCTTCCTCGACAAGAGCGCGGTCTACTTCGACAACCAGTACTGGCGGCTGCTGACGGTCGCGCTCGTGCACGACAGCAACCTGCCCATCCACCTGATCTTCAACATGTATGCCTTGTTCATCATCGGGCCCATCATCGAGGCGCTCTACGGCCCGCGGCGCTTCCTCCTGATGTACGTCATCTGTGTCGCCGCCGGTTCGGTCGCCAGCTACGCCACCTCGCCAGCCTTCGGTGTGGGAGCCAGCGGCGGCGTCTTCGGCCTCTTCGGCGCCCTCATCGTGGCCGACCGCGTGCACAAGCCGGCGCTGACGCGCAATGCCCGCAACCTGACCATGCAGATCGGCGTGCTCATCGGCATCAACCTGGTCATCGGCTTCTCACTCTCGGGCATCGACAACGCCGCCCATATCGGCGGACTGATCGCCGGGGCGATCCTGGGCTTCCTCATCGTGCCCCAGGGCGCACGCCTGGACTCCTTCTGGTCGCGGCCGTCGGGTGACCCTGTGTCACCGACCGCTCAGGCGCCCGACCCGGTGGCCCGAACCAGGCCGCTACGCATCATCAGCGTGGTCGCGCTCATCGCCGTCATCGTGGGCCTGGCCCTCATCGGCCCCATCACCTACCAGCCGCCTCCGTGGTGGCTCGTGGCCGGCGAGCCACTGATGGTGGCGGAAGCGGTCCGCGATGCGATAGCCGTCACGGCGGGCCAGGCGTGCGTGATCCTCGGGCAGCTGCGCCTCGGCTCCGGCGTCCTCCAGCGGCAGATCGATGACCGATGCCCGCCGCGGCGGAGCGTCGGGGCCCTCGTCGCGCAGGAGCAGGCCGAGCCAGGCGGCCACGCTGCCACGCAGCCGCAACCGACCGTCCACCGGCCCGCGCTCCAACGCGTCAGCGCGCCGAAAGCCGTAGCAGCCTGAACCGACGGTCGTGGCATCTCCGCGTCCGAGCGGGTGATAACGATGCAGGTCAGGGGAGTACAGGCCGACCGTAGCGACGACCGCCACCGACGGGTCGCGCAGGGCAGCAGCGGTCGGCGTCACGATGTCCCCGGTCGGGACCTGATCGGGCTCGAGCACGATCACGATCTCGCGGCTCGTCCGCCGCAGCGCTGCCTGCAGGGCGTCACCGGCGCTGAAGGGGACGGCTGTGCCGATGACCTCATCGGCGGGGCCGTCCGGCGGTCGTGTCGGGACCCGCGAGGAGCAGTACCTGTGTGCCTGCGGGCGCCGTGGCCGCGAGTGCGCTCAGTGCCACTGCGGGCGGCGTGGTGCCAAGGCCAGCGACGACGATGACCGAGGCCCCCGAGGTCGAGGGCTCGTCGAGGCGCGACGGCACCGAGTCGACAGCTCCGTACAGCGTGCGCTCGCCGTCACTGACATCCGGCGGACGGGCCGGCTCGAGCGTGTACGTCGGACCGTCGTCCACGACGCGCCAGCCGGCGGCCTCGATACGGGCCCGGAGCTCGTCCGCGGTGCGGAAGTCCCGCGCGGCACGGGCGACGGAGCGCTCGTCGGCGAGCGCCACGATCTCCTGCGGGGCTGATGCATCGACCACGAGGCGAGCATATCGCGTTCGAGGAGGGGTACCCTTCGGCGGGCATGGAGCGCAGCATCTTGACCGTCACCGTGGCCACGTTCGTGCTGCGATTCGCGACCGGGTTGACGGGCGCCCTGCTGATCTTCCTGCTGGCTGCCTTCCCCGAGTACGGCGGACCCGAGGTGGGGCCGTATGCGATCGGCCTGTTCACGGCGCTCTTCTTCGCGGCCGAGCTCGTGCTCTCTCCGCCCTTCGGGTTGCTCTCGGATCGGGTCGGCAACCATCGGGTCATGCAGATCGGTCCGGTCTTCGGCCTGGCGGCGGTCGTGATCACCGCCCTGACCGCCGAGATCCAGCTGGGCGCCGTCGTCATCGCGGTGCCCATCCTCGTGGGCAGTCTGCCGCTGCTGGGACTGACCCGACTGCTGGAAGGTGCCAGCACCGCCGCCAGCGTGCCCTCGGTGCTGGGCTTCATCGCAGCTGCCACGAGCGGGAACGAGGCGCTCCGAGGCAAGGCCTCTGCCCGCTTCGAGGTGGCCACCATCGGCGGGCTCGCCTTCGGCTTCGCGGCCGCAGGTCCGGTGTGGCAGCTGCTGGGCCCCGTCGGCTTCCTGGTCAATGGCCTCATCTACGTGGGCGCCTACGGTCTCTACCGCTGGTTCGTACCGGACATCGACGCCGGCACCGAGCGACCCCTTGCCTCGCGGACCGGCTGGCGGCGCTACCGCCGGCTGCTTCGCCGGACGCGAGTGTGGCTGCTTGCGCCCACCTGGATCGCGCTCAATGCCGGCCTGGGTCTCTACACCTCCCAAACGCTGTTCCAGCTGGTGCGCAGGCGCGATGCGCGCTTCGAGGACCAGTGGCTCGTGGGCGGCTTCGACCCGCTGCTCGTGACGCTCGCCTTCGTCGTGGGTGGGGTGGTCTTCCTGGTGGGGCTGCTCTATTGGGGCGGCCGTTTCGAGGCGCTGCGTCGCACCACCATCATCTTCTACGGCATCGTCGGCGGGGCGGTCTTCGTCGTGTCGGCACTCCTGCTGAACCACACCGGCGACGATGCCGCTGTCATGCGTCTACCGTGGCTGGCCGGGTTGGCGATCGGCATGTTCCTGCTGGCTGGCGCCACGCCGGCGGCCCTCGGGCTGCTGGCGGACATGTCCGAGTCCTTCCCGGCCGATCGCGGCGCGGTCATGGGCCTCTACAGCGTCTTCCTCGCCGTGGGCCAGATCGTGGGCGCGCTCATCGGCGCCGCGGCGGCCGAGAGATGGGCCTTCGATGGCATCCTCATGGCCACCCTGCTGCTGCAGGTGGTGGCGCTACTCCCGCTGGCGCGCCTCCGCCGCTTCGAGTTCGAGTTCCAGGCCACGCCGGCGAGCGGGCCCGATCCCGAGGCGACGGCCGTCGACCTCTCGGTCACCCGCGCCTACCGCATCCGGCCCGAGGACGAGGCCTGAGGGTGCTGGCCGCGAGGGCAGGGGAGCCCGGAGAGGCGACTACTCCGCCGCGCCGTCGAGGCGTTCCTCGCGGAACACGAGGATGTTCTGGCGACCCTTGTAGAACTTGAGGTCGTCGGCACGCGGCCACGTAGCCGTCTGCTGACTGGAGCAACTTGAGGAAGGTCTTCTGCTCTTGGCAGGCCTTCTTACTGTTCTTGTCGCGGCAGCCCTTGCCGGTAGCGTCGAGCTGGATGACGTCGATGACCGTGGCCGCCGGCGTCTCGAAGGTGCCGAAGTACTCGTTCTCGTCGATCCTGTTGGAGACACCCGTCTTGCCCTGGACGACGCCGATGCGCGTGGCGTCGACCTCCTCGAAGGTGGCCGTGATGGGCACGTCGCCGGACGGCGCCACCAGCTTCTTGCCCTGCCGCATCCGGAACACTGCCAGGTGGTGCCGGTGAGTGGCGGCTGCGGTTCCAGCACCGCACGCGTGATGCCGTTGACGTCGGTGATGGCCAGCTCGTCCCCGCGCAGGGCGTAGGAGGCTGCGTCCTCGAGCGCGTCGACGAAGGCGGCCTCGATGTCGCCGAGGGTGCCGGCGCCGACCTTGCCCTTGCAGTACTCGTCGAAGAACTGGATGCCCCCGATCGAGACGGCCAGGCCTGAGCGGAGCGCGTTGCCGGTGAAGGGACGGCAGATGCTGCGACCCTCGAGCTTGCCGCCGATGAACTGGACGGCCGAGGTCGTCAGCTCGGTGCCGCTCCCGAACTGCTGCTGTCCCGGCCGGGTCGTAGACCGCCGTTGGCGTCCAGGTACGCTTGGCCAGGTCGAGATCGGGCGTGAGCGCCAAGCGGATGATGCCCTGCTCATCCTTCGAGGGCCAGGCCCGCGGGCCGGACCTGGAAGTCGGTGATCTCGCCGAGGGTGGCCAGGATCCGCTCCGCTTGGGCTCGGGCACCCTCGGTGCAGGCACCGAGTCGGTAGTCCACGTCGGTGATGTCGATGCGGCCTTCGTTCGTGTCGTACTTGCCCAGGAACGCACCGCAGCCGGTGCTGCCCACGAGCGAGCCACCGCGCAGGAATTCCATCCACGCCGTCAGGCCCTGGATGACCGGCTCCACCGAGCCATCAGCGCCGCCGATACGGGCCAGGCTCCAGCGTGCGGCCGTGGGGTCGTTGTCGATGGTGGCACGCGTGAAGACCATCAGGTTCTGACCGATGACATCCCGCACCACGAGCACGTCGTCCGCATCGCGGATCGAAGCGATCTCGCCCAGGTTCCGGTAGAAGAGCTCGTCGAAGGCGCGCGACTCCGGGTCGCAGTCGCGCCACTGGACCTCCTCAGGCGCTACGAAGATGTCGAGCACGTCGGCGGAGTTCGAGTAGCTGGAGTCGAACGTGCTGCAGGCGGCCTCGCCGGAGGCGGCACCCGAGCGCAGCAGGAGCGTGGCGCCCACGCCGGCTGGCACATCCTCCATCTTGCGGTCGGCGTCAAGCTGGGTCAGTAGCTGCCACTCCCACTGGATGTCCTGGGGCGTGATCTCATCGCCCTGGGCTGCCACCGCGACGGGCAGGAGCGCAGCCAGAGCCACCACCGTGGCCAGGATGACGCCGACCACGCGGGCGCGGGACCGGGCGATGAAGGTGGGCGCGTGACGACTCATACGACCTCGGGTGTGATGGTTTCGCCGCGACCGTTCGAGTGGCCGGCGACGGGCAGGCAGCCCTTGGCGCGACAGCCTCGCACATCTTGGCGATCGATGACGTGGCGGTGGGGGTCGTGTGGCTCGGTGATGCTTGTCTCCCTGAGGCGCCGCCGAAGGCCGAGCGCGCGCTGTCGCATCTTGCGGAGATTTGCTACAGTCGTGTCCGCGGGCCGCTAGCTCAACGGTAGAGCAAGTGACTCTTAATCACTAGGTTGAAGGTTCGAATCCTTCGCGGCTCACCAAACGATCGCGAACGACCCCTCCGGGCTCTCCGGAGGGGTCTAGTGTCGTTTCGGCGTTGACCGCGCGCACCCACGCGAAGGTACTAGGCAACAGCGACCCACTGGTGAAGGGTGATGCTGGGGCCCAGCGCAACCTGGGCCGTGTGGCGTAGCGGGTTCGGACCGCTCTGCTTCTGGTCGGGCGTGGCCCTTCTGCCGATCGGCTGTGCCCTTCTCGTGGTGCCGGTGGGCGCATGGACGGGTCGGCGCTGGGCGCCCTGGACGGCCGCAGGCCCCGCGTTGGCATAGCCGACGTTCATGGCACTGCCGTTCTTCACTGACCGGTGAGCAGGAGTTTCCCGGCCGATGCTCTTGAGCCTGAGTGTCTGGCACCCTCCACCGCGCACGATCGGCTGCATCGCCACCGAGTCGGAGACCTCTGTGCGTAGAAGAACCCCCGACCTGAAGGGAGTCAGGCCGGGGGTTCCGAAGCAACTCTCTGGTGGGTGCTATCTGTGCAGATGAGCGGAGTCACCAGGGGGTTGCTGGCAGAGACGAACGGTTCCGGCGGAGGAGGTGGAGGAAGACCGGCCCCGCTCGCTCTGGTATGTGGTTGTGGGCTCCTAGCTGGTGGGGAGCTCCATGATCATCCGGCGCGTGTGACCGAATGCCGTGATGCGGGCGACGAAGCCGGCCAGACCGCTCTTCTCTTCCTGCCGGCTCGAGCACTCGAGCCAGATCCCGCCACCGTCGGCGACGGCGATCATGTGGCGACCGCAGGGGCAGTAGGGAGCTGAGCGCTCGGCGCTCTCGATGAGATCGACCGCTCGCTGGTTGTCGCGTTCGGTCAGGACGGGCGCTTGCCGATCGGCGATGCCCGGCACGTGTGTGTGGGTCATGGCTTCAACCTCCAGGGTTGAGGTGCGTTGTGTGGTCTGTGTTCAGTGGATCCAGCACGGCTGTGTTTCGATCCGGACCGTATCGTACAACAGGTTCTCGGGGATTGCAAGACGGGCCGTCTCGTTAAGTTCGGTAACGGATCGGTTGCAATCGAGACGCACCGTATCGTATACTTCGTGTCCATGAACGCCGAAGCGAAACGCGCCACGGCGCACGAGTTCGAGTCGCTCGATGCGATCATCGCGCGAGAGGCGCCGACGGAGGCCACCGAGGCGAGTGGCAAGCTTGGCCGGCCACGAAGCGACCGTGCCCATCGAGACATCCTCGACGCCTTTCGCGAGCTGCTCATCTCCGAGGGTTTCGACAAGGTCCGCATGGAGCACGTGGCCGCGCGCGCCAGGGTCAGCAAGGCCACCATCTACCGCCACTGGCCCAAGAAGCAGGACCTGGCGCTGGAGCTGCTGCTCGAGTTGGCCACACCCCACCTCGCGGTGCCCGATGTCGGCGACACGCGCACGGAGCTGCTGGCTACGGTGCTCGGTCCCATGCGTGCCCTGACCGAGACCGACTACGGACCGGTCACGCGCGAACTGCTGTCCGAGATCGCCCGCAACCCTGATCTCGGCGATCCGTTCCGGGCATCGGTCATCCAGATCCGCCGTGATGAGGTGGCCCGGGTCATCGCCCGTGGTGTCCGCCGCGGCGACCTGCGGCCGGACGTGGACCCCACGATCGCGACGGAGATGCTGGTCGGGCCGGTCTACTGGCGCCTGCTCTTCGGCGGAACCCTCGACGCTGCCTTCGCGGAGCTCATCGTCGATGAGGTCCTGCAGGGTTGGTCCATGCGGGGCTGGGGCGAGGTCGCCACCAACTGGCTCTAGGGTCGCTCGACCCTGGACCGCGTCGGGCAGGGCAGGACGCCGTCTCCCGCGTGCGGGTCTCGTCCAGGGCGACAGCCGTCGCCAGACGAGTGTCTTCGGTGGCGCGGTCAGCCGCCCAGTGGCAGCTTCTCGAGCAGGACCAGGAAGGGGCGCGTCTCGGGTGCCGGCAGCTCCTTCAGCCGCAGCTTCAGCCAGGCATCTGCGGCGTAGCCTGGGCGCCAGTGACCATCGAGCCTCCGTGCCGAAAGTGACCCGATGCCCATCTCGGCGACGGCACGCGCGAGGGTCAGACCTTCACCCACGAGACCAGGCCCCACGACGCAGTGGTCCGAGCTGGGCATGACCGTCGCGAGGCGACGCCGGCGCTCAGCGAACGGCTTGCGCGCCAGCGACGCGCCACTGAGGTAGGGCAGGTCAGAGGCCACGAAGGCGCCCTCGGCGACTTCCTCCTCGCCGGTGTTACCTCGAAGGCGACGGCGCAACAGGCGCGCGTCGGGCCGCCCGGATCCATCGAGCGCCAGCAGTGTGCCCTCGACGATGACGCCCTCGGGAGTCAGGGCCATGAGGTCGTCTCGCAGCTCGGGGAAGATGGCCAGGGGGTCGCTGAGGTGCTCGGTGCGCAGCTCAAGGGTGCCACCGCTTCGTCGCAGGAAGGCTGGTGTTCCAGGCCACCACGGCTCGAAGAAGAAGGCATCGTCGTCGAAGGGTCGCCCGCCCTCGGTGGCCAGCGGGAAGCCCAGCCGCATCGGCAGGGCCGCGGCGTCCGCTGCGGCGTCGTCGATGGGAAGGTGCAGCTGCTGGTTCATCTGATGTGTCCGCTGTCAGTCTGACACCTGGGGTCGTGGCCGTGAGCGGGAGATCAGGCGGACTTCCGCTTGCGGGTGGTCGAGCTGGCCTTGGACGCGCGCTTGCTCGCGGGCGCCGCCTTGGACGGGCGGCCCTTGGCGTCCGCAGCCTTGGTCTTGCGCGCGCGGGTCTTCCTCGCCTTCTCGACCGAGACGGGCTGCTCGGCTGTCGGCTGCCCGGCTGCCTCGTCCTTCTCCCCGCGGGCAGCAGCGACGCTGGCCTCGAGGACGGCCATGAGGTCCGTGAGCTTGCTCGCCTCCGGCGCTGGTGCGGGCGCCTCCACGGGCTGGCCCGCGACCTTGCGTTCGATGACCTGCAGCAGGGCTTCGCGGTACTCGTCCTTGTAGCGCGAGGCGTCGAACTCGCCAGTGAGGGCATCGACCAGCTGGCGGGCCATCTCGATCTCAGCCGGCTTGAACTCTTCCTCCACATCGGGGATGTCGAGTTCGCCCGCATCACGGACCTCGTCTGGCCAGTACAGCGTGGAGAGCAGCATCGTGTCGCCGAACGGATCGAGGGCGGCCAGCAACTCGCGATCCCGGAGCACGATCTTGCACACCGCCTGGAGCTCGCTATCTGCGAGCACGGTCTTGAGCAGTAGGAAAGCCTTGCGGCCGACCGGTTCGGGCTCGAGGTAGTAGGACTGCTTGACGAAGCGTGCGCCAGGGTCGTCACGGCGGGCCGGCACGAACTGCTCGATCTCGATGGCCCGAACGGTCTTGAGCGGGACGGCCTCGAAGTCGCTTTCCTCGAGGACCACGTACTGGCCCTTGGACCACTCGTACCCGCGGACGGTGTCCGACCGCTTGATCTCACCGTGGACCGGGCAATGGATCTTCATCCTGATGCGCTCGTGGTCCTCGGCGTGGAGCATGTTGAACGAGAGTCCTCCGCGCGCCTCGGTCGCGAGGAAGAGTCGGACGGGGATGGTGACGAGGCCGAACTGGATAGCGCCCCGCCACATCGCGCGTGGCATGTCGACGACTCCGTAGTGCGAGTTGCAGCCCCCGCTCGTCGCGGGCCGAAAGCATAGCGCCGCCTCGGCCGGGTGCCTAGCACCGCCCTCGGCGGGCTCCTGCCGCGAGGCGCGCTATGCTGCGTCATCAATGGTCAGAAGGTCGCTCGCCTGGTCGCTCGTCGCCGCTGCCGGTCTGTCGCTGGCGGCCTGTAGCTCGAGCGGGTCGGCGGTCGCGCCCCCCGACGCCTCGGACCGAGCTCGTACAGCAGCGTCCGAGTCAGCCGCCGACGGCGCCATCAACGCTGCGGGTCGCGCCCGGAACCGGACCTTCCGCATCGTCACCCTCGGCGACTCCTACACCTACGGGAGCGGGACTGACGCACCGCGCCGCGACGGCTGGCCGGCACAGATGGCTGCGGCCATGGCGCAGCGTGCGGATATGCGCATCTACCTGCGCAACCTGGCGCAGGAGAGCAGCAACAGCGAATTGGTGAGGGAGGACCAGCTCGGCCAGGTCGAGGGCCAGGAACCGGACGTGGTCACGCTGCAAGTCGGGGTCAACGACATCATCGGCAACGAAGCCGAGGGCTACGCCCGGAACGTCGGGGCCATCTTCGATGAGCTGCTGCGGATCGTCGAACCCGAGCAGATCTTCGCGATCACCACGCCCGATCACACGCTCACCGAATGGGGGCGTGCCCGAGGCACGCATGAGGCTGTCGTGGCGCTCAACGAGCGCCTCCGTGAGGAGGCCGCGGCGCGTGGCATCGAGGTCATCGACATCGGGCCGATCAATGAACGGGTGGCCATCGACGGCAGCCTGCTCATCCAGTCCGACCCGCCCAAGCCATACCCCACGGCCAAGCAGTACGCAGGCTGGGCGGAGGCCATCGGGCCGCATGTCTACGACGCGCTCCTGAGCGTTCGGCCGGAGTAGGCTTGGCGCCACTTGCCGAGCCGGTCCCGTGAGGCCGGAAGCCCGGTCCTGTGAGGCCAGCAAGGAGGAAGCCTGAGCATGTTGTCCGGTGCGCTGCGTGTCGTGCCCGCCATTCCCATCCCTGCTGACGCCGTCGTCGACCCTCGTATCGGCAGCAGCGGTCCCTGTCTGCTCGCGCTCGAGGACGGCACCGTCTTTCGTGGCGTGGCCTTCGGTGCCGCCCGTGCCGGCGGCGGCGATCTCGTCGTCAACACCTCCCAGACCGGCTACCAGGAGGTCTGCACCGATCCCAGCTATGCCGGCCAGGTCGTGGTCATGACGTTCCCGCTCATCGGCAACCACGGTCGGTTCGCCGATGACGACCAGTCAGAGCGCCCATGGCTCGATGGACTCGTCGTGGGCCACGCCACGGCGGGTGTGCTGGGACGCGCTCGGCAGATCGTGCACCTGCTGCGCTCCGAGGGCGTGCCCGCCATGGCCGGGCTGGACACCCGCAGCCTGGCCCGCCACCTGCGCGAGAGCGGCTCGCTGCGAGGTGTCATCAGCGCCCCTGGCCAGATCGACCCCGAAGCCGCCGTGGCCGCCGCTCGGGCCCTGCCGGTGTGGGAGGAGCAGGACTTCGTCTCGCGGGTATCGGCGGCGACTCCCTACGAGGTCGGCGACCGCGGTCCGGTCGTGGCCGTGGTGGACCTCGGGCTCAAGACCAACATCGTGCGCGCTCTGCGGCGGCGTGGCGCGCGCGTGCGCATCCTGCCCTACACCACCTCGGCCGAGCAGGTGCTCAGGCCCGACGTCGACGGCGTGGTCATCTCGCCGGGCCCCGGTGATCCCGGACGACTCGATCAGCAGGTGGCTCTGGCTGCGGCCGTGGTGGACGACGGCCGGCCGCTACTGGGGATCTGTCTGGGCCATCAGATCGTGGCTCGCGCCGCAGGAGCCCGAACGCAGCGGCTGCGATTCGGCCACCACGCTGCCAACCATCCCGTACGTGACGAGGTCTCACAGCGGGTGACGGTGACGGCCCAGAACCACGAGGTCGAGGTGGTCGGCGACTCGCTGCCAGAAGGCTCCGGCTTCTATGTCAGCCAGCGCAACCTCAACGACGGCAGCGTCGAGGGGCTGCGACACCACGCGCTTGCCCATCGAGACCGTCCAATACCATCCCGAAGGCTCGCCTGGACCGCTCGATGCGGCGGAGGTCTTCGATCGCTTCCTCGGCCACGTCCGCGCCCACGCGCACCCGGTCGAGGCATGACCGAGAGGCCTCGCTCCATCCTCATCATCGGCTCCGGGTCCGGTGGTCATCGGCCAGGCGGCGGAGTTCGACTACGCGGGCACACAGGCGTGTCGCGCGCTGCGCGAGGAGGGTATCCGCACCATCCTGCTCAACTCCAACCCGGCCACCATCATGACCGACCCGGGCGTCGCAGACGCGATCTACCTCGAGCCGCTGACGGTGGCATCGGTCGAACGTATCCTCGAGATCGAGAAGCCCGACGGCATCCTGCGCGGGGATCGGTGGCCAGACCGGGCTCAACCTGGCCATGGAGGTGGCCGCGGCCGGAGTCCTCGAGCGCACCGGCACGCGCCTGCTGGGCACGCCCATCGAGGCCATCGAGATGGCCGAGGACCGCGAACGCTTCCGCGATCTGCTCGACACCATCGGCCAGCCGTACGCGCCGTCGTTCATCGTCGAAGGACGCACCGAGGAAGAGCGGGCGGCGGTCATCGAGCGCGCCTTCGAGGCCATCGGCGTCCCGGCCATCGTGCGACCGGCCTTCACGCTCGGCGGCACCGGCGGGGGCATCGTCACCACCCGCGAGGCGTTCGTGGAGCGCTGCCGCACGGGCCTGCGCCTGAGCCCCATCGGCCAGGTCATGGCCGAGCGCTACCTCACCGGCTGGCAGGAGATCGAGTACGAGGTCATGCGCGACGCGGCCGACACCTGCATCGCGGTGTGCTCCATGGAGAACGTGGACCCGCTGGGTGTGCACACCGGCGACTCGGCCGTGGTGGCCCCGGTGCAGACGTTGCCGGACCCGGTCCACCAGCGGCTGCGTACCGCCGCGCTCGACATCATCCGCGCGCTCGGCGTGGAGGGTGGCTGCAACGTGCAGTTCGCGCTGTCGCCGGATTCGTCGGAGTACGCGGTCATCGAGGTCAACCCGCGTGTCAGCCGCTCTTCGGCGCTGGCCTCGAAGGCCACCGGCTATCCCATCGCGCGGGTGGCCGCGCAGATCGCGGTGGGGCGACGCCTCGACGAGATCCCCAACGCCATCACCGGCACCACCGTGGCCGCCTTCGAGCCGGCGCTCGACTACGTGGTGGTCAAGCTGCCGCGCTTCCCCTTCGACAAGTTCCCCGGCGCCGACCGGACCCTGGGCTCACAGATGAAGGCGACCGGCGAGGTCATGGCCATCGAACGCACCTTCGGGGCAGCGCTGAACAAGGCCCTGCGCGGCCTCGAGCAGGCCGGCGCCGGGTTCCTGGCCGAGGACCCGGCCTGGGGACGCCACGCTCGACGTGCTCGCCGGCTGGGCCGCCGGCGTTCGCGGTGGCGAGCACGCGCCCATCCCGGCACGGACGCTGAGCCACGAAGCGACCTTCGCCGACGTGCTCATGGACGAGGACGGGCTCGTGGTGGAAGGCGGCGAGCCGAGGCGGTGCCGGCCTCGCGGCCAGACGCTGCTGACGCGCTTCCTGCAGCCATCGGACTCCCGCCTGTGGCGTCTGCTCGCGCTGCTGCGCCGAGGCGTGCCGGCAGCAGAGCTGCAGCGCGTCACGGGCATGGCGCCGTGGTTCCTCTCCGAGATGGAGCGCCTCGCCGACATCGAGCATCGCCTGCGGGCAGAGGGCGGAGCCCTCGCCGACGAGACGCTGGTGCTGGCCAAGCGCGCCTGCTTCAGCGACCACGACATCGCTGTGCTCAGCGGGACCGCAGCGCCCGCGATCACCGCCCGGCGACAGGCCATGGGCCTGCGTCCGGGCTTTGCCATGGTGGACACCTGCGCGGCCGAGTTCGCCGCCGAGACGCCGTACTTCTACGCCACCTACGCTGCCGCAGGCTCGGAGCCGGAGGCGCCCCCGGTCAAGCGACCGGCCGCGCTGGTCATCGGCTCCGGCCCCGTGCGCATCGGACAGGGCATCGAGTTCGACTACTGCGCGGTCCAGGCCGCCCAGACGCTGCCGCGAGGACGGCGCTTCGGCGGTGATGATCAACTCCAACCCGGAGACCGTCTCCACCGACTTCGACGCCTCGTCGCGCCTGTATTTCGAGCCGCTCGACGAAGAGAGCGTGATGGAGGTCATCGACGCCGAGACGCCCGAGGGCGAGGAGCGCCTGGCCGCACTCATCGAGTTCGGCGGCCAGACGCCGCTGAACCTGGCGGTCGCGCTGGAGGAGCGCGGGCGTGCCCACGCCGGGCATCTCGGTCGAGGCCATCGACCGAACCGAGGAGCGCACGCGCTTCGCGGGCATGATCGAGGCGCTGGGCATCCCCCAGCCGCGCGGTGGCATCGCCACCTCGCTGGAGGAGGCCCTCGCGGTGGCCGACCAGATCGGCTATCCGGTGCTGGTGCGCCCGTCATTCGTCATCGGCGGATTGGCCATCGACTTCTGCTACGGACCCGACGACCTGGCCCGCCAGCTGGCTCGGGCGACGGTCATCACGGATGAACGGCCAGTGCGCATCGACGCCTATCTCGAAGGCCTGGAGGTCGATGTCGACGCGGTCACCGACGGCAGGGACGTGCTCATCCCCGGGCTCATGGAGCACGTCGAGCGGGCCGGCGTCCACTCGGGCGACAGCACCGCCTTCTTCCCGCCCCAGCAGCTCTCATCCGCTGACCAGGGGCTGATCGTGGACGCCATGCGCCGCATCTGCCTGGAGGTCGGCGTGCGCGGCCTCGTCAACGCCCAGTTCATCGTGCGCGACGACGGCGTCTACATCCTCGAGGTGAACCCGCGAGCCAGCCGCACCGTGCCCTTCCTCTCCAAGGTCACCGGGGTGCCCATGGTGGCCCTGGCCACGCGGGTCGCGCAGGGCGCGACGCTGCGAGACCTTGGCTGGTCCGAGGGCCTGCTGCCGGAGCCCGACTTCGTGGCCGTCAAGGCGCCGGTCTTCTCGACGGCCAAGCTGCGTGGCGTCGATCCATCGCTGGGTCCCGGGATGCAGTCGACCGGCGAGGTCATCGGCATCCACGAGGACGCGCGGGTGGCCCTGGCCAAGGCGCTGCTATCGGCCGCCCTCCATCCTCCGCTACCGGGTCCCGAGGGTGCGACCGCGCTCATCTCCGTGGCGCCGCGCGATATCGAGCGTATCGGCGAGCTGGCCGGTGCGCTGGCCTCTGCCGGTTACCGCTTCACGGCCACGCCGGGCACGGCGGCTGCGCTGCGCCATCACGGCCACGAGGTGCGCGAGGTGGCCATGGCCGGAGAGACCGACGGCGACCTGCCGGGCATCCTCGAGGTCATCGCCGACGGGGACGTCTCGCTCATCGTCAACACCCCGATGCCGCGCTCGGGCGCGGTCCTCGACGCCGCAGCCGTGCGTCACGCGGCCATCGCGGAGGGCGTGCTGTGCATGACCACCATGGATACCGCTCTCGCGGCCGCCCACGCCCTGGAGCCGGCTGCGCAAGCTCGTATCGCCGAGGTGCGAACCCTCGAGAGCTGGCTCGACGATCGGTCGAGGGCATGGCTGAGGGGGTCGTCGAGATCCGTGCCCAGCGACGCGCTGGTGCTGCTCGTGGGTGCGTCCGGCTCGGGCAAGTCGACCTGGGCGGCGGCGCACTTCACGCCCGACGCGATCCTGTCCTCGGATGCGTTCCGGGCCCTGGTAGCCGGTGACGCGGCCGACCAAGACGCCACAGCCGACGCCTTCAGGATCCTGCACCTGGTGGCGAGGGTCCGACTGCGCCGAGGCCTGCGCACCGTCGTCGACGCCACCAATCTGACCAGCGGTGCGCGCCGCACCTTGCTCGGCCTGGCGGCCCAGGCGGAGCGGCCGACCGTCGCGATCGTCTTCGATATCTCGCTCGAACGATGCCTGCGACAGAACCTCGCGCGACCGGACCGCTCGGTGCCGGAGGCGGTCATCCGCCGCCACCGGCTCGCGCTGCAGGACGCGTTGGGGCAGCTGCCGACCGAGGGCTACGCGCGCGTCGTGCGGCTGCAGGACGATGACATCGATGGTCCCTGACTCGGTATGGTGTGAGTCGCGTTTGGCCTGGTCGAGAGGGATGGAATTGGAGGTATGCCCGTGGTGATCAAGATCCCAGACGCCATGGGCGACCTCGGAGCCGTCGGCATCGTCGTCATCGCGGTGCTCATCGGCCTTGCCGTCCACTGGGTGTCGTGGCGCATCGCGTTGCAGCTCGTCGGCCGCACGCCATCGCGGCTCGACGAGTTCGTGGTCCACCGCACGCTCAACCCGATGCGGCTGCTGGTGGTGTTGGCCACGGTCTTCGTCTCGAGCGTCTTCATGGGTGCGGAGGCTGCCGACTTCGTGCGTCGGGTGGCGATCTTCCTGGGCATCATCGACCTGGGCTGGCTGCTGGTGTCCCTCACCCTCGTCGGTCAGGACGTGGCCAGCGATCGTTTCCCCGACGACGTCGATGACCTCGAAGCGCGACAGCTGCGGACCCAGCTGGCCGTCCTGCAGCGCTTCGGATCGATCATCATCTGGCTCCTCGCGGTGGCCATCGCCCTCTTGACCATCCCCGGGGTCCAGCCACTGGCGGCCAGCCTGCTGGCCGGTGCCGGCGTGCTCGGCATCGTGCTCGGTGTGGCCGCCGGACCGCTCATCGGCAACCTCATCGCGGGCGTCCAGATCGCCTTCACCCAGCCCATCAAGATCGGCGACGTGGTCGTCATCGAAGGGGAGTGGGGCCATATCGGGGAGATCACGGCCGCCTACGTGGTCGTCTACATCTGGGACAAGCGCCGCCTCATCGTGCCGCTCTCGACAGATCGTCAACCAGCCCGTCGAGAACTGGACGCGCCAGACCAAGGACCTGCTGGGTACGGTCAAGATCTACCTCGACTACCGCGCGCCCATCGACGAGATCCGCACCGAATACAAGCGCATCCTCGACGAGTCCGGGCTGTGGGACGGCGAGGCCTGGAGCGTGCTGGTGACCGATGCTGACGATCGCACCATCACCGTGCGGGCCTCTACAGCGCTCCCAACTCGAGCGTCTCCTGGGACCTGCAGTGCCTGGTGCGCGAGAAGCTCATCACCTTCCTCCAGGAGCAGCATCCCGAGGCCTTGCCCGGTCGCGCGCGAGATCCAGCACCAGTCCGGCTTAGGTCCACTGCCTCGTGCCGCTTCCCCGCTAGGATTGGACGATGCCCAACGATCTGACCCTGATGCCGTCGATGAGCGACCCGTCCCACGTCCGCTTCAGCCAGCACACCCTCAGCAACGGCCTGCGCGTCATCGTCGCGCCCGACCGGGTGGCGCCGGTCGTCGCCATCAACCTCTGGTACGACGTCGGCTCCAAGCACGAGCAGCCGGGCAAGACCGGCTTCGCCCACCTCTTCGAGCACTTCATGTTCCAGGGCAGCCGGCACGTGGCCAAGGCCGAGCATCTCTCGATCGTGCAGGGCGCCGGTGGCGTGCTCAACGCCACCACCTACTTCGACCGCACCAACTACTTCGAGACGCTGCCCTCGCACCAGGTCGAGCTGGGCCTGTGGCTGGAGGCGGACCGTATGGCCACGCTCCTCGACGCGATGTCGCAGGAGAACCTCGACAACCAGCGTGACGTGGTCAAGAACGAGAAGCGGCAGTCCTACGACAACCGACCCTACGGCTCCTTCTACGAGAAGCTGATGGCGGCGGTCTTCCCCGCTGGGCATCCCGTACCACCACACGCCCATCGGCTCGATGGAGGATCTCGATGCCGCGTCCCTCGAGGACGTGGAGGCCTTCTTCCGCACCTACTACGTGCCCAACAACGCCGTGCTGACGGTGGCCGGCGATGTCGACGAGGCTGCCGGTCATCGAGGCGGTCGAGCGCTACTTCGGGCCCATCGAGCCCAACGAGCAGCTGCCGGCCTTCCGTCGGCCCCAGGCCGATGCCACGCTCCGCCCATCGCGAGGTCGTGCCCGATGACGTGCCCCTCGAACGGGTCCACGTCGGCTATCGCTGCCCGGCCTACGGCACGCGCGAGTTCGACGCGCTCGAGGTGGCCACCCAGATCCTCGCCGGCGGACGCGGCAGCCGGCTCCACAAGCGCCTCGTGCGCGAGGAGCAGGTCGCCCAGGACGTGGCCTTCTTCGCGCTGCCGCTGGTGGCAGGATCCTCCATCTCCGCGGGCTGGGTCACGGCTCGACCGGAGTCGGACGCGGCCACGGTGGAGGCCATGCTCGACGAGGAGCTGACGCGCCTGACGCGGGAGCCGGTCACCGACGACGAGCTGGCGCGGGCCCACGCGCTGATCGAGTCGTCCGAGCTGTCCGCGCTCTCGCGCATGGACGAGGTCGCCGACCGGCTCTCGATGTATCGCCACCTACTTCGACCGGCCGGAGCTGGTCAACGAGCAGCTGGGCCGCTACCTCGCGGTCGATGCGGAGGCGGTGCGCGAGGTCTGCGCTTCGGTCTTCGGGAGCGAGCGATCGCGCCACCATCACCTACGTCCCACGCGCCACCGAGGAGGCATGCGGCATGACCGATCCCCTGGCCGTCCTCGACCAGCGGCCCGCAGCCCGGCCAGCCGCGCGAGTACGACTTCCCCGACTTCGAGCGCTCGACGCTCGACAACGGGCTCACCATCATCCGCTGCCACGTGCCCGGACGGCCGCTGCTGCAGGCGCAGCTCATCGTCCGCGGCGATGCCGGCGGTGGCGCTACCAGCGAGGCCGCCGAGCATGCGGGCGTCCACCGTGCTTACGGCGCGCGCCATGTCCGAGGGCACGACCGAACGCGACGCGGTGGCCTTCATCGAGGCCGCAGAACGGTCTGGGCGCCGAAGATGGGTGCTGCCGCCAGGCTGGGACAGCCTTTCGGTGCACGTGGAGGTGCCGCGGACTCACTTCGCCGAACGCCATCTCGCTGTTCGCCGAGATGGCCCTGCACCGGCCTTTCCCGAACGGGAGGTCGATCGCCTCCGCGACGAGCGCCTCAACGACCTGCAGCAGGTCATGGCCGACGCCCGCCGGCGTGCCGAGAAGGCGTTCCCGGCGGTCATCTACGCCGATGCGGCAGCCTATGCCCGGCCACTGGGCGGGGTCGAGGAGACGGTCAGGCCCAGTCGACCGGGACGTGCTCGCCGCCCGCCATGCCGCCCTGATGCGCCCGAGGCTTCGACGCTCATCGTCTGCGGCGACATCGAGGACCTCGCCTCGATGGGCTCGTCAAGCCGGCCTTCGGTGAGCTGGGCCGCGGCTGAGGCCGGCTCCGCTCGTGCCCACCGCGCCGGATGCCGCCGCTCGGCGGTCGGCGGGTCGTGCTCGTGGATCGGCCCGGCGCGCCGCAGTCGGAGATCCGCGTCGGACACGTGGGCACCGCCTCGCCGCATCGACGACTTCCATGCCCTGTCGGTCACCAACGCCCTGCTCGGCGGGCTCTTCAACTCTCGCCTGAACATGCTGCTGCGCGAGGAGCGCGGCTACACCTACGGCGTCCATCCAGGCTTCGACATGCGCCGTGCGGCCGGGCCCTTCGCGGTCCGCTGCGCGGTCGAGTCCGACGTGACCGCGCCCGCCATCGCCGACATCATGGCCGAGCTCGGACGCATCGTCCGACGATCCCGGTCGAGGACGCCGAGCTCGAGTGCCGCGCGAGACTATCTCATCGGCGTGTTCCCGCTGCGATTCGAGACCTCGGCACAGGTGGCCGGCGCGCTCTCGGGCCTGGTCGTGCACGGCTTGCCCGACGACGAGCTCGATCGCTACCGCCCGGCGGTGGCGGCCGTCAGCGCCGATGACGTGCGTGCCGCAGCAGCTGGCGCACATCCATCCCGACCGAGCCTCGATCGTGGTCGTGGGAGACGTCTCGAAGTTCGAGGAGCCGCTGCGTGAAGCCGGCTACGGCGAGGTCGAGATCGTCCACGACGATGGCTTCGGCGCGGGCGACGAGTAGGGGCGACGTCCGATGATCGTGGTGCTGGGCCGCCCGCGCGTCTACCGGCCCGAGCCCGACGGCGACCTGGCCCCGGTGGCCTGGCCGTCGAGCTGGCGCTGGCCGCGGCCCGGGCCGGCAGTCGAGGTCGAGCTGGTCGGCGCCATCGGCGATGACCCTGAGGGCGACCGCATCGTGGTCGAGCTGGGACGCGGCGGCGTCGGCCACTCGGCGCTGCTGCGCGACCACGCGACCCGCACGCCGCTGGTGGGCCAGGCCCGCGATGCCCGCCCGCTGCCGCGGCTGGAGGCCGCCGACGTCGAGCTGGGCATGCGCTACATGCACGAGTGCCGCGTGCTGGTCATCAGCGCCGAGCTCGGACCCGGAGGCGCTGGGCCAGGCTCAGGAGGCGGCTGTCTTCCACAGCGCAGCCGTGGTCATGGTGGCCGCTGCCGGGACCGTCGATCCAGAGGCGCTCGGTGCCGAGGTCACGCTGCTGGAGCGGCCGGCAGCCGAGGATGACGAGGCCGCTCGACGATGCGGTGGCGGTCGCGGCCGACGATGCTGCCTTCGGCGCCTTCGTGGCCGAGTACGCCGTGCGCCTCGACCGAGGCGAAGCGCCCCGCGGAGGCCTTCGCAGCCGCGCTCGGCGACAGCGCCTGGGAACCCTCGCTTGAATGACGACCCCATGGACCAGCCGCATCCTCGTGTGGGGGGAGGCGCTCCGCGACTACGACTTCGGCCCCGGACATCCGCTGACGCCCAAGCGCTTCGGCCCCGGCCTCGACCTGCTGCGAGCCCTGGGCGCGGAGCGGCTTGGTCGAGCCGGAGGAGGCCTCGGACGAGGCGCTGCGGCGCCTGCACGCGCAGCACTACATCGAGCAGGTGCGCTCGTTCTCCGATCATCCCTGGCAGCCGGCGGCCATGGGCGTGGGCACCGGCGATGTGCCGGCCTTCCACGGCATGCACGAGGTCTCAGCTCGGATCGCCGGCGGCTCCATCGAAGCGGTGGAGCGGATCCTCGCGGGCGAGGCCGAGCCATGCCTTCTCGCCGGCCGGCGGGCTGCACCACGCGATGCGCACGCGGGCTGCCGGGTTCTGCGTCTACAACGATGTCGCACTGGCGGTGGCGACGGCCCGCGATGCCGGCCACCGAGTGCTCTACATCGACCTTGACGTCCACCACGGTGACGGCACGCAGGCACTCTTCTGGGACGACCCGCAGGTGCTCACCTATCTCGGTCCACGAGTCGGGCCGCTCGCTGTTCCCGGGCACCGGCTCCGTGGATGAGCTGGGTGCCGGCAAGGGCGAGGGCTTCGCGGTCAACATGCGCCGCTCGACCACGGCGTGGGGGATGAGTCGTGGTGGTCGGTCGTGGACTTCATGCTGCCGGTGCTGGCCGACATGTTCAAGCCGACCTTCATCGTCTCCCAGCACGGCTGCGATACCCATGCGCTCGATCCCCTGGCGCACCTGCGTGTGACCACCGCCTCGTACCAGCGGGCCTGCAAGCTCGTGGACCAGCCTGGCGCACGAGCATGCCGAGGGCCGCTGGTTCGCCATCTGGCGGTGGGGGCTACGATGCCTTCCGGGTGGTGCCGCGATCGTGGGCACTGGTGTGGCTGGCGCAGGCCCACCGACCGACCGCCGAGCAGAGACCCCCGAGGACTGGCGAGCGCGCTGGAGCGACTGCCGCCGAGGCCTTCGGGCAGGGACCGCCGCCGGTAGAGCTCATCGACCCGCCGCGTACCGTGGCGCCCGATCCCGATGTCATCGTCTCACGCGAGCTCAAGCGCGCGCGCGCGTCACTGTTGCAGTCGCTTCGGCTGCAGGCGGTCTGCTAGGACCTCGAAGCGACGCGATCAGCGGTTGAGGCGGTCAGGTGCGTCGTCGGTGGGAATGCCGATGAGCCGCGCCTCCTCGAACGTGCCGGAGCCGTCGAGCCCCAGGAGCGTCAGCTCCTGCACGGCGCCCTCGGGCATACGCGGGTTGCCCACGGCGTTGGTGTCGATACCCAGGGAGCGGCCCTCGTGGTGGAAGGTCGGCCCCGTCCACTGCGGCGTATGGCCGAAGACGACCCGCTCGATGCCAGCGGCCCGATAGGCGTCGAAGGCATCCGAGTCCCACGGTGTATCGAAGAAACCTGAGCGCACCCACAGGTGTTCATCGGTGGTCACGCCGAGGTCGTCGAGGCTGTGCCCGGGCGCCAGCCCGCCATGGACGAAGAGCACGTCACGCCAGCGCACGGCCTGCGCCAGCGAGCCCAGCCACGAGAAGAGACCGGGCGCGCAGCCATCCATGGCCGCCAGCAGCTCGTAGCCCCGTTCGGGGTCCGGCTCGCCACAGCTGAAGGCGCGCACCGTCTCCCGTCCTCCGTATTCCAGCCAGGTATCGAGCCACTCGAGGGCGCCGTCGCGGGCCATCAAGCGGCATGACCTCGTGGTTTCCGCGGGCCAGCACGACTGCGCCCCCGGCAGCGGCCGCTTCGATCTCGAGCCGCCGCAGCATGGCCACCAGTCCCGGGATGTCGCCGCCTCGATCGAGGTAGTCACCACAGCCCACGAGCGCTGTCCGGGGTGGGGCGATCCAGGACCCCGCGTCATCGATGAGCTGCGCCGCTTGCAGCGCGGCGACCAACCCGGAGGTCACGCCGTGCGCATCGCTGAAAGCCCACACCGCCCAGTCGTCGGGCAGGTGGGGGAGGCGAGCGTCCAGCATGCGGCCAGTATCAGCTGAAGAGGTCTGGGTCGCTCGTGATCGTCGACGCTCACCCGCAAGGAAAGGAGCCCCGTCTACCGACGGGGCTCCTTGCCGCTTGCCTGGATCAGGCGCGAGCTCGGCTCGCTACCAGGTGCACTCGTTGGGCGGGTCAGCCGGGTCGCAGTCGGCCTCGGTCTTGATGACGTCGAGGATGTCGAGACCCTTCTGGGCGTCGAGGAGAACGGGATCGCCGAGCGAACCGTCAGCGTTGAAGCCGATGTACGCCGGCGTGACGGCGTTGACGCCACCGTCGCTGTACGTGCCGGGGCCGGTCACGCCCTCGTAGTCGATGTCCTTGCCCTCGCGGATGAGAGCCAGACAGTCGGGGTACGTGTAGCAGACCTCGCCGGGCGCTTCGCCGACCTCGAACATGGCCGGTGCCCAATCGCTCGCGTTGTACGAGCCCGCAGCCTCGACGGCCAGGGCCGTCTGGACCATCAGGTCGTAGGTCGAGAACGCATACTGGTTGGCCGCGTCGTAGGGCGGGCACTCGCTGAGGCCTGCGGCGCAGTCTGTCTGCCCGTCCCACAGCGGCTGATAGAAGTCCCAGGCCGGGTTGTCCGTCCTTGGGGCGAAGGTGGCGAACCCGATGCCCTGCTGGGTGGCGATCGGATCGGCACCCAGGGAGCCGATGAATTCAGCCTCGCTCCAGCCGGTCTCGCCGATCCAGTTCAGCGACAGGCCGGCCTCGGCGGCCGCCTTGATGAGCGTGGCCGACTCGACCGAACCGGCCTGGACCAGGACGGCGTCCGGATCGAGGTCGGCGATCTTCTGCGCTTCGGCGCGATAGGACGGCTGGAGGGCGGGGGCATCGATGCGGCCGACGACGTTGAGGCCGAGGAGCTCCGCGGCCTTCTCGTTCGCGTCAGCTGCCAGCTGGAAGCCCTCCACCTGGGTGGCGAAGATCGACGACGTCCTTGGCGCCGATGGCGTCGGCGTAGATGCTCCCGAAGGTGCCGAGGGCCTCGTCCATGCCCTGGGCCCGGAAGATCGGCTCCGCGGCCTTGCCGCCGAGGTTGGCGGGGATGGCGCCGCCGTGGACCGACGGGCCGAGGGGCCCATCGTTCTCCGCCCACTGCTCCATCATGTAGTCACGGTAGGTCCGGTACTGGTGGGCGATGCTCACCAGGATCTCGGCGCCGTGCTTCTCGATGCAGGTCTTGGCGGCCTGACCCTCCATGCTGTCCCCGATGTCCTCGGAGTAGAACTCCCACGTGCGCCCGAGCGGCGGGTCCTGGTTGATGACATTCATGATGGGGAAGCGCACGTCGTTGGTCAGCGAAGGCCCGTACGAAGCGAACTCGCCCGTGTAGTAGGCCAGCTCGCAGACCTGGACGGGCTCGTTGTCGTCCTGTGCCACGACCGCGCCGGTCAGTGAGGTGGCGAGAAGCGCCGGCACGGTGATCATCACCGCCAGGCGACTCGGTCGGATGTTTCCGATCTTCATGGACGTTCTCCTCCTTGGGTGGCCTGGACCGAAGTGGGTGGGAGTCGTCAGATCCGGTATCCCTCCTTTAGCTGCTGCGTCGTCACTTCCGAGGCGTCCACCGCCGGGTGGGCCTCTCCGAGGCTTGAGCACCATCACGCGATCGGCTACCTGCAGCGCCTTGGTGGCATTCTGCTCGGCGAGGACGATCGCGACCCCCCGCAGGAGGTGCATCTCGCGGACCTTGCTCATGAAGAGATCGACGTAGAGCGGTGACAGGCCGGCCGTAGGTTCGTCGAGGAGCAGCACCTTGGGGTCCTGCATCAGCGCTCGCCCGCAGGCGACCATGCGCGACTCGCCGCCACTGAGCGTGCCCGCCATCTGCTTGCGCATGTCCTTGAGCGCGGGGAACAGGCTCCATCACCTCGGACATCCGTTCTTCCTCCGAGCGAACGCCGATCATGCCGCCGACCTTCAGGTTCTCGAGGACGGTGAGGCTGGGGAAGACGCCCTGTTCCTGTGGCACATAGGCGATCCCGCGCGCGGCGGTCTCGAACGGCTGCAGGCGGGAAACGTCCTCCTCCACGAAACGGATGGTGCCGCCCATGAGTGGCAGCAGGCGGGCCAGGGTGGCGAGGAGCGTCGTCTTCCCGGCGCCGTTGGCGCCGAGCACCGCGAAGACCTCGCTGCCGACCGTGAAGTCGAGGCCCTTGAGGACCTTGACCCCGTCGTAGCCGCTCTGCAGGCCGGAGACCTCGATGATCCCGGGAGCGGGTGCCTCAGACATGTCCCTCTCCGAGGTACTTCTCGACGACCGTCTTGTGCTCGCGGATCGTCTGCGGATCGCCGCTCAGGCTCAGCTTGCCCTCAGCCATGAAGTGGACCCAGTCGGAGAGGCCCCAGATGACGTGCAGGTCGTGCTCCACGATGAGCACGGTCGTGCCCTTGGCCGCCAGCTCCCTGACCGCCGCCATGACCTTCTCCGTGAGGTCGTCAGGCAGGCCCGCGGTCGGCTCGTCGAGCAACAGGAAGGACGGCCGCAGGAGCAGGCAGCGCACGATGTCGAGCAGCTTCTTCTCGCCGGCAGAGAGGGCGTAGTCGGTGGGGTCGTCGAAGCCGAAGTAGTCGAGCCAGTAGCGCATCTCCTCCTCGTGTCGTCGGAAGACGGTGCCCTCCGCGAACACGCTGTACGGGCGCTCGTGACGTGGCTCGGCAACCGCCAGCAGCACGGAGTCCCAGATGGTCAGCTTCTCGAAGTCCATGATCACCTGGTTGCTCTTCACGACACCGTGCCTGGCCATGTGATCGGGGTGCTCCGAGGAGAGGACCACCTGTCCACCACCACCGCGACGCAGCGTGACCGTCCCTCGATCGAGCGGGATCGAGTGCATGATCATGCGCATGAGCGTGGTCTTGCCGGCACCGTTGGGGCCGAGCAGGCCTTCGATCGGGTGCTCGCCAAGCACCAGCTCATCGACATCCACGACGACGCGACCGCCGAATGACTTGACCGCGCCTGCGACGTGGATCCGCGGGCGTTCGAGCTGGGGGGTGACGGCGATGTCACTTGCCATGGATCTTCCTCATCAGCTTGTCGCGTCGCATGTCGCCGAGGAGTCCGAGCGGCCGGAACATGAGGACGATGATCAGGGTGGCACCGAAGATGACCTCGCGCAACACGGGGATCGCCTGGGTGTACCACTCGCGCGGGAGCGGCAGATAGATCTGTACCACGATGTCGAAGAGGCCCACGGTGAGGACCACGCCCACGACCGCGCCCCAGACGCGCACCGTACCGCCGAGCACGAGGCCGACCATGGCAGCGAGGGTAACGCCGACACCGATGTTGCCGACGTCGAGATAGCGCACCATCGCGCCGGACATCGCGCCCAGCAGCCCCATCGCGCCGGAGGTCACCGCGAACATCCACAGCTTGGTCCGGTAGGTCGATTTGCCCAGGCTCCGGGCCAGGGCTTCGTTGCTGCCGGTGGCGATGAGCAGGCGCCCATACGGCGAGCGGTGCACCCGCCAGGCGTAGAGGAAGATGAGGACGACCACCGCGGTCAGGACCAACAGCCAGGCGAACTCGTCTTCCTTCACCTTGCCGACATCGAACGGGATGCGCAGCCCGCCCAGACCGCGTGCGCCGCCGGTCAGGTCATCTTCCGTGGTGGCCAGGATCTGGACGGCGGCAGCGAAACCGAGCGTCGCGACCAGGACGCCGTCGGTGTCGAGATCGGCGATGAGCCAGCCCACGATCAGGCCGGCGATGCCCGCCACGATCGCCGCGATCGCGGCGCAGACGAGGAACTGCCACGGGTCCCCGAAGGCCCAGTCGATGCGGACGTAGAGCACGCCGAAGACGTACATGCCCAGGCCCCAGAAGCCGACGATGCCGAAGTTGGCGATGCGGGTCAGGCCCAGCTGCAGGTGCAGCAAGCAGGGCCAGGCCGATGATCATGACGACGTCGAAGAGTCCGGAGATCAGGAAGGAATCGAACCAGTCAAGCATCGCCCTACACCTTTGCCGATTCTGTGAGCCGCTTGCCGCGCCACTTCAGCAGCGCGATGAAGGCGATGATCAGCACCAGGTCGGCATACAGCACCTGGTCGAACGAGAGGGCCATGGCCGTCAGCGCGATGCCTGCGCCGGCACCGACGAGGATGACGCCGCCGATACCCCAGCGCATGCCGACGAGCACCACGAGCATGATGAAGAGGAACTCGCGCCAGCCGAGCTGCGGGCCGACGGATGAACCCACACCCAGGAAGGCGCCGGCGAGGCCGCCGGCGACACCGGCGATGAACCAGATCATCACGGTCACCGCGAGTGGCCGGATGCCACTCACCTGCGCGAGGTCCTCATCGCTGGAGAGGGCTCGGACCTGCAGCCCGTAGCGCGACCGCTGGATGAAGAGGTACAGCAGCGTCGACAGGAGGACGACGGTCACGAAGGCCACGAGACGGAACGAGGTGACACCCACACCGAGGATCCAGACGGTGTCGGGCGCCGGTACATCGAAGAACTGCAGCTGGTAGCCGAAGATGAACTGCAGCCCGTGGCGCAGGAAGATGGAGAGGCCGAAGGAGATGATGATCATCTCCAGCGTGCCCACGTTGCGGCGCTTGGCCGGCCGGAAGATGAGCAGGTAGGTGCCCACGCTGAGCAGGCCGGACAGGATGGCGGTCGGGATGAGCACCGCGTAGAAGTCGAGCGCGAAGGTGGTGCTCAGCCACATGGCGAAGTAGGCGCCGAGCGTGAGCGTCTCCGAGTAGGCCACGTTGATGAGGCCGCTCAAGCGGTAGATGAGGGCGAAGCCGATGGCCGCGAGGACCAGCGGTGCCTCTTCGACCAGGCCGATGACGATCGACTGTGCGATGAGAGTCCATCAGTCGCCGTCTCGCCGAGGTGACTCAGCAGGTCGGCGCCTGCTGGCCGATCGTCTCGGTCACGCCGTCGTGTCCCTCATTCGCAGCTGGTGACCGGTCCGTCGCTGACGAGCAGCTTCTGGACCCGCTGAGCCACGCGCTCTGCCGACAGGCAGTACATGTCGAGCAGCTCCTCGTCGGTCGCCGACTCGGTGTAGTGATCCTGGATGCCGATACGGTCCACCCGGGTGGGCCGGTGCTCGCTGAGCGTCTCGGCGACGGCGCCACCGAGGCCACCGATGACGGTGTGCTCTTCGATGGTCACCACGCGACCGGTCTTCTCGGCCGCGGCCACCACTCCGGCGACATCGATGGGCTTGATGGTGGGCATGTGCACGACATGCGCGTCGATGCCGGCTGCGGCCAGGATGTCCGCTGCGTCGACCACGCGAGGTGTCTGGGTGCCGGTGCTGATGAGCGTGATGTCGCGGCCCTCGCGCACCGTCTTGACCCGTCCGAACTGGAAGCGGTGACCGGGTTGGAAGAGCGTCTGGGTGGTGTCACGCACGAGTCGGATGAAGACCGGTCCGTCGTACTCCACCGACCAGGCCAGGACCTGCTTGGCCTCGACCTCGTCGGCCGGGCTGATGACGACCATGCCGGGCATGGCTCGGGCGATGGAGATGTCGTCCACGATCTGGTGGGTCTTGCCGGCCTTGCCGGTGAAGAGGCCGCAGTAGCCGGCCGTGATCTTGACGTTCGCGCCGGTCTGGGCGATGAGCACGCGGATCTGGTCGAGCGGGCGGTGCAGGGCGAAGGCCACGAAGGTGCTGATGAAGGGCACGAGGCCGACCTTGGCCATGCCGGCCGCGACCCCCAGCATGTTTTGCTCGGCGATGCCCATCTGGTAGTAGCGTTCCGGGTAGGCGTCCTCGAAGAGCCTGGCTTGCGTCGAGCTGCCGAGGTCGCCGTCGAGCATGACGATGCGGTCGTCCTTGGCCGCGAGCTCGGTGACCGTCTCACCGAAGACGAGACGCAGCTGCTTCCCCATCGGCAGCGTCATGCCGCACCCCCATCGCTCTCGCCGAGCTCGGCCATGGCGATGGCGAACTCTTCCTCGGTGGGCACACCCATGTGCCACTTGTAGTCGCCGGCCATGTAGCTGACGCCGTAGCCCTTGAGCGTGTCGGCGATGACGGCGGTCGGCCGGCCGGTCGGCTGCGCCGCCTCCTCGAGCACGCGCACGACATCGGGCATGTCGTTGCCCTTCATCTCGAGGACCCGCCAGCCGAAGGCCTTGAAGCGGGCCACGAGGTCACCCGGGTCCTCCGGCGGCAGCCGGTCGGTGGCCGAGTCGCCGCGCCAGCCGAACTGCTGGAACTTGTTGTGATCGACGATGCCGATGAGGTTGTCGGCACCGAACCGGGGCGCCACGTGGGCGGCTTCCCAGACCTGGCCCTCCTGGACCTCGCCGTCGCCCATCAGCACCCACGTCCGGAAGTCCGCCCCCAGGTGCCTCGCCCCGAGCGCCATGCCCAGGCCCGCCGAGAGGCCCATGCCGAGGGACCCGGTGGAGATGTCGATGCCAGGCAGCTTGTTCATGTCGGGGTGGCCCTGCAGGCGCGAGCCCTTCTGGTTGAAGGTGTACAGCTCCTGGGGGTCGAAGTAGCCGGCCAGCGCCATCGCGGCATATTGTCCCAGCGACGAATGGCCCTTCGAGAGGATGAAGCGGTCGCGCTCGGGCCAGTCGGGCTCGTCAGGTCGGACCCGCAGGATGCGGCCGTAGAGGGCGGCGAGGATGTCGGCCGCCGAGAGGGGGCCGCCCACGTGGCCGACCTTGCGCTCGGTGACGGTGCGGATGACCGCGACGCGGATACGCCGGGCCATGTCCTCGAGCCGCGCGATCTCGTCGGCGCTGACCGGCGCGGCGGCGCGTTCGGTGGTCATTCGGAGCGCTGGCCTTTCTCGTACGAGCCGGGCACGACCGGCGGGGAGAAGAAGCAGGCGATCTCGAGCGGCTCGGGACCATCGGACTCGGTCGCGTGGTGGGTGCCGGGACTGACCCACACGACCGACCCCGGCTCGAGCTCGCCGACCCCGTCGGGCGTGATGATACGGCCGCGGCCGGCCACGCAGTAGATGGTCTCTTCCTGGGTGTCGTGCACATGGCCGTCCGGCCTGGAGCCGGCCGGGAAGATCGAGACGCCGAAGGAGATGCGCTCGGTGGCGATGTTCTCAGGGCCCAGATAGGTATGCCAGTCGCGCCCGGGGAGGGGATGGACCTGCGCCTCCTCGCGCGACACCCGCTTCATCATGTGGTCCACCTCCTGCATCCCGTCGGCCCCGGCCGGCGCGCATCCCTGTGCCGGCTGGACGATGTGGTCATCACAATCGATTATCGAGGATACGCTTTTCAGGCTAGCCAATGTCAAGCGGCATCGCAACAGGGGGCCATCCAGCCTGTGATCGATGAACAGGCCGCCCGGACCGGGCGCTAGCGTGACCTGTCGCCCGGCCGCTGTCCTTGACTGCCGTAGGCTGAGACGCGTATGGTCATCGGTAATCGATTATCTATGAGTCGGGTCGAGCGACCCGCCTGCAGGGGTGGAGGGTAGCGCTGGACCAAGTCCTTTGGGCATGGCCCCTCGAGGCGACGAGAGGGACCGTGAGGAGCTGATGGCTCCCAGGGAGCCGATGTCACGGACCGGACGTGGAGGACGACCGGCGCAGCGAAGGGAGGCGATCGAACGATGGGACTCTTGAACGACGAGGTCCTCGGACAGCAGCTTGGGGACGATTCGTTCCCGGTCGAGTGGGCGTCCGAAGACGAGAAGCGGCTCTTCTGGGTCTATGACGACCTGCATTGCCCCAAGCCGCTGAGCCCGATGTATGAGGACATCGGCGGCTGGTGGCTCTCGTGTGACCACATGTTCCGCCGCTTCGGCACCCCCTTCGCGACCGACTGGATCTACAAGAACATCAACGGCTACCTGTACACGGCCGCCATCCCGGCCGAGGCGGGCCTGAAGTTCGATACCCAGGAGTACAACTACCGCACCAACCCGATCGTGCCCGAGGGGGGCGACGAGGACTACGCCGAGAAGATCGGTGCGTACCTCGGCGCGACGCTCGGCGTCTATGGGCAGAACTTCGCGGGTTGGTGGAAGACCCGCTTCGTGCCCGAGATGCAGAGGAACTTCGACTACATCGAGGGCATGCTCGAGCAGAAGGACGAGCTGAGCCTGGCGGACCTGGCGGTCTTGCTCGAGGACGCGATCGACATGCACGATCGCCACTGGAAGATCCACTGGATGCTCAACTTCGCGCAGCTCTCCGCGACGCTCAACCTGCGGGCGGTCATGGAGGAGACGCACGGCCAGGCCGACGAGGTCCTGCTCGGCCGGCTGCAGAACTCGGCCAACGACCGCAACTGGGACAAGATCCGCGCCCTCTGGGAGATGAAGGAAGAGGTCAAGGCGGACGCTGAGCTGAGGCAGATCTTCAGCGCCGAGACCGCGACCGAGATCAGGCCGGCCCTGGAGTCGAGCGCCTCGCGGCCAGCGCTTCATCGAGGAGCGCATCGTGCCCTATCAGCTGGAGTTCGGCTGGCACGCGGTCTGGAGCCACGAGTTCGTGTTCCCCACCTTCCGCGAGGACATGACCCCCATCATCCAGCTCGTCCGCGACCAGTACTCGTCCGACTACGACTACCGCGAACGCCATCGCCGAGCTCAGGGCGGATATCGACGCGGCCGCAGTCGAGATCCTCGACGGTCTCGAGGGCGAGGCGCTCGAGAAGATGCGCGCCGCCAACGAGATCAACCTCAAGATGGCACCGCTGACGCCGGACCACCACTTCTACATCGACCAGGGTGCCAACGCCCACGTGCGCCTCGTGCTCGTGGCCATCGGCGAGAAGCTCGTCGAGATGGGCGTCGCTGGACAAGCCCGACGACGTGGTCATGTTCCGCTACAACCAGCTGCGGGCCTTCATCGGCGCTCCCGACAGCATGGACGGGCGGGCCATCGCGGCGGCAGCGCGGGCCAAGTGGCACGCTGCCGAGAAGGTCCAGCCCAAGGACTGGGTCGGCACCGCGACCGACACGCAGCTCGCCTTCCCGTACCTCAACCTGTGGGGCTTCCCGGACAAGTTCCACCGCTCGCAGGAGAAGGTCGCGGGCAAGGTCAGCGGCATCGCCGGCTCGCCGGGCGTGGTCGAAGGTGTGGCCCGCGTGGTCAACTCCGAGGCCGAGTTCGACAGCCTGCAGGTGGGCGAGATCCTCGTCTGCCAGATGACCAACCCGGCCTGGCAGGTGCTCTACGGCAAGATCATCGCCGTGGTCACCGATGCCGGCGGCACCGTCTCGCACCCGGCGGTCCTCGCCCGCGAGTACGGCATCCCCGCGGTCGTGGGTACTTCCACCGGCACCTACGACATCAAGACCGGTGATCGCCTCCGCGTCGACGGCACGGCCGGCGTGGTCGAGATCCTCTAGGGATCCGGGACGGTAGCCACCATGACGGACGACACGGGGATCACTCGTAGCGTCCTGAGCGAGCAGGTCAAGGGTCGCCTCCTGCAGGCGATCCTTGACGGCCGCTACCCACCGGGAGCGCGGATCGTGGAGACGCGCGTGGCCAAGGAGTTCGGTACCAGCCAGGCTCCGGTGCGCGAGGCGTTGCGCGATCTCGAGGCTCTCGGCGTCGTAGAGACCGCGCCGTTCAAGGGCGCCCGGGTCCGACAGCCACTCGACCGAAGAACTGCTGGAGGCCTTCGAGGTGCGCGCCGTCCTCGAAGGTCATGGCGCGGTCCTGGCCATGGAGAACATCAGGGCGAGGTTGACTCGACCGGCTGCTCACCGAGCTGACCGAGGAGATGCGTGCGGCGGCGCTCGCCGGCGACCCCTTCCGCGAAGCCACCGCTGATACCGAGTTCCACCGGCTGATCATGCGCCAGTCCGGGAACGCCACCCTCGAGCGAGTGTGGAGCACCCTGGAGCCGTTCCTGCGGACCTACATCACGATCGTCTCGCCCGGTGTCGACCGGCGGGCAGTCGCCGACCGGCACATGCCCATCATCGAGGCGCTGCGCCGAGGCAACCCCGACCTCGTCGAAGAGGCCTACCGGGTCCACTTCGAGGAGGCCGCCGCGGTCGCTCGCCGAGGTCTGGCCGCGCCACGAAGGCGACAGCGGTGCCGCCGACGAGCCGCGGCCGGACGAGTCTGCCGGCCAGTCGCCATCTAGCCCCTACACCGAAAGGACAACATGCCAGAACTCGTTCTCAGCCAGGAGATGTCGGCCGGTCCGGCGCGCCTTCGAGTCGACGTCCTTGGCGGCCCGGCCCGCGAAAGCATCGTCAACGACATGGACTTCCTCAACTACCGCCTCGCCGCGGTGACGATGGAGGACGCCGTCAGCGCTCGACCAGCCCGACGTCATCTGGGATGTCGAAGCCGCCACCGACATCCGCTATGACGGCCACGCCATGAGGCTCTCGGGCGAGTGGAGCGCGGGTGCCATCCAGAAGGTGCTCGTGACCATGCTGGCGCTGCGCATGGAGGCCGACGGTCTCCACCCCTCGCACTCGTCGGCGGTGCGCTATGAGGGCAAGTCGATCCTCTTCCTCGGGCGGTGAGTCCAACCACGGCAAGTCCATGGGCCAGATCGAGGCCTGCCGTCGCGGCGGTCTGCTCATCAGCACCGAGACCACGGTCATCGACGAGGAGATCAACGCGGTCATGGGCTCCAAGTCCGTGTTCCTGCGCGAGAAGCGGGCCAAGGGCACCGAGCGTGCGGACAAGGCCGCACCGACCCAGGGCGTGAACAAGTTCTGGGGCGACATGCCCACGTGGGAGGAGTATCCCGACATCAGCGAGATCGACGTCGTCGTGCTGCCGGCCATCGACGGCAACTTCGACCCCAGCACCAAGAAGCTGGGCGAGTTCGAGTCCCAGTTCCAGGCGCTCCACTCGCTGCAGAACTACTTCCTCACCAACGAGCTGTTGGCTCCGGGCTTCCCCATGCCGCTGACCGATACCGAGGCCCTGCGCAAGGCTCGCGCCCAGTTCTGCCGGAAGCTCGGCGACCGACCGTTCTACTTCGTCCGCGCGGCCACCCCACAGGTGCTGATGGACGAGGTCGACAAGGTCCTCTAGGGAAGGAGGGAGACCGCCTGCATGCGCAGCTTCGCCTACGAGCGCCCCAGCGACGCTGGCCGAAGCCACCCGCCTCCTGCGGAGGCCGGCGACGGTGCTCGCATCCTGGCCGGTGGCACAGACCTCGTGGTGGGCCTGCGCGACGACACTGTCCAGCCCGACGTGGTGGTCGACCTCAAGTGGGTCGAGGAGCTGGCCGGGGAGGCCATCACGCGTGCCGACGGTGGCTACGCCTTCAATGCGCTGGCGACGATGACCCAGATCGAGCACGACGAGCGGGTGCTGGCCGAGCTGCCGGCCCTGGCGGAAGCGGCGCGCGTGGTGGGCTCGGTGCAGATCCGCAACCGGGCCACGCTCGCGGGCAACATCTGCAATGGCTCACCCGCCGCTGACACGGCGCCGCCGCTGCTGCTCTACGGCGGCAGTCGTGGTCATCGTGGGGCCAGACGGTGAGCGCCGCCTGCCGGTGCGACGAGTTCATGCTCGGCGCTCGTCGGAGCGGCCCGGACAAGCGCAAGGTCGACCTGCGCGCCAGGAGAGCTGGTGGCGCCATCGAGATCCCGTTGCCGGCCGCGGACTTCAGCGCGGCCTACACGCGCCTGGTCCGGCGCAAGGGCACCGACCTGGCCTCGATCACGCATGGGTGTCTCGGTCGATGGCGCAGGCGTCACCCAGGTGGCCTACGGCAGCGTCGGGCCGCGCGCGTTCCTGACGCGCTGACGACAGCGGCGTGCTGGCCGACCCCACGGCCGACGCCGGCGCAGCGGGCCGCCAGTCCTCGACGAGCTGCTGAGCCAGGCGACGCCCATCGCCGCGCTCGATCCGCGCCGGCCCCGACTACCGACTCGCGATGCTGCCGGTGCTGGCCATGCGAGCCCTCGGCACGGCCCTCGAACGCCGATCACGGAGTGCCGCCTGATGGCCGAACGACGCACCATCGATCTCACCGTCAACGGTCGCGCGCGCGAGCTCGACGTGGCCGTCCACCACACGCTGCTCGAGGTCCTGCGCGACGAGATCGACCTGACCGGTACCAAGGAGTGCTGCGTGGTCGGCGAGTGCGGGGCCTGTACCGTGCTCGTGGACGGCCGCTCGGTCAACTCCTGCCTGATGCTGGCCGTGGAGGCCGACGGCAGCAAGCGTGCTGACCGTGGAGGGGCTCGCCGACGACGGTGCAGCTGGACCCGCTGCAGACGGCATTCCTCGACCAGGGCGCGGCCCAGTGCGGCTTCTGCATCCCGGGCCAGCTGATGTCTGCCACGGCGCTGCTCGACGAGATCGACGATCCCACCGATGAGCAGATCCAGGAGGCGCTCGCGGGCAACCTCTGCCGCTGCGCCGGCTACGAGCAGATCTTCGAGGCCGTGCACCAGGCAGCGCGCGCGAAGCAGGACCAGCCGGGGAAGCGGATCAGCGTGACCGACGCGCAGAAGATCGGCGTCTCGCCGCATCGCGTCGGCGGCTACGAGCGTGTCACCGGCGCGCAGGAGTACCTCGCCGACATCCCCTTCGACGACGTGCTGCTATGCCAAGCTGGTGACGATCCCGTGCGGTCGCGCGCGCATCGTCGGCATCGACAAGCGCGCGGCGCAGGCGGTGCCTGGCGTCGAGCATGGTGATGACCGCGGACGACCTGCCGCAGCCGGTTCCGCGCTACGGGCCGCAGTTCCAGGACCGACCGGTGCTGGCGGTGGGCGAGACCAAGTTCCACGGCGAGCCCGTCGCCGCCGTAGCCGCGGAGACGCAAGGACGCGGCCGAGGAGGCCGCGCGACTGGTCGCGGTCGAGTACGAGGAGCTGCCCGGCGTCTACACCGTCGCGCAGGCGCTGGCCCATGACGCGCCACTCGTGCGCGAGCCGGAGCTGCGCCCGCGATGACGATCCGCTACCGCGAGAGCAACGTCCTGACCACGCATGTCTTCGGCTGGGGTGACGTGGACGAGGCGCAGGCCGACCTCGTCATCGACGAGACCTACTCCTTCCCCATGATCACGCACTTCGCCATCGAGCCTCATGCGTTCGCGGCGGCGCCGGTCGAGGACGGTATCGCCATCTGGTCGACCATCCAGCATCCATACCTGCTGCAGAAGATGATGGCCGAGGCTGCTGGGTCTGCCCCTGGCCAAGGTGCGCGTGTACGCGCCCGATCCCGGCGGTGGCTTCGGCGGCAAGCAGAACATCAAGCTCGAGCCGCTGGTGGCCTTCATGGCCCTCGGACGCGGGCCGGCCGGTGCGCCTGGTGCTGACGCTCGATGAATCGTTCCAGGCCAACCGGCGGGTCTCGGCCGAGGTCCGCGTGCGCAGCGGCTTCGACGGTCGACGGCACATTCGTCTTCGAGGACATCCAGAGCGACTACCTGCTGGGCGCCTACGCCGACATCGCGGATCGGGTCGTGGCCAAGAGCCAGTACACCGCGGCCGGCCCTACAAGGTGCCCAACGTCCGCATCACCGCGCGCTCGATCCTCTCCAACACCACGCCGGCCATGGCCTTCCGTGGCTTCGGCACGCCGCAGGTCAACTGGGCCGTGGAGTCGAACATCGATGCCGCCGCCCGAGCGCTGGGCATCGACCGCGCGGAGATCCGGCTGCGCAACCTCGCCACCCGCGGCGAGGAGGTCGTGCCCGACGACACGCCCGCCGATGGACTCTGGCCGGAGACCGTGGAGAAGGCCATGGACATGATCGGCTGGGACGAGCCGCTGCCCGACAGGTCGCGGGCGGGGCCTCGCGGTGGGCATCAAGTCGAGCGCCACGACCGGGCTCTCGTACTCGACCGTGCGGCTGCTGGCCGACGGCAGCGTGCTGGTCTACGCCGGCACCAGCGACATGGGCCAGGGTGCGCGCACGATCTTCGCCCAGATCGCGGCCAACGAGATGGGCGTGCCGATCGACATGGTCAACGTGATCATGGGCGACACCGCCGTCGTGCCCTACGACCAGCAGACCTCGGCCAGCCGCTCGACCGTCTTCATGGGCAACGCCATCATGCGTGCCTGCCGCGACATCCAGGCCCAGGTGGCAGGCCATGGCCGCGAGCGGCCGAGAGCGTGCCGCGAGACCAGATCGTCGGTCGACCGGGGCGTGGTCGGCCTGCCCGACGTGGACGATCTGCCGATGGTCGATGTCGTCCAGGCCGGCCTGGGCAAGCTCGGTGGCGAGATCATCGGCAACGGGCATGTATCGCAAGGAGATCCAGCCCGATCATCCGCTCGGCGGCAGCCCGGCCTTCTACGAGTTCAACTGCACCGCGATCGAGCTGTCGGTGGACGAGGAGACCGGCCACATCACCATCCACAAGCACGTCATCGTGGGCGACACCGGCAAGTCGCTGAACCCCCAGCAGGTGGCCGGCCAGGACGAGGGCGCGGCCATCATGGGCCTGGGCCACACGCTGATGGAGCACATGATCCTCGACGAGCACGGATCCGTCCGGAACCTGGGCGCGATCGACTATCGCATCCCGACCTCGATGGACCTGCCGCTGCACATGGAGAGCGCGGCCGTCGAGAACGAGCGACGGACCGGGGCCGTACGGCGCCAAGGGCGTCAGCGAGGGCGGGCTGCTCTCGGTCCAGTCGGCCGTGGGTTCGGCCGTGACCGATGCCACCGGCGTCGTGTTCCGCGAGCTGCCGCTGACACCCGGAGCACGTGTGGCGCGGCCTGCGGGACGCGCGCGCGAATCAAGACCAGCCAGCCGACTAGGGAGGAGGGGGAGGACATCATGGTGAGGCCAGAGGAGCATGCCCAGGCCGGGCGAGGTCGGACCCATCGCGGATATGCCCGCGGAGCAGGTGGTCAAGGCGGCCTCGATGATCAAGCAGGGCAAGATGATCTCGCTCGCCGCGACGCGCTTCACGGGTATGCCGCTGTTCCCCGGACATCCGCCCTTCCAGGTGCTCAACGCGGTCAGCCCGCGGGGCATCGTGGCCGATGGTCGCCAGCCCTGGGGTCCGGTCAACGACACCAACCTCGGCTACATGGCCGAGTACCTCATGTGCACCTCGCACTCGGGCGCGCACATCGACGCCCTGGCGCACATGACCATCGACGAGGACATGCACTGGTACGGCGGCGGCCAGGCAGACAAGCACCTCGGTGACCACGGGCCGGACTTCGGGCGATGCCAGCAAGATGCCGCCGTTCTTCACCCGCGGCGTCTTCCTCGATGTGCCCACCTATCGCGGCGTGCCGCACCTCAAGCACGGCGAGGTGGTCGATGCCGCCGAGCTGGAGGACATCGCCAGGGCCAGGGCGTGGAGGTCCGCCAGTGGGACGTGGTCGTCATCCGCACCGGCTACATGAGCTTGTGGCCCGACTTCGACGCGATGATGGCCAACAAGACCGCCGGGCCGGATATCAGCGCCGCCGACTGGCTGCTCAAGAAGGGCGTCGTGGCCACCGGCACCGACACCGAGACCTACGAGGTCCAGCCCGCGCCCGACCCGGGCCCCGAGGGCAACCCCCAGCCCGTGCACAAGCACCTGCTCATCGACAACGGCATCTACCTCATGGAGAGCCTCGACCTCGAGGAGCTGGCGACCGAGAAGCTCTACGAGTTCGCCTTCATCGCGCTGCCCTTGAAGATCAAGGGCGCGACTGCCTCCCTGGTCGATCCCGTCGCCGCCATCTGAGCCCGCCGAACCGCCCGAGTCCCCGAAAGGAGCCATCCCAAGTGACCGACACCATGCAGGCCCTCGTCGTCCTCGAGCCCGAGCGCTTCGAGATCCAGGCGGTGCCCATCCCGGAGCCCGGGCCGATGGAGGTCCTCTGTCGCGTCAAGGCGGTGTCGATCTGCGGGACGGACTCGCACCTCATCGCCGGTGACTATCCCGGCTTCTGGCCACCCGCCTTCCCCATCATCCCCGGCCACGAATGGTCGGGCGAGATCGTCAAGCTGGGTCCGGGGGCCGAGAAGGCCGGCTGGCAGGTCGGTGACCGCGTGGCCGGCACCAGCCACGATGCCTGCGGGGTCTGCCAGCAGTGCGTCGAGGGTCGCTACAACCTCTGTGAGAACTATGGGGTGATGGACCTCCATCGCCAGTACGGCCACAACTACCAGGGTGCTGACGCGGAGTACGTCGTCCATGGCGTCAAGTGCATCTTCCCGCTGCCGGACTCGGTCAGCTGGGAGGAGGGCGCCGTCATCGATCCGGCCTCGATCGCGCTGCACGTGGCCAATCGGGCGGGCATCCAGCCCGGCGACAACGTCGGCATCATGGGCGGCGGCGCCATCGGCCTGCTCGCCGGTGAGGCGGCCAAGATCCGTGGCGCCGGTCGCGTCATCGTGGTCGAGCCGCTCGAGCAGCGCCGGCAGAAGGCACTCGACATGGGCTTCGAGGTCATCGACTCCACCGCCGGCGATGCCGGCGCCACCTTGCGCGAGATGACCGGCGGGCTCGGGGTCGACCGCATCATCGAGGCGGCTGGCGTGCCCATCACCGTGCAGTGGTCACTGGCAGCGCTGCGCAAGGGCGGCCGCATCGCCGCGGTCGGCATCCCCAAGGAGGGTGTCGAGATCAACATGCGCGATCTCGTCCTCTACGAGCTCGAGATCGCCGGCTCGCGCGCCTCCGCGGGTGAGATGCGTCGCGTGATGCCACACGTGGCTGACGGCCGCATGCGGCTGCGCGAAGTGATGACCCACGAGTTCAGCCTGGCCGACTACGCCGATGCGCTGGACACGTTCCGTGATCCCGCGAGCGGAGCCATCAAGATCATCATCAAGCCATAACGACACGGTTCCGTGCAGACCATCCGCCCGACCCTGCCCAAGTGACCGACACCATGCAGGCCCTCGTCGTCCTCGAGCCCGAGCGCTTCGAGATCCAGGCGGTGCCCATCCCGGAGCCCGGGCCGATGGAGGTCCTCTGTCGCGTCAAGGCGGTGTCGATCTGCGGGACGGACTCGCACCTCATCGCCGGTGACTATCCCGGCTTCTGGCCACCCGCCTTCCCCATCATCCCCGGCCACGAATGGTCGGGCGAGATCGTCAAGCTGGGTCCGGGGGCCGAGAAGGCCGGCTGGCAGGTCGGTGACCGCGTGGCCGGCACCAGCCACGATGCCTGCGGGGTCTGCCAGCAGTGCGTCGAGGGTCGCTACAACCTCTGTGAGAACTATGGGGTGATGGACCTCCATCGCCAGTACGGCCACAACTACCAGGGTGCTGACGCGGAGTACGTCGTCCATGGCGTCAAGTGCATCTTCCCGCTGCCGGACTCGGTCAGCTGGGAGGAAGGCGCCGTCATCGATCCGGCCTCGATCGCGCTGCACGTGGCGCGACGCGGAGGAGTCAAGCCGGGTGATGATGTGGCGGTCATGGGCGCCGGACCGGTGGGCTTGCTCGCCGCTGATGCGGCCCTGGCCATGGGGGCCGGTCGGGTCATCGTGGTCGGACGTGGCCCGCGACTCGAGAAGGCGCTCGCGATGGGCTTCATGGGGGTCGATAGCAACCGCGTAGAACCGGTCGAGGCCATCCGCGGGTTGACGGCCGGTCGAGGTGCGGATGTCGTGCTCGAGGCGGCCGGCACGCCGACCACGCTGAAGTGGTCGCTGGCGGCCCTGCGCAAGGGCGGCCGGATCGCGGCGGTCGGCATCCCCAAGGACGGTGTTCGGATCGACATGCGCGATCTCGTCCTCTACGAGCTCGAGATCGCCGGCTCGCGTGCATCTCAGGGTGAGATGACCCGTGTCATGCCACTCATCGCAGACGGCCGGATGCGCCTGGCCGAGATCATGACCCACGAGTTCCGGCTGGCCGACTTCGCGGCCGCCCTCGAGACGTTCAGGGATCGCTCCAGCGGGGCGATCAAGATCACGATCAAGCCGTAAGGGGAGTACCGCGGACCGATGACCTGGGCCTTTTCCTTCGATCATGACCACGGGCTGGCACAGCCTGAGCTGGCGGCGCTCGTCGGCGGCAAGGGCGCCAACCTCGCCATCATGACCCAACAGCTGGGTCTGCCGGTCCCGCCAGGGTTCACCATCTCGACCGAGGCCTGCAAGGCATACCTTGCCGACGGCTGGCCGGCCGGCCTCGACGAGGAGCTGCGCGAGCGGATCGGCATCATCGAGCAGGCGGTCGGCCGTCGCTTCGGGGACCCTGCTGACCCGCTGCTCGTGAGCGTGCGCTCGGGTGCCCCGGTATCGATGCCGGGCATGCTCGACACCATCCTCAACCTGGGCTTGAACGCCGAGACCGAGCCGGGCCTGGCCACGACCGCCGGCGACGCTGCGTTCGCCCGGAGCTGCCGGGCTCGGCTCGACACGATGTACAAGGACATCGTGGGTGTGGACGAGGTGCCCGCCGATCCGTGGACCCAGCTGCGCGCCGCGGTGGAGGCGGTCTTCCGCTCGTGGAACAGCGACCGGGCCATCAGCTATCGCGAGAAGGAGGGCATCCCTGCTGAGCTCGGTACAGCCGTGACGGTGCAGGCCATGGTCTTCGGCAACCGAGGCGAGGATTCGGGTACGGGGGTGCTCTTCACGCGCAATCCCGCGACCGGCGAGAACGCGCTCTACGGCGACGTCCTCTTCGGCGCCCAGGGCGAGGACGTCGTGGCGGGCACCCATGCCACGGAGCCGATCTCCGTGCTCGACGAGCGCCTGCCGGTCGTGGCCGCCGAGCTGCGCAAGTACGCGGATGCTCTCGAACGGTACAACCGTGACATCTGCGACATCGAGTTCACCATCGAAGACGGACGCCTGTGGATGCTGCAGAACCGCATCGGCAAGCGCACGGCCCAGGCAGCGGTGCGCGCCGCCGTCGAGATGGCGCAGGACGGGTCCTTCCCACTGACGCGGGCTGAGGCCGTGGAGCGCGTCGCTGACATCCTCGTCGACCCACCCACGAAGGCCACCGAGATATCAGCGGACGTGGAGGTCGTGGCCGCCGGCCTCGGAGCGTCGCCCGGCCTCGTGTCAGGGGCCATCGCCACCACGCCGGAGAAGGCCGTGGAGATGGCCGAGGCCGGCACCGATGTGCTGTTGGTCCGCGCCCAGACCTCGCCGGACGACGTCCATGGCATGGCCAGGTCGGTCGGCATCCTGACGTCGGTCGGCGGACTGGCCTCGCATGCCGCAGTGGTCGCACGCGGCTGGGACATCCCCGCGGTCGTCGGTGCCACCGGGGTCGTGGTCGGCGAGGGCCTCGTAGCGATCGGTGACTCCACCTATGCCGAAGGCGACGTGCTCAGCATCGACGGCAGCACCGGCGAGGTCTTCGGCGGTGCCGTCACCACCGCCACCACGGTGGTGCCCGAGGCGGCCACGTTGCTGGAATGGGCGCACGAGCTGGGCATCGAGATCAGGGACAGCGCGGAGGGTAACGCGGTGAGCGCATCGGAGAACGGGGCCCGCAACGACGTCTCCAACCAGGACGTCGTGCGCGCGCTGGCCATCAAGGGCTACGCCACCGGTGACATGCTGGGGCTGGCCCTGGGAGTGAGTGCCGAAGAGGCCGCTGGGCTGGTGGAACGCCTGGCCGCCGATGGCCTCGCCAAGGACTCTGGCGGCATGTTCAGCCTGACCGATGATGGCAAGGCCCTGGGCACCGAGATGATCGCCGCGGACAGCGCCTCATGGGGCGTCGAGAACGCCACCGCTGCGCTGGATGCCTTCATCGCGCTCGACCACAAGATGAAGTCCATCGTCACGGCCTGGCAGATGAAGGAGATCGACGGCGAACAGGTCCTCAACGACCACGCAGACGCCGACTACGACGCTGCCGTCATGGTGCAGTTGACCGATCTGCACGTCGAGACCGCTGCCTGGCTCGAGCCGCTGTACGCGGGGCTGGCGCGATTGGATTCCTATGGCCGACGACTCGACGCTGCGGCTGCGGCTGCCGCCGGAGGCGATGGCATGTACATCGCCAGCCCGCGGGTGGACAGCTATCACGGGGTCTGGTTCGAGCTACACGAGGAACTCATCCGGCTCAGTGGCAAGACCCGTGAGCAAGAGGTCGCAGCCGGCCGCGCGTAGGGGCCTGCAGGTTCGCTAGGCTGTGGAGGCCATGCCGACCCAAGCCGAGCTCACTGTCCCCGTCCTCGGAGCTGCTCGTTACGAGTCGCCCTTGCGCGCCAAGGGCGGCCGTTTCACCGACCCGGCCATCAGGGTCCGCTACCAGGCGCGGCTCGGCTCGGATGAGCTCGACGGGCAGGACCTGACCTTCGAGAAAGCCGGGCCGCGCGAGCGTCTCTTCTTCGACCCCGCGGAGGCGACCGCCGCCTTCGTGACCTGCGGGGGTCTCGCGCCGGGCCTGAACAACACCATCCGCTCAGGCTTCTACGAGCTGACCCGCAACTACGGAGTGCCCCGCGTGCTCGGCATCCGGGAGGGCTACAAGGGGCTCGATCCCAACGAGGGCCTGGAACCCGTGGTGCTGACCGCCGACGGGGTCGATGACATCAACGACATGGGCGGCACCGTGCTGGGCACCTCCCGTGGCGGGCGGGACCCCGCGGCCATGGTCGACTACCTCGAGGCGCACGGCATCGACATCCTCTTCTGCATGGGTGGCGACGGCACGCAGCGCGGGGCCCACGCCATCGCTGAGGAGATCCGCAAGCGAGGCGGGTCGCGATCGATCGTGGGTATCCCCAAGACCATCGACAACGACGTGCCCTACGTGTACCAGTCGTTCGGCTATGCCACCGCGCTGGAGGAAGCCACCGAGGTGTTGCGGCGTGCGCACGTCGAGGCCAAGTGTCACCACAACGGAGTCGGCCTCGTCAAGCTGATGGGCCGCGATGCCGGGTTCATCGCAGCCGGAGCGGCGGTGGCGGCGCAGGAGGCGAATTTCGTGCTGGTGCCGGAGGTGGCCTTCCCGCTCGAGGGTGAGGGCGGCTTCCTGCATGCGCTCGAGCGCCGGCTCAAGGCTCGGCACCACGCGGTCGTCGTCGTCGCCGAGGGGGCGGGCCAGCACCTGTTCGAGCTTGGGGACGCCACCACCGACGCCTCCGGCAATCGGCGTTACCGGGACGTGGGCGTGTTCCTGTGTGACCGTATCCGCGAGTACCTGCGGGAGCGCGAGATCGAATCCACGGTGAAGTACTTCGACCCCAGTTACTCCATCCGCAGCGTGGCGCCGAATGCCAGCGATCGGTTCCTCACCGACCGGCTCGCACGCAACGCGGTGCACGCGGCCATGGCGGGCAAGACCGATGTGCTCATCGGCAGCTGGAACCAGGCCACCATCTGGGTGCCCATCGCCGCGGCTGTCGCAGAGCGCAGGCGCATGGACCCGGAGGCAAGCCTCTGGAGCGCCGTGCTGGCTACCACCGGACAACCCGACTGGAGAGCCGCTTCCGAGGATTGACGCCCAGAAAGACGCCCCGCCGGCGAACCGACGGGGCGTTGCGCTGGGGCCGAACTGAGGGTAGGCCCGAGGATATCAGTCCTGCTTGTCGGTCATCTGGTCCCAGAGGGCACCAGCGTTGTGGGACATGATGTAGTCCATCATGTACTCCTGACCGATATCGACCGGGAAGCGCTCCTTGAGGTTGACGCGCTCCTGGGTCTGTTCGCGCGAGAGACCATCGGCCACCGCGGCCGCCACGCGCGACTTCCACTCGAGCAGGATGGCTCGCTGGTCGTCCAGCGAAGAGCGGTCGGTGAGGGGACCGTGTCCCGGCACGAGGTGCTCGAAATCGAGCGCGCGGATCGTCTCGAGCGCCGCCAGCCAGCCGTCGACATCGGAGGTCATCAGCCACGTCTGGCACTGGTTGAAGATGGTGTCGCCGGTGAAGACCACGCCTTCCTCGGGCACGTGTACCGCGATCTGGCCAGGCGTGTGGCCGGCCACGTGGATGAGGTTGAAGTGGGTGTCCCCGACGCGCAGCTTCAGGTCACCGGTGAACACGATGGCCCCGTCGTTGGGCTCGCGGTAGTACTCCTCGCGGTCAGGGAAGATGGCCACACCCTCGGGGTCATCGGTGGGGAGGGCCTCCTCGGCGTAGGCGAAGGGGTCCAGGATCGGTGCCACCACCATGAAGTTGTCAGCCACGCCCTGGTGATGGACCACCGGGACCGGCTTGAAGTAGTAGTTGCCGAAGATGTGGTCGACGTGGTGCTCGGTGTTGATGACGTAGCGGATGGGGCCGTGCTGCTCGGCCTCTTCGCGCATGGCCACTGCCTTGGTCGGCAGCTGTGGTGTGTCGACCACGACGACGCCGTCGGTCGTGACCACGTAGCTGGGATTGCAGCCACGGATCCTGGTGTTGGAATAGACGTTGGCAGTGACCTGCTCCATGGCTGGTTCCACGGGCTACGCGCTCCTCTCCCTGTGTGGTGTCGAAGGTGGGCCGGTCAGGCTACTGGGTCGCGGTCAGGCCGCCGTCGATGCCCAGGATCTGCCCGGTGACGAAGGACGATGCATCGGAGACCAGGAAGATGGCCGCACCCACGAGGTCGTCCGTACCGCCGACGCGCGCCAGCGGGATCCGCGCCACGACGCCCTTCTTGAACTCCGGGTCGTCGAGCAGCATGGCCACCTGCGGGGTATCCACGAAGGTCGGACTGATGGCGTTGACGTTGATGCCGTACTTGGCCCACTCCGTGGCCCACTGACGCGTCAGCGAGCTGATGGCGCCCTTGGCCGCCACATAGGCGCTATAGCCGGCGTTGATGCCGAGCGCGGCCCGCACCGAGCTGATGTTGAGGACCTTGCCGCCGTTGCCGGCCTTGATCATGGCCTTGACCGCGGCCTGCGTGGGCACGAGGGTGCAGCGCACGTTGATGTCGTAGATCCAGTCCCAGGCGTCGTCGGGGTACTCCTGCGCTTCGAAGAGCACCTTGCCCGCGCCGCCACCGATGGCGTTGACCATGATGTCGAGCTTGCCCAGGTGGTTCACGACCTCATCGACGATCGCTTCCGCCTCGTCGCGCTTGGTCATGTCGCCGGCCACGGCCAGGCACTCGCCGCCGATGGCTTCGACGCGAGCCTTGGTCGCGTCGACCGCATCCTGGCTGATATCGGTCACCGCGACCTTGGCGCCGGCCTCAGCGAGAGCCACCGCCATCGCGCCACCGATGGCTCCGCCGCCACCACCGACGAGGGCGACCTGGCCATCGAGCTTGAACCTGTCCAGTTGACCCATGCTGGTTCCTCCAATGTTCATGTCCGTGGTGCCCGGCGGGCGGAGCGCGGGCGCGAGCCTGTAATCATCGATTATCGACGATATCACGACACTACGCACCTCTGGTCGGCACAGCGGATCGATGGACCCGACGGGGTGGATTCGGGGTCATACCATGTAGAGGCGCAGCATCGGGCAGGCGCCCAGAGGGGCAGCGGGGGATGGACACCGATCTCGTGATCCGCGCTCAGGATGGCGACCAGGCCGCGTTCGCGCGGCTGGCCGCTGCCAGGTACGGCCGACTGCAGCAGCTCGCGTTCCGCATCCTGCGGGACCACGAGCTGGCTTCGGATGCCGCACAGCAAGCGACCCTATCGATGTGGCGCAATCTGCCGCAGCTGAAGGACCCGTCACGGTTCGAGGCATGGTCCTACCGGCTCTGTGTCAACGCCTGCTACAAGGAGGCACGCCGTCGCGGCCGCTCGCTGCCGGAGATCGGCCCGCGGCAATTCCACGAGCCTGCCGTTGCCGGCGGCTTTGACGCCGTGGTCGATCGCGACGAACTTGACCGAGGCTTCCGCCGTCTCTCGCTCGACCACCGCACGGTGCTGGTGCTGCATCACTACCTGGGCATGCCTCTCGAGCAGGTCGCCGACACGCTCGACCTGCCGCTCGGCACCGTCAAGTCACGCATGAACCGCGCGCTCGCCAACATGCGGCGCGCGCTCGAAGCCGACGCCAGTCCGTGCGTCGGACGGGTCCAGCGACAGGAGGTCGTCCGATGACGATCGACTACGACCTCAAGCCGCTTCTTTCCGACTGGATGCAGGAAGACGCGATCCTGCCCGACGACCTCGCCGAGATCCTCGACCAGTTGCCTCAGACGCCTCAGCGTCGCCATCGATGGTCGTTCACTTTCCCGAGCAATACGTGGAGGAACGCCAGCATGTTCAACACAACGCGGGTCGCGGGAACCATCCTGCTCCTCTGCCTTGGGGCGGGCCTGGCGCTGGCTACGGCTCCCGCTGATCGCTCGACCGACCAGGCCGTCCTGCCCGCTGTGGATGCGCCGGCGCTCGGCGACATGACCCGCTTCACCATCAGTGCCACCGAGAGCTCGTCCCCGCCTGGCGGAACGAGTACCGAGACCGCCTTCGGCCGGTTGCTTGAGGGCCAGGTCATGGGCTACTTCACCCAGTCAAGCGACCCGCGGATGAGCGGGGACATGACCACCACCGCCAACGGACACCTCTTCGACTCCGAGGAGATCATGTATCCGGCGGTCGTGCTCACGGGGTCCCAGGTCATCGAGAACGAGGCGGGCTCCTGGGTCGGTACCTTCATCGCCATCGACTATCCCGGCACGCCCGACCTGCATCTCCAAAGCATCCTGACCGGGACCGGCGCCTATGAAGGCCTGAGCGCCATCATCACCAACGGAGAGGGCCTCATCTTCCCGGGTGACTTGCCCGCGAGCCCGTAGCTCCCGCCTGTTACTCCAGCATCCCCTGGGTGGTGACGAACTCGACCACGCGGTCGACACCGTCGCCACCCTTGAGGTTCGTGAACACGTACGGCCGATCCTGGCGCACGGAGATGGCGTCGCGCTCCATGTTCATCAACGAGGCGCCCACGGCGGGGGCAAGGTCGGTCTTGTTGATGACGAGCAGGTCGCTGTCGGTGATGCCCGGAACGCCGCGACGCGTGGCCTTCTCGCCGGCGGCCACGTCGATGACGTAGATGACCAGGTCGGTCAGCTCCGGGTCGAAGGTGCTCGCGCCAAGGTCGTCACCACCCTCGATGAAGACGGCATCGAGCCCGCTGTGCCGGGCGATGAGTGCGTCGACGGCTGCGAGGTTCTGCGAGGCATCGTCGCCGACGGTCGTGTGCGGGCAGTTGCCGGCATCGAGGCCCACGATGCGGTCCTCGGGCAACGCGCCCATGCGGGCCAGGGCCTGGGCGTCCTCGCGGGCGTTGACGTCGTTGGTGACCACGGCGACGGAGTAGCGCTCACGCATCCGCTCGCAGAGCTCAGCCACCAGCGTCGTCTTGCCGGAGCCGACCGGCCCGCCGACGCCGACGCGAAGAGCCGGGCGCGCAGCATTCACCTCGCTAGCTGGCCAGATCGTGGTCGTGGGCGTGGTCCTTGGTCCCGCGCTCAGGCTCGAAGGGCACCTCCTCGACGATGACCTCCGCGCCCAGCTGGTGCACCAGCTCGTCGGTGGCGCGGTCGTGCCGGTAGCGGATGAAGCCCGGACCGACCTGCGTCCGCACATGGCGGTTGCCCAGGTGGTAGGCCACCCGGGCCAGCAGCACCGAGTCAGGGGAGGCGATGGTGGAGACATCCTCGGGCGCCGCTTCGACCTCGATGATGCGCCCGTCGGTGGTGCGCAACAGGTCTCCCTCGAAGAGGATGGAGCCGCGTGGGAGGAAGAGGCCGATCTCCTCGCCGCCCGCCGTGCGTGGTCCTGAGCCGGCTCTTGCGACGCAGCTCCCAGGTCAACGGCAGCCGATCGGTCGGTTCACCGTCGGTCGCGAGCTCACGGGCCTCCAGCATCTCGGGTCCTGCCTCCTCGTGCTCCATCGCGTCTGACGGTAGCGGAGGGGTTCGTTCGACTGACGAGCCTGTGCGGTGACCTTTCCGTTGCCCTTCTGTTGCGGCTCCTGGCCAGCCGGTCGCTACCAGCCTGCGCCGGGGATGGCGTAGCCATTGGGGTATTCGGGGCTCAGCTGCCATTCGGCGATGCGCTCGGCCAGCTTCAGGACGGCGATGCCATCCTCGGCCGAACGGTCGCTCGAGGGCACCATCGGCGCGCTCTCGATCGTGCAATAGCCCTCGTAGCCGGTGCGGATGAGGGCGCGCATGACGGCGTTCCAGTCGGTCTTGCCGTAGCCGGGCGTGAGCGAGTTGGAGTCGCGGAAGTGACCGTGCCAGAGATACGGCTGGGCGTCCATCACGGCCTCGTAGGAGCCCAGCTCCTCGAGGTTGACGTGGAAGAAGTCGAGCTGGATGCCGATGTTGTCGCGTCCGGTGAGCTCGATGATCCGCTTGTGGTTCGAAGCGGTGTTGACGAACTTGCCCATCTCCAGGTGGTTCGTGGCCTCGAAGACGAGCTTGATGCCACGGGTCGCGGCGTGCTCGCCCATGCGCCGTAGCGAGTCGACGGCCACCGCCGTGGCCTCATCGACGTTGTCGACCGTGATCGGTGCGTGGACGGCGGTGGCGAGGGTGACCGACATGGCCCCGAGCTCGGCCGCGAAGTCGATGGTGGCCTTCGTCTCGTTCACGGCCAGCTCCGCGGTCACCGGTTCGGTCAGCGTCTTGTAGTCAGGGGAGTAGGGGTCCCACATCTCACCCCAGCATTCGTTGACGTTGGAGACCTCCAGTCCGAAGTCCGCTTTCAGCTGCTTGTGCGTCGCGAGGTAGTCCTCCATGCCCACGCCCATGCCGTAGCGTCCCTTGGGCGGGCAGATCTCGATGGCGTCGTAGCCGCAGCGCACCAGGCGCTCGTAGGTCAGATGCGGGTTGAGATACGCCTCTTCCTGGCCGAACGTGAGTTGGAAGTAGCTGTACTTGAATGGTGCATGAGCGCTTGACATCACGGTCCTCCTGTGTGACCTCGAGCATAGCCACCGCGGATGGCTGAGACATCTCCCAGTACCCTAGAACAGATGTGCTATTCGGGTGGCTGAGTGGTAGGATGCCGGTCCCGTGCCACGCTCCACCCGGACCTCCACTCCCGATCCCCTGGCCGACTTCGAGGCCCCCACGCGCGAGTGGTTCGCCAGCTCGTTCGCCTGCCCCACCGATGCGCAGGTCCAGGGTTGGCCGGCCATCTCCGCTGGCGACCACACGCTCATCTGCGCGCCGACCGGCAGCGGCAAGACGCTCGCGGCGTTCCTCTGGTGCCTCGACCGGCTGAACCACGACGAGCCCCCGGCTGAGCCCAAGGCTCGTCTGCGTGTCCTGTACGTCTCGCCGCTCAAGGCCCTGGTCCATGACGTGGATCGCAACCTGCGTGCACCCCTGGCCGGCATCGGCCTCGCCGCCGACCGCCTCGGTGCCCCCCGCCGAGAGGTCCGGGTCGGGATGCGCACCGGAGACACGCCCGCGGAAGAGCGGCGTGCTTTCGGCAAGAAGCCACCGGACATCCTCGTGACCACCCCGGAGTCCCTGTACCTCATCCTCACGAGTGCGGCGCGGGAGGCCTTGCACAACGTGGGGTGGGTCATCATCGACGAGATCCACGCGCTCGCGGGGACCAAGCGCGGGGCGCACCTGGCGCTGTCGCTCGAACGCCTGGAGGCGCTGACCGATCAGGCACCGCAGCGGATCGGGCTGTCGGCCACACAACGGCCGCTCTCGGCCGTGGCCGGCTACCTCGGTGGACGGCAGGCCGCGAGTGCTCAGGGCCCGGCCCCGCCGCGACCGGTGACCATCGTCGATGCCGGTGTACGCAAGGAGCTCGATCTCTCGGTCGTGGTGCCGGTGGAGGACATGGGCCGCCTGGGCGAGGTCATCCCGCTCGAGGAGTCACCCGGCGGACCCATGGACGGCCCGGCAGCTCGGACCAGCATCTGGCCCTCGGTCTACCCGCGCGTGCTGGAGCTGATCCGCCAACATCGCAGCACCATCGTCTTCATCAACAGCCGGCGGCTCTCGGAGCGCCTCGCGCTGAACCTCAACGAGCTGGCCGGGGAGGATATCGCCCGGGCTCACCACGGTTCCATCGCTCGCGAGCAGCGCCTCATCATCGAGGAGCAGCTCAAGCAGGGAACGCTGCCCGCCATCGTGGCCACCTCCTCGCTGGAACTGGGCATCGACATGGGCGCCGTAGACCTCGTCATCCAGGTCGAGTCGCCGCTGTCGGTGTCGCGCGGGCTGCAACGGGTGGGTCGCGCCGGCCACCGGGTGGGCGAACCATCGCGCGGCGTCATCTTTCCCAAGTACCGCGGCGACCTGCTGGAGTCGGCGGTGGTGACCCGCCTGATGCGTGATGGCGCGATCGAACCCACGGTCGTACCTCGCAACCCGCTCGACGTGCTGGCCCAGCAGCTGGTGGCCATTACGGTGGACCGCAGCTGGCCGGTCGACGACCTGTTCGACCTGGTGCGCCGCGCGGAGAACTTCGCGGAGCTGGGACGGGACACCTTCGAGTCCGTGCTGGGCATGCTCGCGGGGCAGTACCCAGCAGACGAGTTCGCTGAGCTCCGGCCACGCGTCGTATGGGACCGCGTGGCCGGCACTGTCACGGCCCGGCGTGATGCTCGCACGGTGGCGGTGACCTCCGGCGGGACCATCCCTGACCGTGGCCTGTTTCCCGTCTTTCTCTCCGATGATGCGTCGACTCTCGATGGGCCGGTCAAGGCGCGCGGCAAGGGTGGCGGTCGGCGGGTAGGCGAGCTCGACGAGGAGATGGTCTACGAGGCTCGCACCGGCGAAGTGGTCCTGCTTGGCGCCAGCGCCTGGCGCATCGAGAGCATCGAGCATGACCGCGTGCTGGTGACCCCGGCTCCGGGGGAGTCTGGCAAGGTGCCCTTCTGGAAGGGAGACGGCGTCGGGCGCCCGGTGGAGCTGGGCCGGGCGCTGGGTGCGTTCACCCGCGAGATCTCGGAGCTGGCGGCGGCGAAGCGCGGGGGCCGGGCCAGGGCGGTCAAGCGGCTCAGGGAGCAGCACGACCTCGATGAGCTGGCAGCGGACAACCTGCTCGGGTACCTCGACGAGGAGCGCGAGGTCACCGGTGCCCTGCCCACCGATACGACCGTCGTGCTGCAGCGGTTCCGTGATGAGCTCGGGGACTGGCGGGTCTGCCTGCTGACCCCATTCGGTGCCCGGGTGCATGCCCCCTGGGCGCTGGCCATCGAGTCGCGCTTGCAGGCCTCACTGGGAGTGGATGTCAAGCCGCTGTGGTCGGATGACGGCATCGTGCTCCGGCTCCCGTCGACCGACGCCGCCTACGAGCCGGGCGCTGGTCTCGCCTCGATGGCCGAGCAGGCGGAGGCCGCGGTACTCATCGCCGCCGACGAGATCGAGGAGCTCGTCACCGAGACGGTCGGCGGCTCTGCGCTCTTCTCCAGCCGCTTCCGTGAGAACGCCGCGCGGGCGTTGCTGCTCCCGCGTCGCCGGCCCGGCCAGCGGACGCCGCTGTGGCAGATGCGCCAGCGGGCCTCCCAGCTGCTGGCGGTCGCGAGTCGCTACGGTTCCTTCCCCATCATCCTCGAGACCTACCGCGAGGTGCTCAGCGACGTCTTCGACCTGCCCGCCCTCCGGGGCATCCTCGGAGCCATCGAGCGCCGAGAGATCCGCGTGGTGAGCGTCGAAACATCGCGAGCGTCGCCGTTCGCTTCCTCGCTGCTCTTCGACTACATCGCGACGTACATGTACGAGGGCGACGCGCCACTGGTGGACCGCCGTGCTCAGGCGCTGACCCTCGACCGCGACCTGCTGCGTGAGCTGCTCGGGGCTGAACAGCTTCGCGAGCTGTTGGACGGACAGGCGCTCGCGGAGCTCGAGCTGGAGTTGCAGGCGCTGACCGAGGAGCGAGCCGCCGGCTCGGTCGACCAGGTGCACGACCTGTTACGCAGGCTGGGCGACCTGAACGATGAGGAAGTCGCGGCGCGCGTTCGCGGTGCCGATACGAAGGCCCGCCGGGCTGCCGCGGGCGAGTGGCTGGAGGCGCTCGCGGCCGACCGCCGCGCCGTCAGCCTCCGCATCACCGGCGAGGACCGCTGGGTCGCGAGCGAGGACGTGGGACGCTACCGCGATGCGGTCGGCGCGTCGACACCGGCCGGGGTCGCCGAGGACTTCCTGGTGCCCACGAGCGACCCGCTTGGCTCCCTGCTCGCGCGCTGGGCGCGGACACATGGCCCGTTCCACACCGAGGAGCCGGCCGCTCGATGGCGGCTACCCCGGGGTGTCGTCGAGACCGCGCTCGAGGCGCTGATGGCGAACGGCGTCCTGCTGCGAGGGGAGTTCCGACCCGGCGGCGTGGAACGGGAGTGGTGCGACCCGGACGTGCTGCGTCTGGTCCGCCGTCGCTCACTGGCCCGGCTCCGGCGTGAGATCGAACCGGTCGAGCCGACCGCCCTCGCGCGCTTCCTCCCGGCGTGGCACGGCATCGGAGCCGGCATCCGGGGCCTGGACCGCCTCGCGGAGGTCATCGGACAGCTCGAGGGTGTGGCCTTGCCGGCCAGCGTGCTCGAGCGGGATGTGCTGCCGGCCCGGGTCGGCGGCTACACGCCCCAGATGCTCGACGAGCTGGGAGCGGCCGGCGAGGTCGTGTGGGTCGGCGCCGGCAGTCTTGGCAGGGATGATGGCCGCGTGTCGCTCTACCGTCCGGATCGCCTGGGGCTGTTGTTGCCCACTCGAGCCGGCGATGACAACGCGCCAGGCGCCATCGACTCGTGGCTCCACGATGCCCTGTGCGCGCAGCTGGCCGAACGTGGCGCTTCATTCCATCGAGAGCTGCTGGCCGCTTCGTATGCGGCGGCAGATGCCGGCGGCCATCGCCGACCGACCGAGCGTGAGGTACTCGATGCCCTCTGGGATCTCGTCTGGGCAGCGCTGGTCACGAACGACACGTTCCAACCGCTGCGCGCACTGCGCTGGCCACGTCGAGGTGCCGGCCGGCCGAACGCCCGGGCACGATCCCGCCTCGGTACGCGGATGGCTCCGCCCGAAGCGGCGGGTCGCTGGTCGCTCGTCGTCGACACGTTGCGGACGAGCGCGGCCCTCGGTGAGGGCACCGAGCCCGGTGGCACCGAACAGCGCGCGGCGTTGGCTGCGACCCTGCTTGACCGCTACGGCGTGGTTACCCGGGATACGGTGGCGGCCGAAGGCGTGCGCGGAGGATTCGGCGCCGTCTATCCGGTCTATCGCGAGATGGAGGAGCGGGGCCGGGTGCGGCGAGGCTACTTCGTCGAGGGTCTTGGCGGCGCCCAGTTCGCCGTGGCCGGTGCTGTGGATCGCCTCCGCTCGCTGCGGCGGAGGCCCGGTCTCGACGCCAGCGACGACCCACGGACGACGATCCTCGCAGCGACCGACCCGGCCAACCCCTACGGAGCGGCGCTGGCCTGGCCGCGCGATGACTCGCGGCATCCGCGTTCGCCCAGCCGTGCCGCCGGTGCCTACATCGTGCTCCACGACGGCGACCTCGTGCTCTATCTCGAACGTGGTGGCAAGTCCCTCCTGACGTTCGCGCCATTCGACCTCGAGCGGGTAGGGGAGCTGGCCATCGGAGCCCTGCGCGGCCTCGTCTCGGACGGCCGACTGAAGCGGGTGCAGCTCGAGCGGATCGATGGCACCCCGATCGCCGAGTCCGCCTTCCGAGAGCGCCTGGCCGCACTCGGCTTCCGTCAGGCGTACCGCGGCTATGTCCTCGGCCCTGCCGGGTAGGAGCCGGTTCGCCGAGGCGATGCATGGAGTTACCCTCGCCTGATGCCCGAGGGAGACACGCTCTATCGAATCGCAGCAGTCATGCGCAGCACGCTCGCCGATGATCAGATCGTGGCGGCCAGGGGACGACCGGGCGGTGTCGAGCTGGAACGGGTGGTGGGCACAAAGGTCACCGCGGTCCGGACGCGCGGCAAGCACCTGCTCCTCGAGTTCTCGGGAGGCCTGACGCTCCACACACATCTGCAGATGAACGGCTCATGGCATCGCTATCGCCCCGGTGAACGATGGCGTGCCCCCGCGGTCGATGCGGTGGCGGTGCTCGAGACGCATCGAGCGGTGGTGGTCTGCTTCGCGGCGCCCACTGCCGAGCTGATCGAGACGCGGGCGCTGCCCGTGCACCCGGTCCTCTCGACGCTCGGTCCCGACCTGCTCGACCCCGAGGTGGACATCGAAGATGGCGTCCGCCGCCTGGGGGGCTGTGTGAGCTCGGTGGCCGAGGCCTTGCTCGACCAGCGCGTGGTCGCTGGGATCGGCAATGTCTATCGCAGCGAGATGCTGCACATCGAGGGCCAGGACCCGTTCCTGCCAGCGGATGCCCTACCGGCAGCTGCAGCCAGGCAGCTGCTCGAACTCGGACGTGACCTGCTGCGCGCGAACGTCAGGGGTGGCCCGCGGGTCACCATGGCCGACGCTTCGGGCGCCCGGCCAGACGTTTCCGCGGCGGGCTCCCGAGCAGGCGAGCGCTGGGTCTACGGCCGTGCCGGGCTGCCCTGTCGTCGTTGCCGGGTGCTCATCCGCACGCGCACCATGGGCCAACTGCCACGTCGCCTCTACTGGTGTCCCCGCTGCCAGGGAGCGGGCGCCGCTACGACCGAGCACCCCCCGGCTCGGTGACGGAGACGGAGGGGTTCTCGGCAGCCTTGTCGCCGCCACGCTCCTGGTCAAGGCCGAAGAAGTGGCGCCCCTGTCGCAGGCCGGCCTGCGAGGCCACCGCCGCCCGACGCGGGGAGCGCCACCAGGTGGTCAGCGCCGTACCGACGACCTCGCGGTTCTCGCGCGCCTGCTGACCCCATGTGCGCCACTCGAACCAACGCGGGTGCGCCCACAGCCACGGCACCGCCGCCCAGACGAGCAGGATGTAGTCGAGTCGTAGCGGGCGTGGGAACTCGATGACCAGCTCGAGCTGGCGGATGACCTGCGGCCAGACCGCCAGCGTGATGACGCCGAACAGGAGCATCCAGGCGATGCCCCACAGCCGAGTCCGCGGCCGCAGGATGAGGAAGAGCAGGAGCGGGAACCACTTCAGTGCGGTCGCCAGCGCCCAGAAGAAGCCACCGAGTCGCGGACCCGTGAAGTGCGCGGCCCAGATGCCCATGGCGCAGAGCAGGGTGATGTTGCCAGTGTCGAGGGTGGCTGCCAGTGGGATGGTGATGATCGCCACGAGGACGGCTGTGGCCACCGGGTGCTGCCGGTAGGCCCAGGCGACGCTCCACCCGAACAGCAGGATGTTGAGCACCCGGTAGACGAACCAGGCGGTCTCCCAGGGCAACGCTGCCCACGGCGTGAAGATCGGCAGGGACCACGGCCAGTAGACATAGGGCATGTAGGGCGGGGGAGGGTTCAGCGGATCGCCACCACCCAGCCACAGGCGCACACCGCCCCAGTAGGCACGGGCGTCTGCTCCCACGAGATCGCCGCGGGCGATGACCCAGACCGCGATCGCCGGCGCCGCAAACGACCAGGATCAGGATGGCTGCGAGGCGCGCGGGGTCGCGCAGGAAGGTGAGGTCTTGGCGCATCGAGGGCATCCTACCGCCGACCGCTCGAGGCCATAGACTCAAGACCCGATGACACGCACCCCGAACCCGCGCACGCTGGAGCAGCTGCGCGACGAGGTCCAGCGCCGGCTGCCCGACTTCCTCGCCGACCTGGAAGCGATCGTGAATGTCGAGTCGGGTTCCTATACCAAGGCTGGCGTGGACGAGGTCGCGACCTGGATGGCCGACCGGCTCGCCGCCCTGGGGGCGTCCGTCGTTCGCCACCCGAACGATGCCCTCGGCGATACGGTCGTGGCGACCTTCGAACGCGCGGCCGACGGCCCCACGGTGCTGCTCATCGGGCATGCCGACACCGTCTTCGACGTCGGGTATCTGGCGCGTCGGCCATTCGAGATCGACCGCGACACGATCCTGGGACCCGGCGTCAGCGACATGAAGTCCGGCCTCCTGGCTGGGCTCTACGCCCTCGAGGTGCTGCGGACCACCGGCGGCCCTGACTGGCTCCCGGTGCGCCGCCTCATCTTCGTCGTCAATCCCGACGAGGAGATCGGCTCACCGGCCAGCCGCGGCCTCATCGTCGAGCTGGCCCGTGGCACAGACGCGACCTTCGTGATGGAGGCAGCGAGAGCCAACGGCGACATCGTCTCGGCACGCAAGGGCATGATGCACCTCCGAGCCACGATCAAGGGGCGGTCGGCGCATGCAGGGGTAGAGCCGCACAAGGGTCGCAGCGCGACGCTGGAAGCCGCCCACAAGACGGTGGCGCTCCATGCCCTCAACGGCCACTGGCCGGGCGTGACCGTCAACGTCGGCGAGATCAAGGGTGGTACGCGCCCGAACATCGTGGCCGAGGAAGCCGTCCTCACCATCGACATGCGCGCCGGCTCGGTGGCGGAGCAGGACGAGGCGGAGGCGGCCATCTTCGCGATCCTCGAGTCGTCCACGGTCCCGGACGTGACCACCGAGGTCGAGAAGCTGGTTGGCACCAGGCCGATGGAGAAGACGTCGGAGTCGGCCGTCCTCGTGGAGGCGGCCGTGGCCATCGCCGGGGAGCTTGGCTTCGAGCTCGCGGACGCCGCGACCGGTGGTGGCTCCGACGCCAACACGACCGCGTCCCTGGGTGTGCCATCCCTCGATGGCTTGGGACCGGTGGGCGGCAACGACCACTCGCCGCTCGAGTACGTCGAGTTGAGCAGCATCGTCCCCCGAACGACGCTGCTGGCTGCGCTGGTGCTCGCCGTCGGCCGCTAGCGCCTCCTCGATCGATGGTGCTGGGGACTGGCCATGCCTGTCTGGGGGCGTAGGTCAGGAACCGATGTCGAGGGCGTCGCGGGCGGTGGTGACCTGCTCCGCCAGCTCGGCGCCACCCGGTGTCGACCGGAGTCGTTCCACGGCCGTGAGCAGATCGGCTTCGCCAGCCAACCCTTCCGAAAGGTCCGCGAGGACGGCGAAGGCCGATGCCAACGCCGCCTCAGCTGCACCATCCGGGCCGGCTGCCGCAGCCAGGCCCGCTGCAGCCTCGAACGAGGCGCGGGCATCTTCGGGCCGGCCGGCTGCGAGCTCATGGGCGCCGAGCATCCAGTGAGCCCGCGCTTGCGGCAGCTCCCCCTGCCCCAGCTCGCGGGCCAGGGCCAGATTGGCGCGCGCAGCAGCACAACCGGCGCGGGCCTCGGGTGGGGTGATCACGATGCCGGGCTCGTCCCAGCCGGCCCAGGTGAAGGAGGCCAGGTCGTAGGTCAGGCGCTGGGCCTGGGACCGGAGCTCGTGTGCGCGGTCAGGTTCCGACTCGTGCGCCATCGCCAGCAAGCGGCCGATGCCGGCCCAGGCGATGGCCATGGCGCCCGAGAGGTCCTTGTCCTGCCGGTAGGCGTGACGCATGGCTTCGCTGTAGGCATCGGGCCTGGCTCCGAGGTCGACCTCGGCGAGAGCGGCGATGTCGGCGTATGGATCGCGCATGGCGATGACCTCAGCGGAGGAAGGTGCTCCCACAACCGTCGCAGACGGTGTAGAGGGCATGACGATCGAGCGCGTAGCCAGCCACGTGCAGGCGCCCTTCGATGCACTTGGGGCAGACCCACGTCCACCACTTGACGGGAGCGCCGTTCTCACCCGGGGGGTTGTCGCCGAGTGGCTTGGACTCCTCACCCACGCGCTGCTCGAGGCCTTCGACAGCCTCGTAGGCAGCAGAGATGGCCCTGACGCGATCCTCGTCGGACTCGCTGCTGTAGGGGTAGCTTTGGCTGATGTTCGAACTCACCGGCTGCGGGCTCCTGCGCTACGTGCTCGGCCAGCCTGGAGCGTCCTGAGCGCGGCGCTGGCGACCTGTCCCGAGTATATGGCGCTCTCCTACCAGGCGGCGGCAGAGCCCTCCGAACGTGGGTCGGAGCCGGCTGCGTATGAGGCCATGTCACCGCTCTCCTCGCGGACGATCTCGATGGCATGGGCATGGCCCATCATCGATGCCCATGCTTCGCGCATCACCACTCGGTGGCCCATCCGCGCGAGTGCCTTCGGGACTTCCTCGTGCACGCGGGATTCCAGCTCGGTCAGCTCCGGTGGTCCGTGCTGGCTGCGCATCATCGCGGCCCAGCGAGGCGCGGCTACGGCTGTGGCCACGTCGGCCCCTCCGTCGACCACGGCTGACACGAACTGGGCGAAGACCTGTGGCTGGATCTCTCCTCCCATCGAGCCGTGCACCATCCACGGCCGGCCGTCGCGCAAGAGCAGACCCGGCGCAAGCGTGTGAGCAGGGCGCTTGCGGGGCGCCAGCGCGTTGGGATGCGAGGGGTCGAGGCGGAAGAACGCGCCCCGGTCATGGAAGGCGATGCCGGTGGACGGATCCACCAGCCCAGAGCCGAAGCCCTGGTAGTTCGACTCGAGCAGGCTGACGGCGTTGCCCCACTGATCCGCGGCAGTGATATAGATGGTGCCGCCACCGCCGGGCAAGGTACCCGGCGACAGGTCCATCGCGCGCCGGGGATCGATCCGCGCTGCGAGCCGGTCAAGATGTGCCTCCGACAGCATCTCGGCGACCTCGCCGGCAGCCATGTGCTCCGGATCGGTCACATGGAGGTCACGCTCCTGCAGGGCCAGGCGCGAGGCCTCGAGCCCGAGATGGACCCACGCGGGGTCGGCCCAGCCTCGCCCGTCCCAGGCGCTCGCGTCGGGCGGGTCGTAGCGCGAGAGCAGGCCCAGCGTCTGCAGGGCGACCACGCCGACGCTGTTGGGCGGATGGCTCAGCGAGGTCACCCCACGGTAGTCGATCGAGAGCGGAACGCCCCAGTCCGAGGTGTGGGTCGCGAGGTCATCGGCCGAGATGGGCACACCTCGTGCTCCGAAGTAGGCGGCCGAAGAGCGGGCGACCGAACCGCGATAGGCTGCCTCAGGACCCTCGGCGAAGAGCGCCCGCAAGGTCTTCTCCAGCGCCGGCAGCCGAGCGATCTGGCCGGCCTTCCACGGTCGGTACTTCCGGCCGATAGACCGAGGCCCAATCGCCGTCGTCGCCGAAGACCAGGGCCGATCGCTCGACCGCCTCGAGCCAGCTCTGCGGAGACCGGGAACCCGGAGGCGAGATCGATGGCCGGCGCCAACAGGAACGTCCAGTCGAGCCGCCCGAAGCGCTGGTGCGCCTGACCCCATGAGTGGACCGCGCCGGGCACGGTGATGGACCAGGGGCCTCGTTCGGGCATCTGCTCGTAGCCGAGGGCGCGTGCCGCTTCGATGGTGGCGGCACTGCCAGCGCGTCCGCTGCCGTTGAGCGTGATGGCCTCACCATGCTCCTGGTCCCAGATGATCCAGAAGGCATCGCCGCCGAGCCCGCAGCTGTGTCCGGCCACGACCGCGAGGGCGGCGTTCGTGGCGATGGCGGCATCGACGGCGCTGCCGCCGGTGCGCAGCACCAGGAGGCCGGCTTGTGTGGCGAGGTGATGCGGACTGGCCACCGCTCCATGGCGGCCACGGACCGGACGGGCGGGAATGGTCGCAGGCTCGGGAGTGCTGGTCACGGCCTCATGATGCCGCGCTCGAGGGACCGCGTGAGGTCGCGGCCGCAGGCAGGATCACGCCGACGCGAGCCCCGTTGCCCTGGACGTTCTCGGCGAAGGCCTCGCCACCAAGCGCTTCGGCAAGGTCACGCACGATGGCCAGGCCCAGCCCGGACCCGGGGCCGGTGCGCGAGGGATCCGCTCGATAGAAGCGGTCGAAGACATGCCCAAGCGCAGCCTCGGGGATGCCGGGTCCGTCGTCGGCAACGCTGAGGGTCACGGTCTCGGCGCGGGGGGAGATCTCCATCGTGACGTGCCCGCCGGGCGACGGAGCGTGCTTGAGCGCATTGGCGATGATGTTGCCGAGGATGCGGTCGAGCGCGTCGAGATCGGCCACGAGGGAAGCGTGGACTGCATCGTCGGCGACCTCCAACGCCTGTCCGCGGCTGCCGGCCTCGGCGGCGAACCGCTCGACGGCGTTGTGCACGATCTGCCAGACCATCGAGCGACTGGAGCCGTAGCGGCGGGCCTGCGACACCGGGAACGGTGAGGTGGTCGAGATCGTCGAGCATGCGACCCAGGCGCGCCGTCTCGTCGGAGATGGCATCGGCAGCACGTACAGCGGCGTCGCCGGACGCGGTCCCGTCCTGGAGTGCCTCCGAGAAGCCACCGATGACCGTCAATGGAGTCCGCAGGTCGTGTCGGATATCGGCCAGCAGCTGGCGCTGGGCCTCGCGAGTCGCACCGACTTCGCCAGCCATGGCATTGAAGGCCGCGCTGGCCTCGGCGACCTCGCGCGGCCCACTGACCGGCAAGGGCTCGGGCACCTTGCCCTTGGCCACGTCCCCGGTGGCATCGGAGAGACGACGGAGCGGGCCGGTGACCGAGCGACTGAGCCCCAGTGCCAGGGGGATGCCGATGATGACCAGGAGCAGCCCGGCGATGGTCAGGGCACGAACGAGGTCAGCTGTGGCTTGCCGTGCACTCTCGTCCGGGCGCGTAAGCATGAGGAGTGGTGCCGAGGGGTTGCGACCGGGACCGACGATGGGGGTCATGGCGTAGAGCACCTCACCGACGCCCTCGATCTCGGTGGTGCCCGTGGCGACCTGCCCGCGCACGAGGTCGCCCGATATCTCGGGAACCTCCGCGAGGGTGCTGGGGGCGCCTTCCTTGGGATTGAGGATGTAGGAGTTCTGTCCGAGCGTGAAGACGACTGAGACATCGGCTTCGGCGATGTCCGCTTCGAAGCTTTGCCCTGAACGCGGCCAATTCGAGGTCGACGTTCGCGGGATCGCGGAAGCGCTCGATGAAGTCGCCTTCGTTGTTCCTGCCGCCGACGCGAAAGAGGCCGTCGGGGAGCCTGGCCCGGGCGGCGGTGGCGTAGGGGACCGTCAGCTCGGTCAGTGAGCCGATGGCGGCGTCGCGATGCAGGTCGCGCAGCGCGAACCACAGCGAACCGCCGACTGCCAACAGCGTGGCGAGCGCGAAGACGAGCAGGGCCAGACCGATCCGTCCGCGGAGCGTGGTCACCCGTGGCGCACTCGTGGTGGCGGCACGAGTCGGTAGCCGATGCCCTTGACCGTCTCGATGGGCGGTGCGTCATCGCCCAGCTTGCGTCGCAACTCGGAGATGTGGACGTCCACGGTGCGCGTCTCGCCGGGGAAGTCGGTGCCCCACACCGACGAGAGCAGGTCGTCACGGCTCCACACGACGCCCGGGTCGCGGCAAAGCGCGGCGAGGAGGTCGAACTCGCGGGGTCGCAGCTCGAGGCGGCGGTCGCCGACGTAGGCCTCGCGTCGACGGGGGTCGACCCGCAGCGTACCGACGTCCATCGGACGGGCACCCCGCATCGCGGGATCGGAGCGGCGGAGGATGGCCTTGACGCGGGCCACCATCTCGCGCGGGTTGAACGGTTTGGTCAGGTAGTCGTCAGCGCCCAGCTCGAGGCCGACGATGCGGTCGATGTCCTCGCTCCGGGCCGTGAGCATGAGGATCGGGGTCTCGCCCCGGCGGCGCACCTCGCGCGTGACCTCGGTGCCATCCATCCTGGGCATCATGAGGTCGAGCACGATGAGGTCGGGATCCACGCGCTCGTGCTGCACGAGGGCTTCCAGGCCATCACGCGCCTCGACCACGGCGTAGCCCGCCTGCTCGAGATACAGGCGCACCAGTTCGATGATGTTGGGTTCGTCATCGACGACGAGGATCGTCTTCACGCGGGCAGCATAGACGGGCAGCCGGTACCAACAGGCGCAGCCGGTGTCAGCGCCATGTAAGGGCTCCAGCTAGGCTCGGAGGATGCGTGTGGCAGAGCAGCGGAGCGGGGACGTCCTGCGGCCCGCGGCGGATGCGGCCGCGGCAGCATGGGCGGCGCGAGTACGTGCGGGCAAGGCACAGGTCGAGCGCCTTCGAGAGCTCGACGACGTCACCGATCCCTACGGGCCGATGGCTCGTCGCTTCGCTCAGGACCCGTTCCGCATGCGCGACGAGACCCTCGAGGTCCTGCGCAGCCTGGCGCGGTCCGACCACGTGTGGCTTGACATCGGGGCCGGTGGAGGCCGTTTCACGCTGCCGCTCGCGCTGGCGGTCCGCCACGTGCACGCCGTGGAACCGGCCGCCTCGATGCTCGGTGTCCTGCGTGAGGGGCTGACCAGATACGGGATCGAGAATGTGACGGTCACCGAAGCGGAGTGGCCACTCAAGGTGCCACCCACGGCAGATGTCGCCCTGATGGCGCATGTCGGCTACGACATCGAGAGGTTCAGCGCGTTCCTCGACGTGGCCGAGGCAGCCGCCGACCGCTGTGTGGTGGTGATGCGCACGACAGTGAACACTCGCGCCAGCCACATCCTGTGGCCGCAGGTCCACCACGAGCCTCGAGAGGCCTATCCGGTCCTGCAGGAGCTGCTGGTCCTGCTGCTGGCTCGTGGGGTCGTGCCGGAAGTCACGCTCGTCGACCGTGGCTCATGGGGCTATGCCAGCCGCGAACAGCTCCTCGAGTCTGTGCGACGCCTGCTCTGGCTGCGGCCGGGCTCGGCCAAGGACGTCGAGCTCGAGGCACTCGTCAACGAGCAGGCCACCGAACGCGACGGACAGTGGGAGCTCGACTGGTCCCCGATGCAGGATGGCGTCGTCACCTGGACGTCGCCCTGCTAGTGGCACCAGCCCCTGACCTAGCTGACCGCCTCACCGGGCTCGGGACTGAGGACGACCACGTCACCGAGTCCAAGGTGCTCCAGCTCCTCGCGCAGCGAGCGGGGGTCCCGGCCAGGACCGGGAAGGTGCCGTAGTGGATGGGCACGACCGTGGCGCAGCCCAGCAGCTCCACCGCGCGCGCCGCCGCCGGCGGATCCATCGTGAAGTGGCCGCCGATGGGCAGGAAGGCGACATCGGGTCGGTGCATCTCGCCGATCAGGCGCATGTCGCCGAAGAGCGCGGTGTCGCCCGCGTGGTACAGCGTGCGGCCGTTCTCCAGCTCGATGACGAAGCCCACCGGTTCGCCCAGGTACAGCGGCAGGCCCGTGTCAGCGAGGAAGTCGCCGGCGGAGTGGTCGGCGGAGACCATGCTCACGCGCACGCCGGCGACCTCCACCGAGCCGCCCTTGTTCATGCCCACGATCTCGGCCCCGGTGTCCTGCGCCCCCAGCCACAGGCTCAGCTCGTGGATGGCCGGCCAGGCCGGGTTCGTGCGTCGCGCGATGGTCAGCGCGTCGGCGTTGGCGAGATCGCCCGGCATCGCGCCGAGGTGGTCGTGGTGTCCGTGCGTAACCAGCATGACGTCGCAACGTTCGATGGCATCGGCCGCCGTCGGCGCCAGCGGGTTGCCGAACCACGGGTCGATGAGGATGCTCGTGCCGGCCTCGCTCTCGATGTGCACGGTCGCGTGGCCGTACCAGGTGAAACGGAAGCCCAGATCCTCGCTCATCGGTCTCCTCCAGTCGTCCCTGCGGGATACAAGGGCATCGTAGCCACTCGCGGTCACTGGCGGCACGCGGGTATGCTGACCCCATGAAGGTGCTACAACTCACGACCGGGCCCGCGGCCACCAACGTCTGGGTGCTGGCCGATCTGCGTACGCGTGAGGCTATCGCCATCGATACCGCCACACCCTCGGTCCGGTGGCTGACCCAGCAGCTCGGCGACGAGGGCTGGGACCTGCGCATGATCATCAGCACGCACCGCCACTGGGATCACATCGGCGACAACGCCGAGGCGGTCATCGCCACGGGCGCCACCCTCGCCGCGCACGTCGCCGACCGGCACGGGCTGGAGCAGCCGGACGCGATGTCGGCACCGTTTCCCATCCCGCCGAGCGTGCCCGGCCCTCGATCTCAAGGAGGGCTCCCGGATCCGTTTCGGCGACATCGACCTGACCGTGCTGCACACGCCCGGCCACACGGAGGGCTCGGTCTGCCTGCTGAGCCAGGAGGAGCGCGTGCTGCTTTCGGGCGACACCCTCTTCGCCGGGGCCTGGGGCCGCACCGACCTGCCAGGCGGCAGCGCGGAGGCCATGGTCGAGTCGCTCTCGCGGCTGGCCACGCTCGAGGACGGCCTGACGGTATTGCCGGGCCACGGCGCCCAGACGACCATCGGGCGTGAGAAGCCGTGGCTGCAGATGGTGGCGCAGGAAGCGGAAGCTGCCCTTCTAGGCGAAGCGGCCGGAGGCCTCCGCATCGAGCGAGTAGATGCGCTGGGTGCCGAAGCCCTTGACCTCGACCTCGCCGAGGTCGGTGCAGGCGAACTCGTCGCGGACGAGCATCCAGGTGGCCTTGCTCATGACGATCTGCATGGGGTCGGCAAGGGTCTCCATGCGCGCGGCCATGTTCACGCCCGGCCCGAAGATGTCATAGACGTACTTCTGCACGCCGACCACCGAGCCGATGATCGGCCCCGAGTGGAGACCGATGCGACAGCGCCAAGCCTCGCGGATGCGCGGCGTTACGCCGATCGATGTAGCGGCGCATGCGCAAGGCCACCTTGGCCAGGTTGACCGCATGGTCAGGGTTGGCCTCGGGCAAACCCGACACCGCCATGTAGGCGTCGCCCATGGTCTTGAGACGCTCGCAGCCGTAGAGCTCCACGATGCGGTCGAAGGCGCTGAAGATGTCGTTGAGCTCGGCGATCGTGGAGGTGGGGTCGTTGGCGATGGCCATGTCGGTGAAGCCCACGAAATCCAGCAGCAGCACGCTCGCCGACTCGAAGCGTTGGGGTGTGGTGGAGCCGTAATCGCGCAGCTCTTCGTAGACCGCCCGCGGCATGATGTTGAGCAGCAGCTTCTCGGCCCGTTCCTTCTCGCGTTGGAGGTCACGCGCATTCTTCTCTGCCATGCGCGAGTAGGAGTCCAACAGGTACTCGGCTTCCTTGCGCTTGCTGATGTCCCGTGCCTCGACGAGGAGCAGCTCGCGTTCTTCGTGTCTCAGGCGGCGGACCTCGACCTCGGTGGTGACGGTGCGCGCGCCACTGGTGACCTCGGTCTCCCAGGTGTAGCGACGGCCCTTCTCCAGCTTCGTGGTCAGAGCCTCGAGGTCGAGCCCTTCCATGCGCGAGCCCAGCGGCACGTCAGCCTCCGCCTCCGGTCCGAACCACTCGAAGAACGGACCGTTCTCGAAGAGGATCTGCCAGGTCGCGGGATCGACGATGGCGACCGCGCTGCCGATGGACCGCAGCGCCAGGTCCGGCAGGGACGGCTGGCCCGGTGGAAGTCGTCGCTCCCTGGGTATCGGCCGAGGGGGCCACAGCGGGCGCCGGCGAGGTCCCCGGGTCTGGCTTGACAGGTTCGTTCACGCGGAGACGACCAGGTGCTCGCGAGAGACGACCTCACGCATGACGGCCGACACGTCCTGATCGGCGATGGCGTGTTCCTCCATGGCTTCCCTGAACAGCTCGGCCATGACCAGGAAGGCTTCATGCGTGATGCCCAGTCGGGCGTGGACGCGCTGAAGGTGGTCGTCGCTGTAGGAGGCCGGCCCGCCCATCACGGCGCTGATGAACTTCGATTGGTGGTCGATCTGGCGGCGCATGTCGACGTCGGCGAAGTAGGGGGCCATGACCTCGTCATCGAGGCAGTACTCGTAGAAGGTCGACACGATCTTGCGCACCGTAGCGAAGCCGCCGTACCGCTCGAAGATGGTCTGGTTCACAAGTCCCCTCGGTGCTGGTCTCCGGATGAAGCAAGCCTACACGGTCACCAGGCCAGGCCGGAAGGGTTTGCCCGCGGTGGCAGGGCGCTGGAGCGATGCGACGCGAAGCAGAACATAACGAAAGAACGGCCCGACCCTTGAGGGCCGAGCCGCTGCTCGTGTGGCGAGAGACGAGGTCCCGCGGTGGGGACCCTACTTGCCGGCGAAGGCGTTCTTGCCCTGACCCCGGAAGCCGTACTCAGTTCCGAGTTCGCTGTCACGGTCGAAGGCCTGCACGGCCTGCCCAACGTTGTCGATGCCGAGGTCGGCGAGGGCGGCCTTCGTGTTGATGGCCTTGTGGACCATCCCGAAAGCGGCGTTAGCGTTGGGCGTCTCGCTGGGGGGAGCCGCGGCGACTGGCGCGCTGATGGCGGCGATGGCGAACGCGCTAGCAGCGATGATGCCGAATGTCTTCTTCATGGGTCTTTCCTCCTAGTCGTCCGACCGAGATGGTCGACGGTTCGTTGATGAGCTCGGGCCACTTCGCAGGATGTCTGTGTTCCGGCTCCTTGTAGGACGAAGCATAGACAAACACTGTACGAACTGTCAACCACCGAGTTTCGGGCGGAGTGCCTCGACGCGCTGCGGGCGCCTCGCTCGTGCCCAGCGAGGCCCTTGTGGAGCCGATGCCGGGCCGGCGCCAGTCAGGATGAACCGAGCCGAGGCTGTTGAGGTGCCGCTCTCCGGGGTTGCCGTTGGCTGCCGTCGCCGCATTCATCACAGAGCCATGGCAGGGATGTCTGTCTCGCCCGTGTAGGTGCGGAAGTGAAGGCTCGGGATGTCTGGCGCGCCGGGGACGAGAATGGTGGTCATGCGGTCTCCAGTGGCTTGTGCCATTCGGACGAGGATGAGTGGACATGAAAGCCGTGGCGCTCGTAGAGCGACAGGGCCTGGTTCGAGTTCTCGGCGTCGACGTGGAATTGGGCGGAGGTCATACCTCGGTCTCGCAGCGCCGCAAGCGTCCGGCCCAGCAGCGCGGAGGCCAAGACCGCGACGGCGCCACGGCCGACGCGTGAAGATCGGCTCGACCCAGCCGCGCAGGTAGCCATGCTCCCGGTTCTCGACCGGATCGATGGCAGCGTGGATGCCGCCCGCGATCTCGTCGCCGTCGAAGGCCACGACCTGTAGCTCGAGGTCGAAGAGGGGGCCGTGCACCCATGAACGGTAGGCAGCCTCGGACTCGTCCCACGAACCGAAGTGGTCACGAAAGGACTCGCAGAGCGCGGCCCAGTAGTCGGGCAGGCGATCGGGCGTCAGCGGGCCGAATCTCGAGCCCATCGGGAAGGGCTAGGATCTCGACATCGTCCAGCGTGGGACGCACCATGTGGTGAAACACACGCACCTTCGGTAGCCACGCGAGCGCGCGCAAGCGCGAGGCCGCCGACGTCGCCATCCTGCATCCAGGTGGTGAGCAGCGGGCGCTGCTGAACGTCAGGCCTGGCCGCGATCTCCCGCAGCCGATGCTCGTTGCGCTCGGCCATGGCCGCTACCGATCCCACGGCGACGCCAGTCCGGATGCACCGAGCCCAGGCTGTTGAAGTGGCGCTCTCCGTAGGAGGTATCAGCCCACTCGATGAGGGAGTTAGCCACGAGGCGATCGCCCACGAAGGCGAGGACCACGTCCTCGCGTGGGTCGATCCGGGTCATGTTGCGGTAGTGGTTGCGCAGGCGGTCGACGCTGGCCACCATCTCCTCGCCGTTGGCTTCGTCCGCGGCGCGCAGCAGCTCGACGATGGCTGGCAGGTCCGCCTCGCTCCGGTAGGTGCGGAACCACAGGCCGGGGACATCCGGGGTCGTGGGCAGACGTGGGCTCTGCGTCTCGATCATGGCTCCAGGGGCTTGTGCCACTCCGAGGCTGAGCGGTCGACCTGGTAGCGGTGGCGTTCGTAGAGGGCCAGGGCCCGGTTCTCGTTCTGGGAGTCGACCCCCAGCTGGGCGGAGGTCATGCCCCGCTCCTTGAGCTGCTGCAGCGAGCGGCCCAGCAGGGCGTAGGCCAGGCCCCGACGGCGCCAGGCTCGGCGCGTGAAGACCGGGTCGGTCCAGCCACAGAGGTAGCCGTTGGCCTCGTTCTCGTCGTGGTCGATGGCGCCCTGCACTCCGGCCACGGCCTCGTCGCCGTCGAAGGCGACCACGAGCAGCTCCGGCTCCATCAATGGGTCGTCCAGCCAGCGTTGCCGGGCGGCGTCCGAGAAGTCATGCCCGCCGAAGTGGTCACGGAAGGCCTCGGCGGCAGCGTCCCACACCTGCGGCAGCATCTCGCGAGTGACCGGACGGACCTCGATGCCAGCGGGCAGCGGCGGCACGTCGATGCCCTCCATGTGCGGGCGGGTCATGTGGTGGTAGACGCCGGACCTTCTCGTAGCCACGCTGCTGCGCCAGCTCGATGCCGCCGATGTTGGGGTCATCGAGCCAGGTGATGAGCTTCCGCGGTCCCGGGGTAGCCCTCACGCGCCGCCAAGTCCCAGGAGCGCCGTTCATTGAAGGCCATGAGGGCCGTCCCCAGCCCTCGACGGGCGAAGTCGGGGTGCAGGTTACCCAGGCTGCGGTAGTGGCGCTCGCCATCGCTCGTGTCCGAGTACTCGATCGACGGAGTACACCGCGAGCCGATCGCCGACGAAGCCCAGCACCATCCCTTCGGTGGGAGGGATGTGCGTCGGCGAGCGAAACTCGGTACGCATCATCTCGACGCTCCAGCGTTCCGTCTCGCCGTTGGCCTCGTTGAAGGCGTTGGCCACCTCGGCCATGGCAGGGATGTCGTCCTCGTCGCGATAGAAGCGGAAACGAAGTCCGGGGATGTCCGGCGCGCCGGGGATGTCCACCCAGCGGTGCTCGGTCGTGCTCATGCGGCTAGTAGTCCTTCTTGCCTTGTCGTCTGAGGTTCTTCTTGTGCTGCTTGAAGAACTTGCCGAACTTGCGGTCGGCCTCTCGGCGGGCGCGCTGGTCGGCGCGGACCTCGGCGGCATGGCGCTCGGCCTCGAGCTTGTGGTGGCTGGCGAGCCGTTCGGGCGAGAGGGTGCCGGCCTCGATGGCGGCCGCTCACGGCACAGCCGGGCTCGCCTTCGTGGTGGCAGTCGGAGAAGCGGCACTCGCGAGCCAGGCGTCTCGACCTCATCGAAGGTGGCCTCGACCGAGTCACTCTCGCCGAGCACGCCGACCGTGCGCAGGCCGGGGGTGTCGATGAGCAGGCCGCCGCCAGGGACCGCGAACAGCTCGCGGTGCGTGGTCGTGTGGCGTCCCTTGCTGTCGTCCTCGCGCAGGGCCTTGGTGACCTGCCGCTCCTCGCCGAGCAGGGCATTGGTGATGGTCGACTTGCCCACGCCGGACGAGCCCAGGAGGCAAGCCGTCATGCCCCGATCGAGGTAGCGAGCGAAGCTCGTCGATGCCCGTGCCTTCGATCGCGCTGGTGACGACCACGCGGGTGCCGGCCGCGATGGCATGGACCTCGGTCACGGCCCGGTCGAGATCGAGCGCGATGTCGACCTTGTTGAGCACGACGACCGGGCGTCACGCCGCCATCAAGGGCGAGCACGAGGTAGCGCTCGATGCGCCGCAGGTTGAGGTCGTCGTCGAGGCCGGAGACAAGGAAGGCAGTATCCACGTTGGCGGCCAGCACCTGGGGCTGTCCGTCGGAGAGGCGCTGCCGAACGAACGCGCTCGTGCGAGGCAGGACCTCGCGCAGGGCTGCCTGCGCGCGGGCTCTCGGACACCGGCTCGAGGGCCAGCCAGTCGCCGACCGCCGGCAGGTCCTCACGGGAACTGGTCTCCCGCGCGAACCGGCGTTGGACGATCACCTGCGTCGGGCCGGCCTCGGTGATGGCCAGGCCGTCGCCGAGCGCTGCTCACCAGACGCCCGGGCAGCAGGCCGGCGGCCGCGTGCTGGGCAAAACCCAGCGGCGCGGTCCGCCGACCAGCCCAGGTCCGCGAAGGCAAGGGGAGACGCGGACGGTGTTCGTCATCAGCCCACTCTCTTCAGCTTGCCGGTGCGCTTGGCGTAGGCCTCGGCCTTGCCGAACGTCCAGATGCCCATGGGGATGAAGACGACGGCCATGATCACCAGCGGCCACAGCAGGTGCAGCAGGTCGCTGACGGGCGACGCCGTCGATGAGTCCGGCGCGCATGGCCTCCAGGACGTAGGTCGCCGGCGACAGGCGGCTGAGCGTCTGCATCCAATCAGGCAGGACCTCGACGCTGTAGTAGACGCCGCTGACGAGCAGCAGCACCGACTGCAGCACGAAGGTCATCTGGGCACCCCGCTCGACGTACATCAGCGGCAGGATGGCGGCCATCATGCCGATGCCGATGAACGAGAGCGAGCCGACGGCGAGGAAGACGATCGGCGTGATCGGGTCAGCCTTGGTGAAGTCCAGACCGAAGAAGACCGCCAGCACGATCAGCATCACGAAGGTATGCACGAGTCCGTACAGGACCGCATACATCGTGGAGCCGAGCAGCTGGGCCCAGCGCCGGACCGGAGCCATGAAGGTGTACTCGAGCGTCCCTTCCCAGCGTTCCCAGGCGACCGTCTCGGCGATGAAGCCGAAGACGATCGACAGGAAGTTCCAGAAGACCGCACCGATCATCAGCATCAGCACGAGCTGCTGGTCGTTCTGTTCCACGCCGATGAAGGCGATGGCCAGGGCGCTGGCCGTGGCGTACACGAGCCAGGCGATCTCCCAGCCCCAGTAGCGCTTGGTCAGGAAGAAGTTGCGCTCGATGAAGGCGTAGCTCGCGATGAGCTCGCGGGTCAGCAGTGCCATGGGCACTCGGCCTCTCTTTCAAGCGGGTGTCGGATGGAATGTTGATAGGGCCGGCGCTTGCGGGGCAGGCGCTGCGGCGGGGTGTGGCGATGCTCGTCGCCACGGCGACGAAGCGGGTTGCGCATGATCAGTCGTTCTCCTCATCCCCGACGTCGTCGTCGAGGGAGCGCCCGGTCCAGGTCATGAAGACCGAGTCGAGCGTGGGCGGAAGGCCGTACTCGCAGTGCGACCTTGTGTTTGAGTTCGTCAGGCGTGCCTTCGACCACGAGCCGCCCCTGATCGAGGATCGAGAGTCGGTCGCAGAGGCGGTCGGCCTCGGCGAGATCGTGTGTCGTCAGCAGGATGGTGGCGTCGTGGGTGGCCTTGATCTCTTCGATGAAGGCCTGCACGTCGAGCTTGCTGCGAGGGTCGAGACCCGTCGTCGGCTCGTCCAGCAGCAGCAGCGTCGGGCTCGTGAGGATGGCCCTCGCGATGGCGACCTTCTGCTGCATCCCCCGGCTCATCTGCTCGAGCGGGCTGTCGAGGCGCGACTTGGCGATGCCGAGTCGGCGCCAGGATCCGCTCTGCGTCGCGCTGGGCATCTCCGGCCTTCAGGCCATAGAGCCGCGCGGCGTACAGCAGGTTCTCGTGCGGCGACAGCTTCTTGAAGAAGGCCGCGTCGACCGAGACCCGGTTGATGAGCCGCTTCACCGCCATCTCGTCGCGTTCGACGTCGTGGCCCAGGACCTCGACGCGACCGCTATCGAGCGTCAGCAGGGTGCTGACGAGGCGGATGAGCGTGGACTTGCCACCACCATTGGCTCCCAGGATGCCGTAGACCTCGCCGCGTTCCACGCGGAGCGAGACGTCATCGACGGCGGTCACGGTCTGCTTGTTGCGACCGAGCTTGAAGCGCTTGGTGACGTGTTCGATGAGCAACGCGGTGGAGCCGTCCGCCCAGGGACGGGCCGTTGCCATCGCGGGCTGCTCCGCCGGTGGGTCGACGGGCAGCGGCGTGATCGGTGGAGCGATCGAGGGGCGAGGTTCTGTGCTTGATGACCATCGGGTCACCTCCTGTACTGACGAGGGACGAGGGCGGGCCCTGCTTCCGGGCGGAAGCGCGGGAGTCTCGGCTCTCGATGCCTGGGGTGACGAGGGCATCAAAAAAGCCGGGGGGCCCATCCGACCCTCCGGCTCGATCGACTGACGCTCAGGCGTCTGGTGGATCTACGAAGGGCACGGATCTCCCGCATCCGGGGCGCCGACGGGCGCGCCCGACCGCAGCCGGCGGGCAGCGGTGCTGGTGAGCTGGATGCGTGTCATCTGGTCTCGAATCTCCTCTGCGGGATCCTGTGCGAAAGGCCGAGCTATGCGGCCGTCCGAGAAGCATATACCCATCGTCAACCCCCCGGCTTCGACCTGTCGTTGCTCAGCGACTTTGTCACTGCTAACTGCTCAGTGGCTTTGTCAGCCTCCGTTGATGGAGGTGACGATCACGATCTCGAGCAAGGAGCGGCGACGCGATCACCGTCGCCGTCGCGACTTGGCGGATACTGCTGCGATGATGCTGGCCGACCCGCTCGCGTTGCTGCATCGCGGCACGCTCGATTCCCGCACCCTCGCGCTCTTGTGGCTCCTGACCGACGGCGGAGTTCCGCTGGTGGTCGCCGGCCCCGCGCCCGCCGAACAACGAGCGGCTCTGGCCGGAGCGCTGCTATCGGTGGACCCGTCCCGCCGCTGGGTCGTGTTGGATGCCGATGAGGAAGAGGTCAGCTCCGGGCGGCTCGCGGCGCTGCTGCGAGGTGGCTCGGGGGTGGGTATCACGCTTGGGGCGGCCGACCTCGCAGCCGTGCTGGAGGAGCTGGCGGCCGGCGGGCTGCCGGAGGACGCGATCAGACGCCTGGGTGTCGTGGTCGTCGCGACTGACACGCCCAAGGGCATGCGCTGCAGCGTCGTGCACTACCTGCGGCCCACCGAGCGGGACGCGCAAGGACACCTGCAAAGACGGCCACCAGCGGTGTTGACCGCCTGGGATGAGCGTGGAGACACCTTCGAGGACTACGCCTGGGGCATCACGCCCGAACTGGCCGACCGCGTCGACCGCGCCCAGGCTGACCTTGAGGAGCGCCAGGCTGACCGCGCCCGGTTCCTCGCGCGTGCCGAGGGGCACGTCGATTATCCCGAACGCGTCAGAGCCTATCTCGCCACGGAACCGCCACGGGTGCCTGCTCCCGAGCATGCGCCGGCCAAACCATCGCCGTTCGCGGGCGGGCTGATCGATCCCGACCCGCACGATCACTAGCCCGTCAGGGCGCGAATGGCTGGCGCCCAGGTCAGCGTCGTGGCCCCTCGGGCATCCTTGAACTGCAGCCTGTCGGGCGTGCGCGTGACCGTGGCGGCGGTACGCAGGCCATCAAGCAGCGCCTTCTCCACCTTGAGCTCGGAGCAGGTCTGGTCGCGGGCACCGCGCGCGTCCCGGAAGGTGATGAAGACCCCGTCGGTGACGTAGCTCGCACTGTAGGGGCCGCAGGGCCCCTCGCCCGAGACCACGCCGTCCACGAGCCGCAGCGTCACGCGGGCATCGGTGCGCAGGCCATCGATGCTGGACCGCAATTGCCAGGTCGCACCCTCAAGGGGAACCTGGCCGCTGAATTCCAGCCGCTCGCCACCGTCCTCGGATATCAGCATCAGCCGGTCATAGGGCAGCTCGAGCCGGATGGCCGAGGCGTCCAGCACCGCCGTCATCGCCTCCTCCTGCGCAGCCAGCTCTGGGGTGCACGGAGCATCCGTGCGCTCCAGCTCGCTGAGGCTGAGCACGTCGGCCTGGCGAAAGAACGTGGCCACGATGCCGTTGCATCCGGTGGAGCCCGACAAGCGGGCCGGTCTGACGGCGCTTGTAGTGGGCCTCGTCGTCGGGGCGGAAGGAGAGCACGGCCGGCTGCTCATCGGAGGCGGCCACGGCCTCCCCGTCCAGCGTGTACGCCACCAGGCGCCACTCGGCGCCGTCGAGCAGCGCCAAGTCATCGAGGCCGTAGCGGAGCAGCTCCTCACCGTCGGCCGAGTGGATGACGAGCTTGTCCTCTGCGGGCGTGGTGCCCGGCACCAGCTCGTAGCGGCCGCCTTCTTGAGTCCGCTCTCGACAGCCTCCTGCACGACCGCCAGGTTCTCGCTGCAGTTGCGTTCGGGGAGCCGCTTGAGCTGGACCTTGAGCGCCGGCCCGACCGTGACCGTACTGTCCGATGACCTTGGAGCAGCCGCCGGAGCCCGCGAGAGAGGACCTGCGGAAACTGAGGAACGCCGCGACCTCAGGGCCTGGCTGCCCGTCACGATCGCGGTGGCGGTAGCCTTCCAGTCGCCAGGGCGTGCCCTCCAGCGGGAGACGCCCGTCGGGCTGCCGAGCGAGCGGAGCGACCGCTCCGGTCACGTCCGGCTCTGCCTGTGCCGTGGTCAGCGTTGGAATCGCCAGCAGCGAGATGGTCGCGAGGACCGTCGCGAGGGTTCGTCGAGCGCGCATGATGCCTGCAGTATCCGCCCGGGTCGGAACTCGCGCCAGCGCCGAGGTCCCTTCGTGACCGCTGGACCGACCGAGGCGGGCCGACGGGCACGGGTGAGACCGAGTGTCAGGGAGTAGCATCGGAGCCAGATAGCGCACTTGCGTCTGCTCGACGCCCACTGGAGGTTCCACATGACTGCCCCTCGCATCGCCGCGTCTGTCGGCGAGCTTGTCTCGTACCTCGAAGGCATCTGTCACATCGAGGGCGAGCGCGTCGGCATCGATGACTCGCGGCCTTCCGATCCACTGCCATCAAGGACATCGCCTGGAGCGCGACCTTCAGCCAGGACGAGTCCGTGGTCGAAGCGGCCCGCTGGATGGTCTGGGAAGCCTCGCAGGAGCTGGGCATCCGCTCTGCCAGCATCCACGAGCTGTACATGGCTCGCAGCCGGGACGAGTACAGCGGCTGGTCCGAGCCGGCGATCAACCTGCGCACGCAGGTCTTCGACATGGCCGCCGCCGGATGCCGTGCTGCCATGGAGATCGGCGCCGGGTCGCCCATCTGGGAGCTGGCCCGCTCGGAGCAGGCCTACACCTTCCAGCGTCCCGGCGAGTACATCACCAGCGTCCTCGCCGGCGCCATCCATGCCGGCTGGGAGGGCCCCATCTTCATCCAGGGCGACCACTACCAGTGGAACGCCAAGAACTACGCGGCGGACCCCGAGAAGGTCACCAGCGCCTTGCACGAGGCGACCCTCAACGCCATGTCCGTCGGCTACGGCAACATCGACATCGACTCCTCGACGCTCGTCGACCTCTCCCATGACTCGCTCGACGAGCAGCAGAGGGAGAACTACAGCCGAGCCGCAGAGCTGGCTGCCCTCATCCGTGAGAACGAAGAGCTGACCATCTCCATCGGCGGCGAGATCGGCGAGGTCGGCAAGAGCAACTCCACTCCCGATGAGCTGCGCGCCTACCTCGATGGCTTCAACAAGGACGTTCGCGGCACGCGCGGGCAAGGACGCCATCGGCCTTTCCAAGGTCAGCGTCCAGACCGGTACCACCCATGGTGGCGTGCCCACTGCTGACGGCAAGGTCGCCGAGGTCAAGCTCGACTTCGAGGTCCTGCGCGAGCTGGGTATCGTGGCCCGTGAATACGGCCTCGCCGGCGCCGTGCAGCACGGCGCATCGACCCTGCCGGACGAGCTCTTCCACAAGTTCCCCGAGGCCGAGACCGCCGAGGTCCACCTGGCCACCGGTTTCCAGAACTCGCTCTACGAGCACCCGGCCTTCCCGGCTGAGCTCTACGCCAAGGTCGAGCAGTTCTGCAACGAGGAATGTGCGGACGAGCGCTCGGAAGGGCAAACCGACCAGCAATTCGTGTACAAGACCCGCAAGAAGGCGCTCGGTCCCATCAAGCGCGAACTCTGGGACCTCGACGTCAAGGACGAGATCATCGCCAGCCAGCAAGCCAAGATGAAGTTCATCTTCGAGCAGCTCGGTATCACCGGCAACAAGGCCACCGTCGAGAAGTTCATCCAGGCACCTGAGCGGCACAAGCCGCTGCCGGCCAGCCTCAAGGCGTGATCGGGTAATCCGCGTTAGCATCGTCATCAACGCGCGCCCACGCGGCGCGACGTCGAGCAGCATCGTCGCCGGGACTCATCTGGGTCCCGGCGACGGCTATCCCACGATCCGTCCGCAGGGACGAGCTGGCTCAAGGGCAATTCCGACTGGGTAGGTAAGATATAGGCATGCTCAACGACACCACCATCACCGAGGCCCTTCGCAACGTCCAGGATCCGGAGCTTCACCGCGACATCGTGAGCCTGGACATGATCAAGGAGATCCACATCGACGGTACGGCGGTGGCCTTGAAGATCGACCTGACCACGCCCGCCTGCCCGCTGAAGGACCAGATCGGCGCGGACGTCGAAGCCCAGATGCAGGAGTTGGGCGCCACGGACGTCGACATCACCTGGGGCGCGTCGGTGCGGCGTGCGACGTCGGGCCAGCAACAGCAAGAGAACCTCGTCCCGGGCGTGAAGAACATCATCGCGGTGGCCTCGGGCAAGGGTGGCGTGGGCAAGAGCAGCGTCTCGGTCAACCTCGCGACTGCACTGGCCCTCGAAGGTGCCACGGTCGGCCTCCTCGATGCCGATATCACCGGGCCCAACATCCCGCAGATGATGGGCGTCGAAGGCCAGCCTTCGGCGACGCCCGAAGGCAAGATCAAGCCCCTCGAGCGCTACGGCGTGAAGGTCATCTCCATCCAGTTCTTCGTGCCCCCGGGCCAGCCCATCGTGTGGCGTGGTCCGCTCGTGGGCGGCGCTATCCAGCAGTTCCTGCGGGACGTCGAGTGGGGAGAGCTCGACTACCTCGTGGTGGACATGCCGCCGGGCACGTCCGACGCGCAGCTCACCCTGGCGCAGTCGGTGCCGGTCACCGGCGCGGTACTGGTGACCACACCGCAGGACGTGGCCCTCTCCGACGTCGAGAAGGCGCTCAACATGTTCGAGCGCATGTCGGTGCCCATCCTGGGCATCGTCGAGAACATGAGCGGGTTCATCTGCCCGCATTGCGATGAGGTCACCGAGATCTTCGGCAGCGGCGGCGCCGAGCGCTTCGCGAAGACCCACGACCTGCACTACTTCGGCGGCATCCCGCTCGACATGAAGGTCCGCCAGGGCGGTGACGCAGGCGTGCCCGCGGTCGCTCAGCGAGAGCCGGGTCCGGGCGGCAGAGGTCATGCGCGAGGTCGCTCGAGCCGTCGCCGGCAGGGTGAGCATGCAGGCTACCGTCGAGGCGCCCACCCTCACCATCACCTGATCAGCCGGTCAGGTGCCGCCAGAGTTCAGCGATGGCGGCGTTGGCTGAACGACGCCGGCCCGCATCGCCACCGCGGAAAGCGGTGCGGCTGACCACGTCCGTCTCGCCTTCGATGTCGAGCACGATGGTCGCCTGCATGTCGTCACCGGCCTCGTGTGCCACGACAGCCAGGCCGATCTCCGTGCCCAGGCGTGCCCGCACCTCGGTCGCCAGTCGCAACGGGTCGGTGACGTCTCGGCGTTGCTCGGTGCCACGGACGAATGGGGCGCTGCCGAGCAGCAGCCCGAGGTAGCCACCGGTGCCGGACTCGGCCAGCGCGAGCGAGCGGCCCGCCAGCAGTGGCGTGAGTGCACCCGATCCAATCGTCGTCGTCACGAGCGAAGGCATAGGGGTCGAGACGAGGGCTGAGCCCGGCCACGGCCTCGGCCACCAGATCATCCGCCGTGCGGCCGCCCTCGGCCACCGCGCTCACGCGCAGATCGACGAAGTCGGCGCGAGCGTAGGTCGCCATGCGCGGGTTTTCGTTCTCCAGCAGATGCGTGCCCACCACGTCCACCAGCGCCGACTCGCCGATGCCGACCAGGTGGAGCGTGGTCACCGCGCGGTCGAGCCCGAGCCCGCGTGCCTGCAGGCGTGGCAGCGACGTGGTCGCGCCACATGGGCTTGAGCTCCCGCGGCGGACCGGGCAGCGCAACCACGGTCTTGCCCTCCTTCTCGACCCACCAGCCCGGTGCCGTGCCGTTGGGGTTGGCCATGGCCGAGGCGCTGGGGATGAGCCAGGCCTGTTTGAGGTTGACGTTCGAGAAGGGCAGGTCGCGCTGGGCCCAGAGGTCGCGGAGCCAGGCCTCCAGCTCCGGGTCTACCTCGGGCTCCTCGTCGAGGGCGGCTGCGATGGCCTCGCGCGTGAGATCATCCGGCGTCGGGCCCAGACCGCCACTGGTGATGACGAGGTCCACGCGCGCGATGGCATCGCGTACGGCGGCCGCGACCACCGCCAGGTCGTCGGGCAGCTGGCTCAGGCGCCGACTTCCACGCCCAGTCGCCGTGAGCTCCGCGGCGATATCGCCGCTGTTGGTGTCGCGCGTCTCACCGGCCAGCAGCTCCGTGCCCACGGCCAGCATCTCGGCGGTGGCGATGGGGGAGGGTGGGAGTCGTTCGGGCATCTTGGCTTCGAGTCTAGCGAGCGTGCCGGTTGACGCACGGGCCGGCTCTGTGTTATCACTCTAGACCTGAGAGTGCTAACCAAGCGAACGAGGGCGACCCATCGTCCTTGCACCGGGGTCACCAGACCGGCGCGGAGCTGACCCGCCAGGGGACGGCACGTGGCAGAGAGGCGCAGGACGCGCAACACAGGAGGCAAGATGGCCAAGCTCATCTCGTACGACGAACAGGCTCGACGGAGCCTGAAGATCGGTATCGACACGCTCGCCGATGCGGTATCGACCACCCTCGGGCCCAAGGGCCGCAACGTCGCCCTCGACAAGAAGTACGGCGCTCCCACCGTCACCCATGACGGCGTGACCGTCGCTCGCGACATCGAGCTCGACGACCCCTTCGAGAACATGGGCGCGCAGCTGCTCAAGGAAGCCGCCACCAAGACGGAGGATGTGGCCGGCGATGGCACCACCACCGCCACCGTTCTCGCGCAGGCCATCGTCAATGAGGGCCTGAAGAACGTCGCGGCCGGCGCCAATCCGATGCAGATGAAGCTCGGTATCGACGTCGCCGAGCAGGCGCTCTCTGCGGCCATCAGCGCAGCGCTGCCGTGCCGGTCGCCGGCCACGCAGGAGATCGCCCAGGTCGCAGGCCATCAGTGCCGCGGACAAGGAGATCGGTGACCTCATCGCCGATGTCTTCGACAAGACCGGCAAGGACGGCGTCATCACGGTCGAGGAGAGCCGCACGATGGCCTTCGAGACCGAGTACGTCGAGGGCATGCAGTTCGACCGCGGCTACATCAGCCCGTACTTCGTGACCAACGCGGACCGCATGGAAGCGACCCTCGAAGAGCCCTACATCCTCATCACCGACAAGAAGATCAGCGCCATCGCGGACATGGTCCCGACGCTTGAGAAGGTCATCGGCACCGGCAAGAAGGACCTGCTCATCGTGTCCGAGGACGTGGACGGCGAGGCCCTCGCGACCCTGGTCGTGAACAAGCTTCGTGGCGTCGTCAACGTGCTCGGCGTCAAGGCTCCCGGTTTCGGCGACCGGCGCAAGGAGATGCTGCGCGACATCGCCATCCTGACCGGTGGCACCGTCATCAGCGAGGAGGTCGGCCGCAAGCTCGAATCGGTCGAGCTCGAGGACCTCGGTATCGCTCGCCGCGTGGTGGCCAACAAGGACAACACCACCATCGTCGAGGGCAAGGGTGACCAGAAGGCCATCGAAGGCCGCATGGCCCAGATCAAGGCGCAGATCGAGGAGACCACCTCGGACTACGACCGCGAGAAGCTCCAGGAGCGCCTTGCCAAGATGGCCGGAGGCGTGGCCATCATCAAGGTCGGCGCCGGCACGGAGGTCGAACTCAAGGAGAAGAAGCACCGCGTCGAGGATGCGCTCGAGGCCACCCGTTCGGCGCTCGAGGAGGGTCTCGTCCCCGGTGGCGGCGTGGCCCTGCTGAACGCCCAGAAGGCGCTCAAGGACATCAAGCTCGAGGGTGACGCCCAGACCGGCGTCGACATCGTGTGCCGGGCACTCGAGACGCCGGTCAAGAAGCTGGCGCAGAACGCCGGTCTCGATGGCTCGGTGGTGCTCGAGAACATCCGCCGCGCGCAGAAGGAGCAGGGCAGCGACAAGATCGGCCTGAACGTCCTGACCGGCGAGTACGTGAACATGATCGACGAGGGCATCGTCGACCCGGCCAAGGTCACCCGCTCGGCCGTCGAGAACGCGGCCTCCATCGCAGCCATGGTGCTCACCACCGAGGCCATGATCACCGACAAGCCCGAGCCTGAGTCGGCCTCGGCCATGCCCCCCGGCGGGATGGACCCGATGGGCGGCATGGGCGGCATGGGCGGCTTCTAGACCGACCTGCCCCGGAGCCTCGGCTCCACCAGATCGCAGGAAGCCCGGCCATGAGGCCGGGCTTCTGGCTGTCCGGCGTTGATGCGGCGCAAGTCAGCCTTGTGCTCGGGTATGCTGGACGACGCACGCGGGGGGCTCGTGCGACCCCGCCCTTGCTGGAGCAGGAACGAGGCTGACCCTGACGACCACACCAGATCCGCAAGACGAAGCCAGGACGCCGCCCGAGGACGAGCCCATCCCGAGCCGGCTCGAGTCCCGACGGCTCGAGCCGGACCCCGATCCGGAGTCAGAACCGGAGGAGCAACCCCCCGAGCCCGGCGTGAGCGAGGCTGTGGGTGGCGTCCGTGCTGCCTTCATGCGCCTGCTCGACGCCCATATCACCTTGCTGCGGGCGGAGCTGGCGATCACCGGCAAGGAGCTCGGGATCATCCTCGGCCTGGCGCTGGGCGCCCTCGTCATCGCCGTCCTCGCGGCCATCCTGCTCTATGTCGGCAGCTTCCTCTTCTTCGGCGAGCTGCTCTTCGGCTCCATGGGCTGGGGCATCATCCACGGCACCTTGCTGGCGGCGGCCTTCATCGGCTTCGTGGCCATCAACCTCGCCGGCGGCCGGGTAGGGCGCTACGGCTGGGGTGCCGTCATCGGTGTGGCGGTCGCGGTGGTCTTCGCGGTCGTCCTTCTGAGCAACATCGGCAATAGCGGTGGTGAGGCCATCAAGGATCGGCTCAGCGATGCCTTCGTCACCGAGGACCTGCCCTTCGGTGAGGCCTGGCTGGTGACCCTCAGCGGTCTCGTCCTCGGCGGGCTCGTCGCACTCATCATGGCTGCGGTCATCGGCTGGCGATCACAGCTGCGAGGTCGGCCGCTCCTCGGGGTTTCGATCGCGGGCTTCCTGCTCGGCGGCTTGGTCGGGGCGATCTGGCTCTCGACCCGCTACGAGGCATCCGACGGGGTGCTGGGCCTGGCCATCACCGTCGGGCTCCTGACCTGGATCGTGTCGGGCGCCATCCTCGCGGCCCGTTCCGGCTTCGATCCGGAGGCGCGCTACGCCAACCTCGTGCCACGTGAGTCCATCGCGGCCTTCGAGCAGACCAAGGACTTCGTGACCGAACAGTGGGAACGCCAGAAGAACAGGATGTTGGGCCGATGAGCGACCCCGTGAACACGCAGCCCCGATCTGACGACGATGGCTTCGAGCGCATGCTGGCAAAGCACGACGAGCCGACGCCAGAGGTGCGCGACGCTGTGGCCGAGCTGGAGGCAGCCCGTGCCGGCATGGCCGACTCGCTCGACCAGCTCACCAGCGCCACGCAGTCCGCGCTCGACGTCCCGGCCAAGATCAGGCGCAACCCGGTCAAGACGGCGGCGCTGGTGGGTGGCACCGGCTTCCTGCTGGTCGGCGGCCCCCGGCGCGTCGTTCGCATGGTCGGTCGCCGCATCTTCCCGCGGCGCCCCGATCCGTACGCGGGCATCCTGCCCCCCGAGATCGAGAAGGTGCTGAAGGACACCGGCGTGGCCAAGGATCCTGAGGTCCGGCGCGCACTGGACAAGGACTTCGCCGAGTACCTCAAGAAGAAGGGCAAGTACCAGCCCGAGCCCACCGCGGCAGCCTCGTTCTGGCGCACGTTCGACCGGGTGGCCGGTCCGCTCGGGACCGCCGGCGCACGCGTCATGGTCCAGCGCCTGATGGAAGCCGAGCAAAGCCGGGCGATCTCTCGCGCGGAGATGCGCGAGCGCGCCGTCACCCGCGCGGAGGCCAGGAAACAGTCGCAGAAGCAGGGGCCCCAGGGCTAGGCTGTCCGCCAGGGTGGTGGTGCGGAAGGGGGGATTCGAACCCCCACGCCCTCTCGGGCACTGGCTCCTAAGGCCAGCGTGTCTGCCGTTTCACCACTCCCGCGTGTGGCCCCGAGTGTACGGCTCCGAGCGCGACGACGCCGTTCCGAACACCTACCGCCGCGCCTCCCTATACTCGTTCGGCATCCCAACAAACATCGACCCAAGGATCCTGTGAACACCGACATCCGCGAAGGCGACCAGAGCACGATCGTGCTCGAGGTCCAGATCACCGACAAGGAACTCCAGAACGCCATCAACGAGGGCGTTCGCCACCTCGCGCGCCGTACGCGCATCCCCGGTTTCCGGCCGGGCAAGGCGCCGCGCGCCGATGGTCGAACGCGCGCTTGGCGTGGACCGTTCCGACCCCGAGGCCCCCGATCCCGTCTACGACGAGGCCCGCGAGCACCTCTACCAGCGCACGGTCATCGAGGCGGTGACCGAGTCGGGCAAGGACGTGCTGGAGCTCCCGCGCGAGCCCGAGTGGACCAGCTTCGAGGAGGGTGTCGGTGCCACCTACGAGGTGACGCTGCCGGTCCGTCCGGAGGTCGAGCTCGGCGACTACACCGAGTACCCCTTCGAGCCGCACGTCGAAGAGGTCACCGACGAGCAGGTCGACCAGGTCATCGAGCAGCTGCGTGACCAGCAGGCCTCGCTCATCCCGGTCGAGGATCGCGGTGCCGAGAACGAGGACTTCGCAGTCATCAGCTTCGAGGGCCGTCGCGACGGCGAGCCTGTGGAAGGCGCCCAGTCGGACCGCTTCCCGCTGGTGCTCGGCAAGGAGCGCATGATCCCCGGCTTCGAGGCCAACCTCCTGGGCATGAAGGAGGAGGACGAGCGGACGTTCACGGTCACCTTCCCGGAGGACTACGCCGAGGAGAGTCTGCAGGGGGCGGAGGTCGAGTTCACGCCAAGCTGCTGGAGCTGCGCGAGCGCAAGCTGCCCGAGGCGAACGACGACTTCGCCGGCCTCGTGGGTGAGTACGACAGCATGGCCGCACTGCGCGCCGACCTCCGCGAGCGCATGCGCATCAACGCCCTCGATCGCGCCCGCCACGAGTTCGTGGACCGCATCATCGAGTACGCCAACGGCAATGCCACAGTGGCGCTCCCGCAGGTCCTCGTCGACCGCGAGGTCGGCGTGATGATCGACGAGCTCAAGGTCCGTATCGCGGAGCAGGGCATCGCCTACGAGGACTACCTGCGCGTCACCGAGAAGGACGAGGCGGCCCTGCGTGAGGAGTACCGCGAGGGTGCCGAGCAGCGAGTCAAGACGCTGCTGGTGCTGGGTGCCATCGCGGACAAGGAAGAGGTCACCGTCTCGGACGAGGCCATCCAGGCAGAGATCGACCGCGTCGCAGCCGACCCCGAGGCCGGCGACAACATCAAGGAGTACCTCGCCTCGGATCGCGGCCGCAACTACATCCGCTCGCAGCTGCGTCGCTCGCAGACGGTGGAGCTGCTGGCCGACCGCTGGATCGAGGCGCATCCCGAGTTCGAGAACGTCCAGCACCAGCACGGCCACACGCACGACGACGAGCCGCTCGAGGAGGAGGCGCCGATCGACCCTGTGAGCGAGGTCGTCGAGGAGGTCACCGAAGTGGGGGCCGAGTCCGAAGGAGAGTCCAAGGCATGACCCGACGTCCCGAACATCCCGACCGCCTCGCAGGCGGCGGAAGCCGCCCGGCAGACCACGGCCATGCTGGTGCCCATGGTCATCGAGTCCTCGAGCCGCGGCGAGCGGGCCTACGACATCTACAGCCGGCTGCTCAAGGACCGCATCATCTTCCTCGGTGACGGCATCGAGGACCACATGGCCAACCTCATCATCGCGCAGCTGCTGTTCCTCGAAGCCGAGGACCCCGAGCGCGACATCAGCCTCTACATCAACTCGCCCGGTGGCGTGGTCACGTCGGGCCTGGCCATCTACGACACGATGCAGTACCTGCGCGCTCCGGTGAGCACCATCTGCATCGGCATGGCCGCCTCGATGGCCTCGGTGCTGCTGGCGGCGGGCGCCAAGGGCAAGCGCTACGCGCTGCCCAACAGCCGCGATCATGATCCACCAGGGTTCGGGTGGCTTCCGCGGCTCCACGCCGGATGTGCTCATCCAGGTCAGGGAGCTCGAGGACCTCAACCAGCGGCTCCACGAGATCCTCGCGCGCCACACCGGGCAGACCGTCAAGAAGGTGGCCAAGGACACCGAGCGTGACAATTTCATGTCGCCCGAAGCCGCCAAGGCCTTCGGCATCATCGATGAGGTCTACGCTGACCGAGGCGAGTCACTCATCAGCGAGTCCAAGACCAAGTCGTCCAAGAGCTAGCAACGACCACTCGAGAAGGAGAGCGCATCCGTGGCCAGTAGCTCCGGAAAGGGCACCAAGGTCCCGTATCGCTGCAGCTTCTGCGGCAAGAGCCAGGAGCAGGTTCGCAAGCTCATCGCAGGGCAGGGCGTCTACATCTGCGATGAGTGCATCTCGCTGTGCCAGGAGATCATCGAGGAGGAGATGCTCGACACGCCCAAGGCGGCGAACAAGCCGGCGGCAGCGAAGCTCCCCAACCCGCGTCAGATCAAGGAGTCGCTCGACGCCTATGTCATCAGCCAGGAGCGCGCCAAGCGGGTGCTCTCGGTGGCGGTCTACAACCACTACAAGCGCGTCAATGCCGCCGAAGGCCTGCTCGAAGAGGTCGAGCTGCAGAAGTCGAACGTGCTGCTGGTGGGCCCCACCGGCTCGGGCAAGACGCTCCTGGCCCAGACGCTCGCGCGCGTGCTGGACGTGCCCTTCTGCATCGCCGACGCCACCAGCCTGACCGAGGCCGGCTACGTCGGCGAGGATGTCGAGAACATCCTCCTGCGGCTTATCCAGGCAGCCGACTTCGACGTCGCCCGGGCCCAGCGCGGGCATCGTCTACATCGACGAGATCGACAAGATCGCGCGCAAGGCGGACAACCCCTCGATCACCCGCGACGTCAGCGGGGAGGGCGTGCAGCAGGGCCTGCTCAAGATCCTCGAGGGCACGATCGCCAACGTGCCGCCACAGGGTGGTCGCAAGCACCCGCACCAGGACTTCATCCAGATCGATACCACCAACGTGCTCTTCATCCTGGGCGGGGCCTTCGAGGGCCTCGAGCAGATCGTGGAGGAACGCGTCGGCCACAAGTCGATGGGCTTCGGTTCGCAGTCGCAGGTCGACCGCGTCGAACGGGCCCGCGTCCTGGAGCAGCTGATGCCCGAAGACCTGCTCAAGTTCGGGCTCATCCCCGAGTTCGTCGGCCGGTTGCCGGTCGAGGTGACCCTCTCGGCCTTGACCCAGGAAGACCTCGCGCGCGTGCTGACCGAGCCGCGGAACGCGGTCACCCGTCAGTTCAAGCGCTTCCTCGAGCTCGACAAGGTCGAGCTGGTCTTCACCGACGGTGCCATCGAGGCTGCTGCCGAGCAGGCGCTCGCCCGCAAGACCGGCGCTCGAGCGCTGCGTTCGATCGTGGAAGAGTCGCTGCTCGACGTGATGTATGACATCCCCGAGCGAAGTGATGTGCGCAAGTGCATCATCACCGAGGAGACCATCCGCGACGGTCGCACGCCGCTCCTGCTGACCAAGGCCCACCTCGACCGGGGCGTCGATGAGACCAACTACGAAGAGCTCGTCGAGAAGGGCGCGTAGCGCGGCTCGAGGCCGCGGAGCTGGGCCGGCCCTGCGCTAGACTCGAAGTTCGCGACGCCGAGGCTGGCTCGCAGTACTCGATGACGATACGCAACCGAGACCTCGTTCGTCCGGTGGGACGAGCGAGGTCATCCGTATGACGCAGTGGAGAACACCGGCATGAGCGAAGAGGGGAACGGCACGGCACCGATGGCGAAGGCGTATCAGCCCGCCGAGGTGGAGCCGGCCGTCTACCAGCGCTGGCTCGAAGCGGATGTGTTCGCCCCCGATGGCGCCGGTTCGCGGGCCAGGCCCACGATGGAGCCCTTCACCATCATCATGCCGCCACCCAACGTCACCGGCGCCCTGCACCTTGGTCACGCTGCTCGCTCGGCCACCGAGGACCTGATGGTCCGCCGCGCCCGGATGCAGCACCGCCCGGCGCTTTGGCTGCCCGGCGTGGATCACGCTTCGATCGCCGCCCAGTGGGTGCTACGTCGCATCCTGGCCGACGAAGGCACCACGCCCGAGGAACTCGGCCGCGACCGCTTCCTCGAGCGGATGTGGGAGTTCATGGACGAGACCCGCCCGGTGATCATGGGCCAGCAACGACGCCTGGGCATCTCCGCCGATTGGAGCCGCGAGCGCTTCACCATGGACGAGGGTTCGGCCAGGGCGGTGCGTGTGGCCTTCAAACGGCTCTACGAAGACGGCCTGGCTTACCGCGGCCAGAAGCTCATCAACTGGTGCCCTGGCTGCGGCACCAGCGTGTCCGATCTCGAGGTCATCGGTACGCCCGAGGACGGGAGGATCTGGTCGGTCCGCTACCACCTGTTGCCGGAGGGGTCCGAGGAGGGGGCGGATCCAAGCGCGACCGATACCATCACCGTGGCTACCACCCGGCCCGAGACCATCCTCGGCGATACCGCAGTGGCCGTGCACCCCGACGACGAGCGCTACGCCGCGTTGGTGGGCCGCCTCGTGCGGATCCCCTTCGTCGAGCGCGACGTTCCGGTCATCGCTGACGCGTTCGTGGAACGCGAGTTCGGCACCGGTGCCGTGAAGGTGACGCCCGCGCACGACCACACCGACTTCGAGACCGGCGAGCGCCACGACCTGCCGCGAATCGACATCATGACCGACGAGGCGCGCATGAACGCCGCCGCCGGTCCCTACGAGGGTCTCACCCGCGAGCAGTGCCGCACGCGCATCCTCGAGGACCTCGCCGCCGCCGGCGACCTCGTGGAAGTCAAGGACCACGAGATGGCCATCGGCCGCTGCCAGCGCAGTGATGACATCGTGGAGCCGCGCCTCAAGACGCAGTGGTTCATCGACGTCAAGCCGATGGCCGAGGTGGCCATGCGGGCCGTACGCGAGAAGCGCACCCGCTTCGTGCCGGAGCGCTTCGAGAAGGTCTTCTTCGATTGGCTCGAGAACATCTACGACTGGAACGTCAGCCGCCAGCTGTGGTGGGGCCATCGCATCCCGGCCTGGTACTGCCCGAACGGCCACGTCACGGTGTCCGACGTCGACACCGGACCCGGGCGCTGCATCGAGTGCCGCTCCTTCGAGCTGACGCAGGACGAGGACACCTTCGATACCTGGTTCAGCAGCGGGCTCTGGCCCTTCAGCACGCTGGGCTGGCCCGAGAAGACGATGGACCTGCAGACGTACTACCCGACGCAGGTGATGGAGACCGCCCACGACATCATCTTCTTCTGGGTCGCGCGCATGATGATGTTCGGGGAGTGGCTCATGAACGAGGAGCCGTTCCGGGTGGTCTATCTGTCCGGGCTCATCCGCGATCCGTACGGCAAGAAGATGTCGAAGACCAAGGGCAACGTCATCGACCCGCTCGAGGTCATGGATGAGATCGGCGCTGATGCCTTGCGCTTCGCGCTGGTCAACGGCTCCGCCCCCGGTGCCGACCTGCGCCTCACGCCTTCACGGCTCGAGGGCGCCCGCAACTTCGCCAACAAGCTCTGGAACGCAGCCCGCTTCGTGCTCGGGGCCAAGCCCGCCGAGCTGCCCGCCGATGTGGCCCTCTCGCTGCCCGACAGCGATCGTCTGGGCCCGGCCGAGCACTGGATCCTGTCGCGCTGCCACGCAGCCCTGCGCGATGCCGACGCGGCTTATGCCAACTACCAGTTCGCGGAAGGCAGCCGCATCCTGCACGCCGCCATCTGGTCCGAGTACTGCGACTGGTACCTGGAGATGGCCAAGGTGCGGCTTGCTCCCGAGGTGCCACCCGAGACGCGAGCGGCGACCTGGCAGGTGCTCGCGTGGGTGCTTGACCGATACCTGCGCATGCTGCACCCGGTGATGCCACACATCACCGAGGAGATCTGGGGTCGCCTGCCGCACCGGCCCGACGATGGCGATCTGCTGATCACTGCCGCCTGGCCAGTCGATGCCGATCTCAAGTCCGCGGCGGACGAGGAACAGGCGGGCGCGGTGGCCGACATCCTCGAGCTCGTCTCCCAGATGCGTAATGCCCGGGCGGACGCGAACATCGGACCGGCTACCTGGCTGGAGGCGGAGCTCCGCTTCGAGCGTGCGGATCGGGCAGCGGCCTTTGCGGCCATCTCTGACGTGGTGGCGCGGCTGGCCCGCGTGCGTCCCACGATCGCGGCAGCCGGCGCTGCGCCCACCGACGAGTCCACCCTGCTCGTGGTCAGCCCCGGCGCCGAGGCACGGCTGTCAGTCAGCGCGGAGGACCGCCTGCGCGACCGGGCTCGCCTGGAGAAGGAGCTGGCGGAGACGGAGAGGCTGCTGACATCGACGCGCGCGAAGCTGGCGAACGACGACTTCGTGGGTAAGGCGCCGGCCGCCGTGGTCGATGGTGTGCGGGCCAGGGAATCCGAGCTCGCCGAGCTGGCCGAGCGTCTTCGAGCCAATCTGGCCAGCTGACCGTCGATCTCACACCACGAGTCGTGCGCGGGAGGAAGGTACTAGGCGCTGGTCCGCCGGCGAAACGCTACGATTGGAACGTTCGACTCGTCTCCTCCGATGAGCAAGGGACCTGCCTGTGACCTTCGACTTTCTGAAACGCAACAAGAACGAGCCTGTGGCCCAGCCCCAATCGCTGGGCTTGCCTGACCCCGGGATCCTCACCGAGGAGCCACCGGCGGAAGACTACGAGCTCAAGCTCACCTATCGCGCGCGCAGCAGCAAGGGCGTGCGCTTCGCACCCGGGGAAGGGTCGGTTGCGGCCCTGCCCATGATGCTGGAGCAGTTCAGCAAGACGCCTATCGAGCTCATCGAGCCACTCGATCCACAGTTCGCTGACGCCAACCCCGCGATCATGCGCACGATCGAAGCGTCGCAGTGGCTCAACGCCCATCATCACCGGTCCCCGGTCACGCGTTATGGCCTGCAGGTCCTCGAGACGCTTGACGCGATCGACCCGGCCTTCGAGTCGATCGCCATCTGTCTGCTGGAAGGATCGCTCGATTCGGCCGGCTATCCCGACTACACCGGCATCGTCGGCGCGGTCGCGTCCTACTGGGATGAGGTCACCGGCGACCAGATGGTGCGCGGCATCGTGGGCTGGGGCGGCAAAGGCGTGCGCGGCGACACCGAGCGCAACGCCACCCGGCTGCTGAGCAGCATCCTCGTGGCCATCGTCGGTTCGCGTGGTGCGGCCGAGGTGGTGGAGCTCGACCGCCCGCTGCCGCCAGACTCCGGCGCCGGTCTGGTCTGCCCGCACTGCCACTTCGCGCAGGTCGGCAAGAGTGCGTTCTTCTGCCCCAAGTGCGGCATGCGCCTGCTGCGGGGCTAGACGATGCCGCACTACGACTACCGATGCACCGCATGCGGCCGAGAGGTGGAGGTCATGCATGGCATCTACGACAGCGGCCCCACGACGTGCGAGCACTGTGGTGGCGCCATGCGCAAGGCGCTTTCGACACCGGCCATCCACTTCAGGGGCAGCGGCTGGGCCAAGAAGGACGCGGCCGCCAGCGCCAGGAAGGCGACGGCCAAGTCCGGCTCCTCGAAGGGCTCCGATCCGTCCTCCGACAGTACCGGTGAGAGCGCCAAGAACGATACCGCCAAGACGGGCAAGAGCGGCAGCTCCGAGTCGGGCAAGAGCGACTCCAGCCCTGGGTCTGCGTCGGGATCCGAGACCAAGACCACCTCGACCACGGGTAGCACCGCCGACTAGGAGGCCGTTCCGAGCATGCCGCGCGTCCCGTCCGACTGGATCACCCTGACCGAGGCTGCGCAGGTCTTCAGCGATGCCGGCGTATCTATCAGCCGTTCGACGCTCGCCCGCTGGGCTCGCTCGGGCAAGCTGCAGTCGATCCAACCGGGCCGCACGATCTACGTACGACGTGCCCAGGTGCGATCCATGCTGCGACCGACGAGGCGAAGGGGCGTGAACGCCGCTGATGTGCAGCCCGGCCTGTTCGAGGACATGGAGGAGTGACCGGCGGAGGCGAGCCGCCTCCGGAGCACCCCGGTCGCATCGGTCGCGAACCACCGGTACTGAGCTGGCGCGGGCGTCTCGATGCCTTCCTGCGGTCGGTCATGCGCACGGCTCCCATGCGGGCCGTGCTCGACGTCATGCGGGCCTACGACCAGGGTGGCGGCGGCATGCTGGCGGGCGCCTTGGCCTACTTCTCGTTCTTCTCGCTCGTGCCCGCGCTACTGCTCTTCGTCAGCCTCCTCGGCATCATCATCGAGGACGCCGTCCTGCGTGCGGATCTCATCGATGCGCTGGTGAACCAGCTCGATCCGATCCGGGAGGTTGCGGTGACGGTCATCAACGGCCTGGCCAACAGCGGCCGTACCGGCACCGTCGTGGGCGTCATCGGCTTGCTGTGGGGTGCCAGCGGCTTCTACGGCGCGCTGCAGGGTGCGATGCAGCGGATGTTCCCTGGCCCCGGCGGTCGGGACTTCTTCCGTACTCGCCTTAACGGCGTCATCACGGTGGTACTCGTGCTGGCAGTGCTGATGGCCGCGGTTGCGGTCATCTTCGGCCTCCCGTTCCTCACCCGCTGGGTCGACCAGAGTTGCTCGCAGCTGATCTCACTCCACCTGGTCGTCCTCGACCAGGTCTGCTCGGTCGACTTCGTTCAGCTCAGCGGCGCCATCGCCACGGTAGGTGCGATGGCCATCGCGTTCGGCGCAGTGCTGACGATCTATCTCGCCATCCCCACCGACGGACCAACCTTCCGCCAGGCGTTCTGGCCCGCGGTGCTCGCCGGTCTCGCGATCGGTGGGCTCACGACCTTGTTCGGGTGGATCGCTCCGTTGCTGGTACGGAACTGGCTAGCGCTCGGCATCCTCGGCAGTGTCTTCATCTCCTTGATCTGGCTGAACCTCGTGTTCCAGGCACTCATCTACGGCGCGGCGTTCGCGCGATTGCGACGAGACCGTGATCGTCTCCGCGACGGGAGCCCGCGCCTCTAGAAAGGAACGTTCGGGCTAGCCCTGCGGCGCGCCACACCGGCGGCAGAAGCGTGCCCGAGCGGACAGCGACAGGCCGCAGTTGGCGCAGGTTTGCGTAGCGGGTCCACCCTTGGGCACCGGCTGTGGGCGCCCTCGGGCGGGAACTGCGGGCGCGGGCGGAGGTGGCACGTACCCAGCCGGTGGCACAGGTGCGGCCGGTGCTGGCGGTACCTGCTGGACGGGCGGCGCCGGTGCTGGCGGTACCTGCTGGACGGGCGGCGCCGGTGCTGGCGGTACCTGCTGGACGGGCGGCGCCGGTGCTGGCGGTACCTGCTGGACCTCGGTCACGGGGGCCGGTGGCGGTGCGGTCGACCCGGCAGGAGTTTCGGCTTGTGCCGTGGCCTGTGCCGGCGGCGGCACGAAATCGGGTGGTGGTTGCGGAGCCTTGGGCGCCTGGTACGGCTGCTCGAACGGACCACGTCCACCTGGCGTGTTCCAGACCTCGAGGCTGGGTGGTGCGGCCATCGGTACGATGGGAGCGATCGGCGAAGGCGGGAATGGCTCCGGCTCGACGGCAGGCGGCGCTTCACTCTCGGCATCCGGCGGTGCCTCCTGCTCGGGCAGAGAGGCGGGCTCCGGCTCCGTCGGCACCGACTCGACCGGCTCGGGCTGGACCGGGGCGACGTCGGTGGGTTCGGACTCGGCCCCCTCTGGTTCCGGTGCCGGTGTCTCGTCCGGTTTGACCGTAGTGCCTCCCAGGATGGCGGAGGCAGCCATCCCGAACCCGACCGTCTCGGGCGCGAGTCGTCCTGGCTCGTCACCGTCCGCTGCAGCCGGCTCCGGTTCCGTCGTGGATGCGTCGACGACTGCATCCGCCTCGCCTTCGGCCACGACGGTGGACTCGTGTTCCCGCTCGAGGACCGGGGGCTCGACTACCGGTTCTGGCTCCGCGCCGGGGAGAGCCTCTGGTTCAGCCTCTGAGTCGTCCGCGGCGACCTGGGCCTCAGGCGACTCCGTTGCGACCGGTTCAGGCTCGGGTTCGGGCTCCTCAGCCGTGACCGGCCTGGGCTCGGGCTCGATAGCGGCCATCTCGGGCTCTGGCTCTGGCTCGGCTTCAGGCGCCGGCTCGGGCTCGGGCTCGACAGCGGCGACCTCCGGCTCGGGCTCCGGCTCGACAGCGGCGACCTCCGGCTCTGGCTCGGCTTCAGGCGCCGGCTCGGGCTCGGGCTCGACAGCGGCGACCTCCGGCTCGGGCTCGACGGCGGCGACCTCCGGCTCAGGCCCGGGTCCGGCTCGGGCTCGGGCTCCGGCTCGGCTTGAAGCACCGGCTCGGGCTCGACAGCAGCCATCTGGGGCTCGGGCTCGGGTTCAGGTACCGGCTCGGGCTCGGGTTCAGGTACCGGCTCGGGCACGGGCTCGATCGCAGCCATCTCAGGCTCCGGCTCCGGCTCGGCTTCAGGTACCGGCTCGGGCTCCTCAGCCGCGACCTCTGGCTCGGGTTCCCGTTCGGGTTCGGGCTCCGGCTGCTGCGGACGGTCCGTCTGCGGCCATGCCGGCGCACTCTCGGTGGGATCTTCCGCTGGTTCCTGCGGCCGGTCCGTCTCTGGCCAGGCTTGGGGCGGGACCGTCAGGCTGCTCTCGGAGCGAAGGTCGAGATTGGAGGCCGCAGGGGCATCGGTCGACTCGGCCGGTGCGGGCGACGAAGCGTTGCGTTCCTCGTCCGTGAAGACGACGCCGCGCCAGGGATCGAGCTCGGCCCCGAACGCCGGCTTGGCCACGTCCTCGGCAGGAGCCGCCTGCTCCTTCTTGCGTGGCCGACCCCACTCGTCGAGCTCCACGCCGTCGCTGGAGGCGCGGACGCCTCCCGCACCGGCTTTCCAGGGCAGGGTGTCAGCCCTGGCTGCGAATGGACGGCGCATCGCAGAGCCGCTGCTGGCCGTCTCTCCAGCGCGCTGAGGCGGCCGATCGGTCAGGCAACCGCCAGCATCGTTGTTCCAGCATTTGGTGCACACGTACTGGCGACAGTCCATGCAGAAGTGGAACGTACCGGCGAATGCGTCGCTGGAAGGAGACGCGTTGGATACAGCAGGCCGCTCCTCTTCGGGCTGCTGATCCTGTCCTCGGCGGCCGAAGAGGCCCAGCCGGCTCTTGCCGCTCTCGACCGCCGGGGGCGGCTCAGGCGCGCTCGACGTGTAGCGAGTTCCACAGCGTTCGCAGAACGCCTGGAGGAGGGTGTCGGTCATGGAGTGCTGGGATTCTCCCTCGGACAGGCTCGGAGTCGGATACGGGTTTGGTGGTAAAGGGTAATGGAGGGAACGGAGTGGAGGCTACCAGCACGGCGGTACCGTGGCCACCTTCGATCGAAGGTCCGGGGCACCGTGCTCGACCATCGGCCAGCGCGCGGGCTACCATGACCGACCGCGAAGCCGAGCCGTAACAGTCAGGATGAGTACACATGGCCAACATCCAGCAATCCGGAGAGCGAGTCGCTGCCAATGTCGAGCGAGTCATCGTCGGCAAGCATGGCGAGGTCCGCCTCGCGCTCGTCGCATTGCTGTGCCGGGGCCACCTGCTCATCGAGGACGTGCCCGGCACCGGCAAGACCATGCTCGCCCGTGCCATGGCGCGCAGCCTCGACGCCACGTTCAAGCGGATCCAGTTCACGCCGGATCTGTTGCCCACCGATGTCACCGGCCTCTCGATCTACAACCAGAAGACGCAGGAGTTCGAGTTCCGAGCCGGTCCGGTCGTGAGTCAGATCGTCCTGGCCGACGAGATCAATCGAGCCACGCCCAAGACGCAGTCCGCGCTGCTGGAGGCCATGGAGGAAGGCCACGTGACGGTAGACGGCGTCACGAGGGCGCTGCCCAAGCCGTTCATGGTCATCGCGACTCAGAATCCCATCGAATACGAGGGCACCTTCCCGCTGCCGGAAGCCCAGCTCGATCGCTTCATGCTGCGTTTGCGTATGGGCTACCCGGACCCGATGGACGAGATGCTCATCCTCGACGAGCAGAAGCGCTCGCATCCGGTGGACGCGTTGGAGCCGGTCGCTGACGCTGCTGGGGTGCTGGAGATGCAGGCGGCCGTGCGCGAGGTCTACGTCGATCCCGCCATCGCCGACTACATCGTCCGTCTGGTCAGCGCCACTCGCACCCATCCGGACGTGTATCTCGGGGCCTCACCTCGTGGCTCGCTCGCGCTGTACCGGGCCAGCCAGGCATTCGCCTCCCTCACGGGCCGCGACTACGTTATCCCAGACGATGTCAAGGCCCTCGCCGAGCCAGCTCTGGCCCATCGCGTGATCCTCAAGACCGCCGCTTCCATCCGTGGAATCGAGAGCCGTGGCGTCATCAGCGAGATGCTGATGACGGTGCCCATGCAGGCACCTCGTCCCAGTGCCGAAGCTCATGGGGTCCGCCGGGCGTAGGGCGCGCCGGCTGGCACGAAAGCGGCGATGCTGCGCAACCTGGGCCTCCTTCTGACCGTCGGGTTGGTCATTGCCGCCGCGGCCATCACCGGCTCGACGGAAGTCTATTTCTTCCTCTACCTCGGCCTCATGGTGGTGGGCATGGCGTATCTGCTTGCGCGGCGCGGCCTGACCAGCCTGGAGGCCGGCTCCTGGCTGGACCGCACACACGCGACCGTCGGCGATACGCTCGCGGTCACCTACACCCTGCGCTCGTCGGCCCGGCTGCCCAAGCCCTGGCTCGAAACGCACAGTCCCTCCACCCTGCCGGTGGCCATCCCTGGTCGCGTCATCTCGCTGCGACCGCGCACCTCGCGTACCTGGGCCGCGAAGGTGCCTCTGACCCACCGCGGCCAGTATCGCGTCGATCCCATGGTCGTGCGCACCGGCGATCCCTTCGGTCTCTTCGAGTCGGTGGCCTCGGTCGGGCCCGGCGCAGCCGTGCTGGTCTATCCGCAGGTCCAGCCCCTGCCGGGCTGGACACTGCCATCGGCGGCCATCGAGGGCGCCTCAGCCCGAGCGCAGCACGGTCCGCACCTGACACCCCAGGTGACCTCGGTCCGCCCCTACACGCCCGGTGACGCCTTCAACCGCATCCACTGGCGTTCGAGTGCGCGCCACCAGGAACTGCAGGTCAAGGAGTTCGACATCGAGCCCTCGGCGGACCTCTGGATCTTCGCCGACCTCGACCGCGCGGCCCACGTCGGCAGTGGCGAGCAGGCCACCATCGAGACGACCGTGAACGCGACCGCAGCACTCGCGGCCCACGCCCTGGCCGATGACCGTGGCGTAGGCATGGAGGCCATCGGGCTGCGCCGTGCGGTCATCGCCATCGATCGTGGTGCTCGCCAACAGCACAAGATCCTGAACCTGCTGGCGGTGGCCCAGGCCGAGGGCACCACCACCCTCGCGGAGATGCTGGTGGAGGGCGCGGTACGGCTGCGCCAGGGCACCGCAGCTCTCGCGATCACGCCGTCCCTGGATCGCTCGTGGGTGGCGCCGCTGGCGTCGCTGCGCCGTGCCGGGGTGGCGCCCATCGCCGTCATCGTGGACCCCTTGGCGCATCTCGAAGCAGCCCTCGCCGCTGAGGCGCAGGCTCCGCTGTCGCCGTCCGAGCGGGAGCCACGTCAGCAAGAGCTCCGGGCCCTGCTGCACCTGCTGGCCGAACACGACGTGCGCGCCTTCGTGGTGAGTCCTGGGCGGCCGCTCGGGGAGCAGTTGCTGTCCACGCGAGACGGTGCCAGCGCGGTGCCGGCGTGAGTCGGGCGGCGCCGGTCGTGCTGCGTCGGCCGGAGCAGGGCTGGTCGAGCCTGCTGCTGCTCTTGGGCATGCTCGTGGTGCTCGGTGTTTCCGTGGCTGACTCGCGCCCGCTCGTGTTGCCCGGCTCCGGTTCATTGACCGACTCGCTGCCGGTCCTGATGCTGGTCGCTGGGCTGATCAGCTTTCTTCTGGCTCGCAGCTCGCTGGGCGTGGTACGAGCGCATGTCCTCGGCGCGGCCATCGCGGCGCTCGTGTTGCTGCTGGTCGCGGGTGGTGGGCTGACAGGGCAGTCGCCGCTGCCGCTCGCCCTCGACGGGGTAGGGGAGCGCATCGGTGCGGTCTGGACCCGGCTCGACACGGACATCTCCGGCTTCATCGCCGAAGAGGTCACGACCCCGACGATCATGACCTTCCTCGTGCTCGGCGCGATCTGCTGGACTACCGCGCAGTTCGGGGCCTTCAGCGTCTTCCGCTACGACCGGGGCGGACCCGCGGTCATGTCGGTCGGCACCATCCTCTTCCTCAACGTCGGTCTTGGGTCCTTGCACGCCGAATCCGAGCTGCTGCCGGTCGTGCCGGTGCTGGCGCTCTTCGCGGTGCTGGCGCTCCTGCTGCTGATGCGTCTCCAGCTGATGCAGCAACGCTACGCCTGGGCGAGGCGCCACATCTCCGACGCACAGGAAGTGAGCCGGCTCTTCCTCCGCACCGGCGTGGGCTTCGTGCTCATCGCGGTGCTGGGTGCAAGCTCGCTCACGGTCTGGGCCACCGTGGAGGCGCAGGACGTGAAGATCGACAGGCTGCAGGAGCCCCTGGAGGACGTCGCTGACGAGGTCTCCCGGATGCTCGGGCTCTTCGGCGTCCCGTCGGGCAAGGAGGTCCCGGCACCCCTGGGTACCACCACCGAGCTCAGGAGTGACTGGAGGCAACCCGACGGGGTCGCCTTCACCGCAGAATTCGACGACGGCCAGCTCTACGGCAACTACTGGTGGGGCTCGGCCAACGACAGGTACGACTATCAGAACCAACGCTGGCGGACGACGGGGTCTAGCACGACGAACGTCTCGGCCGGAGACCAGCTGTCGCCACCGAGTCGGGCTCGGGCCGGTGGTGCGCTCCAGACGGAGGTGACCCTCACCGCCGAAGAAGGCTACTCCCGAACCAACCTCTTCCGCCTGCCCGACGTGCTCACGATGGACCGAGACGTGACCGCCCGCAAGGTCTCCGGCGACGGCATCGACGCGATCGAGTATGCGGAGGCGCTTGGCGAGGGAGAGACCGTGCGCTTCACCTCGTTCGTCCGTGACTACACCCCGGGCGACGGAGACTTCACCGCCAGCGACCTGCGCAATGCCAGCGGCGAGGACCCGGCGTGGGTCGTGGACAAGTATCTCCAGGGCGCCGACAACGAGCGGATCGTTGGCGACAAGACGCGGGCACTCGCCGACGAGCTGATGGCGAGGTGGGACACGCGCTACGACCGGGCGTTCCGACTGCAGGAGCGACTGCGAAGGATGGACTATGACCCCAGCCTCGGCGACGCCTGTGCGGGCTTCGATGCCTTGCCTGAATGCCTCCTCACCATCGAGCGGGGCTTCTGTCAGCAATACGCGACCACGATGGTGATGACGCTGCGCGCGATGGACATCCCTGCCCGCTTCGTGACCGGTTACCTCCCCGGCGAGCAGGACGAGAACGGGCGATGGGTGGTCGAGCAGCAAGCCCTGCACAACTGGGCAGAGGCCTACTTCCCGGGCTTCGGTTGGGTGCGTTTCGATCCCACGCCCAGTGACGTCGGCTACGGTCAGGTCCCCACCGATCCACTCGAAGGCGATGACGCGCCCGAAGCGCGGCCACCGCAAGAACCCGATGCCGCGTCATCGCCGCCTGAGTCAGCCGGGCCGGAAGAGTCCTTCGAGGCGGCGGCTTTGGTCGAGGATGAGCGCCCCGGGAGTGGCGGTGGCGATCGCCTGCTTGATCGTCGTCAGTCTCGGCGCGATGGTCGGGTTGCTGCTGACGGTCGTCAGCCTGTTGCTGCTCTTCCGCCTCCGGCGCCTGCCCGAAGGTGACGACAGCCTCGCCTACCGCGGGATCGTGAACCTGGCGACACGTCTCGGCTACGGCCCGCATCCTGCCCAGACCGAGTACGAGTACGCCGACACGCTGTCGGAGACGATCCCGACCGTGCGTGACGACCTCTTCGTGGTGACCGCCGCGCGCGTGGAGTCGGCCTACGGCGGGCGCCATCTCGACGAGGACCGGCGAGGCACGCTGCGGGGCGCCTACGCGCGCATCCGGACCGCGCTGCTGCGCCTCTCCTTGCGCTTGCGGCGCTAGGCTCAGGGGCGGCGGCCCAGGGCGGCGATGTGCTCGTCAAGGTTGTGTGCGCGCAGGCGGGTGATGCCGGAACCGAGGTCCAGCACGGACACTGACGCGAGCGCCAGCGGGAAGGACCAGAAGTGTTCGATGCCGATGCCGAGCAGGTCCAGCATCAGCAGCCGCAGCACGCCGTCGTGCGCGACCACGATCGTCCAGGACGGAGCATCGCCACCCTCGAACGTTCGTTCGTAGCCAAGCACCGGCTCCGCGGGTGCCATGCCGGCGCCCTCGTCAGCAGCCGTGACCGTGCCGACCCCCAGGATGGCATCCCTCGCCAGCCGCGCCCGCGCGAGTGCTTCGGGCAGGGACTCACCGCCGGGGGCGTGGTGGTCCAGGGGGGCGTCGCGCCAGGCGGCGAGCTCCGCCGGCCAGCGTGCACGTACCTCGTCGTGGGTGAGGCCCTCCCATTCACCCTGGCCCAGCTCCATGAGGTCGTCGAGCGGTCGCAGGGGGGCATCGGCCGCGCGTGCCCTGTAGATCGCCTCCGCCGTCTGGGCAGCGCGCCGCAGCGGCGAGTGCCAGATGGCCAACGGCGGATGGTCGGGCACCGGCAGCGAGGGCATCTCCGAGGGGGCCGCCAGGCGGGCAGCCACGGCTTCGGCCTGGCGGATACCGGCGCCGGACAGCGGCGGATCGCCGCGCCCCTGGAACCGACCCTCGGCGATCCAGGCCGACTCGCCGTGACGGACGAGAGCCAGCATGGTCGGCTTGATCACGCAGGCAGGTCGAGGTTGATGAGCCAGACGTCGAGCATGCCGTCGTAGGCACGGACCTGCTTGGCAACGGACTCGGGCACCGGCTCGTCGAGCGCCAGGATCATGAACGCGATCGAGCGCTTGTCCGAGCGGCCCAGGTGCATGTTGCTGATGTTGATGTCGGCTTCGCCCATCGTCCGGCCGACGGTGCCGATGGCGCCGGGCCGGTCCTGGTGGCGCGAGACGAGCATGTTGCGTGCCGGCGCCAGGTCCACCTCGTAGCCGTCGAGGGCGACCAGCCGGGCTTCCCCGCCGAAGGAGACGGTGCCGGCCACCGAGCGCTCGCCCTTGAGCGTCAGCAGCGACGAGAAGCGACCAGCTTCACTCGTGTGGTGCACCGACAGGCTGATGCCGCGGGCCTTGGCCATGGCACCGGCGTTGATGACGTTCACTCGTTCCTCGGTGTGCTGCTCGAGGATGCCGCCGAGGGCAGACGCCACCAGCGGGCCGGCGTCGTACTCGCTGATCTCACCCGCGACTTGCAGCGTCAGGTCGGAGAGGTCCTCGGAGAACTGCGCGTAGAACTGGCCCAGCGTGCGCGCCAGCGGCAGGTACGGGGCCAGCGCATCGGCGGTCTCCGGCGTGAGCATCGGCGCATTGATGGCATAGCGGGCGGGGCGGCCGGCGAGCACCTCGCGTACCTGCTCGGCAGCTTCCACCGCCACACGCGTCTGGGCCTCAGCGGTGGACGCTCCAAGATGCGGGGTGAGGATGATCTTCGGCGCCGAGAGCAACGGGTTGTCATCGGCGGGCGGCTCGGACGAGTAGACGTCCACCGCGGCGCCGGCGATGGTGCCGGCCTCGAGGGCTGCGGCCAGCGCCGCCTCGTCGATCACGCCACCTCTGGCGACGTTGATGATGAAGGCGTCGGGCTTCATGGAGGCCAGCTCGGCGGTGGAGATGAGGTTGGCCGTGTCCTTGGTCTTGGGCACATGCACGGTGACCGCATCGGCGACCTTGAGGATCTGCTCGACGGACATGCGCTCGATACCATGGAGCCTGGCGCCGTCCTCGGTGACGAAGGGGTCGTAGCCGACCACGCGCATGCCCAGGGCGCGTGCGCGGTCCGCGACGGCCATGCCGATCTTGCCCAGGCCGATGACCCCGAGCGTCTTGTCCACCAGCTCGCGGCCCATGAAGGCCGAGCGGTTCCATTGACCGGCGTGCATCGAGGCATCGGCCGCGGGCACGTGGCGAGCCAGCGCGAAGAGCAGCGCGAGCGTGTGCTCGGCCGCCGCGGTGGTGTTGCCGGTGGGGGCGTTGACGACGGTGATGCCCGCCGCGGTGGCGGCCGGGATGTCGATGTTGTCGACTCCGACACCGGCGCGGCCGATGACCAGGAGCTTGCGGCCCGCAGCGATGGCCTCGGCGTCAGCCTTGACGCCACTGCGCACCAGCAGCGCCTCGTACTGGGGCAGTGCCGCGAGGTACTCCTCACGCGACATGCCGACGCGGACATCGACCTCGTGGTCGACCTGCAACAGGGCCACGCCCTCGGGAGCCAGCTTCTCGGCGACGAGGATCTTCATCAGCGGGCCTCCTCGCCGGCGCGACGCGCGGCCGCGGGGCCGGCCCCCTGCTCGACGGTCCGGCCGATGGCGATCGAACCCTTCTCGATGATCTCGATGGCCGTGGCGATGTCGCCCACCGTGACGTCCCCAAGGTGACCGATACGGAAGATCAGTCCCTTCATCTTGCCCTGCCCACCGGCCAGCTGGAGGCCGCCGGCCCGTAGCTGGTCGTTGAGCGCAGACCAGTCGGTGCCCTCGGGCACAAGGGCCGAGGTAACGGTATCGGAGGCATGCGCCGGATCGGCGAAGAGGTCGAAACCCATGGCCAGGAGGCCGGCGCGCGCGGCGGCTCCGCAGGCGGCGTGGCGGGCATAGGTGGCCTCACGACCTTCGGCCTCCATGATCCCCAGGGCCGCGTCGAGCTGGAAGAAGATGCCGACGGCCGGCGTCCATGGCGTCTGCCCCTTGGGGATGGCATCGCGGTGCTTCACGAGGTCGAAGTAGAAGCGCGGCATCGTGGCGGTCTCGGCTGCGACCCAGGCTCGATCCGAGGCTGCCGCCATGGCCAGACCGGGCGGGATCATCCAGGCCTTCTGCGAGCCGGTGACCACGACATCGAGGTCCCAGGCGTCCATCTCCATGGGGATGGCACCGACGGCGCTGATGCCATCGACGAGGATGAGGGCGTTCGGCACCTCCGAGCGAATGGCCTCCGCGAGAGCCGGCAGTGGGTTGGTGACGCCCGTGGAGGTCTCGTTGTACGTGACCTGCACGGCCTTGGGAGCGCGACCGGCCCCGACCATCTCACGGATGGCGTCGCGGACGACATCGACATCGGCGGCCTGGCCCCAGTCGAACTCGACCATCGTCACATCCGCACCATAGGCCCTGGCGATCTGCCCGAAGCGCTCACCGAAGTTGCCGATGCTGACGGTCAGCACCGGGTCGCCGGGGGAGAGGAAGCTGACCACGGCCGCCTCCAGTCCGCCAGTCCCCGACGAGGTCAGGATCATCACCTCGCCCTTCGTCTGGAAGTACGGGCGCATGCCTTCGCTGCAGCGCTTCACCACCTCCATGAACTCGGGGCCTCGATGGCCCACCATCTGTGCTGATCCAGCCTCACGGACAGCGTCGGGCAGGGGTGTCGGGCCTGGGATTCGGAGATGCTGCGGTGGCACTGGAGACTCCTCGCTGAGCTGGGGCATGGCGGGTCGGGGACGCTTGGGTTCCGGTGCCTAGATGGTAGTCGCCAGAGGGGCGCGGCGCTCTAGACTCAACGGATGTCGTCCGCACGTTCCGACTCCGCCGGCGCCGCACGCGCCGAGCCCTTGCCCGTGATGAAGGAGACCGGGCATATGCCGCTGGCCGCTCGACTCCGTCCCGCGAGCCTCGAGGAGGTCGTGGGCCAGGAGCCGCTGATCGGTGAGCGCGGGGCCTTGCGACGCATGGTCGAGCGTGGTCGCCTCATCTCGATGGTGTTGTGGGGTCCGCCCGGCGTCGGCAAGACGACGCTGGCGCGGCTGCTGGCGGAGGCGGTCGAGGCCCCCATGGAGGTGCTTTCGGCGACCTCCAGCGGCGTCAAGGACGTGCGAGCCGTGGTCGCGGAGGCGCGCGGCTGGGCGGAACGCGGCGGCGGTTCCACGGTGCTCTTCATCGATGAGATCCACCGCTTCAACAAGTCCCAGCAGGATGCCTTGCTGCCCCACGTCGAGGAGGGCGTGGTCACGCTCATCGGGGCCACCACGGAGAATCCGTACTTCGAGGTCAACTCGGCGCTGCTCTCGCGCTTGCGGGTGTTCCGACTCGAGCTCCTATCCGATGAGGATCTGGGCCGGATCGTGCAGCGGGCGCTCGAGGACGCTCGCGGCTTCGGCGGGCGCGTGCAGCTGGAGGACGGGGCCCGCACGCACCTCATCGAGATCTCGGCGGGCGATGCTCGCGCGGCTCTCAACATCCTGGAGTCGGCAGCTTCGATGGCTGGCGCGGACGAACCCGAGGCGAAGACGCCCGTGTCGCCCAGCCTTGACGACATCGAGACCGCGGCCCAGCAGCGCGTGCTGGCCTACGACCGCGCTGGCGACGGGCATTACGGCACCGTTTCTGCCTTCATCAAATCGGTGCGGGGCAACGACCCTGATGCGGCGTTGTATTGGCTGGCCACCATGGTGGCGGCGGGGGAGGACCCGAAGTTCATCGCGCGACGGCTCATCATCTCGGCCTCCGAGGACGTGGGCAACGCAGACCCGCGTGGTCTGCAGGTCGCGGTGGCCGCTGCTCAGGCGCTCGAGTGGGTAGGTTTGCCGGAGGCGCAGTACGCACTCGCGCAAGCGACGGTGATGCTTGCGACCAGTCCCAAGAGCAACCGGAGCGGTCAGGCGTATTGGAAGGCCATGGAAGACGTGCGCCAGCACGGCTCACTCCCGGTCCCAAAGCACCTCCAGAACGCTCCCCATCGAGGCATGCGCAGCCATGGGATCGGCGTCGGATACAAACTCCCGCACGACTACGAGACGGGGGATGTGGAGCAGCAATACTTGCCCGAAGCCCTCAAGGATCGGCGGTACTACGAACCGACAGAGGAGGGGTGGGAAGCACGGATCAAGGCCCGCATGGATACGCTGATGGAGGCACGGAAGCGGGGAAACCGGAAGCGGCGCTAGAAACGGACACCACTCTGAGGCGAAACGGGCGACTGGGGCCGCTGTAGGCGCTCGTGCGAGCAGGGGACCGGAGGGAGATACGGCCCCGCGTCGCGATGGATCAGGCGTCGGGCTTGCGCTTGCCGTAGCCGCTGAGCTGGCCGTGAGGGCTACGAACCGAGACGGACATGACTGACCACGACGCCTCGAACTCGGCGTCGTGGTCGGTCATGGACGCGGGGTAGTGAGAGGCACAAGAAAGAGGGACCCAAACCGGTCCCTCCGCCGCTCATACGAAGTAGCGGGAGGCTGCGAGGCACGGCCCGTCGATCATGGCCGCCTGGACCGCGCCGAGCCACTGGCGAACCCGACCCGCGTGAGATGGGGGGTTTACCCATGAAGCGGATGACAGCCCTGATGGGGGCGCTGCTCTTGACGCTGGTCCTGGCCGCGCCAGCAGCAGCCAACGAGAAAGTGTGGATCCCAGAGCACTCCGACGAGTGGACGTTCGAGGAACCGATCTCCATCGCCGCTGGATGGGACTTCGAGTGCAGCGGACCCGTCTACTACGGCGGATACGGCAGCTACGACCTCTGGCTCTGGTACGAGAACGGCCTGAGTGAGGCCGAGAAGAAGCCGGAAGGCCGAGCGTGGCCCTGGATCAAGGGCCAGGGCATCGGCCACGGCCTCGACTACTTCAGTTCCGAGCCCGACATGAACGGAAAGGTGATCTCCGGCAAGTGGAAGGTCACTGATCACCAGGATCGCCACTATCTCGGGTCCCCGTATCCCACGGAGGACCTGGAGACGTGGCGGGTGACGACCACCGGCAAGGGCTGGGGTATCCAGGCCCGTGGCTACGGAACGGTCTTCCATGTGTCCGGCAAGGAGCGGGGCTCCGCGACCGTGGTCGAACAGGTGCCCGGTCCCTATGACCTGGTCGACTGGGTCCCGGACGACCCGGATCACTGGCATCAGGGCAACGAGACGTACGACGTCGAGGCGCTCTGTGCCGTCTTCGGCTACGACGCTGTCTACCCCTGAGTAGTTGGCCGCTATCGCAGACACAGATGCAGGGCCCGTCCCGCGAGGGGCGGGCCTCTTCCTTGTGCGTGGGGACGGACCGGTGTCCGCACCTGGCGTGGCCCCACCGTCCTCTCGAATCCCAGAGGGCTACCGCTCGTGCTCGAGGTAGCCGATGAGCTGGCCATCCGGGCCACGCAAGTGGCGGACGCCGGCGACCTGAACACCATCAGCCTCGTCGTGACGGCCAAAGAAGGCAAGCCGAAGGCCACCAGCGGGCCATTGGTCACCGGCGGGGGCGTCAGCGGCAGGCGTCGCTTGCGGCTGATCCTTATCGCCACGCCACCAACGGCTCGAGCTCGGGTGCCGCAGGCTCCGCCGTGGCCATGGCCTCATAGGCCACCACGGCGGCTAGAGAGGCATCCATGAAGCGACCGAGTCCGGTCTTCGCCAGTGAGTAGATGCTCGAGCTATGGCACCATCCGGCCGTGCCTTCGCGGCGGCTCCACGCGAGGTGGTGTCGGCCGCATGAGGCTCGGGCGGAATGCGGGCCGCGGTCTGGTGGCCTTCCAGGCAGCGACCACGACCAGCAGCCAGAACGGGATGGCCCCCGACAGGTAGCCCAGCGCCGAGCCACCCGAATCGGCCTTGACACGCTCCGCGATGACGGCCAGATACTCCGAACGCTCGGGGTGGGCCCAGGCGTACCAACACGTCCGCACTCGGGGTTGGTTGCCGTAGACGCAGCCGGCCGCCTCGGTCGTGCGGTCCGCCAGATCCTGGCTCGATGGCGCACCCTGCAGGCTCTCGATCTCCGCGGCCAGGGCGGCACCCCGCAGGTAGTTCCCACCGTCGAGGGCTGCTCGGAAACTGAGGAGCACGGCGATCCCGAGCCCCAGGGCCAGCAGCGAGAGCCAGAGTGAGCGATCCATGTGCTTCCCGTGCGCGGTCACCCGATGTCGCTGGCTACAGTATCGCCAGTGAACCAGATGCGTCCATCCCCGAGGTCAGCACGAATTGTGATCGTGCAGCGCGAGCGGCAGGGTAGACTCTGCCCGATACATCTGACCGGTATAGGAGCCCACAGTGTCCTTCTTCGTCGTCATGCTGATCCTCATCCCGCTCGTGGCGGGCTTCGTAGCGAACATGGTCGTGGGCAAGAACGCCAACTTCCAGAACTGGGAGCTGTTCGTCGCCGGCATCATCGGCTCGTTCGTCGGCGGCACGGTCCTCAACTTGCTGCTCAACGGAGACCTCGAGATCTCCATCAGTGGCCTCCTCGGCTCCATCCTTGGCGCGATCATCGTGCTCGCGGTGTGGGCCTGGTGGCGGGTCAGGACCGGCACGGCCGGCAAGGCCGGCTGAGCAGCCGACTCCTCGGATACGACAGCGACCGGGTCGTCAGCGACCCGGTCGTTCTGATGCGGCTGAGCTGACCCGACTAGTAGAGGCCGAGCACGTCGATCACGACGAAGACGATGTAGGCCAGCCCCAGGCCCACCACCAGGATGAGCGACACGACCGCGATACGGCGCAGGTCTTCCCTGACCCAGACGTCCTCTGCGGCGGCGCGGGCGGCCAAGGCATCGTGGCCTCGCTTCTTCGAGGTACGACCACGTGCACGCCGAAGCGAGCGGCGACCGGGGATCGGCTCCGGCTCCTCCGCCGTCGGTGTGGCCGTGGCGGCCGCGATGGCCGAAGCGGCGATCTCGTCGACCTCGACCTCCGAGTACGTCGCCCCGATCTCCTCGGCGTCGGTGACCTCAGCCTCGGGGGGAACGGCTGAACTCGTCTCGCCGTCGGACGACTTCTTCGCCCGGGTAGGCCCCTGGCCACCAGGACGGTGGGCGGAGCGGCTGGCGCGAGTCCGCTTGGCCACATGTTCTCCTTGTCGACTCTCTGTTGGAACCGATGACGAGGATAGCATCGAGATGCCTCACAACGCCGCCTCGTGGACGCTACGATCGGGTCCATGGAGGGACTGGCCGTCATCCTTGCGATCGTTGCCCTGGTCTTCGCCGTGGCCGCCGTCGGCCTGTTCCTGCGCGCGGAGCGCCGACCGTCGGAGTTTTCGCCGACGGGCGCACGCACGGCGGACCTGGAGCGACATCTCGCGCAACTGGCCCAGCGGATGGACGCTGTAGAGGCTGACGTGGATGCCCAGCGGCGAGGGACCGAGCCCGCTCCCCGTGTCAACGCCAGCCCGCTACCGCGAGGCACGGCCGCCATCTCCCGCATCGGGCTCATCCGTTTCGACGCTTTCGAGGATGCCGGCGGCGCCCAGTCGTTCGCGCTGGCGCTCGTCGATGACGACGGAGATGGCATCGTCCTCACGAGCCTGCACTCGCGGCCGACCACGCGCGTCTACGTCAAGGCCATCCGTCGCGGGGTCGCCGACGCCCCGCTCTCAGCCGAAGAGGCACGAGCTCTGCAGGACGCCGGGATCACGCCCGCGACGTGACACCGTAGCTGTCACGTCGGACCTCCAATGTGAGGCCCGATGACAGCCATCCGTACACCTGCCCCTGCGCGTTCCACCGTCCGACCTGAACGGACGTCGTCCACACCTGTCCCCATCGATGCTGTGCGTCAGCTCTTGCGGGGCCTCGATCGACGTCAGCGCCAAGCGGTCACGCATGGAGACGGCCCCATGCTCGTGGTAGCCGGTCCGGGCACCGGCAAGACGGAGGTCATCACCCGTCGCGTTGCCTGGCTCATCGCGAGCAAGCGTGCCCGGCCCTCGGAGATCCTGGCGCTGACGTTCACCGAACGGGCGGCGGACGAGATGCAGGCACGTGTGGACCTGCTCGTGCCGTACGGACAGGCAGACACGGCCATCCACACCTTCCACGCCTTCGGGGACTGGCTGCTGCGCGAGCACGGCCACGCCATCGGTCGCGCTGACGACCCACGCGTCATCGGACGCTCCCAGGCCATCGTGCTGCTGCGCGACAACATCTTCGATCTCGGCTTGGAGCGCTATCGGCCACTCGGCGACCCCACCAGGTTCGTGGGTGCCCTTGTCGACCTCTTCGGACGGGCGAAGGAGGAAGGCCTCGCACCGGCTGACCTGCTGGCCTACGCGTCGGAGCTCGACGCGGGCGCCAGGGCAGTGGCAGAGCAGGGCAGTGACGACGGAGCTCGTGAGGCGATCGAGGGGTTGCTCGATGAGGCTGCCGCGACGGCTGAACTCGGGCATGCCTTCGCGGTGTACCAGCGACTCCTGGCGGATCGGTCCCTGGTCGACCACGGGGACCAGGTGGCGGAGGCGGTGCGGCTGCTCGACGAGCGACCCGCGGTCCGCCAGACGCTGCGCCGGCGCTTCCGTTACGTGGTGGTCGACGAGGCCCAGGACGCCAATCCCCAGCAGATGCGCCTGGTCCGATCGCTGGTCGGCCGCGGCGGCAACGTGATGTTCGTCGGTGATGACGATCAAGCCATCTATTCGTTCCGTGGGGCGGTCGGACGTGAGCTGGCTGGGCTCGATGCGGCCTATGGGACGGTCAAGGATGTCGTGCTCAAGCGCAACTACCGATCACGCAAGCCGATCCTCGAATCGGCCCGGAGACTGATCCGCCACAACGACCCCGATCGGCTCGAGATCACGCGCGGGCTGGACAAGACCCTGACGGCGGTGCGCCGCTCCCGGCGCCCTGCGACCGTCACGCATCACCTCTATCGGACGCCGGTCGAAGAGGCAGATGCTGTCGCAGCTGACATCGGGCGCCGGCTCCAGGCCGGGCTCGAACCGGAGTCGGTGGCAGTGCTGGTGCGCACCAATGCCGACGCCACTCCTGTGCTGGCCAGCCTCGACGTTCTTGGGATCCGACGTCGCTTCTCGGGAGCGTCGGGCCTGATGGCCCATCGCGAGGTACGAGACGTGCTGAGCCTGTTGCGCGTCATCGGGGCGCCGGACCGTTCGGAGGACCTCTACGCTGTGCTGACCGCGGCGCCCTACGGCCTGGGCGGCGAGGACCTCACCTCCATCTGCGAATACGCCGACCGGCGTCGACGAAGCCTGTGGTCCGTCATCACGGAGCTGGTCGGCCAGCCAGGCCTGTTGCGCGTCAGCGCCGCCACCCGCCGATCGCTCGAGCGCGTCACCGAGCAGCTGCGTGAGTCGATCGAGGACGCTCACGACCGTCCGGCACCAGCAGTGCTCTACGAGCACCTTGGACGCAGCGGCTGGCTCAAACGACTCGTCGCGGACGCCGAGCGGGGTGATGACGGACCGCTGCGCCGGGTGGCCCGGCTCTTCGAGCTCGTCAAGGAGCAGGCTGACCTCGTCAGCGACCCCCGCATCGCGACCGTTGCACCGACCCTGCGTGCCCTCGTCGACGCTGGCCACGATCCGGTGGCACCCGATGCGGATGACCTCAGTGGCGCCGTGTCGGTGCTGACGGTCCACCAGGCCAAGGGCCTGGAGTTCCCGCTCGTATACGTCGTCGGAGCCGCCGACGGCCGCTTTCCCATCCGGGCCCGGCCCCACGTGCTCTCGTTGCCGCCGGCCCTGACCGGCCATCCAGGCCCCGGCGACCCAGATCTGCATCGGGCGGAGGAACGGCGCCTCTTCTATGTCGCCATCACGCGCGCCCGTGATGAGCTGATCCTGAGCCACGCCGCCGCCGGCCGCGAAGGTGGCCGGACCCGCCGACCTTCCCCGTTCCTGGCCGAAGCGCTCGGCCGTGAGGTCGAGGGTGTCCCCCGGCCGCCCACGTTGGGTGTTCCCGAACCCACCTCCGGGCCCACGCCGTCGCCGATGATCGCGGCGCCCGTCGCCGACGACGAGCCACTGAACCTGAGCTTCAGCCAGATCGACGACTACCTCTCGTGCCCGTTGAAGTACCGCCTCCGCCACCTCGTCCGGGTTCCCACGCCTTCACACCATGCGCTCGTGTTCGGCAACGCCCTGCATCAGGCAGTGGCGCTGGCCAACAACCGCCGCATGCGGGGCGCGCCGGTGGAGGCGGACGCTCTCGAAGGGGCACTCCAGGCTCACTGGCGCAGTGAGGGCTTCCTCTCGCAGGAGCACGAGGATGCGCGATACCAGTCGGGCGTGGACGCGCTGGTCCGCTTCGTCTCGCAGGCGGTTGCGGCAGATGACCGGATCATGGCGGTCGAGCAGCCGTTCTCGGTCCGTATCGGGAACGATCGCGTGCGTGGTCGCTACGACGTCGTCCGCGAGACGGAGGCCGGCGTGGTGATCACCGACTACAAGTCCGGCGACACGCGCGACCCAGCACGTGCGCGACAGCGCGCCCGCAGCTCGCTGCAGTTACAGCTCTACAGCCTGGCCTGGGAGGCGGAGCATGGCAGGCGCCCTGCGGCGGTCGAGCTGCACTTCCTCGAAGGTGCCGTGGTCGGCCAAGTGACTCCGACCGACCGTCAGCTTGATGGCGCCCGGAAGAAGGTGGAGGTCGTCGCCGCCGGCATCCGGGCGGGCAAGTTCGGGGCCACGCCGGGCTACCCTGCCTGCGATTGGTGTCCCTACCGCCGCATCTGTCCGGCCGCACCATGAGCCACAGGGCTACACTCCGGCCGGTGTCAGCCACGGAACGCACGATCACCATGGTCCTCGTCGCCGCTGCTATCGCGGCCTGGTTCGTGGTCGCTTTCGTGCTGGCCTTCGTCTCGCCCGAGGCTGACGCTGGGGCACAGCTCTTCGGCGCCATCACCTTCGGCGCAGCCGTGGCCCTCACGCTCTGGCCGCTGTTGTGGTCAGCGACGCGACACCGGCCCGCGGGCCTGGCTACCTCCGCCCGCCGCAGCATCCTCGCGGGCTCCGTCGTGACCATCCTCGTCGTCCTGCGCGCCATCGATGTGGTGAGCCCGGTGGTGATCATCTTCGTCATCGTGGGCGCCATCGTCATCGAGGCCGCCGTGACGGTGCGTCGCTGAGGGTGTATCCGTCCGGCGTCCCCACGTGTCACGATGGGTGCACGATGGAGTCTCACCGATGGGTAGCGAGCGTCCCGACATCGCCGTGACACACGGCCCGGATCGAGCCGGCATGAGGCACGGCATCACCGACGGGGAGCGAGCCGCTCGGCACGCGCGCTACTACGACCTCGACTTCCTCGACGTGTTCTATGACGCCGAGCTCTATCAGCAGCTGGCTCACGACAGCGGTGGCCCGGTGCTCGAGCTCGGCGCCGGCAGCGGCCGCATCGCCGTGCCGCTCGCGCTCGCCGGCTACGACGTCCACGCCATCGATACCGACGAGGCCATGCTCGCCCGCGGACGGGAGCGCTGGCGTGACTTCAGGGGGTCGGTGGCCGCGGAGCGGCTCATCTTCGAGCAAGGTGACTTCTTCGATCTCCGACCCGGCGCGCGCTTCGGTCTGACCTTGATGGCGGTCAACACGTTCCTGCTCGCCGAGGACGACCGCGCGCGGCTGGCCATCCTGACCACCATGCGCGAGAGCCTCCGACCGGGCGGGCTGGCTGCAGTCGAGATCGGCACCCCCGACGCGGCGGAGCTGGAGCGCTTCGACGGCCGCCTCCAGCACGAGTGGCTGCGGCGTGACCCGGAGACCGGAGAAGAGGTGACCAAGTCGATCAGCGCGGTCCACGACGCCGAGGACGATTCGGTCACGCTCACCCAGATCTACGAATGGACGCCTCCGCATGGCGGGCCGGTTTCACGCCTGACCCACACCGACCACATCCATCTGGTGAGCGCGGCACACCTCGGTAGCCTGGCCCGCGAAGCCGGGTTTGCAGCGGTCGATCTCCGGGGTGACCATCTGTCTACCCCCCACGGCCCCGGAAGTCACCGAGTCATCCTCGTCGCGCGGTTGGTATAGTCCCGCCGTGGCTACCGACGACCAGATCCGCCTGCTACTCGTCGAGGACGTCCAGCAGGTATCACAGTACGTACGCAATCTGCTGCAGCATCAGAAGCAGGTTCGCCTCCTCGATACCGTCACCGACGGACGGATGGTCATGGACCAGATCCGCGAGTTGCGACCCGACGCCTTGATGGTCGACGCCCTGCTCCAGGGCAAGGTCAACGGCCTCGAGGTCGCCGAGCAGGTCCGCCAGGCAGGCATCCGGATCCCCATCATCATCGTCACCGTCCCGCAGAAGCCGGTGAAGGCCGGAGATGGAATGGGCATCACCCATGTGCTCTCCATGCCCTTCTCGGGATACGAGCTCATGAACGCGCTCACTCACTCGAGCGCGCAGTACCGCGCGACCGCACCGAGTGCCATGTCGCGTTCGTTCGTCGTCTACTCCGGCAAGGGCGGGGTCGGCCGGACCACCATCGCCTACAACACGGCCGTCGCCTTCGGGCAGATGCCCGGCGTGCGTGTCGTGCTCATCGACGGTGACCTGCAGTTCAGTGATCTGCGCGGCCTGCTGCGCGTGCCCGATACGGCGCCGTCGATCCTGCAGCTGCCGACCGATCGTATCGCCGAGAGCGACCTGGCCTCGGTGCTCTGGCGTGATCCCTCGGGCATCGACCTCCTGCTGGCGCCGCCGCGCGTCGAGCAGGCGGAGATGATCACCAGCCGCGACGTCGAGAAGGTCATCTCGCTATTGCGGCGGATCTACAACGTCATCGTCATCGACTCGCCGCCTGCCATCACCGACACGACATTGGCCTATCTCGACGATGCCGACAGCATCCTCAGCGTCATCACACCCGACCGCAATGCCGTGCGTACGGCCCGACTGGCCGGCCAGGCCTTCGTGGCCGCGGGCATGCCGCCACACAAGATGATGCTGGTCATGAACCGCGCCGGGAGTCCGGGTATCAAGCCGGAGCAGATGAGTGCCGAGCTCGGGCGCCTGCCCGACGTGGCCATCCCCGATGATCAGCAGCTGGTCAAGGCCACCACCGCGGAGGGTGTGCCCTTCGTCCTGGCGCAGCCCAAGTCCAAGGCCAGCGAGGCCATCATGAACATCGTGCAGCGACTGACAGCGCAGCCTGATCCGGCCAGCGCCGGCGCTGCCGTTGCACCGCTCGTGGCACAGACACCGCGCTGAGCTCGATGGGCGACGCCCGACCCATCGGCTTCTTCGACTCCGGGGTCGGCGGTCTCACGGTCCTGCGCGAGGTGATTCGACGCCTGCCTGCCGAGGACACGCTCTACCTCGGAGACAACGAGCGCACACCCTACGGCCCGCGACCGGATGAAGAGGTGGTGCGCTTCAGCATCGAGTGCCTCGACGAGCTCGCTGAGCGCGATGTGAAGGCCATCGTGGTGGCCTGCAACACGTCCACAGCTGTGGCTCTCCCGCTGCTCCGCCGCCGCTATGCGCTGCCGATCCTCGGCGTCGTGCGTCCGGGAGCCACCGCGGCCGCACTGGCCACCCGTACACGTGCGGTGGGGGTCATCGCCACCCCAGCCACCGTCCGCTCTCACGCCTACTTCGAGGCCATCAACGAGGAGGACCCCTTCGTCGAGGTCTTCGAGCATGCCACCCCCGAGCTGGTCCCCCTGGTCGAAGCGGGAAAGCTGTCGGGACCGGAGGTCCAGGCCACGATCCGCCGCTCGTTGGCACCGTTGCTGGGCGATGCCGTCGAGGCCGACCCAGCCTTCGTCTTCCCCAAGCCACCGGACGCACGTATCGACACGCTGCTCCTCGGCTGCACCCACTATCCCTTGCTGAGCCCGGTGATTCGCGACATCGTGGGCGAGAGCATCGCGGTCATCGACTCTGCTTCCGCGACCGCCAGCGCGCTCGCGAGCCTCATCGAGGTCCACGCCCTGGGCACCCCCGAGCTCAGGCCCGGGCGGCACCTGATGCTGACCACCGGCGACACGGCCGCCTTCGAGGCCACGGCCACCCGCCTGTTCGGCGCGGGCCTGGGTCAGATCGAGCCGCTCCTGCTCGGCCGCGCGACCGCTGGCGCCGGGGAGCCCGCATGACCCTGGCCACCACGGCTCGCCGGCTTGGCTCCAGCCGTGCTGTCCGGATCGGCGTGGCCATCGGGCTGGGCATGACCGCCCGAGCCATCGCTACCCGCGCCACGGTCAACGTGCCCGCGGGACTCGTCGACTGGGAACGCGCCGAGCGCATCGCCCGCCGCCGGCTGCAGAACGTCCCGGGACGCCTGACGCCGGCCCAGCTGCGGTCGACGGAGGCCGCCTACGCGCGCCACATGGATCGGGTCGTGCCCTTGCTGGAGGAGCGCCTGCACGCGAAGCTGCCCGGTGTCGTCGAGCGGCACGCGGTGGTCAGCCGCGGGGAGTGGGCCGTGGCCAACATGGTCACGTTCAAGGCGCTCATCGGCCATCTCGAACCACACCTCGCCCCGGGACTACCCGAGGGCAGCGTGCGAGCAGGCATGGCCGCCGCCACCAACCGTCTCGTGGCCACCGGACAGGTCGGCTTCCTGCTGGGCTATCTCGGCTCCCGCGTGCTCGGCCAGTACGACGTGGCCATGCTTTCGGCCGAGCAGGAGCCGGGCCGGCTGTTGTACGTCGAGGAGAACATCCGAGCCACCGCCCGCCTGGTCAAGGTGCCCCTCGACGACTTCCGCTTGTGGGTCGCGCTGCACGAGACCACCCACGCCTTCGAGCTCGAGGCGCATCCGTGGTTGCGACCGTACCTGCGCGGACGCATGGAACGCCAGGTCGCGCTCTTCTCTCGGGAGACGCGCCGGCTCCGGCGCCATGGCCTGGTGCACCTCGCCCGACGCTGGCGTTCGGCGGCGTCCGAAGGCTCGCTCCGTGGGTTCCTGGGCCCCGAGCAGCGACAGTTGTTCGAGGAGACCCAGCTGGTGATGAGCCTCATGGAGGGCTTCAGCGACTGGGTCATGGACCAGGTCGGCGCCGAGCTGCTGCCCGACGTCGAGGGCATCCGCGAGCGTTTCGAGGCACGGCGCGGCCAGCGTCGGCGGGCCATCGATCGCCTGATGGCACGGATCACCGGCATGGATATCAAGCTCGAGCAGTATCGGCGAGGCGAACAATTCGTGGCGGGCGTCTATCGTGTCGGTGGGTCCGTCGCCATCGCCCATCTGTGGGACGGCCCCGAGACGCTGCCGAACGACCACGAGATGGACGATCCGTCCGTGTGGGTGCGACGTGTCGTACCAGTGGCACTCGAGCCAGGGGAGACCGCATGAGCCCAGCCGCAGCAGCGGGGCGGGAGCCGGCCGCCATCGCCTTGACGCCGATCCTTTCGGCGCGCTATCGCGAGGCGGACCTGGCACGCATCCGCGCCGCCGCCCCCGATGCCCGGCTGGTCAACGTCTCCCTCGAGGGCCTCGCCGATAGCCCGCTCGACGACGTCGAGGTGCTGCTCCGCGGCCCGCTCAACACGGCCAGCTTCGATCGCCTGCTCGCCCGCTGCCCAGACCTGCGCTGGGTGCACTCTGCCACGGCCGGCGTCGAGCGAGTGCTGACGCCCGATGCGGCTGCTCGCGAACTGATCATCACCAACGCTCGCGGGGTCTTCAGCGAACCGATCGCCGAATACACGATGATGATGATCCTGTCGGTGGCGCGACGGCTGCCCGAACTGTTCGAGCTGCAGCGCGAACGCACCTGGCAACCGCTGCCGGCGCGCGAGATGCGGCAGCTCACGGTCGGGGTCGTGGGGCTCGGCTCCATCGGCCGCAACGTGGCCCGCCTGGCGCTCGCGTTCGGCGCCCGTGTCATCGGCACGCGCAAGGAGCCTGACTTGCGCAGGGACTTCACCGAGCCGATGCCGGACGGGCTGGACCGCATCCTCGACCACGATGAGCTGCCGGTGCTGCTAGCAGAGTCGGACTTCGTGGTGCTCGCGGTCCCGCTCACGCCCGAGACCGACAAGCTCATGAACGGCACGCGCCTGGCCCAGATGAAACCCGGCTCCTGGCTCATCAACGTGGCCCGCGGTCGTCTCGTCGATCAGCGCGCCCTCCTGCGCGCCCTGCGCAGCGGGCCCCTCGAAGGCGCCATCCTTGACACCATCTGGGAAGAGCCGCTGCCCGCGAGCTCACCGCTCTGGGACGCACCCGGACTCATCATCACGCCGCACACCTCGTGGTCCAGCGGCCGCGTCCTCGATCGCAGCATCGAGCTCTTCTGTGACAACCTCGCGCGCTTCCGGGACGGCCGCGAGATGCTCAACCTCGTCGACCCGGAGGCAGGGTACTAACGCATGCAGATCGCCATCGTGGGCCTCGCGCGCTCGGGCAAGACCACCGTCTTCAACTCGCTGACCAAAGGCGACGCAGCCACCGGCGGCTTCGGCGGCCTGACCGTCAACACCGGCGTGGTCAAGGTCCCCGACGAGCGGCTGAACCGCCTGACCGAGCTCTTCAAGCCCAGGAAGGAGGTCCCCGCAGACGTCACCTACGTCGACCTGCCGGCTGCCGCGACCGCCTCCGAAGGTGAGGCACATGCCGACATCCCGGCCGACCAGCTGGCTCGCCTGCGCAACGCCGATGCGCTGCTGCACGTGGTCCGCGTGTTCAGGAACGACGCGGTGCCGCACCCGCTCCTGTCGATCGACCCGGCCCGGGACATCGAGCAGCTCGAGCTCGAGTTCACATTGGCCGACCTGGGCGTGGTCGAGAAGCGCCTCGAGCGCCTCCGGCAGTCCGGCCGCAGCGGCACGGCTGCGGAGAAGGAAGCCAACGAGCGGGAACAGGTCGTGCTCGAGAAGATCCTGCCGACCCTGACCGGCGGTACGCCGATCCGCGACATCGGCCTCGACGAGGACGAGTCACACCGCATCCGCGGATTCCGCTTCCTGACCGAGAAGCCGGTGCTGGTGCTGCTCAACGTGGGCGAGGCCGATCTCAACGGCGCCGACGAGCTGGTCACCCAGATCGCGGGCGGGATCGGTCACGCTCATACCGAGGTCGCCCAGATGTCGGCACAGATCGAGATGGAGATCGGTCAGCTCGACGAGGAGGAGGCCCAGGCCTTTCGGGAGGACCTTGGCCTCGAGGGCTCGAGCATGGAGCGAGTCATCCGCGCCAGCTACCACCTCCTGGGCCTCATCAGCTTCTTCACCGCCGGTGAGGACGAGACGCGGGCCTGGACGATCACTCGCGGCTCAGACGCCGTCACCGCCGCGGGAGCCATCCACAGCGACCTCGCTCGGGGCTTCATCCGGGCCGAGGTCATCGGCTGGGAGCAGCTGCTCGAGCTCGGTTCCATGGCCGCGGCCAAGAAACAAGGTCTGCTCCGCTCCGAGGGCAAGACCTACGAGGTTCAGGACGGCGACGTCATCGAGGTGCTCTTCAACGTCTAACGGCACGTGCCGCGCCTAGTCGTCGAGCCGGTCGTCCTTCACGCGTGTGCCGTCGGCCACGCCCCAGGCCGCGTCATCGGGCTCGACATCGACGAGCATCGTGCGGAAGTCGTTCCGGCTGCCACCGCCCACGCGGACCGTCTCATCGACGTCGGCCACGAACGTGCCGTCCTCTTCCGAGGAGACGTTGACCGCCACCCGTAGCTGCGAATCATCGACGATGAGGAAGCCGGCGCGCGCTGAGAGCTCTGCCGCTACCGCCTCGATGAGGGAGTCGGTCTCGTACTCGTCGATGACCTTCTCGCGTGCCTCGAGCACCAGGTCGAGGAACTCCGCTTCGTCGTACTCGGTGGCATGTGCCAGCAGCACGTCCGCGAAGAGGTCAGTGTCGCTTTCGTGGAGCTCGTAGAAGTAGTAGGGGGGTGCATCCCCGTCGCGCGAAGTCACAAGCCCGAGTATAGGCTTCTGGCTGACTCGCCCGGCCGGCGGGACGAGTAAGGCTGGAATGGGGAAGTGGAGCGCGATGCAGGCACCTGACGTGGTCATCGTCGGCTCGGCCACGCGCGACCTCAGCGACGAGGACGATCGTGGCTGGAGGCTCGGAGGCGGCGTGACCTTCGGGGCACTCGCCCTGGCGCGGCTGGGACTGCGCACGGGGGTCGTGCTGGGCCTGGACGAGGAGGCGGCCACGGCCCACGAGCTCGACCTCATCCGTGGTGCCGGGGCCATGATCGTCGAGGTCCCGCTGGCCAACGGGCCCATCTTCACCAACGTGGAGACACTGGCCGGGCGTATCCAGACCTGCGGCTCGCTGAGCGATGCTGTGCCGGTCGAGGCCCTGCCGGATGGTTGGGAGGCGGCGCCGGCCTTCGTCTTCGCGCCCATCGCCTCGGAGATCCCCGACGATTGGGTCGACGTGCCCTCGGCGTCCGCCTGCGTGGCCTTCGCCTGGCAGGGCATCCTGCGCAACCTCGCGGCCGGCGAACGGGTCACGCCCAAGGCGCCCGGTCCGTCACCGTTCCTGGAACGTGCCGATATCCTGGCCTTCAGCCGGCACGACGTGCCCAGCGACCTCTCGCTGCACGACGTCGGCGCGTGGGTGGGCGACGAGTGCGACGTGCTCCTCACCGCCGGCCTGGTCGGCGGTGTACTCCTGAGCATGCGCGCTGGACGTATCACGCACGTTCGCGTCTACCCCAGCGTGCCCTCCTTGGAAGAGGTCGATCCGACCGGTGCGGGCGACACCATGCTCGCCGGTCTGGTGGCGTCACGGTTGGTGGCCGGTGATGAGGCGAAGCTTCTGGGCCGGGACGTCTACATCGGCGCTGCCGCGTCCAGCTTGCTGGTGGAAGGCCCAGGGATGAACTCCGTGCCCGCGTTGTCGCAGCTGCGCCGGCGGATCGGGCGGCGTCGCTAGCGCGTTGCGCCGTGGTCCGCCCGTGGCGGGCCGGTCGACTCTCGCTCCACTAGCGAGACCGGGATGCGCTGGGTCGTGACCGCGGGAACGTCGGCCGCGTCATCGGCCGGATGCCGGCCGATGAGCGCGAGCAACGTGCTCACCGCCCACGCACCCATGGCCGTGGTGTCCTGGCGAACGGTGGTGAGCGGTGGGTCCACGTAGGGCGCGAGCTCGATGTCGTCGAAACCCACCACGCTGACGTCACCGGGCACATTCCAGCCGAGGGCCCGCGCCCCGCGTAGGGCGCCCACGGCGGTGAGGTCGTTGTAGCAGATGAGCGCGGTGGTCTGGGGCTGCGCGGTCAGCAGCTCGCGCGCGCCTCGCTCCCCGCCTTCGACGTTGCCGCCGCCATCGACCACCAGCAAGGGAGCTGAGTTCGGCCCACCCGTGGCCAGGGCGCGACGCACGCCGTCTATCCGCTCATCCACGGCCAGGTTGGCACTCACCGGGGAGGCGATGAAGCCCATCTCCCGGTGACCGAGGGCCAGCAGATGCTCGGTCGCCAGACGACCACCGGTGAAGTTGTCGGACAGGACGGCCGGCACCGATCCGAAACCCGAGCTGCTGTTCATGATGACGACCGGACAGGGACGCTCGTCAATCCAGGTGCGGTGCCGTTCGGTCAGGGCCGAGCTGGCGATGAGCAGACCATCCACTTCACGAGCCGCGAGCAGCTCCAGCGACTGGATCTCCCGATCTGGATCACGCCGGCCATCCGCGAGCACCACCGAGTAGCCATGACTTCTGGCCGCATCTTCGACCGCCCGGATGATCTGTGGGAAGTAGGGGTTCTCGATGTCGGTGACGATGAGCCCGAGCGTACGAGTCAGGCGCAGCTTGAGCGAGCGGGCGACACCCGAGGGCCGATAGCGCAGCTCGCGGGCCGCCTTCTCTACCTTCGCCCGTGTGGCCGGCTCGACACCCTCGCGCCCACGGAGCGCGCGACTGACGGTCGCGGTGGACACGCCGGCCAGCGCCGCCACGTCACGGATAGTGATCGTTGGTCGTTGAGAGCCCGGCGTCTCGGACACGACTACGGGGCCGACGACCCGGCACCGGCACCGGGCTGGCCCTCGCGCTCGACCTCGGCTGCGTACTCTTCGAGCTCGTGGCTGAGCCGGTCCAGCTCCGCGCCGCCACCCATCAGCTTGAGTAACTCGTCGCGCGGCAGCTCCTCCTTCTCGAAGGTGCCGACCTGTTGGCCGCGATCGAGGATGACGAAGCGCTCACCGACCGGGTAGGCATGGTTGACGTTGTGAGTGATGAGGATGATGCCGAGACCGCGGGCCTGGGCCGCCACGATGTAGCGCAGCACGATGGCGGCTTCCTTGACGCCGAGCGCGGATGTCGGCTCGTCGAGGATGACCACCTTGGCCCCGAAGTGCACCGCGCGGGCGATGGCCACCGACTGGCGCTCACCGCCCGACAGCGTGCCCACCGCCTGGGTCGTATCGCGCAGGTCGATACCCATGCGGTGCAGCTCCTCGCGACTGGTGCGGTCGGCCGTCGCCGAGTCGTAGCGCCGGAACGGGCCCCAGCCCTTGCTCGGCTCGTTGCCGAGGAAGAAGTTGCGCGAGACGCTCATGAGCGGGCACATCGCGAGGTCCTGGTAGACGGTGGCGATGCCGCGACGGAGTGCATCCCGCGGGGAGGCCAGCCGGACCTCCTCGCCTTCGAGCAGGATTTGACCCTGATCGGGCGGATAGACGCCAGAGAGCGTCTTGATGAGCGTCGACTTGCCCGCGCCGTTGTCGCCCAGGAGACACAACACCTCACCCGCGCGCACGCTCAAGGAGATATCCCTGATGGCGATGACGTTGCCGAAGTACTTGGTCAGCCCGCGTGCCTCGATGAGCGGCGGGGGCAGTGTCGATGGGCGGGCGTTGGCCACGGTCATGAACGGACTCCGGTGCCACGTCGCCGAACCTCGTTGGCCAGGAGGACAGCGATCAGAAGGACGATCCCGAGGATTGCCAGATACCAATCGGAGGCGAGGCCGGCGAGCGGGATCCCGACCTTGGTCATGCCCAGCGTGAGGGCGCCGAAGAAGGCCCCGATGGGGGAGCCGTAGCCGCCGGTCAGCAACGACCCGCCGATGACGGACGCGGCGATGGCCTCGAGCTCCTTCTGCTCGCCCCGTAGGACATCGGCCGAAGCCACGGTGAAGACCTGGATACAGGCCAACAGGGCCGCGGAAGCGGCAGTGACCATGAACATCGCGATCTTGACGCCACGAACCGGTACCCCGACATTGCGGGCCGCAGTCTGGTTACCGCCGGTGCCGAAGATCCAGTTGCCGAACGTCGTGCGCGTCAGGACATACCAGGCCACGACCGTGACCAGGATCCACCAGAAGACCGATGCTGCCACCGCGAAGTCGCCGATGACGACATCGCCAGCGAAGAGTCGTACCAGGGGATTGCCATCGGTGATCTCACGCAAGCCACCGACCTGCGTACGCCCTGTGATCAGGCGGGTGACGCCGATGGTCGCTCCCCGGAGCAGGAAGAGCATCCCCAGGGTGACGATGAACGACGGCAGTCCGGTGCGGGTCACGAGCCATCCATTGAGGAAGCCGACCCCGAGCGCGAAGGCGAAGGCGGCCACGATGGCCAGCCACGGATCGAGTCCGAACTCGGACATCCCGAGTGCGAGCACCATTCCGGCCGCGCCGATCATCGAACCTACCGAGAGGTCGAACTCGCCCGCGATCATGAGCAGGCTGACGGCGGCGGCGAGAATGCCCACCTGGGCTGCGACCTCCAGCCAGTTGGCGATCCCGCGAGGCGTCAGGAAGCCATTGGCGAAGCAGGCCTGTGCGTCGGTGATGCACTCCCACAGGGGCCACGTGAACACGAGCAGGGCGATGAGCGTGGTGATGACAGCGCCGGCTGCCGGGCGACTCAGCGCCTGCTGCCACGAACGCCGTCCCCTGACGCGCTCGTCAGGACTCCCAGTTTCGCGCACCGCGATCCTCCGTGTCGCCGATCTGCCTCAGACCCAGGTGTTCCGTCGGAGGGGCGGCCGCGCCACCCCTCCGACGGTGATGCGCTAGCGGATACCCTCGGACGAGAGCTGGATGACAGCCTCGGCGTTGTCGGCCGTCACGAAGCCCGGGCCCGTAAGGACGACCCCGCCGCCGCCGGGCAGCAGCCCACCGTCCTGGTTGTAGAGGGTCAGGAACACGACCGGCAGGTAGCCCTGCAGATACTGCTGCTGGTCGATGGCGAACAGCATGTCGCCGTCGACGATCGCCTGCAGCACCTCGGGCGCCAGGTCGAATGTCGCCAGTGGCATCTGGCCCTTGATGCCCATCGAGTCGAATGCGGCAAGTGCCGGGAGGGCGCCGGTCGGACCGAGGGTCAGCACGCCGTCGATCCCGGAATCCGCCGTGAGGGCCGACTCGATGGCCACCTGCGCCCCTGTCGGGTCGGCTAGGTCGACGGCCAGCACTTGCGACGTGCCGCCGGCTTCCGTCAACGCATCGGCGAAGCCCTGGCAGCGCAGGTCGAGGGCGGTGTTGCCGACCTCCTGGTTCACACAGAGACCGTTGGTCACGCCCGCGTCGGCCAGGCGCTGGCCGCCGCCGACACCGGCCTCGTATTCGGTCTGGCCGACGTGGATCAGGACACCCAGGTCCTTGTAGACGTCAGAGCCGGAGTTCATGGAGATGACCGGGATGCCCGCGGCGACTGCCGCCTCGATCGACGGTCCAAGCGCATCGGCGTCCGGGATGGAGACCACGAGCCCATCTGGCTGCGACGCCACCGCCGTGTCGATGAGTTGCGCCATGGCGACCATGTCGAAGGTCGCCGGCGCGCTGTAGTTCGCGGTCACGCCCATGCTCCCGGCAGCCGCCTGGACGCCGTTCTGCACGACCGACCAGAACGGATCTGACGCCTGGCCATGGCTGACGACCTCGATCCGGATATCCGTGTTGTCCTGAGCGACGGCTACGGCTGGCACTACCGTGGCGCCGGCGAGCAGGCCGATACTGACAAGGCCTACGAGGCCCTTCTTGACTCGCATCTCTGGATCACTCCTCCATCGGCGGGCGTGCCGCCGTCTCTGCTGGGTTGGTTGCATCCGTCGCTGCGTTGCTTCGTGGACTCACCTCCTTCACTGCGTGAGGGTCTCGTCGGCTAGGCGGGTATCTCCTCCATGCGCACGATCCGGTGCTCGCGCAAGGCTATCGTGGCGGCCTCGGCGATACGGGCCAATTCGACACCATCCCGGGCCGTGCAGACGCTCGCCGCCTCGCCTCGGGCGAGGGCGAAAAAGCCAAGCATCTCGTCGCGATAAGCCTGGGCAAAGCGGACCTGGAAGTTGGGCCAGGCCGGACCGGCCGGCGCCGGCACGCCGGGCTCGACGGAGCGGATGACCTGGTGCGGGCCGAGGCCCACGCTGATGCTGTCCTTGCTGCCGAAGAGTTCCGTACGGATGTCATAGCCACGCGGATCGTGGCGCGAGACGGTCATGACCACGAGGGCTCCACTGCGCAGGCGCAGGCTGGCAACGGCGTTGTCGTGGTCACCGTACTTGGCAAACATGGGGAACTCCCGCACCGATCCGTCGGCATAGATCTCCTCGACCTCGTCGCTCGTGAGCCAGCGCAGGATGTCGAAGTCGTGCCCGCTGAAGTCCCGGAAGAGGCCCCCCGAACCAGGCAGGTAGGACTCGTGCGGGGGGGCCGGGTCATGTCCGGCCATGCGCACGCTGTAGAGCGTGCCCAGCTCCCCGCTGTCGACCACCCGCTTGGCCTCGAGGTAGCCCTTGTCGAAACGTCGTTGGAAGCCCAGCTGGAAGGGCGTGCCAGCCTGCTCGATCTCAGCGGCGACAGCGATCGCATCGGCGAGCTCCATCGTCAGCGGCTTTTCGCAGAAGACCGGGACGGAGCGTTCGAGTCCGGCCCGCACGAGGGGCAGATGCGCGTCGCTCGCGGCTGCGATGACCAGGGCGTCTGCCTCGGCGATGACGGCTTCTGGCGGCAGCGCACGGGCCCCGAGATCTGCGGCCACCGCCGTGGCCGCAGCGGTGTCCGGATCGCCGATGAACAGCTCCTCGACCTCGTCGATCGACGTCAGGACCTCTGCGTGCATGCGCCCGATCCGCCCAGCACCGAGCAATCCGATCCTCATCCGCGACCTCCTCCTCGAAACCAGGGACTGCCGAGCCGCGCCCAACCGTAAACGTTTACGCGAGAACGGTATGATGGGCGGACGCAGGCTGCCGTGTCAACTCGCGAAGGGGCCTCAGAGCCGGCGAGCAGCGCGAAGAAGCAGTCCAGGGGACATCCTGAATCGATGACGTCAACAGCCACCTCGGCCGAACTCCTTCGACACCCTGGCCAATTGGGGGCACAGGACGGCCAGACCCAGCGGATCACACCCGCGGACGCGGGCTGGAGCTACGTCGGGTTTGCTGAGCACCACCTGCGCTCAGGCATGGGGCTGGAGTGCCCCGCCGACGACCGCGAGCGGACGATCGTGGTGCTCGAGGGAGCCGCCACGGTGCGTGCCGGTAGGCGGACATGGGCCTCGCTCGGCAGTCGCTCGAGCGTCTTCGACGGACCGCCGCCGCCCGTCGTGTTGCTGGAGCCTGGTCTTCCCGTCACGGTCGAGGCCGAGGGCGACGCCTGCGTCATCCTCGCCGATGCTCCCGCTGCCGACTTCCGGCGAACCGAGCTGTTCCAGCCCAAGGACATCCACGTCGAGACGCGCGGTCAAGGCATCACCGAGCGCACCATCCATCACCTGCTGCCACCGACGGTGGAGGCCGGCCGCCTGATCCTCTTCGAGGTCTTCACGCCGGGAGGCAACTGGTCGAGCTATCCGCCCCACAAGCACGACACCGAGGAGCCGCCCACCGAGGCCTACCTCGAGGAGCTCTACTACTACCGCTTCCGGCGACCAGAGGGCTGGGGCTTCGCTCGTGTGTACACCCCGGACCGCTCCCTGGACGCCTCGTTCGCGCCGACCGATCGCGATGTCCTGCTCATCCCCCGGGGCTACCACCCCTTCGGGGCACCCGCCGGCTACGACGCCTACTACCTCAACGTGATGGCCGGTCCCAACCGGGCGTGGCACTTCACGGTCGATCCCGACCATGCCTGGTTGATGAACTGGGACCCCAAGCTGCCCCAGTAGCGCACGCAAGACACGATAGGAGCATCTCGATGGCCGACACTCCCACCCCGCTGCAGCGCACCGCGAGCGAGTTCCCGACCGACTACTGGAACGACTCGTGCAACGAGAGCGAGCTGCGCTACGCGATCGACAACGGGGCGGTGGGCGCCACCACCAACCCCACCATCGTGGGCACGGTGATGCAGCAGGAGTACGAGGTCTGGGCGCCGCGCGTGCACGAGATCATCGCTGCCAACCCCAGTTGGACCGACCAGCAGGTGACCTGGCAGGTCATCGAGGAGATGGCCATCCGGGGCTGGAAGATGCTCGAGCCGATCTACCAGGCCAACCACGGCCAGAAGGGCCGGCTCTCGATCCAGATCGAACCCCACGCTGCAACCGCTCGGCCGAGCAGATGGTCGAGCAGGCGCGTCACTTCGACACGCTGGCGCCCAACGTGCAGGTCAAGTTCCCGGCCACGGAGGCCGGCATCGAGGCCATGGAGCGCGGTCACCGAAGAGGGCATCAACATCAACGCCACAGTGTCGTTCACGGTGCCGCAGGCGCTGGCGGTGGGCGAGGCCATGGAGCGCGCCCTGGCGAAGCGTGAGGCCGCCGGCCACGACATCTCCTGGATGGCGCCGGTGTGCACCATCATGATCGGCCGCACCGACGACTGGGTCAAGGCTGCCGACAAGCGTGACGGCATCACCGTCGCATCCGGCCGCGCCCGAGTGGGCCGGCGTCGCGGTCTTCAAGCGAGCTGCAGCCATCTTCGCCGAGCGTGGCTACCGCACGCGTCTGCTGGCTGCCGCCTACCGCCATCACCTGCACTGGTCGGAGCTCATCGGCGGCGACGTGTCGATGACCATCCCGTACGGCTGGCAGCGGCTCTTCAACGACTCGTCGGTCGAGGTGCGTGACCGTTGGGCCGACCCGGTACCGGAGGAATATGTCGACGAGCTCGTGGCGCGCTGCCCGGAGTTCGTGAAGGCCTACGAGCCCGATGGCCTGAGCATCGAGGAGTTCGAGACCTATGGCGCCACCATGCGCACGCTGCGGGCGTTCGTGGCCTCCTATTGGGAGCTGGTCGGCACCATCGACGATCTGCATGATCCCGAACCCCGACGTCAAGCGCTAGGGCACCCGACCGTCGGCCCGCGAGGAGGAAGCGACATGCCGCGAACGACCGTGGCCCAGGCCATCGTGACCTGGTTGGCCAACCAGTACGTCGAGCGTGACGGCCAACGGTCACGCTTCTTCGAGGGCGTGTTCGGCATCTTCGGTCATGGCAACGTGGCCGGGATGGGTGAGGCACTCGAGGCCGCGCAGACCGACGTCCGTTACTACCAGGCCCGCAACGAGCAGGCCATGGTCCACACGGCGGCTGCCTTCGCCAAGCAGTCGAAGCGGTTGCGCACCTTCGCCTGCACGACGTCGATCGGCCCGGGCGCCACGAACCTCGTGACCGGCGCGGCCAACGCCACCGTCAATCGACTGCCGGTGCTGCTGCTACCAGGCGATCGCTTCGCCACTCGCCGGGTCAAGCCGGTGCTGCAGCAGCTGGAGCGGCCCGAAGCCGGCGACGTCAGTGCCAACGACGTCCTCCGGCCGGTGTCGCGCTACTTCGACCGCATCGAGCGGCCGGAGATGCTCATCGACGCCCTGCCGCAAGCGATGCGCGTGCTGACCTCACCGGCGGAGACCGGCGCGGTCACGCTGGCATTGCCCCAGGACGTGCAGGCCGAGGCCTGGGATTGGCCGACGCGCTTGCTCGAGCCACGCACCTGGGTGATCCCGCGGATGCGGCCCGATGCTCGCTCCCTGGCAGCCGCGGCCGATCTCATCGCGGGCGCCGAGCGACCCATGATCGTGGTCGGCGGAGGCGTCTACTACAGCGACGCGGCCGATGCGCTCGACGGCTTCGTCAGTCGCTTCGACATCCCCTTCACCGAGACGCAGGCGGGCAAGGGCGTCTTGCCCTGGGACCACGCCCTGAACATGGGGGCCCTCGGATCGACCGGCACCAGCGCCGGTAATGCGGTGGCCCGCGATGCCGACGTGGTCATCGCCATCGGTACCCGCCTCTCCGACTTCCCGACCATGAGCTGGTCGGCCTGGCAGCACCCCAAGGTCAGGTTCGTGGCGCTCAACGTGGCCGAGCTCGATGCTGCCAAGGCCGCCGCCCTCCCGCTCGTGGGCGATGCTCGCGAGACGCTGCTCGAGCTCCACGGCGCGCTCGACGCGCGCGGCTGGCAGGGCGCTTCTCCCGAGCGACGCGAGCAGCTCGCCCGGCTCCAGGGGGCGTGGCGGCAGGAAGCTGACCGCGTCCTGCACCTCGCGGCGGAGACCCACGTCTCGCAGCCGGAGGCCATGCGCCTCGTCAACGAGCAGCTCGGTGACGACATCGTCGTCTGCGCTGCCGGCGGACTGCCCGGCGACATGCACAAGCTGTGGCGCCCAGCCACACCTGGCAGCTACCACATGGAGTACGGCAACTCCACGATGGGCTACGAGATCGCCGGCGGGATCGGCGTGGCCCTGGCCGAACCCGGGCGACGCGTCCACGTGATGCTCGGCGACGGCTCATACCTGATGCTCGCGAACGAGATCCTGACCGCCCGGCAGGAGGGCATCGGCCTCACCATCGTGCTGCTCGACAACCACGGCTACCGCTGCATCCGCAACCTTTCGGGCGCCTGCGGTGCCGACAATCCGTTCAACGATTTCCGTGCACGAGACCCGCAGACCGGCACCTTCACCGGTGAAGTCCTGCCGGTCGACTTCGCGGCCAATGCGGCCAGCCTGGGCGCCACGGTCTTCCGGGCCGAGGATCCGGCTGCGCTGGAGGCTGCCCTGCGGGAGGCGCGGAGGGTCACCGACCGACCAGCCGTCATCGTCGTCGAGACCAACCCCGAACCGGGCGTGCCGTCCTACGACAGCTGGTGGGACGTGCCCGTCGCAGAGGTCTCGAGCTCGGAACGCGTGCGTGCAGCTCGGGCGCGGTACGAGGCCGACCTGCCGCGCGAGCGCTCGTTCCTGTAGGCCAGCAGCACCAGGTTGGCGGACCGAGGAGCCATCGGTACCGTCGGTCCGATCGCACAGGGGAGGAAAGGCCATGAGTCAGCACCATCGTAGTGATATCCGGGTCGCAGCCGCACCCGTCTCGTGGGGCGTGTTCGAGAAGACCGAGGGCGACGAACGTGGCATGCAGCCTGAGCAGATGCTCGAGCAGATGGCCACGGCCGGATACGAGGGCACCGAGCTGGGACCGCCTGGCTACTTCGGCTCAGCCGACGTGATGCGCAACCGACTACGCGAGCGCGGACTCTCGCTGGTCGGCGCCTTCCTGCCGTTGCGCTTCAGCCGCGCCGAGCACATCGGCGAGGACCTCACGTGGCTCGATGGCGTGCTCGACCTGCTTGCTGCTGGGCAGCCTGATGATGTGGCCCCGAAGGCCGTCTTGGCCGACGCCTCGCTCGAGCCCGAGCGCATGCGCTGGGCAGGCCAGATCGACCAGCATCCGGAGGCGGGGCTTCCCGAGGAGCGCTTCGGGTTGTTCATCGACAACATCCACCGCGCTGCCGAGCGGTGCCAGAGTCGCGGCTTCGACGCGGTGCTTCACTTCCACGCCGGCAGCTACTGCGAGAGCGATTCGGAGATCCACCGGGTCTTCTCCGCGCTGGATCCCTTGCTCGTGGGGATGTGCCTTGACACCGGTCACGCGCTCTTCGGTGGGGCCGACCCCCTGAAGGTGCTCGAGGACTTCGCCGAGATCGTCCGGCTCGTCCACGTCAAGGACTGCGATCTCTCTCTGCTGCAGGAGGTGTGCCGGTCGGGCGGTGGGCTGATGGAGGCCTGGGACCGCGGCGTGTTCTGCGAGCTCGGCCACGGCACCGCCGGGCTGGAGCCGTTCCTCGAGGCGCTCAAGGCCCGAGGCTACGAGGGCTGGGTCACCGTCGAGCAGGATCGCTTCCTGAAGCCCGAGGACACGCCTGAGGCCCTGCTCGCCCTGCACACGCGCAACCGCGAATGGCTGCGCGCTCGGGGACTGTAGCCGGATCCGAACACACGACAGCGGCCCCGGGTCCGACCCGGGGCCGCTGTCTGGCTGGATGCTCCGCGGCTAGCCTTCGAGGCTCGCGAGGAACTCCGCGGCTACAGCGTCATGGTCTTCCTGGTCCACCGCGACCCGGACGCCGAGCTCGGTGAGCGCGTCGGTGGTCAGGGCGGCCGAGACCGGGTCGAGGATGGCCGCGATCGTATCGGCGCCACCATCGACCTGCTCAAGCACGTCGTTGCGCACGACCGGGACCAGGTTGCCGCGCGGCTGCGACTCCTTGTCGTCGGCCAGCACGATCCAGTCGTTCTGGGCGATGACGGGCTGCGTGGAGCACAGCCAGGCCACATCGATGGCGTTGCCTTCGAGGGCTACCGCCATCTCGGCACCGCACGGCGGCAGGACCTCGAGGTTCGCGGGCGGCCAGTTGATGCCGTACATCTCCTCGAGAGCGACCTTGCAGGGCGCGTTCGATTCGCAGTCCGGCGGCAGACCGAAGCGCAGCTCGTCCTGGACGGCGGCGAGATCGCTCATGGCCTCGAGGCCGTACTGGTCTGCCGTGTCGGGTCGCACCACCGCAGCGTTCGTATCCTCGCCGGAGCTGGCCGCGAGGACCGTCGATGGCACGCCCCGGAGATCGAAGACCTGCTGGAGGCTGGCGACGTCGGTCTCGGTGTTGCCGCTCGGCACGATGGCCGCGATGGCCTCATCGACATCCTCGCCGCTGGTGAGGTACGAGAGGCCGAAGCCGACGTACTCCGGCATGATATTGATCTGGCCCGCATCGTAGGCGGCCAGGCGCGCGGGTCGCGCACCGATGGCCAGACCGGCGCGGTCGACGGTGTAGCCCTCCGCCTCGAGCGCCTGAGCATAGATCTCGCCGACCAACGCGGCTTCGTAGAAGCCATCCGAGCCGACGATGAAGACGGGCTCTTCCTGAGCCGAAACAAGGGCGCCCCCACCCGCCGTCCCGGCGATCGCCACCGATGCCAGGATCGACGCCCCAAGGGCGAGTCTGCGGGAACTCCGCATGGGTAACCTCCTCTGTGTTGGCTGACCGGGCGCCGTCCGGCGACTGCGGTCCTGTTAACCCTAGCCGAGTCGGTACGCCTTTGGTGTGACGAGGTTCACGGAGCCGCCGAGCCGGTGCGCTCAGCCCCGAGCTCGGTGGCCATACGGACCCCGCGCGGTGTCAGCCGGCGCTCCAGCCACGAGAGCGACACATCGGTGCCGATGGCCAGCAGCGCCACCAGCACGACACCGCCGTAGAGCATGCCGTCGTCGCGGCGGGCGATGCCGTCGATGATGTAGCGGCCCAGCCCGCCGCCCGCGAGGTAGGCGCCGATAGTGGCCGTGGCGATGACCTGCAGCAGCGCCACCCGGAAGCCACCCACCAGCACCGGCAGCGCCAGCGGCAGCTCCACTCGAGTGAGGATCTGGGGTTCGGTCAGGCCCATGCCGCGGGACGATTCCTTCAGGTCCGAGTCGACCTCCTGCAGCCCGGCGTAGGCCGCCACCAGGATGGGCGGGATGGCCAGCAAGACCATGGCCAGGAAGATCGGGAAGAAGCGTAGACCCAGGCGCGGGTCGTAGCCGAGCACCGGCGCGAGGCCGAGCATGACCGGCAGGAGCATGACCATCACGGCGTAGGAAGGGATGGCCCGACCGATGTTGGCGATATTGATGCCCAGCAGCTGCAGCCGGCCGGTATGGCCGATGTAGAAGCCCAGCGGAAGCGCGATGGCCGAGGCGGTCAGGACCGCCAGCAAGGCGATGGTGATGTGCTCGACCAGCCGATTGGGAATGCCGGTCTCGCCGCTCCAGCTGGCCGGGTCGGAGAAGAAACCGAGGAGCTGCTCCATGACCTAGCGCCCCTCCGCTCCAGCTCGGGTCCACGGCGTCAGGACACGCTGCACGCCCACCAGCGCCCCGTCGACCACGAAAGCGAGGACGACCGAGCCCACCGCACCGAGATAGATCTTGGTGTCGAAGTCGGTCTGCAGGCCCTCAGTGATGAACTGACCGAGGCCACCGAATCGATTGCCGCCGATGATGGCGGCCACGGTCACGAGGCCGATGGTCGTGACCGCGGCCACCCGCACTCCGGCCATGATGAGGGGGATGGCCAAGGGCAGCTGCACACGCAGGAGGCGCGCGCTTCGGGTGTAGCCCATGGCATCGGCCGCCTCGTTGATCTCCGGCGGCACCGAGCGCAGCCCGGCGACCGTGTTCACGTAGAGGATGAGCAGGGTGTATGCCGTGAGCGGGATGATCGCGGTCATCAGCGACAGGCCCGTGATGGGGATGAGCACCGCGAAGGCGGCCAGGCTGGGGATCGTGTAAAGCAGGCCCGTGACCGCGGTGACCGGCCCGACGGTACCCGGCCGGCGCAGGGCCAGCACTGCGAGGGCGAAGGCGATGATGAAGCCCGCGACCATGGGGATGAACAGCAGCTGCAGGTGCTGCCAGGTCTTCTCGGCGACATCGTCGAGGTGGCTGGCGATCCAGTCCCAGCGAATCTCGATCATGTCTGCGGCCTACGCTGGCGGAGGCGCTGGCGCCGCCTCGGTCACGACTGCCTCTGCCACGGCCTCGGCGATGTCGTCAGGCACGTCGAGGGAGCGGTCGTCCTGCATCCAATCCATGATCGCTCGCAGCGTGAGCAACCCCTCGACTCGGCCATCGCGGTTGACCACGACGCCGTTGCGGACCTCCTCGTCGAGGAGTCGCGAGGTGGCGTCCTTCAGTGTGGTTCGCCGGTCGAGGAGCGGCGACGTCGGATCGGCGTCATCAGCCTGCACCGCGCCGTCGCCTTGCAGGTCAGCCAGCTCCACCCAGCCGATCGGTCGGTCGGCGTCGTCGACGAGCAGGACGAAGTCGAGGTCCACGGCCCTGGCTCGCTCGCGCAATGCCGTGGTCCGTTCGCCCACCCGGGCCAGGGGAGCCTGATCCAGCTCGATATCGGCCACGCGGTACAGCGACAGGCGCTTGAGGCCACGGTCAGCCCCCACGAAGCGGGCCACGTAATCTGACGCCGGCTCGGCTAGCAGCTCCGCCGGCGCGCCCACCTGGGCGATCTTGCCGCCGAGCTGCATGACCACCACGAGGTCGCCCATCTTGATGGCCTCGTCGATATCGTGGGTCACGAACAGGATGGTCTTGGCGAGATCCTCCTGCAGGCGCAGGAACTGGTTCTGCAGCCGCTCGCGGACGATGGGGTCCACCGCTCCAAAGGGTTCATCCATGAGCATCACCGGAGGGTCGGCCGCCAACGCCCGGGCCACGCCGACGCGCTGGCGCTCGCCTCCGGACAGCTGGCTGGGATAGCGCTCGCCGTAGGTGCCGGGCTCGAGTCCCACGACCGAGAGCAGCTCTTCGGCGCGCTCGCGCTGGCGCTTCTTGTCCCAGCCCAGCAGGCGCGGCACGGTGCTCACGTTCTCCGCGATGCTCTGGTGCGGGAAGAGCCCGACCTGCTGGATGACATAGCCGATGCCGCGGCGCAGCTCGGTCACGTCCTGTCCGGAGATGTCGACACCGTCGATGAGGATGCGGCCGGCACTCGGCTCGATGAGCCGGTTGACCATCTTGAGCGTGGTCGTCTTGCCACACCCCGACGGGCCGACCAAGACACAGATCCGCCCGGCGGGAACGATCAGGGACAAGTCATCGACCGCCCCCCGGGTACCCGATCCCACGGTGGCGGCATCGTAGCGCTTGCTTACACGCTCGAACTCGATCGTCGCCGCGCTGGCGCCCCTGGCGTCATCCATGCCTGCGAACCCTAGCGCATGCTGCTGCCACGGGCTGTGGCTCAGGCCACACGGCGCCCTGGCTACGCCGCGAGGATGGCCATCCGACGGCGGAGGCGGGGCACGCGTCGGGCGAGGTCGCGCTCGACGCGTCGGTCACGCTGACCGAACAGTCGCCTCCGCTCAACGAGGGCGCGGGCCCGATCGGTGGCGCGCAGGGCTGCCCTGAAATCGCGGCCGTCGTGCTCCCGGTGCTTGGCCACGTGCAGCCAGGCCCAGGCAGCCTCGGGACCACCCTCGAGCGCGATCGCCTGCCAGGCGCCTTCCGCTTCCTCGCGTCGGCCCATCCGGGTGAGCGTCCGCGCGCGCTCCATGGCGATCCATTCGTAGCGCGGCGTCCCCCACGGCTCGAGCAGTCGCTCCATGGCAGCGTCGAAGCAGGCGAGCGCCTCCTCGTGCCGTTTCTTGCGAGCGTAGGCCCGGCCCAGCCCGCCAAGATCACCCGGATGCACCGACGCTCCCGCCCGTCCGCCCTGTGCCATCGGCACCAGCTCCATCGAGAGGACCCGCAATGCGAGCGCCATCGAGATGACGTCCTGCCGGTTGTGTTCGAGCACATCGCGGAGCAGTGTTCCGCGGCCGTGGCGCAGGTAGTCGAGGTAGCGCCCGGGACGAGCGCTCCGGCCAGGTCGTGGTCGCGACGGACCCCGCAGATGCCGGCCTCGACGGAGGCCAGCCGCGCATCAGGCAGACGATGCTTCCAGAGTGCTCGAGCCAGCGGCAGCAGGTCCAGGTGCTCCGCGTAGGTCGGCGGCTTCCGGCCGTGGAGCCGGTAGCGAGCAACGAGCAGGGGCCAGTCGAAGGTGCGGCCGTTGTAGGACACGAGCACCGCATCCGGCGGGATGAGCGCTTCGAGCGCATCGAGGTAGCCGGCCTCATCCGACTGTTCCGGGAGGAGCAGCTGGCGGGTGACGAAGAGGTCGTCCTGCCAGCGCCCGACACCGACCAGGAACGGCAGCGTACCGGTGCCGGTGCCAAGACCGGTGGTCTCGGTATCGATGAGCACGAACGGGCGGCTGGGATCCACGGGCTCTGGCAGCGAAGCCAGGCCCTCGAGCTCGCGTGCGATGGCCACTCGCGACTCGACCACCACGATGGGCCGCTGCGTCGTCTCCACCACGGTGCCCCCGACGTCGATCGCCAGGCGCTCCGCCCGATCGGCTCGCGGCTCCGCGATGGTCGGGCGGCGAAGCTCCGAAGCGTCCCGCACGTGTGCCTCGCGCAGTCGCTCCAGACGCGAGCGGCGCAGCCGGCCGGCTCCGATGGGGTCCATGCCCGGCAGGCTGGGCGGCGTCCATGCCAGCTCGTCTGTCACGCTGCGGCCTCCGCCGGCTGTCCGGTACCGGCGGTCGGCGAGGCGCCGGCAAGGAGGCGGAGCAACCGCGTGGCCAGCTCGCGCCCGTCGAGCCGACTCTCCCCGCGCGGGCCGACACAGGCAGGGCAGCCGACCGTGCAGTCGCAGCCGGTGACCAGCTCGAGGGCGCCCTCGATGAGCTCCTCGGTGCGGTCGAAGAGGCGAGGCGACATACCCACGCCACCAGGTGCGGCCTCCCACAGGTAGATGACCGGCTGCTGTGCATGAGGCGACTGCACCTGGGCGACGAGGCCCAGGTCGTGAGCATCGGCCATCAGCAGCACGCTGGCCACGGTCTGCAGCGCACGGCCGGCGCCGACGAGGCCGGCGTCCAGCTCCTCGCGCCGCCAGCCGACCACGGCCGCGGGGTCGAGGGCCACCCACCAGGCGGTCGTGTGCAGCTCCATCTCGGGCAGGTCGATGGAGCCCCAGCCGACGTTCTCGTGGGTATCGAGCTTGAGCTTCTTGAAGATGGTGGCGATGGAGCTGATCATCACCTCGCCGTGCTGGCGGCTGCCGGCGGCGCGTGGCGCCGCATCGAAGACATCGAGCGGCTTGAGCGTGACCGCCAGCTCCGCCTGCGTGTAGTAGTCGCTGTCCACCGGGCGCACCAGGGCCTTGCGTTCCTCCCAGTCGAGCTGGTCCACGTGGTACTGCTGTGAGTCGTGCAGGTAGATGGCCTTGGGGTGGACCAGCTGTCGCGCCGCGAAGAGGTCCACCTCGCCCAGCACCCGCGGGCGCTCGGGTCCGGTGTCGATGATGAGCACGTTCTCCGGTGCCCCGAGACGCAGGTTGATCTCCGAGGCCGGGAAGTTCTCGCTGGCCCAGTACCAGCGTCCGTCGCTCGCCTGGCGTACGTGCGCCTCCTCCGCGAGGAAGGCGAGCATGTCATCGGCAGGAGCCGCGCCGAACGTCTCGCCCGGCTCGAAGGGCAGCTCGAAGGTGGCTGCGCGCAGATGTGCCAGCAGCACGTGCAGGTTCTCCGGGTCGAGTCGAGCTTCCTCAGGCGTGGCTTCGAACAGGTACTGCGGGTGCGTGGCCACGTAGCGGTCCAGGGCGCCTGCACCGGCCACCAGGATGGAGACGCTGGTCTCCTGTCGCCGTCCTGAGCGACCCATCTGCTGCCAGGTGGCCGCGATGGTGCCCGGGTACCCCGCCAGGATGGAAGCGTCGAGCGCTCCGATGTCGATGCCCAGCTCGAGCGCATTGGTCGATACCACCCCCAGGATCTCCCCGCTCCGCAGGCCCGATTCGATGGCACGTCGCTCGCTGGGCAGGTAGCCCGAACGATATCCGCGCAGCCGGTCGATCGGCCCGCGACCTTCGCGCATGGCCTCCCGCAATGAGCTCAGCAGGAGCTCTACCGCGACGCGCGCTCGGCCGAACACGATCGTCTGCCGCCCCGCTCGCAGGAACGAGAGCGCGGCGCGGTAGGCCAGCGCGTGGGGACCAGGGCGCACCCCACTGCGCCGGTCGATGGGTGGCGGATCGAGGATGACCACGTGTCGCTCACCGGTCGGGGCCCCGCTCCTGTCGATGACCCGGAAGGACCGCCCGGTCAGCGTGTGGGCCAGTTCGCCCGGGTTGCCCACCGTGGCTGACGAGCAGACGATGCGAGGTTCGCTGCCGTAGTGCGCACAGATGCGCAGGAGCCGGCGGAGCACGTTGGCCACGTGGCTGCCGAAGATGCCGCGATAGGTGTGAGCCTCGTCGATCACGATGTAGCGCAGCTGCTCGAAGAGCTGGAACCACTTGGTGTGATGCGGCAGCACCGCGGTGCTGAGCATGTCCGGGTTGGTGACCACGACCTGGCCCGCCTCGCGGACGACGGCCCGGATGGGGGCCGGCGTATCACCGTCGTAGACCGCCGCTGATAGATCCAGCCGTGCCTGCTCGGAGAGGTCGCGGAACTCCGCGAGCTGGTCCTGGCTGAGCGCCTTGGTAGGGAAGAGGTAGAGCGCCCGAGCCGCAGGGTCCTCGCAGATCTCCTGCAACACCGGCAGGTTGTAGCAGAGTGACTTGCCCGAGGCGGTGGGGGTCACGATGACCACGTCCTGCCCGCCATGGAGGGCATCGAGCGCCTCCCGCTGATGGCTGTAGAGCGCGCCGATCCCGCGCTCTCCGAGAGCCGCGACCAGGCGACCGTCGAGCCACTCCGGGAAAGGCGCGAAGGCAGGCTGCTGCGCGGGCAGCACCTGGCGAGCGGCGACGGCCTCGCGCACACCGGGTTCGGCCAGGAAACGCTCGAGTGCCTCGAGCGTCGACAAGGGTTGATGGAGTCTCATCACGACGACCTCGTTCCAAACCGACCATCCGTTCGGTTCGTGGCTGGCAGTCTAGCAGGCTCGGACCACGTTTGACACCTCGGCGGCGGCCTCTCTACGCTCCACCTTGATGTCTGCCATCCGCCGCGCTCCGCTCATCGGCCGCCGAGCTGTCGGGATCGTCGTGGCGCTAACGCTCGTGATCGGGCTGGTCGCCGTCTTCAGCGGCACGCTCTCGCGCTCGACCGACACCGAAGCGCGGGCCGACGAGGCGCGGGCGGAGGTTCGGGTACGGGAGCTCGAGCTCGCGGCAGCCCAGGAGGAGCGTGACTTCTTCGAGACCGATGACTTCGTCCGCTGGCAAGCCCGCGTCCACGGCTTCGGCCGAGCGGCGGAGACGCGTTTCGCCCTGCCCGAGGATGCTCCTCCACCTGCTCCCATCCAGCCCATCGGGCCGCAGGACGCCACCGAGGCGATGGCGCCCTTCGAGGCCTGGATGGAGCTGCTCTTCGGTGCTTAGCGACCCGGGGGAGCTGGCGGCGTCGCGGCCGCGGGAGCCGCGGGAGGATCGCGCCGCGTGCGCAGGTCGAAGAAGAGCACCGCCGTCATCACCGGCATCACCGGCGCCACGATGATCGCCGCCATGGCCAGCGCGACCGTGCTGACCACCAGCGGGTCCAACCCCAGCAGCGTCCCCACGGAGGCCGTCAGCACGGCATCGAAGAGCGCCCCCAGGATGGAGCTGATGATCGCGGTCAGGAGCGCCACGACGGCGCTCAGCGCGAAGATGCGGAGCACGTTGTCGCCGCTGAGGTGCCAGCTGCGGCCGAGCGCCTGTCGCCAGCCGGCATCCTCCGCCACCATGGCGGTGAAGGCCGGCGCCCAGCGCATCGTGAGGTAGACCACGGCGACCGTCAGTCCGACCGCGATGACGAGCGCCGCGAACACGCCCGGGCCGCCGGCGCCGACTGCACCGACCGGCAGGGCCAGCGTGGACACGGACATGCCCACCAGACCAGCCACGACCAGGACGCTGATGAGCAGGCCCGTCACGAGCATGAAGACGAGCGCGCTCGGAGTCCGGCGTAGGCTCGCACGCAAGACCGGGCCGATGGCGGCCGGCCGAGCGTGGTAGTCCTCGGCCACGGCAGCGCTGAAGGCGAGGGCACCGATGCTGCCCAGCACGCCTGCCAGCAGTGAGGCCGCGAGGAAGGGTCCGAGTGCTCCGAGGAGACGGTCGAGCTCGGCTGCACTGAGGGTGAGCTCGGTGTCGATGGTGCCACCGTCGAGCTCCGGAAAGAGGCCCACGGCGACATCGGTGAAACGAAGGGCGGAAGCCGAGCTCAACAAGGCACCCGGTCCCACGAACAGGAGCGCGACCAACAGCAGCACGCCCCAGTGCCGTCGGAGGATCCGTCGTCCGATCTCGAAGACCTGGCCGAGGCTCATCGGCACCGGAGCCGTGGGCTGCGTCACCGGTGGCTGGACCGGCTCCCACTCTGGCCCCTGGTTCATCGACACGCCGGTGGGACCGCCATCAGTGCGACGAGCCCGAGCGACGAGCCCAGCGCCCGACCAGCTGGTAGCCCACCGCGAGGCCGACCGCGAGGACGGCCACGGCCAGGGTGACCAGCGTGTCCAGCGTCGTGCGGAAACGCATGCGCACGAGGGTGCCGTCGGGGGCCATCGAGTCCGCGACTGCCGAGATGATGGTTCGCAATGCGCTCATGGCCCGAGTGTGCCATGCCTGCGAGCCACGGGTCCGGCTGAAACGAAGAACCCCCGGCGCCCGCCGTCGCGAGGCCCCGGGAGTCCGTTGCTGTCAAGTGGTGGCTGGGGGCAGATTCGAACTGCCGACCTAACGATTATGAGCCGTTTGCTCTGCCGCTGAGCTACCCAGCCATGTCGGTGCGCCGCACATGGTAGCCCATCGAGGCCGTTCGCCGCGGTGAGGCGGTGCGCCTCCGCCCCGCATGTCATCCCCCTGTGATGGGAGTTTCTCCGGGCACGCCTATAATCGCGTCTCCGACCCGGTATCCGGGCGGCCTCAACCCGAAGGCAGGTCATCCTTGAACAGTCGCTTCATGCGCAATGGGCTCGTCACCCTCGTACTCGTCGTCGGTACGGCTGCGCTGCTGTATCTCTTCCTCTTCAACGACCAGGAACCCGAGCCGATCCCCTACAGCGGGTCGTCCAACTCGTTCCTCACGATGGTCGAGAACAATGAGGTCGCCTCCGTTCTTACCCGCGGCGAAGCCCTGGTCATCACCACCAAGGCGCTCGATGCGGAGACGAACGAGCCCGCGGAGCTCCAGTCCTGGATCCCGGACGCGTTCACGACCTCCGTCCAGGCAGACATCCTGGCGGCCTGCGCGGCTGGTCCCGACTGCACCTCGGTGGAGTTCAAGGGTGAGCAGGCCGACGACGGCAACGCCTTCTTCGGGCTCCTCATCTCGATGCTCTTCCCGATCCTGCTCATCGGCGTGTTCCTGTGGTTCATGTTCCGCCAGGCGCAGGGCAGCAACAACCAGGCCATGAGCTTCGGGCGCAGCCGCGCGCGCATGTTCGTGGGCAACAAGACGGTCGTCACCTTCAGCGACGTGGCCGGCGTGGACGAGGCCAAGACGGAGCTGCAGGAGGTCGTCGAGTTCCTCAAGTACCCCGAGAAGTTCAACTCGCTGGGCGCGCGCATCCCGCGTGGCGTGCTGCTGGTGGGCCCGCCCGGCACCGGCAAGACCCTGCTCGCCCGTGCCGTCGCCGGTGAGGCCGGTGTGCCCTTCTTCAGCATCTCCGGCTCCGAGTTCGTGGAGATGTTCGTAGGCGTCGGCGCATCGAGAGTGCGTGACCTCTTCGACCAGGCCAAGCGCAACAGCCCCTGCATCGTCTTCGTCGACGAGATCGACGCGGTCGGCCGCCAGCGTGGCGCCGGCCTTGGCGGCTCGCACGACGAGCGCGAGCAGACGCTGAACCAGATCCTCGTGGAGATGGACGGCTTCGACACCAACACCAACGTCATCGTGGTAGCCGCCACCAACCGGCCGGACGTGCTCGACCCGGCGCTCCTGCGCCCGGGCCGTTTCGATCGCCAGGTCATCCTCGACCGCCCCGACATGAAGGGCCGCCTGGAGATCCTCAAGGTCCACGTCAAGGGCAAGCCGCTGGACAAGGATATCGATCTACCCAGCGTGGCCAAGCAGTCACCGGGCTTCTCTGGTGCGGACCTGGCCAACCTCGTCAACGAGGCTGCGATCCTGGCCGCCCGCCGCAACCGCAAGACCATCAGCACGCCGGAATTCAACGAAGCCCTGGAGCGCGTCGTGGCCGGCCCCGAGCGCAAGAGCCGCATCATCAGCGACGAGGAAAAGGCCATCATCGCCTACCACGAGGGCGGTCATGCCATGGTGCAGCGCCTGCTGCCCAAGTGCGACCCCGTGGTCAAGGTCAGCATCATCAGCCGTGGCATGGCCCTCGGCTACACCATGGGCCTGCCCATGGAGGACCGCTACCTGCAGTCGAAGTCCGAGTTCGAAGACAAGATCGCGGGCATGCTGGGTGGCACGGTCGCTGAACGCCTGATGTTCGGCGACATCACCACCGGTGCCTCCAACGACATCGAGAAGGCCACGTCCCTCGCGCGCCGCATGGTGACCGAGTTCGGCATGAGCGAGCGGCTCGGGCCGATGGCGTGGGGCAAGCACGAGGAGATGGTCTTCCTCGGTCGCCAGATGGGCGAGCAGCGCAACTACTCCGATGATGTGGCCAAGATGATCGACGACGAGGTCCGCGCCATCGTGGACCAGGGCTACGATCGCGCCACCCAGTTACTCACCGAGTACCAGGATCGCCTCACCGAGCTGGCCGAGGCGCTGGTGGCCAAGGAGACCATCGAAGCGGCCGAGTTCGACGCCATGTTCGCCGACCTGCCGGATCCACGGAAGGAGCCGGGCGGGTCACCGACACCCAAGCTGGCCACCCCGCTGGCCGGCCTGGGCAAGCCACGCGAGGATGAGTCGCCGCCCACCGGTGGGACGCCTGAGCCTTCACCGCAGCCGGCCTGATCCGAGCGCAGATCTCCAGCCACGACCCGGGGGAGGGGTTCCGATGAGCGCGCCCATCAAGGCCATCGACGCTTATCTCGAGCGCACCGCCGCGAAGCGCCTGCACGACTTCGAGGAGTTCTTGCGCATCCCCACGGTCGGGGCGCTCCCAGAGCACGCCGCTGACATCACTCGTGGCGCCGAGTGGCTCGCCGGCCGCATGCGTGACATCGGCCTGGAGCACGTGGAGATCTCGGCCACCGGCGGCAACCCCGTGGTCTACGCCGATTGGCTCCATGCCGAGGACGCGCCCACGGTGGTGGTCTATGCCCACTACGACGTGCAGCCGGTCGATCCGCTCGAGCTGTGGGTTCGCCCACCCTTCGAGCCCCGAGTCGCGGATGGCCGTATCTACGGTCGCGGCGTGGCCGACGACAAGGGCCAGGTCCACCTGCACCTGTGGGCAGCCAGGGCCTGGCTTGAGACCGAGGGACGATTGCCCGTCAACATCCGTTACGTCATCGAAGGCGAGGAGGAGGACGGCTCGCCCAACTTTGAAGCTTGGCTCCGGGCCCACGCCGACCGGCTGGGCGGCGACCTCATCGTCGTGAGCGACACCGGCTTCTACGAGGGCAACCACCCGGCGCTGACCGTCTCGCTGCGGGGCAATACCTACTTCCAAGTCGACGTCACCGGACCGAGCCAGGACCTGCATTCGGGCGGCTTCGGAGGGATGGTCCAAAACCCGGCCAACGCGCTCGTGCGCATCCTCGCCTCGCTGCGCGACGACGAAGGTCATGTCACGGTACCCGGCTTCTACGATGAGGCACCGGTGCTGAGTGAAGCCCAGCGAGCAGAGTTCGCACGGTTGCCCTTCGACGAGGCTGGGTTCGCACAAGGCATCGGTGTGTCGCAGCTGTTCGGCGAGCCTGGGTACTCAGCCCTCGAACGCAAGGGCATGCGGCCGACGCTCGACGTCTGCGGCATGTGGGCCGGCTTCACCGGTGAGGGCAGCAAGACCATCATCCCGGCACATGCTCATGCCAAGTTCTCCTGCCGGCTGGCACCGGGCATGGACCCGGACAAGACCTTCGAACGGGTACGCGACGCGATCCTGGCCGTGGACGTGCCCGGCGTGGAGGTGACCGTTCGCAAGCTCGACGAGATGTGGCCGTTCGTGGTCAGCCCCGAGCATCCCGCTGCCCAGACTGCCGTCGCCTGCCTCAAGGATGTCTTTGGGACCGATCCCTACTACATCTACGAAGGCGGCTCCATCGGTGCTGTGGCCAGCTTCGACAAGGTCCTGGGCCTGCCCATCGTGCTGCTCGGCTTCACCAACCCCGACGACAACGCCCACTCGCCCAACGAGTCGCTCGTGCTCGCCAACTATGAAGGCGGCATCCGCACGGTCGCCCGTTACTGGGAAGCCCTCGGCCGGGACTAGTACCGCTGGCCGCATCGGGGTAGGAGGGTTGGGTCGCCGTTGACAGGACCACTACGTTGCTAGCATCGCATCTGTGGAAGCCTGTCACATGGAGACCGCGAGGCCTCGGCCTTGCACCCCGCTATGACCGTCCCGAACGCCCCCGAACCCGATTTCGCGCAACCGAACGACCGGCAAGAGCCCGGCAGTGAGGCTCCTGCGGCCGCTCCGCCGCGGCCTCCCGCGCCGCAGGCGCCCCTGGGCCCCCTGCCTCCGGCGCCTCCGCCCACGGGTGCACCCGGACCAGCCCAGCCCCCGCCGACGTCCCAGGCCATCGGCCTTGACCCCGCGCTCATGCAGCCCACGCTGGCGCCGACCCAGCCGAGCGCCATCACGCCCACCAACGAGACGATCGGCGGCAAGACCTGGAAGTACGACTCCGGGCTGGGCAACATCGAGCCGCGCAGCGCGACGCAGGTACTGAACACCCTCGCGGGCAAGGTGGCCGAGGGCGACGTCACGCAGTATCAGCCGGTGCCCCTCGGCTTCACCCCGCTGGACAAGTCCATCGGTGGCGGGATGCGAGCCGGCGAGATGCTCCTGATCGGCGGCGCCCAGGGCACCGGCAAGACCACCATGGCCGTGCAGATGGCGCGCAACATCGTGATGAGCGGTCTCGCGAGCGTGCTCTACATCTGCTTCGAGCACGACGAGGAGTACCTGCTCAACCGCATCATCGCCCAGGAGTCGGTGCTGCCCAGCCTGCCCTCGCGCAGCGGTGGCGTGAAGCTGACCGAGGTCCGCAACGAGATCCTCGGGACCTGGATGGCGACCGGCGGCCAGAACGCCGACCTCGGCGCCAACCCGCGCCTCCGTCCGGCCCTCGAGCGCATCAACCGCTACGGGCCCAATCTGTACCTGCTGCGCGGATCGCAGACGACGAGCACCGTCGAGAACATGGCCCTGCTGGTCGAGAAGTACAAGGAGATCGCCGGCGATCAGCGGCTCGTGGTCATGGTCGACTACATGCAGAAGGTGCCGGTGCACCCGGAGCCGCCGAACGAGGTCGAGAAGGTCACCAGCGTGGTGCAGGGCCTCAAGGACCTCGCGCTCAACTACGAGGTGCCGCTGATCTCGATCGTGGCCGCTGACAAGGAGGGCCTCAAGGCCTCGCGCCTGCGCAACCACCACCTGCGTGGCTCCTCGGCCATCAACTACGAGGCGGACATCATCGTCATCCTCAACGAGAAGTACCAGATCGTGGCCAAGGTCAACATCGAGTTCAACCCGTACCAGGCACAGCGCTTCCGCGACTGGGTGGTGCTCACCATCGAGAAGAACCGTGGCGGCACCAACGCGGTCGACCTCGAGTACCAGAAGTACTTCGAGTTCTCCTGCTTCGACCCCAACGGGCGTACGGTCATGGAGAAGCTCATCGAGGAGCGCCTCTACAACGACTAGCCCGGCTTGCGTGGCGGCCAGCGGGGAGCGCCGCGGGCTAGACTCTGTGTTCGTGGAACCAAGCATCAGGCCGAGCGTCGTGCTCATCGACGTCGGCGACACCATGGCCAAGGCCCACCCGTCCTGGCTTGACGTCTATGCGACCGTCTTCGATCGCTATCACATCGAGACGGGACAGCAGGCCTTCGAGCAGGCCTTCCGGGCGGCCTGGGCGGAATGGGCCCATGAAGGCCCATTCGAAGCCACCGAGGCCGCCTCCTTCCAGCGACTCACCGAGCTCGACCAGCTCGTCTTCGACCGCCTCGGCTACCCGAACCTGCCGGAGGCCTTCTTCCGGGACATCGACCGAGCCTTCCGTCGGCGCTCGGCCTTCCATGTCTTCCCCGACGTCATCCCGGCGCTCGATGCCATGCAGGCGGCCGGACTGCGCCTCGGTGTGGTCAGCAACTGGGGCTGGTACGCGCCGGAGCTGCTGCAGACGCTGGATCTGGCGCGTCACTTCGAGGTCATGAGCATCAGCGCTCGCGTCGGCTACCAGAAGCCACACGCGGCCATCTTCGAGCATGCCCTCGACCTGCTTCGGCGTTGGGCCGGAGGTCGCCGTCCATGTCGGCGACGACCCGGAGGCGGACGTGCTGGGAGCGCGCCGGGCGGGTATCGAGCCGGTGCTCATCGACCGACACGGCCGCATCGACACGCCCGTTGGCGCCGGGGTGGAGACCGGCGAGGTGCCCGTCATCGGTGACTTCGGCGACCTGCTCGACCTGCTCGGGATCGAGCGGCCGGCAGCCTTGAGCGGAGGCCGGGCCTGAGCGAGTCGAGCCCGGCGCGGTGGCGCCTCTTCATCGCCCATCCCGTGCCCGACGATGTGCGCGCTCGACTCCATGCGCAGCTGGCACCCTACCGTCGCGCCCATCCGGACGTTCGCTGGACGCAACCGCGTACGTGGCACCTGACGCTCCTGTTCCTGGGGTCGGTCCCGCCGACGCACGTGGCGCGGCTGGAGCAGCTCATCGATGTGGTCGCCGACGAGGTATCGCCGTACGCCGCGGTAGCAGACCGGGGTGACGGACGAGCACGTCACCAGGGAGGCGTCGCCTGGCTCGCCCTCAGTACCGGAGCCGGCGAACTCATCGAGGCCGCCACCATCATGGCCGAGCGCTGCCCGCGGGACATCACCGAGGGCGCACCCCCGAGGCGCACGCCCTCGGCCCACCTGACGGTCTCGCGCAAGGTCGACGAGTCCGTCATCGAGGCACTGCGGATCCGCGGCCTGTGGGCCGCTCGGAGTGGGCTGGACCGTCGATCGCATCCGGCTGGTCCGCAGCCACCCCGAACCCGGCGGCGCGCGGTACGAGACGTTGTATCGAGACCACGATGTAGGCTCCTCGGCACTCACGTCGCATATGCCGCCGACGAGGCGGCCGGGAGGAGAGCACCGCCATGGCGCTGCAGCAGACCAAGTTCATCCTGACCGAGGACCGGATCCCGCGCGCCTGGTACAACATCAACGCCGACCTGCCGGTGCCGTTGTCCCCGCCGTTGCACCCCGCCACCAAGCAGCCGGTCGGGCCCGAGGACCTGGCGCCGCTCTTCCCCATGGCCCTCATCGCGCAGGAGATGAGCGCCGAGCGCTACATCGAGATCCCCGAGCCCGTCCTGCAGGCGTACACGATGTACCGGCCTTCGCCACTCTTCCGCGCGCATCGCCTGGAGGCGGCCCTGGGCTACTCGGGCAAGATCTTCTACAAGTACGAGGGCGGTAGCCCGGCCGGCAGCCACAAGCCCAACACGGCCATCCCGCAGGCCTACTACAACAAGCAGGAAGGCGTCGAGCGCCTGACCACCGAGACCGGAGCCGGCCAGTGGGGCACGGCGCTGGCGATGGCCGGGGCCATCTTCGGCCTGGAGATCATGATCTACCAGGTGCGCGCCTCGTACGACGCCAAGCCAGGCCGCCGCAATCACATGAAGATGTACGGCGCCGACGTCGTCGCCAGTCCCAGTGACCGCACCGAGTATGGCCGCAAGGTGCTGGCGGAGACGCCCGACACCCCCGGCTCGCTGGGCATCGCCATCAGCGAGGGCGTGGAGGACGCGGCCACGCACGAGAACACGCGCTACGCGTTGGGCTCGGTGCTCAACCACGTGCTGCTGCACCAGACGGTCATCGGCCAGGAGGCGCAGGAGCAGATGGAGCTGGCAGGCGAGGCCCCGGATGTCCTCGTGGCCTGCGCCGGCGGTGGCTCCAACTTCGCCGGTTTCACCTTCCCGTGGATCGGCCGGAAGCTGCGTGGCGAGGCGGACTATCGCTTCATCGCCGCGGAGCCCGCGGCGGCGCCCAGCCTGACCCGCGGTATCTACGCCTACGACTTCGGCGATACCGGCCAGATGGCACCCATCGTCAAGATGCACACGCTGGGCCACGATTTCGTGCCCGATCCCATCCACGCCGGTGGCCTGCGCTACCACGGCATGTCGCCGCAGGTCAGCCTGCTCAAGGACCAGGGCGTCATCGAGGCACAGGCCGTGCCACAGTCGAAGACCTTCGACGCGGCGCGAACGTTCACCCGGGCTGAGCTGGTGCTGCCTGCTCCGGAGCCGGCGCACGCCGTCGCCGTCGTCATCGACGAGGTCGAGAAGGCCAAACAAGCCGGCACGACGCCGACCATCCTCTTCCACATGTGTGGGCACGGCCACTTCGACGCCGCCTCGTACACGCGCTATCTCGACGGTGAGCTCGAAGACTTCGAGCTGCCGGAGGAACGCATCCAGCACGCGCTCGAGACGGTCCCATCGGTCTGAGCGAGGTGGACCGGGAGCTCGTCCTCGGGCTCCCACGCGCCCGCATCATCGGCGATCGCCCCTGGAAGGGCATCCTCGAGCGAGGGCATCGATGACCGTCTCGAGCTCATCGCAGCCGTGGGCGAGTACCGCCCGCGCGCTGAGGCTGAGGTCGATCCCGAGTGGCAGCAGGTCATCCCGTACCTGCTGATGCGCGACCGGTAGCAGCTGTTCCTGATGCAACGCTCGAAGGCCGGCGGCGATACCCGCCTGCACGACCTCTACTCACTGGGGATCGGCGGCCACCTCAACCCCGAGGACGGCGGCGTGCTCGAAGGGCTCCGCCGCGAGTTCCACGAGGAGATGGTGGCCGACTGGGATCCCGAGCCGCAGGCTGATCGGCCTGCTCAAGGATGACGACGTGCTCGTGGGCCAGGTCCACGTGGGCGTGGTCTTCGAGGCCGATGCGGCCGGACGAGGGCTGGCGGTGCGCGAGACCGACAAGCTCAGCGGCCGCTTCGTCGAACCCGAAGAGGCAGGCGCCGTGTACGAGAGCATGGAAACCTGGAGCCAGTTCCTTTACGACCATGTGACAGGGCGTCACGTCGGACCGGCCCGAAGCGGCTGAATCGCGCTTCCGCGGTGGGATAATCGCCACAGATGAAGACCATGGAACAGCGCCGCATCACACCGTTGGCCCTCGTGCGCTCATTGTTCGTGCTCCTGGGCACGATGAGCCTGCTGGCGTCGACGGTGGCCGCGCAGGACGAGGCCGCTACCGGTGGGACGGTCATCGTGCTGCCCACGAGCGGCGTGGTCGACCAGATCATGGCCGAGTACCTGCGCGCGGGCATCGAACGAGCCGTGGACGATGGCGCCGCCGCGGTCGTCATCGAGCTCGACACGCCCGGTGGCTCGCTGGAGGCCACGCGAGAGATCGTGCAGGCGGAGCTCTCGGCCGAGGTGCCCGTGATGGTCTGGGTGGGCCCTGCGGGGGCTCGGGCGGCCAGTGCTGGTACGTTCCTCACGCTCGCCGCTCACGTCGCCTCCATGGCCTCGGCCACCAACATCGGCGCGGCCACGCCCATCAACAGCGATGGCTCGGACATCGGCGAGGATCTCGGCAACAAGGTCTTGAACGACACGATCGCCACCATCACGTCCATCGCCGAGGAGCGCGGTCGGCCCGTCGAATGGGCCGTCTCGACCGTCGAGGATGCGCGTTCGTTCACGGTCGACGAGGCACTCGCGGCCGGTGCGATCGACTTCAAGGCCGGATCGATCGAGGACCTGCTGGCGCAGGCTGACGGCATGACGGTGAACGTGGCCGGCGAGCCCGTGGTGCTCGAGACGGCCGGCGCGGAGGTCGAGCGCCTGGGCATGAACCCGTTCCAGTCGTTCCTGCACCTGCTGAGCGACCCCAACATCGCGTTCATCCTCTTCACGCTCGGCTTCTATGGCATCTTCTTCGAGCTCCAGAACCCCAACTACGTCACCGGCATCCTCGGCGCCTTCGCGCTCATCCTCGCCTTCATCGGCTTCGGCAGCCTGCCGCTTAATATCGCCGGCCTGCTGCTCATCGGCCTCGCCGTGATCCTCTTCGTGCTGGAGTGGACGGTGACCAGCGGAGGATTGCTGACCGTCGGCGGCCTCGTGGCCTTCGCGCTGGGTGCATCTGCGCTGTACACGGAGCCGGGCGACCCGGTGGCGCCGTCGGTCAGCGTCAGCACCGAGGTCATCGTGGTCATGACGGCCCTCACCGGTGCCGTCATGCTGGGCATCCTCTACGTCCTCATGCGCCAACGGCGCAGGCCACAGACGGTCATCGGTGTCAGCCACCTCGTCGGACCGCTGCTGCCGCTTGGCACGCAGGGTGAGGTTCGCGGTGCCCTGGCGCCGGTGGGCACGATCTTCGCTGCCGGCGAGGAATGGACGGCGCGAACACCTGATGCCAGACTGCTCGAACGCGGGACTTCCGTGCGCGTGAGCGGGAACGATGGCATGGTCTTGTTGGTGGAGTCACTCGGGGCATCCGGTGACCGCAACGAAGGGACGGCCTGAACCATGGACCTCGGCAGCAGCCTCATCGCGACCGTACTGTTCCTCGGCGTGGTGGCCCTCGTCATCCTGTACCTCTCGGTGCGCATCGTGCGCCAGTTCGAGCGGATGGTCGTCTTCCGGCTGGGCCGCACCGATGAGCATCTCGTGCGCGAGCCTGGCCTGCGCTTCCTCATTCCCTTCGTGGACCGTCCCGTCAAGGTCGACGTCCGCGAGAACTTCATCGAGGTCCCCAGCCAGACCGTCATCACGCGCGACAACGCTCCGGTCGCCATCGACTTTCTCATCTACTGGCGAATCATCGATCCACTGAGCAGCCTCATCAACGTGGCCGACTTCGCGGGCGCCCTCCAGGGCGTCGCCACCACCACCCTGCGCGCGGTGGTGGGCGACATGCTCCTCGACGACGTGCTCAGCAAGCGTGACCAGGTCAACGACGTGCTGCGCGTCAAGCTCGGCGAGCAGACCGAGCGCTGGGGCGGCAAGGTCACCACCGTCGAGATCCGCGAGCTGGTACCCCCGCCCGACGTGCAGGATTCGATGAACCGCGTGCTCACCGCCGAGCGAACCCGTCGCGCGGTCATCACCGAGTCCGAGGGCGCTCGCCAGTCCAAGATCAACGTGGCCGAGGGCGAGAAGCAGTCAGCCATCCTCACGGCCGAGGGCCGACGCCAGGCGGCCATCCTCGAAGCCGAGGGCTACAGCCAGGCACTCACACGCATCTTCGAGGCTGCCAAGAGCATCGACGACCGGACCATGACCCTGCAGTACTTCGAAGCGCTCAAGGAGCTCGGCCAGGGCGCGTCGACCAAGTACGTCATCCCGCTCGAGCTGACCGACCTCGCGCGTCGACTGGGCAACTTCATCGACAGCGGCCTCGACTCCGGGGCGGCCATGCACGTCAGCGTCGAAGGCAAGCACGCGGCCGACGAGGAGGACGACGGCAGCGCCTAGGCCGGACGCGCCGCGACCCGCCGATGCTGCCTACCGTCCGCGCGGTCCGTTACGTCGCGCCACTGCGTGAGGGTGGCTCCATGCCCGGGATCATGGAGGCCGACGACGACGGAACCTACGTGGTCAAGTACCGCGGGGCGGGGCAGGGGCCCAAAGCGCTCGTGGCCGAGCTGCTGGCCGGTGAGATCGGGCGGGCGCTGGGCCTGCCGGTGCCCGAGGCGGTGCTCATCGACCTGGCCTCGGACTTCGGGCGGCTCGAGATCGACTACGAGATCGGCCACCTCCTGCGCACCAGCGAGGGCATCAACTACGCGCTCGACTACCTGCCGGGGTCGATCACCTATGACCCCCTGGTGCCGCCCGTCCCCGATGGCCGGTTCGCCTCCGATGTGGTCTGGTTCGACGCCTTCACCACCAACCCCGACCGCACGCCGCGCAACGCCAACATGCTCGAGTGGCACGGGCGCATCTGGCTCATCGACCACGGGGCCGCGCTCTTCTTCCACCATGACTGGGTCGGCGTGATGGCGCGTGCCGAGAGCCCCTTCGAACGGATCGCACAACACGTGCTGCTGCCTTTCGCCGACGATGTCAGGGCGGCCGATACACGGGCCAGGGAGCGACTGTCGGGCGCGACCTTCGAGGGCATCCTGGCGACCGTGCCCGATGCCTGGCTGGAACTGGGCTATGGCGACGAAGCACCCGATGCGGTCCGTGAGCACTACCTCCGATACCTGCTCGCGCGTCTCGAGGGATCGGCGGCCTTCGTGGAAGAGGCGGCTCGTGGCTGAGCGTTGCTCGTACGACTACAGCGTGATCCGGGTGGTACCCGATGTGGCTCGCGAGGAGTTCCTCAATGTGGGCGTCATCCTCTTCGCCAAGACACAACGTGCGCTGTTATCGCGCATCGCGCTCGACGAAGCGAGGCTGCTTGCTCTCGCGCCAGACGCCGACGTGAGCGCCATCCGCTCACACCTCGAGTCGATCGAGCGCATCTGCGAGGGTGGTGCGGTGGCGGGGCCGCACGGCCATCTCTCGGCGTCCGAGCGGTTCCACTGGCTGACCGCGCCACGCTCGACGGTGATCCAGCTGTCGCCGGTCCACTCGGGCATCTGCGACGACCCGGATGCCGAGGCTGACCGGCTGTTCGCGAGGCTCGTACGGCCGGATTGACACTGGCGGTGTGTACCGCTGGTGGGTACCTGCGGTCAGTCAGCCCCGGCATCAAAGTGGCAGCGAAGTGGGAGTGAAGGCCGGGCGATCACGTGCCGGCCATCCTCGGGACCATGCTCGCGATCCTCGATACCGCCGTCGTCCAAGGCCTGCGTGGGGAGCTTGTGCGGGTGGAGGTCGACATCGCGGCGGGACTGCCTTCGTTCTCGATCGTTGGCCTGCCCGATACGGCGCTCTCCGAGGCTCGCGAGCGGGTCCGCGGCGCCATCCGCAACGCCGGCTTCGCCTATCCGCTGTCTCGCATCACGGTGAACCTGGCGCCGGCAGACCGGCGCAAGCACGGGGCTGCGTACGACGTCGCCATCGCGGTCGGCGTCCTGCTGGCACACGAGCAGATCCGGGCTTCGGGCGGGTCGTGGGCACTGCTCGGAGAGCTGTCGCTCGACGGTAGCGTGCGGCCTGTGCCGGGCGTGCTGCCCATGGTGGCCACGCTCCGCGCCTCAGGTCACCGTCGCGTGTGCGTTCCTCTCGCGAACGTCGATGAGGCGCGACTCGTCGAGGGCATGCAGGTCGTGGGTGCGGAGGGGCTCGACGATGTCGCTCGTCTCATCGCCGGACCTCGGGGTCGCAAGGCGGCAACCGCCAGACGCCGGGTACCGATCCGCGTGGCGGCCGGCAGCGTGGCTACGTCGGAGGCGACGCTGTCGCCCGGCGAGGTCACGGAGCTGTCAGATCTGCGAGGGCAGGAACAGGCACGCTGGGCACTGGAGGTCGCGCTTGTGGGCCGTCACAACCTCCTGCTCATCGGCTCGCCCGGTGCCGGCAAGACCATGCTGGCGCGTGCCGTCCCGGGACTGCAGCCGCCACTGACCGAGAAAGAGGCACGCGAGGTCGCGGTCATCCGCAGCGTGTCGGGCCTCGAGACCTCTGCCTCTGGGCGGCTCGCCCGGCCCTTTCGCAGCCCGCACCACACGACCTCGTACGCGGCCATGGTCGGCGGTGGCCCGCGGCTACGGCCGGGTCTGGTCACCCAGGCACACCGTGGCGTCCTCTTCCTCGACGAGTTGGCCGAGTTCGACCGCCATGTGCTCGATGCCTTGCGTCAGCCGCTCGAGGACGGCTCGGTCGAGATCGTGCGGGCGCACGGCTCGGTGACCTACCCCGCACAGCTTCAGCTCGTCGCGGCCATGAACCCATGCCGTTGCGGCTGGAACGGAGATCCTGAGCGCGTCTGCCGCTGCCCTGCCCGCGAGCCCGAGCGCTACCGTCGACGTGTCAGCGGTCCGCTGCTCGATCGTATCGACCTGCGTGTGGTCATGCCGCGCATGGACCCCGAGCAGCTGGTGAAGCTGGCCGAACCTGAATCGAGCGATACCGTGGCGCGTCGGGTCCTCGACGCCTGGGCTCTCGCACTCGACCGCAACGGGGGCGTGCCCAACGCGGCCCTGCGAGGCGGGGCGCTGCTTCGAGCCTGCGCACTGGACTCGAGCTCACGCCAGACGTTGCAGGACTTCGGCCATCAGCTGGAACTCACCGCCCGGGGCATCCACCGCACGCTGCGCGTCGCGCGCACCATCGCTGACCTGCGGGGCCGAGCTGTGGTCAGGGCAGAAGAGCTGGCGGCTGCCGCGGCACTGCGCGATCGCTCGTTCGAGCAGGAGGTAGCCGCATGAAGGAACGGGACGCCTGGATCGCCCTCGCCAGCACGCCCGGCGTCGGCGACCTCACCTTCAGCCGGCTGCTGGAGCATCACGGCTCTGCGACGGAGGCCATCACGGCCGTGGCAGGGTTGCCGTCCGCTCGAGCAGACCGCCGCCTCGCAGTGATGGCCGGCACGCGCCTGCGCCCAGGCCTGGCCCGAGCCGTCCGTCGTTCGGCGGCCGATCCCGGTCGAGTGCCACGGGCGGTCGCGGCGCTCGGGGGCTGGATCCTGACACCGCTCGACCCCCAGTACCCGCGCGCGCTCCACGCCATCGAGGAGCCGCCGGCGGTGCTCTACGGCCTGGGTCATCCATCGGCCCTCTCACATGAGCCGCTGGTCGCGGTGGTGGGCACACGCCGTCCGACCGCGGTCGGACGCGACCTGACCGTCCGCATCGGGCAGCGCCTCGCCGAGGCGGGCGTCACCGTCGTGTCCGGACTGGCCCTCGGCATCGACGGTGCCGTCCACCGGGCCGCACTCGACGGTGACACCCGAACGGTCGGCGTCATCGGCAGCGGCATCGACGCCCCTGGTCCCGTCCTCAACCGTCGGCTCGCCGATCGCATCGCGGAACGTGGCGCTGTCGTGAGCGAGCTGGCTCCGGAAACACACGCCACGCGCGGCACGTTCCCGCGCCGCAACCGCATCATCAGCGGGCTCTGTTCGACCACCATCGTGGTCGAGGCGCCGGCCCGCAGCGGGGCACTGATCACGGCCCGCCATGCGCTCGAGCAGGGTCGGCGGGTGCTGGTCGCCCCGGGACGACCGCTGGATCCTCGTATCCGCGGCAACCTCGTGCTGTTGCACGAGGCCCCGGTCCAGCCGCTGATCGGGCTGGACGAGATGATCGTCGACCTCTCGTTGGGTGACGTCGACGCCACCGTCACTCCAGCAGCGAGAGTCGGACAGCTATCGGTCGCTGCTGCCTTGCGCCTGCTTGACCCGACCCAGCGCCGGGTCGCGGAGGCGTTGACCGCCGGGCCCAGCACCATCGACACGCTCTGTCGCGCGACGGCACTCGACGCGGGGGTCGTCTCGGCGGCGTTGACGATGCTGCAGCTCCGGGGCTGGGCCCAGGCCCACGGCCCCACGCAGCTGCCGGCAGGACCATTGGCCCGGATGGACAACGAGCGTGTCTCATGAGAGAGTCCGCCGGACCCAACCGGAGTACGCCGGTCGTCGCAGCGTAGGATGGGAACATGATCCGGAACGTCATCTTGCATCTCCACGGCGAGCAGCCCATGAAGGCAGACATCGAATCGCTGCCTACGGCTGGAGATGCCGGCTTGCTGTGCACCAACCTGCGCACCCTCGAGGACCGCAAGCCGGTGTCCACCGAGTACCTCGACTCGGTCTTCCTGCTGCCCTACAACATCATCCGTTTCATCGAGATCCCGCGCGCCGCCATCCACGCAGCCGGTCTCGACGATGACCTGCCGGTGAGCCCGGTCGAGCTGCCCGCGGAGGCACAGGCCGTGCCGGAGGGCGCCAACGTCATCGTGACCCCGGCCCCCGGCACCACCGGCCGCGCTCCATCCGAGGACGACGACCTCGAGAACCTCGAGCCCGACGCGGAGCTGCTGCGCCGCATCCGCGAAGCGTGACCACTGCCAGCCAGCGCCCGCGTGGTGCACTGACGCACCATTGCTATAGTCTGCGGCCGTGACCAAGAACCTGGTGATCGTCGAATCACCCGCCAAAGCCCGGACGATCGAGCGCTACCTCGGTCCCGACTACAAGGTGCTGGCCTCCTACGGCCATGTCCGGGACCTCCCGGAGAACCCCGGCAAGGGCAAGTTCGGCGTGGACGTCGAGCATGACTTCAAGCCCGAGTACGTGGTCAACGAGGACCGCCGCAAGCAGCTCAATGCCATCACCAAGGCCGCCGGCAGCTCCGACCTCGTCTACCTCGCCACCGACCTCGACCGCGAGGGTGAGGCCATCGCCTGGCACGTCGTCGAGGCCGTGCAGATCCCGGGCGACAAGACCAAGCGCGTGACCTTCAGCGAGATCACCAAGTCGGCCATCACCGCCGCCTTCGAGGACCCACGCGACATCGACATGGGCCTCGTGGATGCCCAGCAGACGCGGCGGATCATGGATCGCCTCGTGGGCTACACGCTCAGTCCGCTCATCAGCCGCAAGGTGCGCAGCGGCCTCTCAGCCGGCCGTGTGCAATCGGTCGCGGTGCGCCTGGTGGTCGAACGGGAACGGGCCATCGAGGCCTTCACGGCACGCGAGTACTGGACCCTGCAAGCGCTGCTCGAGACGCCGTCGGGGGAGCGCTACAAGGCGGCGCTGGTCAAGGTCGACGGCACGCGCGTGGCCACTGGCGGCGAGGTCAAGCAGAACGAGATCCCCATCCCCGACGAGGCCACCGCCCAGGCCTACGTCAAGGCGCTGCAGGGCCGAGACGGCCACCGTCACCTCGCTCAAGGTGCGCGACTCCAAGCGCAACCCGGCCCCACCCTTCACCACCAGCACGATGCAGCAGGAGGCCAGCCGCAAGCTCGGCTATGGCCCCCGCCGCACGATGTCCGTGGCCCAGCGCCTGTACGAAGGCATCGAGATCGACGGTGAGCCCACCGGTCTCATCACCTACATGCGCACCGACTCGGTCAACCTCGCCAAGTCCGCGCAGGCGGAGGCGCAGGAGGTCATCAACGGGCGCTTCGGCAGCGACTACGCGGTCGAGGGCGGCCGCGGCTACAAGACCCGCGCCAAGGGCGCCCAGGAGGCGCACGAGGCCATCCGCCCCACCTCCTTCACGCGAGATCCCGACTCGCTGCGCGGCCGGGTGAAGGACGACGAGCTGCGCCTGTACCGACTCGTCTGGCAGCGCGCGCTGGCCTCGCAGATGGCCCCCAAGCAGATGGAGACCACCACCGCGGAGCTCGAGGCCGGCCGCTTCGGCCTGCGCGCCAGCGCCACGCGCACGACCTTCGACGGCTTCACCGCGGTCTACACCGAAGGCCGCGACGACGGTGAGGACGAGGAGAAGGAAGCGACCCTGCCGGCACTGGCGGAGGGCGACCGCTCCGCGGTCAAGGACGTCGAGGGTGAGCAGCACTTCACGGAGCCGCCGCCACGCTTCACGGAGGCCTCGCTCATCAAGGCGCTCGAGGAGCACGGCATCGGCCGGCCGTCCACCTACGCGGCCACCATCTCCACCATCCAGGACCGTGGCTACGTGAAGGTCGTCGACAAGCGTCTGCGGCCGGAGATCGTGGCCAACATCGTCACCGACGTGCTGGTGGAGCACTTCGGTGACTACGTCGACTACGACTTCACCGCGCGCATGGAAGAGGAGCTCGACGAGATCGCGGCGGGCAGGCGCCAACCGGTGCCGCTGCTGCACGAGTTCTACGACCCGCTCCAGAAGCTCGTGGATGAGAAGCGCAAGACGCTCAAGCGCAGCGACCTGACCACCGAGGAGACCGACGAGGTCTGTTCCGAAGGCCACCCCATGGTCATCCGCCTGGGACGCAACGGCCGCTTCCTGGCCTGCTCGATGTACCCCGATCACAAGGAGACGCGTGACATCCCGGGCGAGGAGCCGGACATGCCGCCGGTCGAGGGAGCCGGCGACACGTGCCCCAAGTGCGGCGAAGGCACGCTCGTGGCCAAGCGCGGGCGCTATGGCGTCTTTGCTGGCTGTGACCGCTATCCCGACTGCGATTACATCCACCGCACCGGCCCGCCACCGCCACCACCGCTGCCGTTCGAGGTCGAGTGCCCCAAGTGCGGCGAGGGACGGTTGACCGCTCGACGCGCACGGCGCACCGGCAACGTCTTCTATGGCTGTGGGCGCTACCCCAAGTGCGACTTCACCACCAACTTCGAGCCGCTGGGCGCGGTCCACGATGCCGATGCCGGTGCGGTCGCGCTCAAGGACGAGAGCGGCATCTGCCTCCGCTGCGGTGCGTCCGTCGAGCTGCCCGGCGATCGAGCCGAGCTGCCCGGGCATGAAGCTGCCCGGCGGTGAGCCGAACCCCGCTGCTCTCGCCCCCTCGCGCAAGCGCCGCGCAGCCTCCAAGGGCGGTACATCGTCCCGGAAGTCGTCCGCGAGCAGAAAGCGCAAGACGACCAAGTCCGCGGCCGGCGCCGAAGCTGACGACGCCGGCAGCTGATGTCCGGCGGGTGGGGCAAGGCGTGATGGTGGACCGGCGATCGGGCCGCGACGCAGCCTCGGCCGCCACGTCCTTCATGGCGTCGCTCGATGCCCGCGACGCCTCACCGCATACCAAGCGCGCGTATCGCACAGCGCTCGAGCAGTACCTCGACTGGCTCCACGGGGTCCCAGGCGTGGACTGGACCCGACCGCCGCGCCGGACGCTGCGGGCCTACCTCGCTGAGCTCGACGGCCGCGGCCTCTCACGCTCCACGATCAGCAGCCGCATCGCCGCGCTGCGCTCCTTCTACCGCTTCTGCCGGCGCCAGGGCTGGGTCGCGGGGGACCCCTGGGCCGCCATCGTCACCCCACGCCGCTCGCGTCGGCTGCCGCGCGTGATGGAGGTCGATGACATCGAGCGCCTGCTCGACGTCATTCCCGGCTCAGCCGGTCACCCGCTGGGCCAAGCGCGCTCGGCCTCGGTCCCCGATGCCATCGAGCTGCGTGACCGCGCCATCGTCGAGTGCGCCTACGCGGCCGGCTTGCGCATCAGCGAGATCGCCGGTGCGAAGGTGGCTGACGTCGACCTCGGCCACGGCGAGATGCGGGTGCTGGGCAAGGGCCGCAAGGAGCGCATCGGCATGCTCGGCGCCCCCGCAAGGGACGCACTCGAGGCTTACCTCTCCCTCGGCACGACCGGTCCTCGCGGGGGCGGCTGATACGTCGCGGCGACGCGCTCTTCCTCAACACGCAACGGGGGCCGCTGAGCACACGGGGCGTACGCGGCCGCATCGACCGTCTCGTGCGCCGGGCGGGCCTGCCGGAGCGCACGACGCCACATACGCTGCGCCACTCCTTCGCCTCGCATCTGCTCGAGGGCGGCGCCGACCTGCGCGTGGTGCAGGAGCTGCTCGGCCACGCCAGCCTCTCCACCACCCAGATCTACACCCACGTCAGCCCGGGCCGGCTGCAGTCGAGCTATCGCGCCGCCCACCCCCGTGCCCTGTCCGAAGCCGAGGCCGGCCGACGACGATGCTCGCTGACGAGGACGCTGACCGCTCGTGAGCCGGGGAGCACTCGCGCGCGCCGGGCTCATCATCACCGGCGCCTTCCTCGCCTCGCGCATCCTCGGCTGGCTGCGCGTGGTCGTGCTCAGCAACCTCTTCGGCGCGACCGGTCGCGGAGCTCGATGCCTACTACGCCGCCTTCCGCATCCCGGACCTCATCTTCGAGCTGGTCGCTGCGGGCGCCATCACCTCAGCCCTCATCCCGGTGCTCTCCGGGCTCATCGAGCACGGCGGAACGGGACCGCGCCTGGCGCGTGGCCTCGACCGTGCTCAACCTCATGCTCGCCACGCTGTCGCTGCTGGCGGTCCTGCTGGCGATCTTCGCACCCGCCCTGGTGCCGCTGCTGGTGCCCGGCTTCGACGAGGCCACCACCGCGCTGACCGTCGAGCTCACGCGGATGATGCTGATCGCCCCGATCTTCCTGGCCGCGGGGTCCATCGTCACAGCCATCCTGCAGACCCAGGACCGCTTCGGCGCGACCGCCCTCGCGCCGGTGGTCTACAACGCCAGCATCATCGTCTGCGCCCTGCTGCTGGGCCGAGTGATGGGCATCTACGGCGTGGCCGTGGGCGTCGTGGTCGGCGCCATCGGCCACGCTGCTCGTCCAGCTACCCGTCCTGCGCGGCCACTTCACCTACTCGCCGCGCGTGGATCGTACACGATCCGGCCGCGCGGCAGACGTTCTGGCTGATGCTGCCGCGAGCCATCGGCATGGGCGCCAACCAGATCACCTTCCTGGTCAACACCGCGCTCGCGAGCACCGTCGCGGTCGGCGCGGTGGTGAGCTACACCGTCGCCTTCAGCGTGGTCCAGATCCCCCTCGGCGTCATCGGCCTGCCGCTGGGCATCGTGCTGCTGCCCACGATGTCGCGTGCCCTGGCCAAGGGCGACGAGGCCGAGTTCGGCACCATGGTCGCGCGCGCGCTGCGGCTGCTGCTGTGGGTCATGGCCTTCGTCGCAGCGGTCGGCATCGTGGCCCGCGAACAGGTCGTTGACCTGCTCTTCGGCTGGGGCTTCGACGAGGCGGCGCTGGCCGCCACGGCCGCGGCCCTCGGGCGTCTTCCTCATCGGCCTGCCGGCCCACGCCATGAACGTCATCCTGGCCCGCGCCTTCTACAGCGGCAAGGACACCGTCACGCCGGTGACGCGTGGCCATCGTCTCGGTCGGCGTCAACGTCATCATCTCGGTCCTCGCGGTGGGCGCGCTCGGCATCCGGGGACTGGCCCTGGGCATCGCCCTCGGTGCCTGGTTCGAGGCCACGACCCTGACGCTCCTGCTGCGCCGGACGCACACCCTCGATCGCCGCCCGCTCGGTCGTCCGCGGCGGCGCTGCTCTCGCTGGCCGGTGCCGATGCTCGCCGCGCTCGTGGCCGCGGTCGTCCTGTCGCTCGGAGTCGCGCCCGACGACCTCTCGCGGGTAGCGACGCTGCGTCATCGAGCTGGTCGCGGCCTCCGCCGCCGGCCTGGCCGTCTATCTCTTGTACAGTCGGCTGGTGCGACTGCCCGAGCTTCCCCGCGCCATCGATCTGTGCCGGTCCGCCTCCGCGGCCGGTGAGCACCGTGCGACCCGGCCATGCGCATCAGCGCCGATCAGCCAGACCCCACCCGCCGACTGGGACGCCCGCGCCGTCGAGGTCCCCGGTGGGCACGTGATGCAATCGGCCACCTGGGGCACGCTCCGCGCGAGCCAGGGCTACGAACCGCACTTCCTCACCTTCGATGACGGGCGGGTCGCGCTCGCGCTGCTGCGTCGCTCGCCGGGCCTGCCCGGGTCGGACGGCCGTCGTCCGTCGCGGACCGGCACATGCCGCACGAGACGCCGCGGAGATCGCCGCCGCTCGAGCCGCCGCGCTCGCGACGTGGGCCCGCGAGGTCGGCGCACGCACGCTCTACCTCGACCCCGAGCGCCCGGCCGATCCCGACTACGCCCGCGCCATGGACCGCGTCGGTTTCGCGCGTCACCGATGACCTCGAGCCCTCGATCCACGTCATGCGCCGCGACTTCGAGCCCGGGCTCGACGATGAGACCCTGCTGCGCTCGTTCTCCAAGTCCACGCGCCAGCGCATCCGTGCCGCCGAGCAGGCCGGTGTGACGCGTCAGCGAGACCGACGACCCGGCGCGCATGACCGCCTTCGCCGAGCTCCTCCACGAGCGTGCCGATGTGGTCGGCATGCAGCTCCAGGCCGGCACCGGCTTCGTCGATACCTGGCGCCGCCTGGTCGAGGCGAACCTCGGCCGGCTTGCTGCTGGCCGAGCACGACGGGCGGCTGGTGGGGGGCTCTTCCTCTTCCGCCAGGGCGGCATCTGGGCCACGGCCTACTCGGCCGACCAGGCCTCCTTGCGGCGGGAGCTGCCCGGGCACCATGCACCTCGTGCGCTGGACGGCCATCCGCGCGCGCTCGCGGAAGGCTGTCCGGCCATCGAGCTCGGCGGCGTCGACCTGCCCGGTCATCGCGGCCCGCCACAGCCGGGCGATCCCAACCGCGGACTCTACGAGCACAAACGCGGCTTCGGCGCCGAGTGGGTGGAGCGCGAGCCCGCGCGGCGCATCGTGCTGCGACCCCGGCGCCGAGCGCCTCGCCCGCGCCCGGCGCCGGGCCATCGATGGCCTGCGGGGGATGCGAAGATAGCGGCCATGACCGCCGACCTCGAACGACTGCGCACCGACGACGCACGCCTGGGACGCGTTCGTGGGGGGCTCCGAGACGGACTTCCCGCTGCAGATGAGCGCCTGGGCCACGGCCAAGGCGCCCTACGGCTGGACGCTCGGCACGCGTGGTCGCCGATGGTGGCTCGGGACCCATCGGCGGACAGGTGCTGATGCGCCGCCTGGGCCCGGGCCCGTTCGCCATGGGCTACGCGCCGCGCGGCCCGGTGGCGACCGTCTTCGACGCAGGCCAGTCTCGATGCCTGGACCGCGGCCCTGCAGGACTTCGCTCGCGCGCAGCGCCTCACGCACGTCACGGCCGACCCGGGCCTCGAGGGCACGCGCGCACCACCCGCTCATGGCCTCGGCCGGCTGGGTGCCAGCCGACGTCCTGCAGCTGGCCTCGACCCAGATCATCGACCTCTCCATGACCGAAGAGGAGCTCTGGCACGACGTCTACAAGTCGAGCCGACGCTACGCCAACGGCGCCCGCAAGAAGGGCTGCTACGTGGTCAGGAGGGTGGCGAGGCCGAGCTGCCGGTCTTCTACGACATCCTCGCCGAGACCGCGGGACGCAGCGGCTTCATCCCGCGAGCCATCGAGGCCTACGCCGACGTCTACCGTGCCTTCGGGCGCGACGGGCACGCGCGCATCCTCATCGGCTACCTGCCCGATGGCACGCCGGTCTCGAGCAAGATGATCCTGACCAGCGGCGGACGCGCGTCGCAGCTCTACGGCGGCCTCACCGACGAGGGCGGAGAGGCGCGCTCGGGCCACTACTTCGAGTGGGAGGCGATCATCCGCAGCAAGGCGGCGGGAGCCACCGTCTTCGACATGTGGGGTCGCTCGACGAAGGGCATCGCCCACTTCAAGCAGGGCTTCGGCGGGCGCGTGGTCGAGTACGGCGGCACCTTCGACCTCGTGGTCAACGCCACCGGTGCGCGCGCTCTACCAGCGCGGCCGGCGGGCCTGGGTGCGCATCGCCCGGCGACGTCGCGGCCTGGACCCTGATGACGCCCGTCGCGGCCGGCCCAGACCAGTGACTGACCACCGCCTCTCGGCCCTCGGCGCGCTGCTCCATCGACGTGGCCTGCTGGCCTCCGACCCGCTGCCCGCGCACGGCGCCGAGCCCGATCCCGCGCGTCGGTGCGCGTCCGCTACGACTCGCGACGGGTGAGCGCCGGGCGACCTCTTCGTGGCCCGGCGCGGGCAGCACGCCGACGGCCACGACCACGTGGCCGGCGCCGTCGCGGCCGGGGCCGCCGCGGTCATCGTCGAACGGCCCGTGCCGGCGGTCGCCGTGCCCGAGCTCGGTCACCACCGACGCCAAGATCGCGCTTGGCCTGGCGGCATCGTGGCGTGCGCGACGACCCATCACACGACCTCGGCGTCGTGGGCATCACCGGCACCGACGGCAAGACCACCACGGCCTACCTCGTGCGCGCCCTGCTCGAGGGCGCCGGGCAGGCCGACCGGCCTGCTGGGCACGACCGACGTCATCGTCGGCGGCCACAGCCTCGGCAACGCCGCGCGCACCAGCACGCCCGAGGCGCCCGAGCTGCAGACTACCTCGCCGCCATGCTCGACGCCGGCGACCGCTGGGCGGTGGTCGAGTCGACCTCGCACGGTCTGGCGCAGCAGCGCGTGCGAGGTACGGCCTACGACGTGGCCGTGCTGACCAACGTCACCTCCGAGCACCTCGAGTTCCACGGCACGCTCGAGGCCTACCGCGCCGCCAAGCGCAGCCTCTTCGCGCGCCTCGCGGTCGGCCGAGGAGAACCCCGAGAAGGGCTGGGGCAAGCACGCGGTGATCAACGCCGACGACCCCCAGGGCGAGCCGCGCGGCTGCAGTGGCTCGTCGAGCGGGCGCCGCCGTCGTGCGCTATGGTCTCACCGGCGACCTGGGCGCGACCGACGCGCGACCAGCTCGACCTCGCCGCCACCGGGCTCGAGCGAGACGCCCATCGGGCATGCGCATCAGCGATGCGGGCCGGCGACTGGCAGGGCGTGGTGCCCCTGCAGCTGGCCGGACGCTTCAACGTGGCCAACGCGCTCGCGGCCATGGGCGTGGCCGTCGCGCCTCGAGCCTCGACCTCGGACGCGCGCCGCGGCGCCCTGGTAGCGCTGCCGGCGGTGCCCGGACGCATGCAGCGGATCGACGAGGGCCAGCCCTTCAGCGTCATCATCGACTACGCCCACACCGCCGAGTCGCTGGCCAAGGTCCTCGACGAGCTGGCCCCGACCGCAGCCGGCGGTCGGCCTCATCGCCGTCTTCGGCTCGGCCGGCGACCGCGACCCCAGCAAGCGCGAGCCCATGGGCCGTGTCGCGGGCGAGCGCTGCCGGCTGGTGATCGTCACCGACGAGGACCCCCGAGGCGAGGACCGCGAGGCCATCCTCGAGAGCATCGGGCGGGGTGCCGAGGCGGCCGGGAAGCGACGCGGCGAGGACCTGCTGCTCATCCCCGATCGAGCCGAGGCCATCGCCGAGGCGATGCGCCGAGCCCGACCGGGCGACGCGGTGCTGCTCGCCGGGCAAGGGCCACGAGAAGACCATCGAGACCGCTGCCGGCGAGCTGCCCTGGGACGAGGCCGCGGCGGCCCGTGACGCGCTGCGCGAGGCTGCGCGCCTAGCGCCTGGCCGAGGACGGCCTTGACCAGCCGTTCCATGGGCACGTCGGTCAGCCAGTTGCCCTGGTTCGAAAGCAGCACGACGGACACGCCCGCATCGGGGAAGTACCACATCGACGACTCGTAGCCGCGGATCCCACCCCGGTGCCCATGTCCGCGATGGCCGGCGAAGATCGCGACATCGGCGCCCAGCCCATACCAGCCGGGCTTCAGGAAGGTCGTCATCTCGCGGGTCATCGGCGGTGAGAGGACCTCGCCGCCGTAGAGCGCGGAGGCCCACACCGACAGGTCCTTCGCCGTCGAGGCCATGGCGCCGGCCGCATCGGCGATGCGATGCCGCGGCCATGAACGGCACGTACTCCGAGTCCTTGGTGTGGTCGATGTAGCCGCCGCCCCAGTCCCAGTGGCCGTGGGCGGCGTCGGAGCGCGGCTTCTGCGCCGGCTGGTAGATGCGTGTCGATCGAGCCCGAGCGGCTTGAAGAAGCGTGCGCTGAGCAGCTTGTGCAGGGGCTTGCCCGTCGACCGCCTCGGCGACCTTGCCCAGGATGACGTAGTTGGTGTTGGAGTACTGGTAGTCCTTGCCCGGCTTGAACTCGCCGCTCTTGACGAGGCTCCATCATCTCCTCGTAGGTCCACTGGTGCGAGCGAGCCTTCAAGCCCCCGGCTCCGGGGTTCTTCCACCAGGCCTCGGTGATCTCGCCGTAGCGCGGGTTGGCCCAGAAGTTGTAGATGCCGCTGGTGTGGCTCAGCAGCTGGCGCAGGGTCACCGCATCCTTGCGCGGCGCGTCGCGGAAGTACGTGCCGAAGGTGGCGTCGAGGTCGACCTTGCCCTTCTTCGGCGAGCTGCAGGATGAGCGCGGCGATGAAGGTCTTGGTCACGCTCGCGATGGCCAGCTGGTCGTTGTCATCGAGGGCTCGGTCGGGACTGAACTCGGCGTTGCCGGCGGTGCCCAGCCAGGTCTCGCCGTCCGCCAGTCGCACCGCGACCTGCAGGCCGGCGACGCGCTTTTGGTGACCTGGTTGTCGATGATCCGCTGGAGCTTGGCCGTGGTCTTCGGCGTCCAGCGCGGGACCATCAGCGGCCAGCGCGGCCTCCGCCGACGCCTCCGCGACAGGGGCAGCCGAGGGCGCAGCGGTCGCCGCTGGGGTCGCCGCGGGGCTGGCGCTCGATGGCGGCACAGGCGATGGTGGGTCCGCCGTCGGTGGCGGCGTGCCCGTCTCCGCGACGGGTGACGGCGTGTCCAAGGGGCGTGGCTACCGCGACGGCGACCGGAACGGCCGAGGCAGAGGGCGATGGCTCCCGGTCGGCCGAGGAAGCCGCGGTCGTGCACGAGACCGCTACGCCCAGGGCCAGGGGCAGCAGGACGTACGGCAGGCTGGCCCTCGCACCGAGGGCAGCGGACGACGGCTTCACCTCGGCACCCTACACCGCCGGGCGGTCGCGGCCGGTTGGGCTGCGGTGGCGCCCAGGTTGCGTTCGCTACACAATCGCGTTCGAGCTCACGACCCGGCCGGTCTACACTCGTGCCCCCACGACCCTGGAGGACCCCCGATGACCAAGCTGCGCCTCCTGCCGACCCCGTCCTCGCCGCCGCGCTGCTGCTGCCCGCGGCCGCGACCTACGCCCAAGCCGAGGTCGAGGCCGATGCCTCCGTCGCACCGGAGGCGGTCGCACCCGAGGCGGTCGCAGGCGACGACACCAGCCTCGACGAGCTGCGGGCGCTGGTGCCGGAGAACCTGGCCGGTCTGCCGTTGCGGGAGAACCTGCAGGTCGCCACCGGTGAGCAGTCTGGCAGAGCATGATGTCCGACGGGGAGCGGGCCCTGTTCGAAGGCATGCTGGAGGCCAACGGCAGCGACCCTTGCCGACTATGCTGCTGCCAACGCCTTCTGCCCATCAACGACACCACAGCTGTCGCTCGTCCAGCCGCATCGCGTCAGCGGCATCGACGCGGCGGGCACCATCGATACCTGGGTCGAGCTGCTGAGCCTGAATGCGACTGAGCCCGAGTGTATCGGCGACCACCATCTCGGGGCATGACGTCACCCTGTTCTCCGATGCCGCCCAGCCCGACTTCCCGCTCCTCCGTCTCTTCGCCGCCGGGGACATCGTGTGGATGGTGGTGGCCGAGGATGAGGCCCTCATCGAGGAGGCCGTCGCGGTGCTCACGGCGGATGGCCACGAGGTCGCGGCCGACGGAGTAGCTCCTCCGGCCGGTAGCGGCCGAGCGTTCGCTACACTCGTTCGAACGATGACCAGTCCCCCGACCACGAGAGAGCGCCGCAGACAAGCCGACGGGCAAGCCGGGCACCCCGCGCGCAAGCGCCGTGCCCGACCCAAGCCGGCCGAGGATTTCTCGCCGGCGGGCCTGCAGCGCGCAGCTCGGAGCGGTCGAAGCAGGAGCTGCACGCACGCTACCCGCAGGCCGACCTCTCGTCGCTGGCCGCCTCGTTCGCCTTCGCGCGTCGAGGCCCACGGCGACCAGAAGCGCGTCAGCGGCGAGCCCTACATCAGCCATCCGCTGGCAGTGGCCAAGATCCTGGCCGAGCTGGGCCTCGACCCGGTGGCGGTCACGGCAGCCCTGCTGCACGACGTCCCGGAGGACACCGAGCTACTCGCTGGGCGATGTCGAGGAACGCTTCGGTACAGACGTGGCCCGCCTCGTCGATGGCGTCACCAAGCTGGGCAAGTTCAGCACCCTGAGCCATGAGCAGCAGCAGGCGGAGAACATCCGCAAGATGTTCCTGGCCATGGCCGACGACATCCGCGTCGTCCTCATCAAGCTGGCCGACCGCCTGCATAACATGCGCACCCTGGCCAGCCTGCCGCCCGAGAAGCAGCAGCGTATCGCCAAGCAGACCGCGGAGATCTACGCGCCGCTTGCCGAGCGTTTGGGCATCTGGCAGATCAAGTGGGAACTCGAGGACCTTTCCTTCAAGTACCTCGACCCCGAGGCCTACAGGGAGCTGGCCGGCCAGCTCGAGACCCACCGCAAGGCCCGTGAGGCCTACGTCGAGCGCGCGATGGGCGTGCTCGACGAGGCGCTCCTCGAGAACGGCATCAAGGCGGAGCTGTCCGGGCGACCCAAGCACATCTTCAGCATCTACAAGAAGATGCAGCGCAAGCGCGCTGAGTTCGGCGAGATCTACGACGTGCACGCCCTGCGCGTGCTGGTGGAGGACGTGCGCGAGTGCTACGCGGCACTGGGCGTGGTGCACTCGCTGTGGCGGCCGATCCCCGGGCAGTTCGACGACTACATCGCGATGCCCAAGAACAACATGTACCAGAGCCTCCACACCGCGGTCGTGGCCCTCGACGGCAAGCCGCTCGAGGTGCAGATCCGCTCGCAGGAGATGCATCGCGTCAGCGAGGTCGGCATCGCTGCGCACTGGCGCTACAAGGAAGGCTCGCGCGCCGACCGCGCCTATGACGCCAAGCTCGCGTGGGTCCGCCAGCTGATGGAGTGGCAGCACGACGTCAGCGACGCCACCGAGTTCATCGAGGGCGTCAAGCTCGACATCTTCCAGGACCAGGTCTTCGTCTTCACGCCGGCCGGTGACGTCAAGGACATGCCGGCCGGGGCCACCCCGTTGGACTTCGCGTACCGCATCCACACCGAAGTCGGTCACGCCTGCATCGGCGCCAAGGTCAACAACCGCCTCGTGCCGCTCGACTACAAGCTGAAGAACGGCGACATCGTCGAGATCGTGACCACCAAGTCAGCGCACGGCCCGTCGCGCGATTGGCTCAACATCGTCACCACCAGCCATGCGCGCGAGAAGATCCGGCAGTGGTTCAAGCGCCAGCAGCGCGACGAGAACATCGCCCACGGCAAGCAGGTGCTCGACCGCGAGCTGCACCGCTTGGCCCGCACCTCGCTCGACAAGGTCCCCGCCGACAAGCTCGACGAGCTCGTCGACCATCACAACCTCAAGTCGGTGGACGACTTCTTCGCGGCCGTCGGCTACGGACAGATCGGCGCCCAGCAGGTGGTCTCCAAGCTGGGTGTGAGCGACGATGTGGACGAGGTCCAGCTGCCGCAGGTGGCGCCGCCGACGCCGCAACCGGGAGGTGTCCGGGTCCGCGGCGTGGGCGATCTGCTGGTCCGCTTCAGCAAGTGCTGCCATCCCATCCCCGGTGACCCCATCGTGGGCTTCATCACTCGTGGCCGGGGCGTGACCGTCCACCTGGGGACCTGTCCCACCATCATCAACGAGCGCGCCATCGAGCGGCTCATCGACGTGGAGTGGGAGATGGCGGCCCAGCAGACATACCCCATCGCCATCCGCATCGAGGCCTACGACCGCACCGGCCTGCTGAGCGAGATCAGCAACGTGGTGGCCGACGACAAGATCAACATCGTGGCCGCGAACGTCATCGTGCACAAGGACCATCGAGCCACGGTGCAGGCCACCCTCGAGGTCTCGTCGGTGGCCCAGCTCTCGCGCGTGATGGCCCACCTCGAGCAGCTCAAGGACGTCTACTCGGTCCAGCGCGACCGCAGCTGAGCAGCGAAGCTGACCTCGGGCCGACTGCGGACGCCGCTAGACTCAAGAGGCCGATGCCCAAGTTCCAGGCCCCCCGGGGCACCCGCGATCTGCTGCCCACCGAGCGCGCCGTCTTCCTGCGCCTCGAGGACGCCGCCCGCGACCTGGCCATGCGCTACGGCTACGCCCCCATCGAGACACCGATGTTCGAGGGCTCGGCCGTGTACGAACGCGGCGTGGGCGAAGTCACCGATGTCGTCGAGAAGGAGCTCTTCCGGGTCCAGGCCGGACGCGGCGAGTCCGAGCGTGAGCGCTGGGCCCTGCGGCCGGAGCCCACGGCCGGCATCTGCCGCGCCTACGTCCAGCACGGCATGCGCACCTGGCCGCAGCCGGTGAAGCTGACGATGACCGGCCCGATGTTCCGCTACGACCGACCGCAGGCCGGACGCTATCGCCAGTTCTGGCAGTTCGACGTGGAGGCCATCGGCGATGCCGGGTCCGGCCATCGATGCCGAGATCATCGAGCTGGCCATGGCCTTCTTCGGCGAGGTCGGCCTGAGCGATGTGCAGGTGCTGGTCAACTCCATCGGCGACTGCTGCCTGCCGCCCGGCCTACATCGAGGCCCTGCGCGAGTACTTCCGACGGCCACGAGGCGGAGCTGCCCGAGCTGGAGCGTGGCCGGCTCGAGACCGCGCCGCTGCGACTGCTCGACTCCAAGGACGAGCGCATGGCCGCGACTCATCAGCGGGGCGCCGCTCATCACCGAGCACCTCTGCGATGACTGCCAGGCACACTTCGACAGCCTGCTCGCACACCTCGAGGCGGTGTCGATCGATCCACGCCTCGAGCCCACGCTCGTGCGCGGGCTCGACTACTACACGCGTACCGCCTTCGAGTTCTACCGTTCCGGGGCCGAGGGACAGCAGCAGGCGCTCGGCGGCGGCGGCCGCTACGACGGGCTCGTGGAGCTGCTCGGCGGTCAGTCGACGCCCGGCATCGGCTTCGGCATCGGCCTCGATCGCGTCGCGCTCGCGCTCGCGGACCAGGGCGCCACGCCGGCCGCCGAGCCGTGGAAGCCGGTCGTGGTCGTGGTCGGCGCGGACCCCGACGACACGGTCGTGCGGCTGCAGCTGGCGACCGAGCTGCGTGGCGCCGGACTGGCCTGCCGCCCGGACCTGACGTCCCGACGACTGGGCAAGCAGCTCGATGGCGCCGCCAGGGCCGGAGCCCACTTCGCGGTCATCTGCGGCGACGAGCTCGAGGCCGGCCACGTGCAGGTCAAGGACCTCATGGCCGGCACCCAGCGACAGGTCGCGGTGACCGAGCTGGCCCGCGATCTCATCCGCGCGCACGCCCAGCACCGTCACGGCGACGACGGCTGAGCGACGGCCGGCACCTGATGACCCTCACCCTGCGCGAGGCCACCGAGGCCGACCGCGCCGACTGGACCGCCTTCGTGGCCTCGCGAGCCGGAGGCTGACGTGCTGCAGTCATGGGCCTGGGGCGAGGCCGGGGCCGGGGAGCCGGGCGAGCACTGGGCCCGGCTGGTGGTCGTCGATGGTGGCGGGCATATCCGCGGCGCTGGCCCAGGTGCTCGACCGCGCCACCTCCTTCGGCCGCACGATCCTGTACGTCCCGCACGGCCCGCTCTGGGACCGCGAGGCGACCGATGCCGCCGAGGTGCTGGCACGTCTGCTGACCGGCCTCAAGGCCCATGCGCGCGCAGCGCAAGGGCATCGTCCTCAAGCTCGACCCGCGCGGCACCGGCGACGCCGCGGCCGATGCCGCGGTCCGGCGCGATCTTCACGCTCGGCCGGCCAGCCCGCAGAGCACGACCTGCAGGCGCCGACGACGCGCCTCATCGACCTGACCGGCCGGCGACGATCCGGTGGCCGGCTGGGGCAAGGATGCCCGCGCCGAAGTCGCGTCGGGCCGTGCGCGAGGGCACGACCGTGACGGTCGACCGCGTCGGCGACCCGGCCGTGCTCGACGCCTTCCACGCGGCTGCTGGCCGAGACCTCCGAGCGACAGGGCTTCCGCATCCGCAGCCGTGAGTTCCTGGGCCGGCTGGCCGAGCCGCTGGCCGCCCGCGACGACTGGTTCATGGCCCTCGCCGAGCACGAGGGCACACCGCTCGCGGGCGCCATCGCACCCCGCACCGGCGACCGTGCCTACTACCTGTACGCCGCGTCGACACGCGACAAGGAGCTGGGCCGCAAGCGCGGGCCCTACGCCGCCATGGCCGAGCTCCAGCGCGCGCTTGCGCGAGGCCGGCACGGCCAGCCTCGACCTGTGGGGCGTGCGCGAGCCCGACGACGAGACGGTCGATCAGCTCGTGGGAGGGCTTCAGCGTCTTCAAGCGGCGTTTCAACGGGCACGCCGTTGCGCCACCCGGGCACCTTCGACATCGTCATCGACCCCACCTGGAACCGCATCCGCGACTGGCGCGAGCGACTGCGCGGCATCCTTCGGTGACGGCCGGGCCGCAGGCAGTGGCGGCCGGGCAAGGGCCGCTGCGACTCTTCGACAGCTATCCCCGCTCGGCCGCGGCCACGGCTGCGGTCGGCATCTCCTTCGCGGCCATCCTCTTCGTGCTCTCGGGAGCCTCCCCGAGCACGGCCACCGTCTTCCGTTGCCTGTACGCGGTACCGCTGTTGTGGTGGCTGATGCGTCGCGAGGAGGCGGTCTATGGGGGCCGCTCACCCGCCGCCCGCCGTTGGGCACTGCTGGCCGGCGTCTTCTTCGCCGGGGACCTGCTGCTCTTCCACCACGCCATCCTGCTGATGGGGGCCGGGCTCGCGACGGTGCTGGTCAACGTGCAGGTCGTCATCGTCATGGTCGCGGCCTGGCTGATCTGGGGCGAGCGACCCAGTCTCGCGCAGGTCGTGGCCGTGCCCATCGCTCTCGCGGGCGTGGCCTTCATCAGCGGTCTGCTCGATGCCGGGGCCTACGGCGAGGACCCTCTGCTCGGTTCGGTCCTGGCGATCCTCACGGCTGTCTGCTACGCCGGCTATCTGCTGCTCCTCCGGAAGGGGCGCGATCGCCGGCATGCGGCCGGACCCATCTTCGACGCCACGCTCGCCTGCGGCCTCACCGCACTGGCAGCCGGACTCATCGTCGGCGACTTCGATCCGCTGCCCTCGCTGCCGATGCACGCCTGGCTGCTGCTGCTGGCGCTCACCGCACAGGTCGGCGGGCAGGTCATGATCGCTACGGCCCTGCCGCGGCTGCCGGCGGCGACGACCTCGCTGATCCTGCTCATCCAGCCGGTGCTGGCCACGATCCTGGCCATGATCATCCTCTCGGAGTCACCCTCGAACGCCCAGTTGCTGGGCGTGACCTTCGTCATCGGCGGTGTGCTCCTCGGCTCGGCCCCGCACCGCGGACGGCGACAGATGGGGCCCGCGCCGGCCTGACTGACCGATCCCCGAACCGCTCGTGCGCCCGGCGAGCGCCACCCGGAGTCGCCCGGTCCGCTAGGCTGCAGGACCAATATCTCCCTCCGCGCTATGTGTACTGCCCTGTGAGACCGACTTCCTACCGTGACCTGACCTGCGCCGACGCCCGTCTCGAGGACGTCGGCAAGCCCGCCACGCTGGCCGGCTGGGTGAACCGCCGCCGCGACCTCGGCCAGCTCATCTTCCTCGACCTGCGCGACCGCTACGGCATCACGCAGGTCGTCATCGACAACGCCGACGCACCCGAGGCCCACGCCATCGCGGAGTCGGTCCGCAGCGAGTACGTGGTGCGCGTGAGCGGCACCATCGACAAGCGGCTCGAGGGCATGCAAAACGACAAGCTCGACACCGGCGACGTCGAGCTGCGCGCGACCCGAGATCGAGGTCCTCGCCGTGGCCCAGACGCCGCCGTTCGTCGATCAACGATCCCGAGGCCGAGGTCGACGAGTCGATCCGGCTCAAGTACCGCTACCTCGATCTCCGCCGCGAGCCGCTGCAGCAGCGCATCCTCAAGCGCGGCCAGCTGGTGCAGGCCATCCGCGATGCGCATCACGCGGCCGGCTTCGTCGAGATCGAGACGCCGCTGCTGATCAAGTCCACGCCGGAGGGCGCACGCGACTTCATCGTGCCCTCGCGCCTGCAGCCGGGCTCGGTCTACGCCCTGCCGCAGAGTCCCGCAGCAGATGAAGCAGCTGCTGATGGTCAGCGGCTTCGACCGCTACTTCCAGATCGCTCGCTGCCTGCGCGACGAGGACCTGCGCGGCGACCGCCAGCCGGAGTTCACCCAGCTCGACCTGGAGATGAGCTTCGTCGACGACGCCGACGTGATGGCCTGGGTGGAGGAGATGGCCCTGGCCGGTCACCGCGGCGGTGACGCCGGACCGCCCGCTGCTCAACACGCCCTTCCCGCGCTTCACCTACCGCGAGGCCATCGACCGCTTCGGCTCGGACAAGCCCGACGTGCGCTACGGCATGGAGCTGCATGACCTCGGCGAGCTGGCAGCGGCCTCCGGCTTCCGCGTCTTCGAGTCGGTCATCGAGCGCGGGCGGTCGCGTCTTCGGCTTTGCCGCACCCGGGCTGGGCAGCAGTACGCGCAAGCAGGTCGACGAGCTGACCGAGCTGGCCAGGAAGGCCGGCGCCGGTGGGCTGGTGTGGCTCGCGCTCGACGGCGAGGGCGGCATCCGCGGCTCGATCGTCAAGATCGTGGGCGAGGAGATGGCGCACCAGCTGGCCGCCGAGGCAGGCGCCGGCAACGGCGACCTCGTGCTCATCGTGGCCGACCGCGACATCATCGCGCAGGAGGTCGCTGGGCGCGCTGCGCGTGGAGCTGGCCGAGCGCAACGAGATGTACGACCGCTCGATCCTCAGCTACGTCTGGGTCTACCAGTTCCCGATGTACCAGTGGGACGAGGACGACCGCGCGCTGGGACGCCACCCACAATCCCTTCAGCGCGGTCCTGCCCGAGGACGAAGCGCTGCTCACGACCGTCTCGGGTGACCCGCTGGAGGCCAGCGCGGACGACCCGGCCGGCCAAGCCCGTGCCCAGCAGTACGACATCGCCCTCAACGGCTGGGAGCTCGGGGGCGGCTCGGTCCGCTTCCATACGCGCGAGATGCTGTCGCAGATCGTTCTCGCTGATGGGCCACTCACCCCAAGCGCAGGAGGAGCAGTTCAGCGGCATCCTCGAGGCCTTCGAGTACGGCGCACCGCCGCATGGCGGGATCGCCCTCGGCATCGATCGCTGGATCGCCCTGCTCACCGACCAGTCGAACATCCGCGAGGTGATGGCCTTCCCCAAGACCTCGTCCGGCTCCGACCTCATGCTCGACGCGCCATCGCCGGTGCACAGCGACCAGCTCGACGAGCTGGGCCTGATGCTCAAGCCGCCGAGTCGCTGAGGCCCCGCCCGCAGCGGCCGCTAGTGGTCCTCAGCCGCGTCAGCCTCCGCGCGCGTCTGATGGACCGTGCCGGGTTCATGCTCCGGCGGCGAGTACACCGTGATGAGGCGCATCGGTGACGAGCCGGTGTTGACGAAGTCGTGACGCATGCCGGCGTGGACGAAGACCAGGTCATTCGGTGCGACCGGCGAGACCTGGCCATCGATGCGCGCCTCGCCCGTGCCCTCCGCGAAGATCAGCAGCTGATCGGTGTGCGGGTGGACTTCCTCACCGATGGCTTCTCCCGGCGGGATGGTCATCACCACCACTTGCTCGTGCTCACCGGTCGCGACCTCGCGCCGGAACGCGTCGTTATCCCGAGCGGCCTGCCGGATGTCCACTCGCGTCGTTTCTGCGCTCATATCGATCGCTCCCCCGTGTTGGCTGTGAGGTGCAACTCTAACGCGGACGAGGCTTCAAAGGCCGGCGCCGTCGTCGCTCAGCTCGGACTCGGGTCTCTCGGCCGCTGCCGCGCCCCACTCCGGAGGCGGTCCGCCCACCGGTTCGGGCGGGCCCGCGTAGTCGGGAAGCTCGTCGAGCGCGACCTCCGCTCCCAGGACCGAGCCCGGGTCGCCCAGCTCCACGGTCTCGACCGCCGCATCCAGCAGGGCCTGCTCGATGGAGCCGCCGGCAGCCGCCAGCACGGCCGACAGCGCTGAGAGCGGCACCAGCACCGGCCAGCCCGATTCTCCGGCACGACGCGGACGGGTCACCTCGCCTCGCGAGCGACCGTGGGACTCGATGAGCGAGGTCACGGTCTCCGGGTCCACCCAGGTCATGCGCCCCGGCCAGAGCAGCACCGCGCTCGTCTCCTGCACGACCTGCGCGGCCATCTCCGCCCCGATCCGGTAGGTCGTGACCTCCGAGGCCTCGCCGGGGTCGACCACGACCGCCGGCGAGCCCGCGAGCACCTCGGCGATGCGACCGTCGGGATCGGCGGCCACGACCACGATGGGGAGCGCGCCACCGGCCCAGGCCGAATCGACGATGCGCCGCACGGATGGGCGGCCCGTGGCGTCCGCGAGCGCCTCGTTCACGCCGTCGGGAACGATGACCGCCCCGACCGTCACGAGCGCCCCGACGAGCGATCGGCGCTCGCATCGTCGTCCTCGTCCCGGTTCCACTCGGGCGGAGCCGCCCAGGCCCACGGGGAACGCTGCGCCTTGGGTCCGAGCATGGTGGGCAGCTCGAGGCTGTCGTCGTCGTCCTCGTCGTCCTTGTCGGCCTGATCGGGGGCCGCGCTGCGGCCCAGTCGGGCGGTGGGCATCACCGGCTCGGGCGCCTCGGGGACGTCGAGCGGGGTCCCTGGGACCTCGGGCGCGTCCGATAGCGTCGAGCCAGCCTCTGGCCCAGGACTCACGGGCAGCGGCCTCCCATGCTCGTCGTCCACGCCCGGACCGGCGGACGCATCGGCCTCGCCACTCGGACCAGCGCCCGACGGCGCGGCGCTCCCGATGCGCGCCGCCAACTCGCTGAGGGACTCCGGCTGTACCTCGCGACGTGGCAGCGAGCGGGGCACCTGGGCGACCAGCGCCTGCGTCACCGGCGAGACCGTGGGGACCTTGGTGCCGGGGCGCAGCTTCTCGCGCTGATCCCAGCGCCAGCGCCGAGGTGAGTCGAGGAAGACACCCGCGACCACGCCGAAGACAGCTGCGGCGGTCGCGAGCACGAGTGGCGCCCCGCCGATCTCGAAGCCCTCGACCGACCAGTCCATCACGAGCACGAAGACGAAGAACATGCCGGCAGGGGCGTTGACCGCGGCCATCGGCCAGCCCACGCCGCCGATGAGCCAGTAGAGCCAGGCGCCGCCCACACCGAGCCCGAGGAGGGCCAGGATCGCGGCCTGCGAGGCGAGACCCACGCCGGCATCCTCCCAGAAGCCGACGGCCATGTACAGGAGCACGCCCACGAGGAACGCCTGCGAGGCCGTGAGCAGCAGCTCCACGGCGACGACGTCGAGGGGGCGGGCGACAGGTTCGCGGATTCTCACGCCGTCAGCATACGTGGCTGCGTCATCCGTGCACGGCGGCGTGGCGCGCGAGGCGGCCACGCAGGTCGAAACGCAAGGTGAGCACGCAGGCACGGCGGAATCCGGAGCGCGTGCGACAATCAGGCTTCCCATGACGACCCCTTCGAACACCGTGCCGGCCGACGCCGTCCGCGAGGACATGCGAGACATCGCCATCGTGGCCCACGTCGACCACGGCAAGACCACGCTCGTCGACGCGATGCTGCGCCAGTCCGGTGCCTTCCGCGTGGACCAGGTCGTGGCCGATCGCATCATGGATTCCATGGACCTCGAGCGCGAGCGCGGCATCACCATCCTCGCCAAGCAGACGGGCTTCAACTACCGAGACATCCGCCTCAACATCGTGGATACGCCCGGCCATGCCGACTTCGGCGGTGAGGTCGAACGCAGCCTGCTGATGGTCGACTCGGTGCTGCTCCTCGTCGACGCCGCCGAAGGCCCGCTACCGCAGACCCGTTACGTGCTGGCCAAGGCCATGGAGCGCCGCCTGCCCGTCATCGTGGCCATCAACAAGATCGACCGTGGCGACGCCCGGCCGGCGGCGGTGGTGGATGAGGTCTACGAGCTGTTCATGGACCTCGGCGCGGACGAGCATCAGATCGAGTTCCCGATCGTCTACACCAACGCCCGTGCCGGCACGGCCACCCTGGACCTCGCCGAGCCGGGCTCCGACCTGCACCCGCTGATGGACCTGCTCGTCAAGCACACGCCGCCGCCGACCTTCACGCCCGACTGCCCGCTGCAGCTGTTGGTGACCAACCTCTCGGCCAACGACTACGTGGGCCGCATGGCCATCGGCCGCATCCGCAATGGCCACCTGCGCATGGGCCAGCGAATCACCGTGCTGCGCGAGGAAGAGGACAAGCCTGACGGCTCGGTCGAACCCGGCCGCGTGGTCAGGCTCGAGGGCAGCGTGACCTCGCTGACCCACGCCGAGGGCATCGAGCTGGTGGAGGTCAAGGACGCCGGGCCGGGCGATATCGTGGCCGTGGCGGGCCTGCCCGAGATCACCATCGGCGACACCATCACCGACCCACGGGACCCGCGCCCGTTGCCGCGCCTCTCGGTCGACGAGCCCACGCTGCGCATGACCTTCGGCGTCAACACCTCTCCGCTTTCCGGCCGCGAAGGCAAGTACCTGACCTCGCGGCAGATCCGCGCCCGCCTCGAGCGCGAGGTGCTGGGCAACGTCAGCATCGAGTTCCGACCCACCATCTCGGCCGAGACCTTCGAGGTCCGCGGCCGTGGCGAGCTGCAGCTGGCTGTGCTCATCGAGCAGATGCGACGCGAGGGGTTCGAGCTGCAGGTCTCCCGGCCGGAGGTGCTGCTGCACAAGGTCGACGATGAGATCCACGAGCCCTATGAGCGCGTGAGCATCGACATCCCGCCCGACCACATCGGCACGGTGACCGCCTCGCTGGCCGCCCGCCGGGCTCGTGTCGAGCAGATGACCACCGATGCCGACGGACGTACTCGCATCGAAGCGGTGATGCCCACTCGTGGCCTCGTCGGCTACCGCGGCCAGTTCCTGACCGAGACGCGCGGCACGGGGCTCATGCACCAGATCGGCGAAGGCTACGGGCCGTGGGCCGGCGACGTCGAGCACCGCACCAGCGGGGTGCTCGTATCCGACCGTTCGGGCACGTCCAATGCCTACGGGCTGTTCAACCTGCAGGACCGCTCCACGCTGTTCATCGGGTCGGGCGTGGCCGTTTACGAAGGCATGATCGTGGGTGAGAATGCGCGGCCGGGGGACATGGACGTCAACCCCACCAAGGAGAAGAAGCTCACCAACATCCGCACGCACAGCCATGACGATGCCCTGCGCTTGACACCACCGCCGCCGATGACGCTGGAGTCGGCCATCGAGTTCATCGCCGCCGACGAGCTGGTGGAGGTCACGCCCAGCTCCATCCGGATGCGCAAGCGGTTGCTGTCGGTCCACGATCGCCGGCGCGAGCGTGGACGCGACGAGGACCTGCGTCGCTCCCGGGAACGCGAAACGGCCACCTCTCGCTGAGCGATCGTTCGCGCGCCGGGTTGGGTGGCGACGATGCTGCCCACGTCACCCACGATCACAGCGCCAGCACGGTCTGGCCGCAGGGTCTACCGCGCTCCTCTGCCCTGAAGGTGCCGCAGAGGCGGCCCCGCGGCGGTCACCTCCGCTCGATGGTCGGATGAGGGGCTCGCAGCGCCGGCGCCGTATCATCGCCTCGTGACCGTCTACCTCGACTACGCAGCTTCCGCCCCGCTGCGCCCCGAGGTGCTGGAGCAGATGCTGCCGCACCTCACCGGCGAGCAGGCCAATCCCTCCTCTCCGCATGCGCCCGGGCGCCGCGCCCGGGCCGCTCTCGACGAGGCCCACGAACGCCTGGCTGCCGCGATCGGCGCTGAGACACGTTCGCTGGTCTTCACCGGCGGTGGCACCGAAGCCATCAACCTCGGGGTGAAGGGCGCGGCCTGGGCGGGCAAGGCGGAGGGGCACCGCATCATCACCACGGCCATCGAGCACAAGGCCGTGCTCGAGTCGTGCCTGTTGCTCGAGAAGTTCGGCTTCGAGGTCCGCCGGCTTCCGGTCGACCGCTATGGGAGGGTCGACCCGGACGACCTCACCGCTGCGCTGAGCGAGAAGACCATCCTCGTCAGCCTGCAGCTGGCCAACAACGAGGTCGGCACCATCCAGCCCATCGCGGAGCTCATCGAGCGTGTTCGTACCGGCTCCCGCGCAAGAGTCCATCTCGATGCGGTACAGGCCGCGGCCTGGTTGACCCTCGACGTGTCGACGCTCGATGCCGACCTGATCTCCTTCGCTGCCCACAAGGTGGAGGGACCCAAGGGCGTGGGCGCGCTCTGGATCCGTCGAGGGGTCGCCATCCTGCCCCAGGTCCATGGCGGTGCCCAGGAGCGCTACCGGCGAGCGGGCACCGAGAACGTGGCCGGCGCCGTGGGTATGGCGGCGGCCTTCGAGCTCGCGAGCGCCGAGCGGGAGACCATCGTGCCGCGCGTCAGGGGCCAGCGAGACCGCCTGCGTGATGCGTTGCTGGAGCTGCCAGGGGTCGAGCTCACCGGCCATCCCGCTGAGCGCCTGCCCAACTCGATGTCGGTCGTCGTGCGCGAGGTGGCCGGCGACGACCTCGTCATCGGCCTCGACCTCGAGGGCATCGCCTGCTCCACCGGGTCGGCCTGCACCAGTGGCTCCACCGAGCCATCGCACGTGCTCAGCGCCATGGGCTATCCCCCCGCAGAGGCACGCGGCTCGCTGCGGATCTCGACCGGGCGCACCACCAGCGACGAGGAGATCGACGCCCTGCTCGACACGCTGCCACCGATCATCGAGCGGCTGCGCCGCGGCTCGGCCCGGCTGGACGTCTCCAGGGCAGGGGAGGCCGCAGGCATGAGGCGCGAGCGGATCCTGGCGGCCATGTCCGGCGGGGTCGATTCTTCGGCCGCGGCCGCACTGCTGGTGGAGCAGGGCCAGGACGTCGTGGGCGTGTGGATGCGCCTGCACGACGCCGCCGACACCTACAGCGCCAGCAACCGCTCCTGCTGCTCGCTCGACGCAGCCGAGGACGCCCGCCGGGTGGCGGGTCAGCTGGGCATCCCGTTCTACGTGCTCAACCTCGAGCGGGAGTTCGCGGCCGGCGTGATGGAGCCGTTCTTCGCCGCCTACCTCGATGGCCGCACGCCCAGCCCCTGCGTGGAGTGCAACTCGCTGGTCAAGTTCGGAGCACTGCTGGGTCGTGCTCGGCACCTCTACGACTGCGACGCGGTCGCCACCGGCCACTATGCCCGTATCGAGCGGCGCGACGCACCCCGGGGCCGGTCCCGCTATCGCCTGCTCACCGGGCGCGATCAGGAGAAGGACCAGACCTACTTCCTCTACGGTCTCGACCAGCAGCAGCTGGCGCACACTCGCTTCCCTCTCGGCGAGCTGACCAAGCCCGAGGCACGAGCCGTCGCGCGGCGCCATGGCCTGGTCACCGCGGACAAGCCGGAGAGCCAGGAGATCTGCTTCGTGCGCGAAGGTGACTATCGCAGCGAGCTGCAGCAGCGCACGGCGTGGCAGCCGACGCCGGGACGGCTCATCGATGCCGATGGTCGAGCGGTAGGCGAGCATGCTGGTGCGCCCGCGTACACCATCGGCCAGCGCAGCGGCCTCGGCGTGGCCCTGGGCGAGCGCCAGTACGTGGCGGCCATCGATCCGGTGGACAACCTCGTCACGCTCGGTCGCCGCGAGGATCTCTACCGCCAGGCCTTCCCGGTCGTGGAGGCGCAGTTCATCGACGGTGCGCCGAGCGAGGCTTTCCGCGCTCGCGTGCGCATCCGCCACCGGGCCGAGCCGGTGCCGGCCCTGGTCTGCCCGAGCTCAGAGGGCGTGGACCGCTGGCAGGTCGAGCTCGACCGACCGGCCTGGGCTCCCGCTCCCGGCCAGGCCGCGGTGTTCTATGACGACGGGGATGCGGTCATCGGTGGGGGCCGCATCGACAGGCCCTCGCCGGCCACGGCTTGAGGCGGCAGGGGGCGACCATGGATGGCGGCCTGGCGACCTTCGTGCTCGAGCCGGCCTTCGTGCTCTCGCTCTTCGTGGGCGCCTTCCACACCTGCATCTACATCTTCGTGCGCGGCAACCTCGGCTGGCACATCCCAGGCGTATTCGTGGGCGGGGTCCTTGGTGCCCTGGTGGGCCAGGCCATCGGAGCGCGTCTGGGCGACCTGTTGCGCCTCGGCGACTACAGCCTGCTGTGGGCCTCGGCCTTCGCCTGGATCGGCATGGGCATGGCCATCGTCATCTCGGCGCTCGCGGCTCGCTCTCCCGAAGCCACCGAAGACCACGGGCAGATCCGCGCCCGACGCGACTGATCACTCTCCGGTCTGTTCCGCCTGGACCTCGGCAGCTGCCTGGTCGTGGGACTCGATCGCCGCGTCGACGCCACCGAGGCCGATGACCGCCGGCTTGACCGGGATCTCCCGCGCCCGGGCCTCGTCCCGCCAGCGTTGGAACAGGTACATGCCGGCCGCGAGGAGCGCTGAGAGCCCGAAGCCGATGAGCATCGCCAGCCACGGCCGGTCCTGGATGAGCGCGCCACCGACGAAGCCGGGCAGTGCCGCCTGGAAGGCCCAGACGATCGCAGCGATCCCGTCGTACAGGATGAAGCGCGGCCAACTGAAGTGGAGCACCCCGGCGCCGATGGCCACGGCGGTGCGACCTCCGGGGATGAAGCGGCCGATGATGATGAAGATGCCGCCTCGCCGGTCGAACTGCTCCTGCACCACGTCGAGTTGCTCGGTGTTGCCGCGCAGGACCTTCTCCACCAACGGCCGGCCGGCCGCCCGTCCGATCCAGTAGGCCACGTTGTCGCCGAGGAACGCGCCGAGGCCGGCGGCGATCATGACCCACACGATGTTGAGTTGGCCCTGGCCCGCGAGCACCGCGGCCGCTGTCACGGTCGCCTCCGCCGGGATGATGGGTGCGATCACATCGAGGGCCGCCATGACGAAGATGGCGACGTAGGTGATCGGTGAGTCGGTGACCAACGCGAGCAGCGAATCGAGCCACTCGGTCAGGCGGGTGAAGAGGTCGACGATCTGGTTCACAGGATGGCTAGCCTACCCGCCCAGCGCAGGAGCAGCGTCGGCCGCGACGCGCCCCCCATCGCCGCTGCAGCAGACCATGCCGGCAGGCAGCGGAACCACGTTGCGAGCCACCAGCTGCGGGTCGCATACTGTCGCGTCATGAGCAGCGCACCAGAACCCACCGATACCGACAGCCCGAGCGGCCCCGCAGGTCCGGCGGGGGCTCCGCTTGACGAGCGGACAGAGCTCGAGCAACGCCTCGGCACCAAGCCGCAGAAGCCGGGTCTGCTCCACCGTGTCGCCTCCGTCTGGAAGGACGAGTACGACACGGCCATGAACTGGCCGCGCGGCAAGCGGCACCTGCTCCTGCGTGGCCTCGCGGTCCTCATCGTGAACACGGTCGCGCTGCTCGTGGTCGGGCAGCTGATGAGCGGCATCCAGTGGGTCGGTGAGCTTTGGGGTGTCGTCGCGAGCGCCGCCATCGTCACCCTGGTGGCGGGCGGTATCACCTTCGTGTTGCGTCCGGTGGTCTTCGTGGCCCTGGGCATCAACAACGTCATCGTCACCGCCGTGCTGACGGTGATCTTCATGGGCATCACCCTCCTGATGGCCAGCTGGCTCGTCGCGGGTGTGGTCATCAACGGCTTCCTCGTGGCCTTCATCGCCTCGATCCTCATCGCCGCCATCAGCACGGTGTTCGTGGGCATCATCGGCCTTGACGAGGACGAGTCGTTCTTCCGCCACTCGATGAAGCGCATGGCCCGTGTGGGCGGAGATGTCGACGACCGGCCCGGTCCGGGCTTCGTCATCCTCCAGATCGACGGCCTCGCCGAACCGATCCTGCGCGACGCGCTGCGCACCGGCTACATGCCCTTCCTCAGCGACTGGCTCAGCACCGGCTCACACCGCCTGGGCAAGTACGAGGCCCTCGCTCCGTCGATGACCAGCGCCGGACAGGTGGGCATCCTTCACGGCGTCCAGCCGGGCATCCCGGCCTTCCGCTGGTGGGAGAAGGAACGTAACTACCTGATGGTCTCGAACCATCCCGAGGATGCCTTCGAGATCGAGCGCCGGGCCAGCAACGAGCACGACCTGCTGCGCGATGGAGGGACCAGCATCAGCAACCTCGTGTCCGGTGGCGCCTCACGGGCGATCGCCACCAACTCGCAGCTGGCCAAGGAGGGCCAGGGGCTACAGATGAAGTCGTTCTCGATGTTCCTCTACAACCCCTACAACCTCACGCGCGGGATCGCGCAGTTCATCGCGGCCGTGGTCACCGAGTACTTCCAGGCCCGGCGCCAGCGGGTTCGCGACGTCAAGCCGCGCATCGGCCGCGGCATGCCCTTCCCCTTCCTCAAGGCCAGCACCACCACCATCATGCGCGACATGACGGTGGACCTCATCATCGGCGAGATGGGCCGCGGCACCCCCATCGTCTATGCCGACTACCTCGGCTACGACGAGGTCGCCCACCATGCCGGTCCCGAACGCCCTGAATCGATGGACCAGCTCGACCGCGTCGATCGCATGATGCGCAGCCTCGCCCGCGCCGCCGAGGACGCTCCGCGCCCGTACCATTTCATCCTCGTCTCAGACCATGGGCAGACCCAGGGCGCGCCCTTCGAGGATCGCTACGGCATCAGCCTCGAAGCGCTCACGCGCGGCCTGATGGAGGGTGATGTCTCCTCGCTCGACGCAACCAACGACGTCGAGGGCTGGGGTCCGGTCAACACCTTCCTGACCGAGGCCAGCCGCGCTCCCGGAACGACCGGCAGGATCGTCAGTCGCGCGCTCAAGTCGGACACCACCGATGGCGTCGTCCATCTCAACGATGCGCCGACCGCCCACGGGAGTGCCAGCGGTGCCGAGGAGCCAGGGGAGGAGATCCCCGACCTCGTGGTCGCCGCCTCGGGCAACCTGGCCAACATCTACTTCACGGAGGTCCGTGAGCGCGTCAGCCTCGAGGGCATCGCCAGGATGCACCCCGAGCTCATGCCCGGGCTGGTCCGCCACGAGGGTATCGGCTTCATCATGGTCCGCTCCGAGGAGCACGGCCCGCTGGTCATCAGCCGCGATGGCGTGCGTAATCTCGAGACCGGCGAGATCGAAGGCGAAGATCCACTCCGCTGGTACAGCGAGCACACCGCTGCGAACCTCAAGGAGCTCGACTCCTACACCCACATCGGTGATATCTTCATCATCAGCATGTACGACCCCTCCACCGAGGAGGTGGCGCCCTTCGAGCACCAGGTCGGCAGCCACGGCGGTCTTGGCGGCCTCCAGACCAAGGCCTTCGTGATGTATCCCGCGGCTTTCGCCACCGAGGACAAGACCGTCGACCTGGTCGGAGCACCCGAGATCAATCGCAAGATCCGCGAGTGGGTGGCCCGGGCCAAGGAGATGTACGAATCCGGCCAGACGCCCGAGGCGGTGCCAGTCGAGGAAGGGAAGGAGCTGCCCAGCGTCCTGCGCAGGGAGAAGGACGCAGCGTAGCGCTCGCTATCGGGCGACCGTACCGCTCGGCAGCACCGGCAGGATGAGCATGAACTTGCCGTCACGCTTGGGGTACCTGGCGCGGGGCCGCTGGTAGGGGAGGTAGTCCTCCTTGAGCTTGCCCATGGGCACCAGCGTGCCCGGCGGGCTGGAAGCGCCCCAGATGGTGCTGACCGAGGGGTACCACGTGTCCTCGATGTAGACGGCCTTGACCATGAAGTCCTTGCTGAACGCCGGGTCGGCGGTCGCGGTGAAGCCGGACATCACCCACGAATGCGCGCCGCGCCAGGTCACGAGTCCAACGGGTCGGCTGGTCTCACGGATGGCCTCGGCGGCCTTGCGGATGGCCCCACGGCGCGTCTCCGAGGCTTCGACCACGTAAGGTCCGTAGCCGGCCGTGTTGAGCAGCTCCGCCCAGCCCGTCAGGTCCACCCCGATGGGACCCAGCTTCCTCTTGTTGGGCGACAGCGCCCGTCCGCGCTCGTAGAGCCGCTCCTGGAAGGCGATCGAGCGATTGGGCCGCCCGTCGTCGATGATGTTCATCATCGTCTGCGTGGAGCCGGCCACGCACATGTCCTTGGTGGCCTGGTGCATGAAGTCGCCCTGGTCGTAGAGGTCCATCTCGAAGGGTCCGGCCTTGGGTCGCGGCTGCAGCTTGAGGACCTTCTGCGTTCGCTTGGTGGCCTGCTTGCCCTTCCGATCCGGTTGGTCGACGTCCCGGGTCGCGGCCCGCTTGGCGGGCTTCGGGGTCGAGGGCGGGGCGGGAGTGGCGGCGACCGGACGAGCCGCAGTGCCCTGGGAACGAGGCGTGCCGGGCACGACCGCGAGGTCAGCCGAAAACGCCGAACAAGCGCTCGCCGTGAACAGAGCGGCGAGCGCCAGCACGAGGTTGCGGCTGATGGCGCGGGTGGGAACGAGTTCCACGACCCTGAACGGTATCGGCTGCCTCGGCTGCCATGTGGGTTCCTGCAGGAATCTTCACCGATGCCTTGGCTCGCGTTGACACTTGGGCTCCCCTCGAGCGTCGGCCTCGACCTTCCGCGGGAGCGACCTGGTGATGGTGGACACCAAGAGCGGAGCAGTCCCCGGACCGAGCCCACGGGACTGTGGCTCTCGCGGGCTCTGTGTGTCCGGTGTCGTTTGTTCGCTACACTCGCTGGGATGCCAGACCATCAGGTCCAGACCCCTTCGGACGCGCGGATGCAGCCCCTGCCGGCGGATGAGATCCGCGCACGCTTCCTGCGCTTCTTCGAGGCGCGCGGCCACGAGGTCGTGCCCAGCGCCAGCCTCGTGCCAGCCGGCGACCAGACCCTGCTGTTCACCAACAGCGGGATGGTCCAGTTCAAGGACGTCTTCCGCGGCCTCGAGACGCGTTCCTACTCGAGGGCCGTGGACTCGCAGCGTTGCCTGCGTGTAGCCGGCAAGCACAACGACTTCGAGGAGGTCGGACGCACACCGCGTCACCACACCCTGTTCGAGATGCTCGGCAGCTGGTCCTTCGGCGACTACTTCAAGCGCGAAGCCATCCACTGGGCCTGGGAGTTCCTGACCGAGGACCTGGGCATCCCCGGTGAGCGCCTGGCAGCCACCACCTACACCGACGACGAGGAGTCGTGGGCCATCTGGCGCGACGAGATCGGTCTGCCGCCTGAGCGGATGGCTCGCTGGGGTGACGTCGACAACGGCGACGACCACAACTTCTGGCGCATGGCTGACACCGGACCGTGCGGACCCAACAGCGAGATCCACTTCGACCGTGGCGTCGAGTACTCGGAGGGCCCCGACTGCGTGCCCGACCACACCGAGACCTGTCCGCGCTGGCTGGAGATCTGGAACCTCGTGTTCATGGAGTTCGACCAGCCGATCGAGGGGCCGCGTACGGAGCTGCCCTTCAAGTCCGTCGATACCGGCATGGGTCTGGAGCGCCTGGCTTCCGTGCTGCAAGGCGTGGCCACGAACTACGACACCGACCTCTTCGTACCCATCCACCAGCGTATGCGGCAGCTGCTCGAGCACGATCCCGACGACTTCGAGAACGAGCGCTTCAGCTACCAGGTCATCGCCGACCACTCTCGAGCCATCGCCTTCCTCATCGCCGATGGCGTGATGCCGTCGAACGACGGCCGTGGCTACGTGCTTCGACGCATCGTGCGTCGGGCTGTTCGGCACGGCCGACTGCTGGGCCGGCAAGAGCCATTCCTGGAGGAAACGGCCAAGGTCGTCATCGAGCTCATGGGCGAGGCCTATCCGCTGCTGCGGGAACGTCGCGAGGTCATCCTGGGCACCATCATCCGGGAGGAGAACGCCTTCGCGCGAACCCTCGATGCCGGCACCGTGCAGCTCGAGGAGGCGCTGATCCCGCTGACCGACTCCGATCGAGTCGTCGGCCGACGCCCCGAGGAAGTGCCCGCCGACGCTCCGGTGCTGGACGGTGAGACCGCCTTCCGCCTGCACGACACCTACGGATTTCCGATCGATCTCACCGTGGAGCTCGCCGCCGAGTACGGCGTGCGTGTGGATCGGGCGGGCTTCGAGGCTGCCCTCCAGGAACAACGGGAGCGCAGCCGATCGGGCAAGAAGCTGGACCTCGCGCGCCAGGCGGAGCAGACCGCCCTCTTCGACGGTATCAAGCGCCGCGTCGGCGACACGGCATTTCTCGGCTACGAGACGACCACGGCACCCGGTCGCATCGTGGCCATCGTGCGCGATGCCACCGAGTTCGACGAGCTGGAGGCCAGGAGTGACGCCGAGGGCCGAGTCGAGGCCGCGGCAGAAGCGCAGATCGTGCTCGATGAGACGCCCTTCTACGCCGAGGGTGGCGGCCAGGTCGGCGATCGCGGCCTGCTCCGAGACGAGCACGGAGCGATCGTCTTCACGGTCACCGACACCCAGCGCCCGGTCTCTGGCCTGATCGTCCACCAGGGCACGTTGCACGGGAAGGTGAGCCGCCGCCAGGTGCTCCACGCGGAAGTCGACGCGGGACGCCGTGCAGGCACGATGCGTAATCACACCGGTACGCACCTGCTGCATCGCGCCCTGCGCAACACGCTCGGTGATGACGCACGCCAGGCGGGTTCGCTGGTCACGCCCGGCTACCTGCGCTTCGACTATCCCTCCGACCACGGCCTCTCGGTCGAGGAGAAGGCGGCCATCGAGCGTGAGGTCCGGCGCGTCATCCGCGAGGACCGCACCGTCAGCCCCGAGTACATGTCCATGAGTGAAGCCCAGGCTGCGGGCGCGGACGCCTTCTTCGACGAGAAGTACGGCGAGACCGTGCGCACCGTGCGCGTCGAGGGCTACAGCCACGAGCTGTGTGGCGGCACCCATTGCCGGGCGACCGGCCAGATCGGCGGCTTCATCATCACCGGCGAACGCTCCATCGGCTCGGGCATGCGCCGCATCGAAGCTGTGACCGGTGAGGTCGCGGAGGCGCTGACCGAAGAACGCTTCGCCCTGCTCGAAGAGGCCATGGCCGCGGCCGGGGCGCAGACCTCCGAGCAGCTCGTCTCGCGCATCGAGGCGCTGAAGCAGGAGAAGAAGACGAGGCCCACCACTGGCCTCGTGCCCACCGCCAAGGCTGCGGTCAAGACGGCGGAGCTGCTGCAGAAGGGCGCCCTGGTTTCGATGATGGGAGGCTTCAACTCCATGGACGAGTTGCGTGCCTGGGCCAAGGAGGTCCGTGGTTCGCTCAAGAGCGGCGTCATCGCTGCCGGTCTCGACGACCCCGAGAAGCCACAGCTCTTCGTGACGGTCAGCGATGACCTCATCGAGCAGGGCCTCGATGCCGGCGAGCTGGTCCGGGATGCGGTCTCTGAGGCTGGAGGCAAGGGCGGGGGCAAGGCCGGCATGGCCCAGGGCAAGGTCCCTGAGCCCAGCGGCCTGCAGACGGCGCTCGAGAGGCTGCGAGCACGACTCGAGGGATAGGGCAGGTTCGGGCCGTGTCCCTCGTGCAACGCTTGTTCCACCGCTCGAGCGGCTCGGTCCCGACCGGGGCACACCTCGCGCTCGATATCGGTACCGAGTACGCGAAAGCGCTCGTCTTCGAGTACGAAGGTGACGGTGCCGTGGTCACCGGTGTCGGCCGTCAACGCCAGGGGCTGGCCCACATGCAATCGGGCACGGTCGCTGACATCCCGGCGGTCGTTCGCAACTGCCGTGCCGCCCTCGACGCGGCCGAGGCCATGTCCGGACGCTCCGCCGAGAAGGTCGTCATCGGCATCGCCGGGGAGCTGGTCAAGGGCTTCACCACCACGCGCACGGTGGAGCGCCGGCGCCCCTCCAGCTCGGTCACCCATTCCGAGCTGGAGCGCCTGCTGGAGGGCATCGAGGCTGACGCTGCGGCGGAGGCTCAGCGCACCATCACCTGGGAGACGGGCCTGTCGAACGTGGACGTCCGGCTCGTGCACGCGGGAGTCACGGCCGCGGCCATCGACGGCTATGCCGTCTCCAATCCCGTGGGCTTTCGTGGGCGGCACCTACGCATCTCGGTCTTCAACGCCTACGCCCCGCTGGTGCATCTGGGCGCCCTGGAATCGGTCGTGGATCACCTGGGGCTCGAGCTCATCAAGGTCGTCGCCGAGCCCTACGCGGTGGCCCGTTCCATCGCCGGCGAGCAGGTCGGTCAGTCCGGCGCGCTCTTCATCGACGTCGGCGGTGGTACGACCGACGTAGCCCTCGTGCGCTCCGGCTCGGTCGAGGGCACGCGCATGTTCGCCCTCGGCGGCCGAGCCTTCACCAAGTCGCTCGCGGATCGGCTCGACCTTGGCTTCGAGGACGCGGAGCGGGTCAAGATCGCCTACGCGCTGGGCGAGGACGTCGACGACGCCGACGAGGTCGGGGAGATCATCGGGGAGGACATCGCGGTCTGGGCCGCTGGCGTCGAGCTGGTGCTGGAGGAGTTCGGCCAGGAGGGACTGCTGCCGGGACGCATCGAGCTGTGTGGTGGTGGCGCCGCCTTGCCGCAGATCCGAGCCGCGCTCGAAGCCGAGGGATTCGCGTCCGGCCTGCCCCTGGCGCGTCGGCCACAGGTCTCGATGATGGAGCCCGACGCGGTCAGCGAGGTCCGCGACTCCACCGGGCTGCTGGTGGACCAGCAGGACGTGACCCCCATGGCCCTGGCCTTCCAGGCCGTCGAGGCGGCACAGCCGCAGGAGCCGCTCGACGAGGCCCTGGCCCGGGTGCTCAAGGGGATGCGGGTCTAGGGCCCACCTCGACCGACAGGCGCTGACGCGGAGTGCGTCCGTAGGGCAGACTTCGAGTCGATGACCACTTGGTACCTCGACAACGACGACGAGATCACCGACGCCGTCGCCCGCCTGCGTGGCACGGACGTCGGGCCTGTCGTCCTGGTCGTGCCTCCCGGGTCACGCATCGCGACCGGCCGCATCAATTTCAAGCTGCTCGCCCGAGAGGCCGCTGCCCGTGACCTGGCCCTGGCGGTGGCCAGCCCTGACGAGCAGGTACGGGCCCTCGCTTCCTCGGCGGGTGTGGTCACCGGTACGACGCCTGACGAAGCCAGGGCCGCGCTTGAACGAGGAGATGAGCCCCCACCACCAGCTCCCGCCAAGGACGAGTCTCTCTCCAGCGATCGCGGCCGTGCCGCCGCCGTCCCCCGAGCGAACCGGCCTCACGTGGCGCAGCCAACGGCTCCGCTTCCTGACCGTGGCCACCCTCGTGGTCATGGTCGTAGCGGGCTTCCTCGTGACCCAGGCGCTTCCGACCGCCGAGATCACGCTCGTTCCGCACCGGGCTACGGTCGGCCCGCTGGAGATCCCCGTGGTCGCCTCCGCCGAGTCGTCCGACGTGGACGTCGAACGCGGCACCATCCCGGCCATCGTCGTTGAGGTCCCGCTCCAGGCTGCTGACAGCTATCCCGCCAGCGGCTCCGAGACCGTCGAGACCCGGGCAACCGGCGCGGTCTCCTTCTCGGCGCTCGAGCAGGAGTTCGACCAGGAGATCGCCGCCGGTACGCGTGTGCTGACACCGGCCGGCATCGCCTTCCAGACGACCGAGGACGTGACCCTGTCGCGCTCGGACGGCGCGGACGCGACGGTGGAGGCCGCCGTAGAGGCGCTCGTCGCAGGCGAGGAGGGCAACGTCCCGGCCGAGACCATCAGCGTGGTGCCCTCGCTCGAGAGCCAGGGCATCTCCGTCACCAATCCCGAAGCCACCAGCGGCGGTCGCTTCGAGGAGACGCCACGGGTCACCGCCGCCGACTACGACGCCGCCGCGGTGGACCTGCGCAACCGGCTCACCGGCGAGCTGGCCTCATACCTGCGCACCCCGGGAGATGCACCGGATGGCTACACCGTCTATCCCGGCACCGCGACCCTCGGCCCGGTGACGCTGGAGCCCTCCGCCGAGGAGGTCGTCGCTCGTCCTCTCGCCGAGTTCACCCTCGTGGGTTCGGCGCAGGCACGCGTCCTGGCCGTTGACGGAGCGGCCGTCGACACGGTGGCGCGAGCGCGGCTCCTGGCAGCCGTCCCGGAGGGACTCGCGATCATCGATGAGACGGTCGAGGTCGGTCATGGCGATGGCCGTGCGGATGGATCCACCGTGGCGTTCGTCGGTACCGCATCAGGGCAGGCCGTGACGGTCGTCGACGCCGCGGCGCTGCTGGATCGGCTCGCTGGCCTGCCGGTTTCTGATGCTCAGGCCATACTGGAGGGGCTCGGGACAGCGACCGTGAGCGTCTGGCCCGGGTTCGTGAGCGATCTGCCGAACGATCGCCAACGCATCACGCTGGATGTCGATGAGGCATCCGCCACGGAGTGAGCAAGCCATCCCGATGACGATCGACACGCACCCCCGCGCGCCGAGGTCCCAGTGACCGTGCTCCTGGGCATCGATCTCGGTGACCGCCGGATCGGCGTCGCCACCGGTGACACCATCACCGGCACCGTCAAGCCATTGCTGACCCTGCGCCGCGGCACACCGGCGCAGGATGCAGCTGCCATCAGCCGCCTCTGCGACGAACGACGAGCAGACTCACTCGTGGTGGGCCTGCCGCTCCACAGCGACGGCACCGAGAGTGAGCAGTCGCAGCGCACACGCGCGTGGGTCCACGAGATCGCGCCGTTGGTCGACCGGCCGGTCACGCTTCGCGACGAACGCCTGACCAGCCAGGCCGCAGAGGCACGCATGGGCCGGCCCCCGCGCGGTCGTTCAGGGGGTGCGCCATCGGCGGCGACCCGCAATGCCTGGCGAGCGCGGATCGACCGGGAAGCGGCGGCCGGCATCCTCCAGCGCGAGATCGACGCACGAAGTACTTCGGAGGTCACCAGGTGAGCGGACCTGCACCGCAGGGCGGCAGCGGCCGCGTCGGTATCGTCGAGAACTGGGAGCTGCGCGAGAACAAGAACCAGGACGCCAACTCGGGCGCCTTCAAGGGCCTCGCCTTCGTGGGCGTGGCGCTGCTGCTCATCGTCATCGGCGGCTGGTACGCCGCTCGTCCCATGATCGGGCCTGCCGTCGAGGGCGTCTTCGAGGAAAACCCTGGGATCGTCAACGTACCGCTCGTCTCGGACTTGCTCGCGGCCGAGTACGCCGATCGCATCGATACACCAGCGAGCGCCAGCGACCGGGAGATCGAGTTCGTCATCGAGCCCGGCCAGACTGTCGACGACATCCAGGACAACCTCCTCGATGCCGGCCTGCTCGCCGACCCGATGGCCTTCCGCTACGCCGTCGTCCGAGATCGCGTGGACCAGCTGATCAAGCCGGGCACCTACACCATGACCCCGCAGATCACCCCGGCCGGCATCGCCGCTCGCCTCGAGGGCCAGCCCGATCCGCCCACGCCCATGGTCAGCCTGGACATGCGCGTGGCCCGGCGCCTCGAACAGGTGGTGGCCTACCTCCAGCAGGAGAGCGAGGAGACAGCGCTCGAGATCGACGCCAACGAGTTCAAGCGGCTCGCTCGAAACCCCAGCAAGCGACTGCGCGAGCAGTACGCCTTCCTGCAGGAAGCGCCCGAGGGCCGCAGCCTCGAAGGCTTCCTCTATCCGGGCACCTACGAGGTGCCGGTCGACATCACCGCCGAAGAGCTGCTGCACCAGATGCTCCAGAAGTGGGACGAGCGCATGAGTCCCTTCGTGCGGCAAGCCAAGAACAAGGGCTACGACTTCTACGACGCGCTCATCGTCGCCAGCCTCGTCGAGCGCGAGGCCAAGGCAGACAGCGACCGGGCCAAGATCGCGGGCGTCTACTGGAACCGCCTGGACCCCAAGGTCTACAAGGGCCAGACCAACGGCCTGCTGCAGGCCGATCCCACGGTCGTCTACGCCACCGACTCCATGGAGCTCGAGAGGATCCCCGTCAAGGACTGGGACGACTACCTCTTCTGGGACCTGCTCGGCATCAGTGACTACAGCACCGTCGAGGTCGATCCCAAGTACGCCTCCTTCCAGACGTACCAGAACAAGGGTCTTCCCGATTGGCCCATCGTGACCCCGGCGGTGGCCTCGATGAAGGCGGCCCTCAACCCGGCCACCAAGGGCGGGAACCTCTTCTTCTATGCCTGTCCGGGCTCGGACACGCACAAGTTCGCGAAGAGGGCGGGCAAGCACAACAAGAACATCCAGAGCTGCAACTAGCGCCGGGCGCAACGGCGCGACCCAAGCCCAAGGGAGAGCAACGCCAACATGATCTCAGTCGGAGACCTGCGCCGCGGCATCGTCATCGAGCTCGACAACGAGCTCTGGCAGATCCTCGAGTTCCACCACATCAAGATGGCCCGGGGCTCAGCGCAGATCCGTATCAAGCTCAAGAACGTCAAGCGCGGCCAGACCGTGGAGAAGACGTTCCAGGCCACGGCCAAGTGGCCCCGCGCCTTCCTCGACACGCGCCCGGTGCAGTTCCTCTACCAGGACGGCAGCGACTACCACTTCATGGACAACGAGACCTACGACCAGTTCCACCTCACCACCGAGCAGCTGGGTGAGGTCACCAGCTACCTCATCGAGGGCATGACCCTCGACCGCACCACGTACGAGGGCGAGACCATCGGCGTGGAGCTGCCCATCTCGGTCGAGCTGAAGGTCGTCGAGACCGAGCCCGGCTTCGCCGGCGACACGCAGTCCGGAGCGAAGAAGCCGGCCACCCTCGAGTCCGGCCTCGTGGTGCAGGTGCCGATCTTCGTCGAGGAGGGCGACACCATCAAGGTCGATACCCGCAACGGGGAGTACCAGACCCGCGTCTAGCGGCCTCATGGAGCCGCCGGCCTCTGGGACGATCCGACCTGCGTCGCCCGAGGCGCCCGAGCCCGGCGCCGGACGCGAGCCGGAGGCACCCGCGGGGCCGACGGTACTGTCGGTCGGGGCCGTCAACCGCATCGTTCGCGATAGCCTCCGTCGCCAGCCACGCCTGAACCCGCTGTGGGTCGAGGGCGAGATCGGCAACGTCTCGGTCAGTGCCGCCGGCCACGCCTATTTCACGCTCAAGGACGAGCGCGCCCAGCTGCGTTGCGTCGTCTTCCGCGAGGAACGCCTGGGCCTGCCCCTCGAGCCGAAAACCGGACTGCGGGTCGTAGCCCAGGGCCGCATCGACGTCTTCGAGCAGCAGGGCGCCTACCAGCTCTACGTGGAGTCCCTGCAGCCGGCGGGCGTGGGCGACCTGGCCCAGCGCTACGAGGCGCTCAAGGCCCAGCTGCAGGCCGAGGGCCTCTTCGACAGCTCGCGCAAGCGAGCCCTGCCCGAGTGGCCACGCACGGTCGGCGTGGTGACCTCGCTGGGCGGCGCCGTGCTCCACGACATCCAACGGGTCATCGATCGACGCTGGCCGCTGACGCGCATCGTCGTGAGTGCCTGCCAGGTGCAGGGCCAGGGCGCCGAGCGCTCGATCGTGCGAGCCCTGCGCCGCGTCGGCCGCTGGACCGATCCGACGACCGGACGCGCGGTCGACCTCGTCATCGTGGCCCGCGGCGGCGGCTCGCTCGAGGACCTGTGGGCCTTCAACGACGAGGCGGTGGTGCGGGCCATCGCCACGCACCCCCGTCCGGTCATCGTGGGCGTTGGCCACGAGACCGACGTGACCCTCGCCGAGTTCGCCGCCGACCGTCGCGCCGCGACGCCTTCGGTGGCCGCCGAGCTGGCCGTGCCTGACCGTGCCGCCCAGCGCCAGGCACTGCGTGCCCTCGAGGCCGCGTTGGCCACCGGCGCCCGCCGACGGGTGGGCACCACGCGCGCCGGTCTCGAGGCCGAACGACGGGCGCTCGAGACCTTCCGGCCAGGCGCCTATCTCGTGGCTCAGCGCGAGACGCTGGGCCTCTTGTTCGACCGCGCCACGCGGGCACTCGGGGGCCGCCTCGTAGCCGGCCGCGCGGCGGTCGACCGTAGCGGCGATCGCCTGCCCGGGCTGCTGCGCGCCCGCACCGTCGCGGCCCGCGCTGAGCTGACGCGCAACGCAGCCGGCCTCGATGCCCTCAGCCCGTTCGCTACGCTCGAGCGCGGCTACGCCATCGTGCGCACCCCGGAGGGACGCGTCGTCGTCGACAGCAGCCAGGCCACGGCCGGTGATGCGCTCGAGGTCCGCCTCGCTGCGGGGGCGTTGGACGTTTCGGTCGATGCCGTGCGAGACTCGACAGCGTGATGGAGACACCCATGCCCAGCCCGGACGCCGTGGACCAGGGCGGCGCTGACGATATCGCCTCGATGACCTTCGACAAGGCCCTCGATGAGCTGCGTGCCGTCGTCGCGCGGCTCGAGGAAGGCGGCTTGCCACTGGAGGAGTCGATCGCGCTGTATGAGCGCGGTGCGGCCCTTCACGAGCACTGCGGCACCCTTCTCGACTCGGCCGAGCTGCGCGTCCAACGCCTGGTGGATGGTGCCGGAGGCGGTGCTCCACGGATCATGGACCTGCGGCCCGAAGACGGCGAGGAGCTGTAGCCGTGGTCGCACTCCACGACATCCGCGGGCCCGAGGACCTCAAGGACATCAGTCATGCCGAGGCGCGCGCGCTCTGCTCTGAGATCCGCAGCGAGATCATCGAAACGGTCGCCACCACCGGTGGCCATCTGGGCAGCTCGCTCGGCGTCGTCGAGCTGACGGTCGCGCTCCACCGTGTCCTCTCGAGCCCCACGGACCGTATCGTCTGGGACACCGGCCACCAGGCCTATGCCCACAAGCTGCTCACGGGCCGCCTGGACCGCTTCGACACCCTGCGCCAGCTCGGCGGCATCGGCGGCTTCCCGCGTCGCTCGGAGAGCGAGCACGACGTGATGGACGGCGGACACGCCGGCACCGGCATCTCCATCGGGGAGGGCCTCGCGCTGGCTCGCGACGTCCGCGGCAGCGACGAGCACATCGCGGTGGTCGTCGGCGATGCGGCGCTCATGAGCGGCCTCTCACTCGAGGCGCTCAACGACATCGGCCATCGCAAGACGCGCATGCTCATCCTGCTCAACGACAACGAGATGAGCATCAGCCCGTCCGTGGGCGCGGTCAGCCAGTACCTCTCGCGCATCAAGCTCTCCCGCAAGTGGCGACGCTCGCGGCGACGCTTCGACAGCGACATCGCGCGGATCCCGCGCATCGGTCCGTTCCTGCTGGAGTGGTCTCGCCGCCTCCGCCACGCGGTCGTCGACCTGAGCCAGCCGGGACGGCTCTTCGAGGACCTGGGCGTGACCTACGTGGGCCCCGTGCCCGGTCACGACCTGGTGGCCCTCGACCGCGTCATCCGCAAGGCTCTCCTCGAGGAGGAGGCCCCGATCATCGTGCACGTCCGCACGCGCAAGGGCTATGGCTACCGGCCGGCAGAGGCAGACAAGGTCGGCTTCCACGGCGCGGCGTTGCCGCCGATGCCCGATCAGTCGCACCTTGCTGTGGCCACCAACGGCGCCACGCCCCCCGATGGCGACGCGGCGCCTCCGGCCGACGAGCGGGCACAGCACAAGGTGCCCAACTACACCGCGGTCATGTCCGAGGAGCTCGTCCGCATCGCCGAGGACGACGAGCGCGTGGTGGCCATCACCGCGGGTATGCCCACCGGCACCGGCGTGGCCGCGTTCGGCCAGCGCTTCCCCTCGCGCACCTTCGATGTCGGCATCGCCGAGCAGCACGCCATGACCATGGCGGCCGGCCTGGCCCTCGCCGGCCAGCGACCGTTCGTGGCGCTCTACTCGACGTTCCTGCAGCGTGCCTTCGACCAGGTCGTGCACGACGTCTGCCAGAACGACGCTGCCGTGGTCATCGGCATCGACCGGGCCGGGCTGGTGGGTGAGGACGGCACCAGCCACCAGGGCATGTTCATGCTCTCCGCGCTGCGCCAGCTGCCCAACCTCGTCCTGGCCGCACCGCGTGACGAGCAGCAGCTGCGCAGCCTGCTGCGCACGGCCTTCGGCCAGGAACACCCGTTCGCCCTGCAGTACCCGCGCGATGCCGGCTTCGACCTCGAACCGGTCGAGCCACAGCTCATCGAGGTCGGCCGCGGCGAGATCCTGCGGGAGGGCAGGGACATCGTGATCATCGGCCTTGGACCCATCATCGAGCGCGGACTCGCGGCGGCCGACGAGCTGGAGGCTGCCGGCTGGTCGGTGGGCGTCGTCGATGCCCGCTTCGCCCGCCCCATCGACCGCGAGCTCATCCTCGAGCAGACGCGGGCAGCGCAGCTCATCGTGACGCTCGAGGAGAGCGTGTTGCCCGGCGGCTTCGGAGCCGCGGTGCTGGAGGTCCTCGCCGACGCCGATGCGGCCGGGACACGTGCGCCGGTCAAGCGCATCGGTCTGCCTGACGGCAAGTTCGTCGACCACGGCTCGGTCACCGACCTTCGCCGCCTGGTGCGCATCGACACGCCCGGCGTGAAGCAGCAGATCGAGGAAGCCATCGCGGCCCACGGCCTGACCCCGGCCGGCGTGGCCGTCGAGGCCTGAGCGCCTGAGCACGACCAAGGCTCGCAAGGCTCGTCTCGACCAGCTGCTCTTCGAGCGGGGCCTCGTCGCTTCGCGCAGCCAGGCACAAGCGGTGCTGCTCGCGGGCCAGGTCCGCGTCGGCCACGGTGATGCCGCCCGCCGAGATCGCCGTCCTGGCGAGCAGGTCGCGGCCGACATCGAGATCGAGTTGGACGCCACACCGCGTTACGTCTCACGAGGAGGGGAGAAGCTGGCCGGCGCGCTCGATGCCTTCGGCGTGGATCCGGCCGGACGCATCTGCCTCGACGTCGGCGCCTCCACCGGCGGCTTCACCGACTGTCTGTTGCAGCGCGGCGCGACGCGTGTCTATGCTCTCGACGTGGGCAGAGGTCAGCTGGCGGAATCGCTGCGGCAGGATGCGCGCGTGGTGAGCATGGAGCGCACCCACGCCGCCCGGCTGGACCCAGACGCGGAGGACGCCCTCGAACTGCCTGAACGCGCGAGCCTCGTCGTCGCGGACGTCTCCTTCATCTCCCTCACCCGCCTGCTGCGCGGCATGGCCGCACACGCCACGCCCGGTGGTGACATCCTGCCCATGGTGAAACCACAGTTCGAGCTCAGCCCCGCGCAGGTGCCCAAGGGCGTCGTCCGCGACCCTGCCGCTCGCGCCGAGGCGGTGGCGCGGGTCCGCGACCGGGCCCTGCAGCTGGGACTCGAGATCGTGGCCGAGTCCGAATCGGTGCTGGTCGGACCATCGGGCAACCACGAGTTCTTCCTGCACCTGCGCGTGCCGACCGATCCTGGCGGACCCGCGGCATGAAACGGATCGGCTTCGCCTTCAACCCCACTTCGGACGACGCGCTCCAGCTGCGCGAGCACGGCCTGGCCTGGTGCTCGGACCACGATCTCGAGGCCTGGGCGCTGCCTTCCGACCAGGTCCCGGAGGACCCCGCCCTGCTGGCCGCCACCGAGGCCCTCGTCGTGCTCGGCGGGGACGGCACCTTCCTGCGAGCAGCGCAGGTCGTGGCCGACGTGGACGTGCCCATCCTGGGCGTGAACGTGGGCAAGGTCGGCTTCCTCTCCAAGGTCGAGAACAACGCACTCGAGGACGTGCTTGGTCAGCTGCTGGCCGGCGACTACGAGCTGGAGCCGCGGCTCATGCTGCGGGTCCGCGTGCGACGCGCGGACGGCCAAGACGACGAGACCGTCTACCTCGCGCTCAACGAAGCTGCCGTCGTCCGGGGCGGACGGGTACAGGCCATGCGCCTGATGGTCGACGTGGGTGACTCCCGCGTGGCCACCTACACCTGCGATGGCGTGGTCGTGGCCTCGCCCACCGGCTCGACCGGCTACAGCTTCAGCGCCGGCGGTCCCATCATCGAGCCCACCAGCCGCAACCTCGTGGTCACGCCCATCGCCGCCTACCTGACGCCGCTGCGCTCGAGCGTGGTCGGCCCGCAGCACGCGGTGACGGTCACCGTCGAGGCCGCCTACGACTGCCTGCTCAGCATCGACGGGCGTATCGACGTACCGCTCGAGGTCGGCAGACCGGGTCGAGGTCGCTCGCTCGTGAGCGAAGCCCATCACCTTCATCCAGCCTCGAGGGGCACTGCCGTTCTGGGACCTGCTGCGCCAGAAGGCCACGCTGCTGCCCGACTGACGATGCCCGCCCACGCGACCGAGGGCCCCGCGATCGAGGCGCCGCACTGACTTCGTCGTCGCCATCGAGGCCTACGCCGACTACCTGCGCGTCGAGCGCGGCCTCGCAGCGGCCACCATCCGCGCCTACGACAGCGACCTGCGCATGTTCGGCCGCGACGCGCCCGGACATCGAGGTCCTGGGCCACCTCGCCCGAACCGGCCCGCGAGCTACCTCGGGGCCATGACCCGGCCGCCGCGGGTGCTGCGGCCCACCAGCCTGCGCCGCAAGGCCGCCTCGATCCGCGCCTTCTACCGCTTCTGCTACGCGGAGGAGCTCATCGAGGCCGACATCGCTGCGCTCATCGACTTGCCGCGCCAGATGCAGCGCCTGCCCGACACGCTCGACCAGGCACGAGGTCGCAGGACTGCTCGAGGCCACCGACGGGGAGGGCCTCCTGGCCCTGCGCGACCGCGCCTTCCTCGAGCTGCTCTACGCGGCTGGCTTGCGCGTCAGCGAGGCGACCGGCCTCGACCGCGAGGACCTCTACGCTGGCGGTTTCGTGCGCGTCATCGGCAAGGGCGACAAGGAGCGGCTGGTGCCCGTCGGCGACCTCGCCCGCGAGGCCATCGAGGCCTACCTCGCTGAGCGTGACGCTGCTCCGCGACGAGGTCGACCCAGCCCAGCTCGGGCGCGGAGCCGCTGTTCACCTCGGTGCGCGGCCGGCGCCTCGACCGCATGTCCGCCTGGCGCGTGCTGCGAGGCGCCGCCACGAGGGCCGGGCTGTCCGGCCGTGTCACACCGCACACGTTGCGGCATAGTTTCGCTACGCACCTGCTCGAGGGCGGGGCGGACCTGCGCGTGGTGCAGGAGCTCCTGGGACACGCCAGCATCACCACGACCCAGCTGTACACGCACATCACCGGAGAACGCATCCGCCAGGTCTACGCACGGGCCCACCCGCGCGCCTGACGAGGAAGGAGACGAAGCGAGATGGGCACCTACGCCGAATCGCTGCTGACGCCTGATGAACGGGTGCTTCGGCGAGAGCGCCAGCATCCGATCGCGCTGGTCCTCGACAGCTGGCCGGCCATCATCCTGTGGGCCGTCACGATCGTGCTCATCATCGCCCGCGTCATCGTGCCCGACGAGATCTTCGGCCGCGACCTCTTCGGCGACGACACGCTCTTCGGCTCCATCGGCATGGCCGCCACGCTCATCACCCTGCTGCTGGGCATCGCCGTCGTCGCGGTCCGCTGGTGGTGGTGGCGCACGCAGGAGTTCATCGTCACCAACTACCGGCTCGTGCTGGCCTGGGGCGTCATCAACAAGTCGGCCTCGGACAGCTCACTGGAGAAGATCAACGACGCCCAGCTGGAGATCAGCTGGCTCGGCCGCCTGCTCGACTACGGCCGCCTCGAGGTCCTCACCGCCGCGCCCATCCAGGGCGCTGACATGCTCAACCGGCTCCACCACGCCAAGGAGTTCAAGAAGGCCATGATGACCGCCAAGCATGAGCTCCAGAGCCACGGCGGCGACGGCGAGGACTACAACGCCTCGCGGCGGTCACCGGAACCGGCTCCGGCAGCTCCGACGCCGCACAGTTCCATCCGCTCGTATCGACGTCTCCGGTGGCGAGGATCCGACCCGCGCCGACACACCCGACGAGATCACCGCCGTCCTCGGTGAGCTGGCCAAGCTGCGTGACGCCGGCACCATCACCGCCGAGGAGTACGAGGCCAAGAAGTCCGAATTGCTCTCGCGCCTGTGATCGACCGAGCTGACGCCTGATGGACCAGGACACCCTTCAGGCCCTCTTCTCCGCCTTCATCGTGGTGGCCACGATGCTGCTCGTCGGCTTCCCGGTCCACGAGGCGCTGCACGCCTGGACGGCCATGAAGACTGGGGGACAACACGGCCCGCTGGATGGGCGCGTGTACCCTCGACCCGCGCGCGCACTTCGACCAGATCGGTGGCCTCATCCTCGGTCGTCACCGCGGTGTCAGTGCTTCGGTGTCTTCGGCCTGCTCTTCGGCTGCGCCAAGCCGACGCCGGTCAACCCATCAACATGCGCCACGGGCGCCAGGGCCACGCCCTGGTGGCCTTCGCCGGGCCCGGCCAGCAACCTCGTCATCGCGGTGATCGTGGCCTTGCCCATGCGGCTGGTGGTGTACGAACACCGCGACCGGTGGGTTACGTCACGACAACGCCGCTCGGCGGACATGCTTCTGGAGGTCGGGCGTGATGCTGCTGACCCTCAACGTCCTGCTCTTCATCTTCAACCTCGTGCCCATCCCGCCGCTCGATGGCTGGAGCGTGCTCAAGGGCATCGTGCCCACCAGACATCGCGCGCCAGCTCGACGAGCTGGAGATCCAGTACGCCAACGTCATCCCCATGCTCTTCTTCGGCTTCATCATCGTCATCTGGTCGAGCGGGGGGTCGTCCTGGGCCGGCCATCTACGGCATCGTCGCGACTTCCTGCTGGGCATCTGACGTGAGCTGGTGGGCGACCAAGGTGCGCCAGGCGCGTCCGTCACGTCTTCGGACGGGTGGGCGCCGACGAGCGCGGCGAGCTCGAAGGCTGGCTGACCGGGCCGCAGCTGCGCCTCTTCGACTCGATGCACCGTGCCGACCAGCGTCATGGGCTCGACGTGGTGGCCGCCCTGCGCGCCGACGGCCACGACGACCCGGAGCTGCTGGCCGCGGCGCTGCTCCACGACTGCTCCAAGGGCCCGCCGTGCGCCTGCCGCATCGCGTCGCATGGTCACTCGGGGAGCGCTACGGTGACGGCGTGACTCGCGCCCTCGCCCGGCTGCCCGGGTTCGGCATCGCGTTCGAGCGGCTGCGCCACCATGCCCGACGATTCGGCCCGCCTCGCGCTCGAGGCCGGCTGCAGCGAGCGCACGGCCGAGCTCATCCGCCACCAGGCCGATCCCGTCGATCCCGACCGCGGGAGTGGCGCTGCAGCTGGCCGATGAGGCATCCTGAGGGCCACCGTGGAGAGAGACGCCGATGACTGACCATGATCGCGCAGCCCCGCCGGCGACCACCCCGGCCGCCGGCGCGCGAGGTCGGTGTCGCGGTCCTGCCGCCACTGCGCCAACCGCGTGCGTGGCGACACCAGCGTCCGCTTCACCGACAGGCGACCATCCCGATCGTGCCGCCCACGTCGCGGTCGAGGGCTACGACGGACCGCTGGGCCTGCTGCTGGGCCTCATCGAGCAGCGCGAGCTGGACATCCTCGACGTGCCGCTCGGCGACCTCGCGGGTGCCTACCTCGAGGCCCTGGCCGGACTCGACGAGGAGCAGATGTCGCACATCAGCTCGTTCGTCACGGTCGCCAGCCAGCTCATCCTCATCAAGAGCCGTGCCATCCTGCCGCGCCCACCGGTGGTGGCCATCCCCGTGGAGGAAGGGCCCGACCCCGAGGCGGCCCTGCGCGAGCGGCTCGTCCTGTACCGCCTGTACCGTGATGCCGGTCGCGACCTGAAGGGCCGACTCGAGAGTAGCTGGGAGGTCTTCCGCCGAGAGCCCATCGCTGCGGTCGCCTCGGCCAAGGCCGGCTCCCGACCGGACGAAGGGCCGCCACTCGATCCGGCGGTGCTGGCGAGGCGCTGGTGCGCGCGCTGCACCAGGTGCCGCCGACCTCCGCCACCGCCGGACGTCGTCCCGCGCCTCATCACGCTCGATGAGCGCGCGGCCATCATCCGGGCCGCCCTCAGCGACACGCCGGTGGTCGTGCTCCAGGACCTCCTCGAGGACCTCACCGACAGGGTCGTGGTCGCCATCACGTTCCTGGCCATGCTCGAGCTGGTCAAGGGCCGTGAGCTGTCGGTGGAGCAGGACGAGCCGTTCGGCCCGATCGTCTGTCGCTCCGTTGGCACCGGCATGACCGAGCCCGAGGTCGTACCGGTGGGCCCCGGACCGGTGAGACGACGAGCAGGTCGCCGCGCTCGACGTGGAGATCACGCCCGAGCTGTCGAGGCGCCTGAGTCCGACGCGCGATGACAGTGGCGGCGCCTCGGTGGCCGATCTCGAGGCCCTGCTGTTCGTGGCCGAGCGGCCGCTGTCGCGCTCGGAGCTGCGGACCGTCGCCCGGCTCTCGGCCGAGGAGGTCGACGAGAAGCTCGGCGACCTCGAGGTCCAGCTGCGCGAGCGCGGCATCCGGCTGTGAGCCAGGGCGATCGCGTGATGCTCGGTACCTCGCCCGAGAGCGGCGCACTCATCGCCCGCTACCTCGGTGCCGACGTGGTGCGCCTCTCGCCGGCCGCGCTCGAGACGCTGGCCATCATCGCCTACCGCCAGCCCGTCACTCGCGGCGTCATCGAGCGCATCCGCGGCGTCGACTCCGGCCACGTCGTGCGCGGCTCTGCTGCACCGCCGCCTCATCTCGAGCAGGGGCGAGCGGAGACACCGGGCCGGCCCATCCTCTACGGCACCAGCATGGAGTTCATGGAGCGCTTCGGGCTGACCTCGCTCGACGACCTGCCGCCGCTCGAGGCAGAGATCGCCGCCCAGCTGGCCCAGGCCGAGGAGGACGCCAGGTCCGAGGGTGCGGCCGCCGCCGTGGCGGACACCGACGAGTCGGCCCGGACGAGCGGGCCGATGACAGCAGGCGACGCCGACCGGGACGACGGGGCCGGGGCGGTCCGAGCTCGAAGAGCACGCCCGACCCGGATGCCTGATCCCGTCCGCGTGCAGAAAGCGCTGGCCGATGCCGGCGTGGCCTCCCGACGTGGCGGCCGACGCCCTCGTGGCCGAAGGGCGCGTGACCGTCAACGGCGTCGCGGCCGTGACCGGCCAGCGCGTGGACCCGGCCGTGGACGCGCTCGCGGTCGATGGCCGCCCGGTCGTGCCTGCTGGCCGACGGACCTACCTGGTGATGCACAAGCCGGCCGGTGTGACCAGCACCGTCAGCGATCGCTCATGCCGAGACCACCGTGCTCGACCTGCTGCCCGACGAGCTGGTGCGCGCGGGTGCGCGGCTGTACCCGGTCGGCCGCCTCGACAAGGACTCCGAGGGGCTCATCCTGCTCACCGACGACGGTGACTGGACCCAGAACCTGCTGCACCCACGCTATGGCGTGGAGCGCGAGTACGCGGTCGGGCTGCGCCGCTTCATCGACGAGGACCAGGGCCAGGCGCTGACTCGAGGGCATCGAGCTCGACGAGGGGCTGCGCGACGCTGGTGAGCCTGCGCCAGGCGACCGCGTGGAGGCCGCGCGCCTCACGTCGCCCGCAGGACCGAAGGCCGCCGCTGACCTGGTACCGGGCGGTGCTGACCCAGGGCTGGAAGCGGCAGCTGCGGCGCATGTTCGCGGCGGTCGGGCGGCCGGTGGAACGGCTGGTACGCGTGCGCATCGGCACCCTTCGCCTCGACGATCTCGAGCCCGGGGCCGTGCGCGCAGCTGACCGCGGCCGAGCGCGAGCGCCTGGCCACCACGCGCAGCCGGACGATGAAGCGGCATGCGTGTCGCCCTCGATGGGCCGGGCTCCAGCGGCAAGATCCTCGGTCGGTGCCGCCGCCGCAGCGGAGCTCGGGTTCCGCTTCCTGGACACCGGCGTGGTCTATCGCGCCATCACGCTCGCGGCAGTCGCTGCGCGGCATCGATCCTGCCGACGAGGCCGCGCTGGTGGCGGTCGTGCCGGAGCTGCGAGCTGGTGGCCGATGAGGCAGGGCACCTTCCGGACGCATGCCGGCTCGCGGGTGAAGACGTGACCGACCGACTCCACGTGCCCAGCGGTCGATCGCAACGTCAGCGCCGTCTCCGCCCAGCCCCGCGTGCGCGCGGCGCTGCTCGAGCGGCAGCGGGAGGCTGCCGCCGGCGGCGACGTCATCCTCGCGGGTCGCGACATCGGCACGATCGTGCTGCCGGACGCGGAACTCAAGCTGTGGCTCGAGGTCTCGGCCGAGGAACGCGCCCGCCGGCGTGCCGACCAGCGTGGCTACACGCTCGAATTCGGCCGAAGGCCAGCAGATCCTGGCCGACCTGCGCCGGCGCGATCACCTCGACAGCACGCGGGCGACGGCGCCGCTGCGGGTCGCCGATGATGCTGTCATCGTGACTCGGACGGACGCGCACTTCGCCGAGACCGTGGCGGAGGTCGTCCGGGTCATCAGGGAGACCGCAGCGAGGGACGACGATCGGATGAGCGACTTCCAGGCCATGACGGTCATACCCCACGTTCATCGCCGGCCTGTGCCGCTTCGGCCTGGGCGCGATCGCACGCGTGCGCGTCGAAGGACTCGAGGACCTGCCCACCGAAGGCCCGCTGATCGTCGCCGCCAACCACTTGAGCAACGCCGATCCGCCGTTCATCGGCGGCTGGTTGAGCCCGGCGCTCGGTCGTCGGCCCACGTTCCTGGCCAAGGACGTCCTGTTCAACGGGTCCGCTGGGGCTGCTCATCCGCTCGCTCGGGGCGGAGCCAGTGAAGGCCGGCGGCAGCGACATCGGCGCCTATCGCGTGGCCAAGGGCATCCTCGACAAGGGCGGCGTGGTGGCCATCCTGCCCGAGGGCACGCGCTCCTTCGACGGCGTCCTCTCGGAGCCCAAGCCCGGCGTCTCGCTGCTGGCCACCCGCACCGGCACGCCGGTCCTGCCGGTCGGCATCAGCGGCACCGACATGCTCATCGGTCGCGAGCAGCTGCTGCCCAGGATCGGCAGTCGCATCATCCTGCGGGTCGGCCGGCCGTTCCAGCTGAGCCTGCCCGAGGGCAGCGATCGCCGTGCGGCGCTCGCTGCTGCGGACGTCGAGCTGATGCGTCGCATCGCCGCGCTCGTGGAGCCGCGCCACCGCGGAGCGTGGGAGCCCTGGACCGAGGAATAGCGACTCGGGGCCTCGTCTCAGGCCAAGTAGTAGCTCCGATGCGATACTTGTCGTCCCATGGGTACCGTTTCCGAAGTTCGCATCGCCCGCCGCACCGGCTTCTGCTATGGCGTGCGTGAAGCCATCGACGCTGCGCGCATCAGCGCGGTCGGAGGGCAAGACCACGCACACGCTCGGCCAGGTCGTGCACAACGAGGGCGTGAACGCCCAGCTGCGCGACCAGGGCATCATCCCGGTCAACGAGCTCGACGACGTGCAGGAGGGCGCAGCGGTCGTCATCCGCGCCCACGGCGTGACGCCGGAGGTCATGGACCGAGCGGAGGGCAGGGGCCTCGACGTCATCGACGGCACCTGCAGCTGGGTGACCCAGGAGCAGAAGGAGCTCGCCGCGCTCGTCGAGGAGGGCTACACCATCGTGCTCCTCGGCACACCCAACCATCCCGAGGTCGTGGGCCTGCTGGGCTACGCGCCGGATGCGATCCTCGTCGATGAGGAGGAGGACTGGGTGGACTATCCCGCGCAAGAAGCGGATGGCGCTGCTGACCCAGTCGACGCAGCCGCCATGGAAGTTCGAGAAGCTGGCGGGCTATCTGACCACCCGCGCGCACGAGCTCAAGATCGTCAACACCGTCTGCCCCGTGACCATCCGCCGCCAGCAGGACACGACCGACCTCGCGCAGGCCGTGGACCTCGTGGTCGTGGTCGGCGGCCGCAACAGCGCCAACACCAAGGAGCTGACGCGCCTCGTGGGCATCGTGGGCAAGCCGGCCGTGCAGATCGAGCATGCCCGTGACCTCGACGACGCGACCCTGTTCGACGGCCACCGGCTGGTCGGCGTCACCGGCGGCACCTCCACGCCCATCGAAGATCTGGAAGCTGTGGCCGCACGCATCTACGAGCTGGCCGGCGATGCACAGACGCAGGCTCAGGCCCAGGAGCTCGCACACCGCGCCGTCACCGACGTGGCTGAGGCTCCCTACCGCACGACCTCGCTCAGCGCCGCCTAGCCCGTGCCCACCCGCCGCACCCGCCGTCGCCCCCGCAGCCTCGACCGCGACACGTCCGCCGCGGGCCTGCCGGTGGTCGCGGTCGTCGGCCGACCCAACGTCGGCAAGTCAACACTCTTCAACCGCGTCGTGGGGGAGCGTGTGGCCATCGTCGAAGACCGCGCCCGCACCACCCGTGACCGTCTCTACGGCGTGGCCGAATGGAATGGCCGGCGCTACGTGATCATCGACACCGGCGGCATGGAGATCGATCCCGGAGACGCCATCGAGGAGCGCGTCCAGGACCAGGCCCGGCTGGCCATCGAGGAGGCGGACGTCATCGTCTTCGTCGTCGATGCCGCCACCGGCGAGACTCCGGGAGACCAGGAGGTCGCAGATACCTTGCGTCGAGCCCAGACGCCCGTGATCCTGGCCATCAACAAGGCCGACAACGAGAGGCTCGAGCTCCAGGGGCTCGAGTTCCTGCACCTCGGCTGGGACGATTGGTACGCGGTCTCGGCCCTGCACGGTCGCGGTTCAGGGGGACCTGCTCGACGCCATCGTCGAGGCCTTGCCGCAGGAGTCGTTCGACGAGCTGGAGCGCAAGCGCCGCGAGACCGAGGCGGACGAGCTGGCAGCCTCGATCGACGCGGGCATCATCCCCGACGAAGTGGAGGGGAGCGAGGAAAGCGGCGGCAGCGAGGAAGCGACGGCAGCGAGGACGCCGGACCGGCATGGTTCGACGCGGAGGCTCCCATCCCGCGGATCGCGATCGTGGGCCGGCCCAACGTGGGCAAGTCGTCGCTGCTCAACCAGCTGCTGGGCGAGGAACGCGCGATCGTCAGCGACATCGCCGGCACCACCCGCGATGCCATCGACACCACGCTCGTGTGGGAGGGGCGCGAGCTGCGCCTCGTCGACACCGCCGGCCTCCGCCGTCGTGGCAAGGTCGCCTCGGGACCGGCAGCCGAGCGCTACTCGGCACTGCGGGCACTCAAGGCCCTCGGCCGCGCCGACGTCTGCGTGCTGGTGCTCGATGCCCAGGACGGGCTGACCTCACAGGACGCGCATGTGGCGGGCTACGTCGTGGACGAGGGCGTGGGACTGGTCCTCGCCATCAACAAGTGGGACCTCGTGGAGAAGGACGACAAGACCTTCGAGGAATACATCGCGCGCATCCGCCAGCAGGCGCCCTTCCTGCACTTCGCCCCGGTCGTGGCCATCAGCGCCAAGACCGGCCAGCGCGCGGGCCGCGTGCTCGATGATGCGCTGGCCATCGCTGCGGAGCGCCGCCGCCGCATCCCCACCTCCCGCCTGAACCGGGTGCTCTCCGACGCGGTCGCCCGACACCAGCCGCCAGCGGTCAAGGGTCGCCGGCCCAAGTTCTACTACGCCACGCAGGCCACGATCGAGCCGCCCACCTTCGTGCTCTTCGCCGCCGACGCCAAGTCCGTCCACTTCAGCTACCGGCGGTTCCTCGAGAACCGCATCCGCGAGGCCTTCGACTTCGAGGGCACGCCCCTGCGCCTCATCTTCCGGGAGCGCTCCAAGGTGGAGCTCGAACCGCGCCGGCGCAAGGCCAAGGCAAGGGCCGGGGCCAAGGCGAAGGCCGGCGCCAGGGCGCCGAAGGGCCGTCCCGCCGGGAAGTCGAAGCGCAAGGGCGGCTGATGGTGGCCGGGGGACCGGCGCTCGCGGTCGTCGGTGCGGGCGCCTGGGGCACGACGCTGGCCACGCTGCTCTCCAGGGCGGCGCCGGTCACGCTTGCTGGCCCGGGACGAGGCCCACGCCGCCACGCTCCGGGCGGACCGCGAGAACAGGCACTACCTGCCCGGCGTGCCGCTCGATGTGCGCGTTTCGGTAACGGCCGATCCCCGGGCTCTGACATCCGCCACCGAATTGGTGATCCTGGCCGTTCCGTCGCGAGCGATGCGATCGACCGTCGGCCTCGATCGGGGCCTCGATCCCGGAGTCGGCCGTCGTGCTGTCGGTAGCCAAGGGCATCGAGGCCCGCTCGCTGCTGCGCATGACCGAGGTCATCACGGCCGAGGTACCTGCGGCGGCCGACCGCGTGGCCGCCCTCTCGGGACCCAATCTCGCACTCGAGATCTCACGCGGACTGCCGGCCGGCGCCGTGGTCGGCGCGGCCGACGACGAGGTCAGCCGGCGTGTGGTGGACATCCTCGGCGGACCCACGTTCCGCCTCTACCGCAATCGGGATGTCGTGGGTGTGGAGCTCGCGGGCGCGCTCAAGAACATCGTGGCCATCGTGGCCGGGGCCGTCGAGGAGCTCGGAGCAGGGGACAACGCCAAGGCCGCCATCACCACGCGCGGGCTCGCGGAGATGACCCGCCTGGGTGTGGCCATGGGCGCCAACCCGATGACCTTCGCTGGCCTCGCCGGCATCGGCGATATCCTCGCCACCTCGACCTCGGCCCTCTCGCGCAACCACCGACTCGGCGTCGAGCTGGCTTCGGGCCGCGGGTGGACGGAGATCGAAGGCACGCTACCCGGCGTCGCCGAGGGTGCCTACACCGTCGAGGCTGCGGTCGCGCTCGCTCGACAGCATCACGTGGAGATGCCTATTGCGGAGCAGGTCTACGCTGTGCTCTACCAAGGCAAGGACGTCCGGGCTTCGGTCGTCGACCTGCTCGCTCGGTCGTCCAAGGATGAGCTGACCGGAGAGGACTGATGCGCTCGAGCCTGCTCGCGGTCGCGCTGGCCACATCGCTGGTGGCCGGCCTGGGCACGACTGTCTTTGCGCAACGACGGTCCGGAGACGAGGCCTTCGCTTGGCCACTGCAGGAGTGGCAGCGCGGTATCGAGGCGCTCACCCTGGAGACGGAGTCGCAGCTGTCGAAGTCGCTGCCGACACCGAAGCTCGTGCGCAAGGGACCGGCCTCGAGCGGCGCGGTCGCGCTCACGTTCGATGATGGCTACAACGTCGAGGCCTGCGCCAGCATCGCCAGCACCCTGCGGGAGTATGGCGCCGTGGGCACGTTCTTCATCAACGGCCAGTGGCTCCAGCAGCAGCCCAACCGCTGGCGGCGCATCCTCGAGGGCATGGAGGTCGCCAACCACACCCGGTCACACCGAAACCTCGAGGAGGCGCCGGACTCGGTCGTCATCAACCAGATCAGGAGCAACGAGTACGTCCACGAATCGTTGCTCGGACGCCCGATGCTCAAGGTACTACGGCCGCCATACGGCGCCTACGACCAGCGCGTGGGACAGATCGCCAAGGGACTGGGCTACGACCAGGTCGTGCTCTGGAGCGTGGATACCGGAGACTGGAAACCCGGAGCCAAGCGCAAGAGCATCATCCGGGCCGCGACCGGTAGGGCGCCCGGCTCGATCATCCTCATGCACTGCGCACAGGGGGCCACCGCCCGGGCCCTTCCGCAGATCGTCCGCCACTACCAGCGACGCGGTATCGAGGTGGCCGGGTTGAGTAAAGTGCTGGTGGGCGCCAAGGCCGGCGAGGCCACCGCCGAGCGCTACGACCAGTAGCCACGGATCGGCACGCATCGCGCTCGGTGTGGTCCACGCAGCTGTGGTGTGGTCTGGTTCCGTACGAGTCGGCTATGGGCCATGGCCGCGGCGTTTGGGAAGGTAATCGGAGCTCCGTATGCGAGGGACGATGATCGTGGCCCAGGCGAGTCTCACCCCTGACCTTCTCCAGGCTCAACCGACGAACCCGTCGATCGAGGCCAACGACGTACGCACGGCGGCCGAACCAGAGGCCACCTTGTGGCTCCTCGCGCTGACAGCGACGGGGCTCGTGATGGCCGCTGTCCTGCTCCTCGGCCTGCTCGTCCAGAGCACGGTTCGCGATGCTTCGGTGGGCGGCTTCGCCTTGGGTGTCGCCGTCATGATCGCGACCCTGGGCATCGGAGCGCTGGCGTATGTGCTGACGGCCGCCAGGCGAGCCGGCTGGCTCGACTCTCTCGAGGACGCGCCCGTGCCTGCCGCCTCACCGACACCGAGCGGCATGCATGTCGTTCCGGCAGTCCCCGCGGACCCCGCCCGGCGCAAGCAGCGCGAGCTGCAGGATCAGCGCTCGGCCCGGAGCCAGCAGGCCAAGGCCATCGCGGCCGCGGCCGGCGTGTCGGTCAAGCCGCGCCCAAGTGACCAGCAGCCGCCTGCCTCGCGTCCCGCGACTCCACGGCAGTCGATCGCGGGGCCGACACCCGAGCGCGTCGCGCCCGCTGCGGTGACCCGTCCGGCCTCGGCACAGGGGGTCGCTCCTCGCCAGGCTCCGGCCGCACCCGCTCACGTGGCCACATCGGCGCTGGCCCGGTCGCAGCCAGGGCCACCCCCGGCGATCCGGATGCCGCGACCGCCGGTTCACGCTCCGCGTCCCGTGGCCTGGCCGGTGGCCGCGCCGGTGGTGCGTATGGGCGCACCACGGATGCACCCACACACGCAGGCCGCCCTCTTCCAAATCAACGCGGCCAACGTTCGCACGCCGGCACCTGCCTGGCGCCGATAGAACGGCCGCCGATAGAACGGCCGCCGCCCGGTCGCTCGAGGTGCGCTAGTATGCGTGAGCCGTCGGGGCGTGGCGCAGCATGGTAGCGCACTTGACTGGGGGTCAAGAGGTCGCTGGTTCAAATCCAGTCGCCCCGACCAACTCCTGAGCGTGAAACGGCCCTCGGAGGCGACTCCGAGGGCCTTTCTCATGGGTGGCGTACCACCTGCGTACCACTTCACGATGGGCCTAACCCGCGAGGATCGCGCCCATCCGGTCGCTCGCCAGCCGTGCGGTCTTCGGCGGCATGTGCCCGTACGGGTACGGCAGACGGCGGTACTGCAATCTGTCGCGGACCCCGACTGGGTCGCTTGTCCCTACACCACCTAAGCCCCACGCCCTGCAAGATTGGAACAGGCCCGGCCCGCGAGGGAAGGGCCTCTTCCTACGCTCCGGCGGTGGCGCCGGGGCTCATCGTGGCCGAGGCACGGGCGGACGCAGGTTCGCTGCGCTGTGAGAAGGCCGGGTGGCCACCATCGTTGACACAACCTTCGGCCCAGCGGTGGGTGCCGTTGCAGAGGTAACACCAGGCGGTGGCAGTCTGTGGCCAACCGGCCTTGCGCTCCTTCTGCCCGATGGTCCGTCCGTACTTGCCAGCAGTGTGCTTGGTCATGTGGCGCTCCTTCGGTCGATGTCTCGATGCGCGTTCACGCCCGTGTCGGGGCGTCGTTCGATATCGATGGTCGCGAATGGTGTGCCCGGCGTCATGGACGCATCTCGGCACAACCCGGGCCGCTCGACTGCCGACAACCAGCAAGGCGAGGGGGAACCGATCCTGGCGACACAGGTGGCCTGGAACGCGGTCTGCCACTGCCGGCGACCGTGACGAGCGGTCACAGCACTAGCCTAGCGGACCTCGTCACAAGCTTCGCTCACCGCGTCGAGTTCGACCTCGACGAGGTTCCCGGCGCCGCCTGTCAGTGGGCGGACCGCCCGGCGCATCGCCGAGGTCGCGAGGGCTGAGCCAGCCACGACCGAACCTACGGGACGCGGTAGCCGCAGGCGAAGCACTCGAAGGCCTTGGGCCGGCGCCGATAGCGGGCCAGGAGCAGCAGCGCCACCCCGACGAGCGTGAGCACGACCGCCACGATCGAGGCGTTCGCAAAGTAGAGCCCCACGTCCCCGCCGAAGACCACCAGCAACAATGCCAATGCGCCGACCACGAAGGCGACGAAGCCGAAGATCAAGGTGGCGTCCGCATCGATGCGGACCGCCTGCATGCGGTAGCGGCCGCAATTGGGGCACTGCACCCCGGCCGCGTCGTTCCGCATGCTCGAACGCCGCCAGCGCGGCCGCCCGTCGGTGCGCCATCGAGCCCAAGCCCGCAGAGCCACCCAGCGGTGTCCCGCACCGAGGACAGAACGCGGCTTCGGGAGCCAGACCTTCCAGACCACATCTGCTGCATCGCACCCTGGCGCACCTCCTTGTACGAAGATGAGGGTAAGCCAGCAGCGGCCGATTCCGCAGGCCCGCAGTACCATCGCCCGACGTGCCAAGCGGGGGAGGAAGCAAGAGATGAGCGACCAGCGGACTGGCCTCGACGAGGCGCAACGAGCTGCCACGGGTGACATGCCCACGAGCGAGCTGCGAGCTGCACTCCACGAGACGGCGGACCTTGTCGCGGACTACCTCGAGGGTATCGAGGACTACGCAGTGCTGCCGCAGGTCGAGCCGGGTGAGCTGACGGTCCGCCTCGGCGGACCTCCGCCGGAGGAGCCGCAGCCGTTGGCGCAGATCATGCGCGATGTCGTCGCCGAGGTCGTACCCAACGTGACTCACTGGCAGAGTCCCAACAACCTCGCCTACATCGGCTCGACCGCCTCAGGCATCGGCATCATCGGTGAGCTCGTCAGCACGGCCCTCAACGCCAACGCCTTCCTCTGGCGCGTGTCGCCCGTCGGTACCGAGCTCGAAGGCATCACCGTGGACTGGCTGCGTCAGGGCTTCGGCCTGCCCGACGCCTTCGATGGCGTGTACAACGACACGGCTTCGATGAGCACGCTCTCGGGCCTCGCCTGTGCCCGTCAGCAGGCCACCGGAAACGCCTCGCAGGCCGGCCTCAAGGACGCTCGGCCCCTGCGCATCTACACCTCCAGCCAGGCCCACTCATCGATCGAGCGTGCGGCCATGATCCTGGGCATCGGGCGCGAGGGCGTGCGGACCATCGAGCTCGATGGCGAGCTGGCCATGCGGCCCGACGCGCTGCGCGACGCCATCGCCGAGGACCGTGCGGCCGGTTGGCTGCCTGCAGGCGTGGCGGCCACCATCGGCACCACCGGCACGACCGCGATCGATCCGGTGGCCGACATCGCCGACGTGACCGGATCCGAAGGCCTCTGGCTCCACGTCGATGCCGCCTACGCCGGGTCCGCCGCGCTCATCCCCGAGATGCGTGGCCACTTCGCGGGTTGGGAGCGCGCGGACTCGATCGTGGTCAACCCCCACAAGTGGATGTTCACGCCCTTCGACTGCTCGCTCCTGCTCACGCGCAAGATGGACACGCTGCGCGACTGCGCTCAGCCTGGTGCCCGAGTACCTGCGCACGTACGACGGCAAGGACGCCGGCCGCGACTACAGCGAGTACGTGCCCCAGCTCGGCCGCAAGGCCCGCGGCATCAAGATGTGGATGCAGCTCCGCTACTTCGGCCTCGCGGGCATCCGGGCGCGCGTGCAGGAGCACATCGACCTGGCCCACGAGCTGGCGGCCTGGATCGAGGCGGACCCCGACGCCGAAGTGCTCTTCCCCGTGCCCTTCGCCACCGTCTGCTTCCGCATGCGGCCGCAGCGCTTTGTCGGTCAGGGAAGGGGAGCCGGAGGTCGCCGCAGGCCATCGACGCCCTCAATGAAGCGGTCATGAACCGGCTCAACGGCTCGGGCCGGATCTTCCTCTCCCACACCAAGATCGACGGGGTCTTCGTGCTGCGCCTGGCCATCGGCAACCTGCGCATGGAACGGCGACACATCGAGCGTGCCTGGGCGCTGCTGCAGGCCGCCGCCCGTGAGCTGGACGCCGAGGCTGCATGAGGCGGGCCATCCGGGTCCTGCTGGCCGTGGTCGGCTCGCTGCTGGTGATCGCGCCTGCGGCCACCGCGACCGGCGTCGGGGGCGCCACCTGGACGCCTGCGAATCGACCACGACCTCCTCGGTGAGCCAGCTCCTCGTCCCCGCTGACTCGTTCACGATCCGCACCGAGGTGGTCTGGGACCGCGAACAGGCCGCGCGGACTGGCGCAACTACCTCGACTCGGGCCTGCGCTACACGCAGGAGCTCAACGATCGCCAAGGCCGCCTCAGCGCCACTGGCTACTGGGCCACCAACTTCCCCGACCCAGCCTTCGACCGAGACGACGACGACGGCGACCGACGCTGGGAGGAGGCTGAGGTGATCGCGGGCGCCTACCCGCCCAAGCCGGGTCGCACCTACACCACGCTGGTGCAGTTCTCGCGCTGGCATGGCAAGCGGGTCAAAGGCGTCTGCGACTGGTCCTGGGACCGACGGCGCGGCGACATCGAGCTGCTCTCGCAGCTCTCGCGCGACGCCTTCGGCGAGTGGCAGGCGGAGCGCTACACGCTGACCTACGAGACGCTCGGGTACCCGCGTGTCGACCCGCAGCCCGGCCTGCCCGCGACGGCGCCACCGGCACGTTGCCGCGACGCTGATCCCGAGTGCCAACCAGAGTGGCTTCGTGGTGACTTTCGCCGGCCCGCTGAGCTGGTCGGACATGACCGGACTCGTCAGCGCCGGCAGCGCCAAGTGGACCGCCTTCGAGGCCGTCGGCTCGCACCCGCAGGACGACCTCACCTGGACCTGCGGCGGACCCTTCGACGACGAGCTGCGAACCGCTCCCTGCCAGACTCTCGGCCTCGATCCTGAGGGCCTGTCCGCAGCGGTGGGCTACCTCGACCCCATCGCCGCAGGTCAGCTGCGAGCGCACGCCGGATGTGGCCGCGGTCGATGAGCTCCGGGACTCGCTCACGGGGCTGCTCTTCAGCCATCGGCGGGTTCGGCGTCGAGCGACCCGGACTGACCGTCAACGACCGCTACTGGGAGCTGGTGCTGACCGAAGACGGCTGACCGTGCGAACATGCATCTCTTGACTTCACGAAACCAACAAGGAGATGACATGGCCCAGGTCCGACAGGCAGAAGCGAACTGGAGCGGCGACCTGCTCTCTGGTGGTGGCTCGGTCAGCGCTACTTCCAGCGGTATCTTCAGCGACCAGGCGATCACCTGGCGCGCCCGCACCGAGGCCTCGGAGGGCAAGACCAGCCCCGAGGAGCTGCTCGCGGCTGCCCACGCCTCGTGCTATTCGATGGCCTTCAGCAACGAGCTGGCGAAGGCCGGCTTCCCCGCCGAGCGCATCGATACCTCGGTGGTGGTCAGTGCGGACAAGACCGATGCCGGTTGGACGGTGCTCTCGAGCGCCATCACGGTGCGCGCGAAGGTGCCCGGAGCCGACGAGGCTCTCTTCCTCGAGAAGGCGAACGCAGCCAAGGGTGGCTGCCCCATCAGCAGGGCCATCAGCGACTCGGTCGAGATCACCCTCGACGCCACCCTCGAGAGCTAGCCACCGCGCCACGGCGCCATCCAGGCGACCCAGACTCCCCGGCCTCCGCGCCCCGTCGATGATGACTCGGTGACGCAGGCTAGGGAGTCTTCACATTCCGCCAACCTCGCATTCACCTCCCGAGGCGTACAACAGGAGGTACGTCACGGCGCACTCTTCCTACGCCGTCATTCGGCCCCACCGTGCCGCACCGCGACACGGTCGCCGTGGTACCACAAGGTTGGCATGAATACCTCACCGTCATACCCCCATCGCCCGCCGGCCTCGCGCCCTCGTCGCGCTCGCCGGTGTCCTCTCCCTGAGTGGCCTCGCCTTGACGGGCCCCGGGCCGGCACTCGCGGCCCAGGGAGACAACGACATCGTCATCAACGTCATCGATCGGTCGATGCCCGCGGTGGTGACCATCCAGACGCCGGCCGGGAGCTTCGGGCAGCTCGACGGCTTGCAGCCGGAAGACATCGAGCTGCCCGAAGGCACCGACCTGCCCAAGGACTTCGAGGTGCCCGGAGAGTCTCGGCCAGCTGCAGGACCTGCTGCCCGAGGGCTTCGCGCTGCCGGAGCAGTTCGGCTTCGGCGGTTCAGCGGCTCGGGCGTCATCATCGACCCTGACGGCCTGATCATCACCAACGGCCACGTCGTCGGCAACGCCCGCGACGTGACCGTCATCCTCGACGACGGCACGGATCCTCGACGGCACCGTCACCGGCGTGGACACGCTGACCGATTTCGCCTTCGTCCAGGTCGATGCGACGGACCTGCCCGCGGTCACGCTCGGTGACTCGTCCACGCTGAAGGTCGGCCAGATGGCCATCTCCATCGGCAACCCGCTTGGCCGCTTCCCGAGCAGTGCCGCCGTGGGCATCATCAGCGGTCTCGACCGCAGCATCGGCGTCTTCGACGGCGGCGCGGTGGTGACCGGCTCAACCACCTCATCCAGACCGACGCCGCCATCAACTCCGGCAACTCCGGCGGTGCACTCCTCGACGGTGACGGCGACCTCATCGGCATCACCACCGCTGAGGCCGGGCTCAACGACGGCATCGGGTTCGCCCTGCCCATCGACCTGGCCAAGCCCATCATCGAGCAGGCCTCCGCTGGCGAGGCCATCTCGCGGCCATACGTCGGCGTGGTCTACACGGAGATCGACGCCAACATCGCCGACGAGGACTCGCTGCCGGTGACGACGGGTGCCCTGATCGGTGGCATCCGCGAGGGTCAGGAGGCTGTCGTCGCAGGTAGCCCCGCCGACGTGGCCGGTATCGAGGCGGGCGACATCATCACCGCTGTCGACGGTCTGCCCGTCGACGACGCGAACCCGCTTGATCTCCAGGTCCTGCGCTTCGCGCCCGGTGACCTGGTCACCTTCGACGTCCTCCGCGACGGAGACAGCCTGCAGCTCGAGGCCACGCTCGGCCGAGCGCCCGGCCGACCTCGGCTAGCCCGCATATCCATCAGCGGCCCTGCTCGTCGTCGGCAGGGCCGCTTCTTCATGTCTGGCGCCCTGCTAGCATGGCGCCGTTCCGCCCATGACCCAGAGGAGGCCGCCGAGTCGATGCCGCCCACCGAGAACCTCCAGCGTGTCCCGCAGGTGGCCCTGGACCGTCTGTTGCGCCAGGGATTGTTCACGACCGGCTTGTTCCTGGAGGTCTCCGAGACCCCGACCCGCCGCCAGACGCTGGCCGACCAGATCGGCGTGGACATCACCGATATCAACGCCTGGCGCGACGAGGCGCTCCTGCTCAACCTCGCCAACTTCGGTCCCGACGAGCAGCGCATCCTGACCCAGGCCGGCATCGTGGGCTTGCAGGGCCTCCTCGATTGCGATGCGCAGGAGTTCCACGAGAAGGTGGCCGAGGCGGCCTTCACGCTCGGCGTGGAGGCACCGACCGAGCTGACCGTGCAGGGTTGGTACGATCAGGCGCAGGTCCTCGCTGAAGGCTGAGCAGACGAACCAGGCGACTCCGACCCTGGGCCTCGCGGCCCGCTTCGGACTGTTCGTCGCGACCATCATGGCCATCATCGCGCTGGCGGTGCTGCCCCTGCTGACCCCCTGGTTCATCCACGCCGCACTCGATGCCGCCGGCTCCGCGGAGCTGCTCGGCCTCACCACCGGACCAGACCCATGAGCTCTCCGACCGCTCGCTCGGGGAGTTGGTGCTGGGCCCCGGCGACTTTCGCCTTCGACGGCCCGGACGGCCAGCCCTTCTACGACGATGCCGAGCGCGCTCATCTCCGCGACGCGCGCCTGCTGCTGGGGATCTTCCTGCTCGCCGGTGGCATCGGCATCGTGGCCATCGGTGCTGCGCTCGGAGCCTGGGTCGATCGGACGGTCAGCGGTGTGGACCGTGGTCCGGCAGGCCGGGCTGGCGAGCGCCATCGCGGTCGTCGTCCTCGGCTTCATCTCGCTGGTCGCCTTCGACTCGCTCTTCACGCTCTTCCACCAGGTCTTCTTCCCGGGCGGCAACTGGGCCTTCGACCCCTCGAGTCAGCGCCTCGTCCAGCTGTATCCGTTCCGCTTCTGGCAGATCGCAGCCGCAGCGCTGGGCTCGCTCGTGTTCATCCTCGGCCTGGCCACCTGGCTGCTGGGTCGCTGGATGTCCGCGCGAGCAGCGCCCGAATCGACGGCGACCGCGCAGGAGGACTAGTCTCGGCACATGCCCGGACCCGACCTGCTCCCGCTCGAAGAGGCGCGTGCTCGCATCCTCGAGGATGTGCTGCCCTTGCGCCCCGTCGCCGTGCCCCTCGCTGAGTGCCGTGGTCGCGTGCTGGCAGAAGAGGCCAGCGCCCTGATCACGCTGCCGCCGTGGGACAACAGCGCCATGGATGGCTACGCGGTTCGCAGCGAGGACGTCGTCGGGGGCCTCACCCGAGACGCCGGTGACGCTCGCGGTCGTGGGCGAGGTCGCGGCCGGGCACGAGCCCGAGAGCGGCGTCGGCGAGCGCCAGGCGATGCGCGTGCTGACCGGCGGGATGATGCCGCCGGGCGCTGACGCCGTGGTCAAGGTCGAGGACACCGATGCCCCGCAGGGCGTGGCCGCGCTGCCGCAGGCCGTGGCGATCCGAGCCGCGGTCGAGCCCGGCAGGGACATCCGACGGGCCGGCAGCGATATGCGCCAGGGCGACCACCTGCTGGCGGCCGGCACTCGCATCGGCCCTGCCGCGGTGGCTGTGCTGGCCGCCGCCGGCCACGCCCAGCTCAGCGTCCACCGGATCCCGCGCGTCGGCGTCATCGCCACCGGGCGACGAGCTGACACCGGTCGGCGAACCGCTGGGACCGGCCTCGATCCCCGACAGCAACAGCGAGGCGATCGCGGCGCAGGTGGCGGCGGCCGGCGGCTGAGCCAGTGCGACTCGGCATCGCCACTGACGACCGCGACGTGGTGCGTGAACGACTCCTCGAGGGGGTACGCGACTGCGACGTCCTCGTCGTCACCGGCGGCGTCTCGGTCGGAGCCCACGACCTCGTCAAGGAGGTCTTCGCGGAGATCGGCACGCTCGACCTCTGGCGCGTGGCGATCCAGCCCGGCAAGCCCCTCGCCTACGGCAGCGCTCCACGTCCCGATGGCGGCTATTGCCTGCTCTTCGGCCTGCCGGGCAACCCGGTGAGCAGCTTCGTCACCTTCGAGCTCTTCGTGCGTCCGGTGCTTCGCCGCCTTCGGGGAGAGCCCGGCGACCAGGGCCGGCTCGTGGTCCGCGCGACGCTCGGTGATGAGGTCCGCAAGTCGGCCGCGCGCAGGGCGTTCGTGCGAGTCCGACTCGAGACCGACGCTGAAGGCGAGCACATCGCCCGACTCGCCGGCGGCCAAGGCTCGCACATGCTCTCGTCGCTGGCCCTCGCTGATGGGCTCGCGATCATCAAGGAAGGTCCCGCCAGCGTTCCCGCCGGCACAACCGTGGAGGTCATCAGGCTTGACGTCGAAATCGCGTGACTCCTGGCCAGGTCAGCCCAAGGCCTCGCCTACTACCCGCAAGGACCGCCGGCGGCTGAGCCACGTCGATCGACTCGGTCGACCGCGCATGGTCGACGTCAGCGACAAGCCCGCCACCGCCCGTCGCGCGACAGCGGAGGCCACGGTCAAGATGGACCAGGACACCCTCACGCTGGTCATCGATGGTGAAGGCGCCAAGGGCGACGTCCTGAGCGTGGCCGAGCTGGCCGGCATCATGGCCGCCAAGCGCACCGCGGACCTCATCCCGCTGTGCCACCCGCTGCCGCTGACCGAGGTGAAGGTCGAGATCACCCCGGATCGCAAGGTGGGCACGCTCGTCATCACCGCCAGCGCTGCCACCACCGGCCCGACCGGTGTCGAGATGGAGGCCATGACGGCCGCCTCGGTCGCCGCCCTGACCGTCTACGACATGGTCAAGTCGGTCGACCGTTTCGTGACCATCACCAACATCCGGCTGCTGGAGAAGAGCGGCGGCAAGAGCGGCACGTGGAAGCGACCAGCGCCAAAAGAGAGCGACGCTGAGGCAGATCCCAAGGTGCCCAAGGGCCGGGGCACGCGGTCGACCAAGCGTGCCCGCGTGGTGCGCCGGGGACCCGCCTGACCATGGGCCACCATAACGGCGTCGACGGCCTGACAGCGCTCGTGCTGACCGTCTCCGACGGTGTCATGGCCGGCACGCGCGAGGACCTCAGCGGCGAGGCCCTGGCGGAACGCGTCGCGAGTCTCGGCTTCGAGGTCCGGCGAGAGGTCGTGGCCGACGAGCCGGCCGACATCGCCCGAGTCGTCTCCGCGGCAGCCGACAACGGTGCACGCCTCATCGTCACCTCGGGCGGCACCGGGCTGGGGCCGCGTGATCGCACACCGGAGGCGGTCACACCCATCGTCGACTACATCGTGCCCGGTTTCGGCGAAGCCATGCGAGCCGAAGGCCGGAAGCATACGCCGCTGGCCTCGTTGTCACGCTCGTTCGGGGCGATCCGCGGGAGCACGCTGATCATCTGCGTGCCGGGCAGCCCCAAGGGGGCGCTCGAGTCGCTCGACGCGGTCGACATGATCCTGGGCCACGCGCTCGAGACGCTCGCGGGGCGGACGGCCCACACCTGAGCGTGGTGTAACCTCCCGATCATGCGCTGTCCGAACTGCGGGACGCTGGACGGCCGCGTCATCGATTCCCGGGACCTCGACGATTCGACGACCGTCCGCCGGCGCCGTGAATGCTCCTCGTGCCGCTCGCGCTATACGACCTACGAGCGCGTGGAATCGGCGCGCCTGGTGGTGGTCAAGAATGACGGCACGCGGGAGGAGTTCGACCGTGACAAGCTCGCCGACGGGCTGAAGAAGGCGCTCGTGCGCCGGCCCGTGGGTGCCGGTGTCGCCGACGAGGCCGCCGACGAGGTCGAGGCCGCCCTCCGCGCCCAGGGCCTCAACGAGATCGCCTCGAAGGAGATCGGCCAGCTGGCCATGGAGCGGTTGCGCGCGCTCGACCACATCGCCCTCATCCGCTTCATGAGCGTGTACCAGTCGTTCGACGACATCGAACAGCTCAAGCAGGAGGTCGATGCGCTTTACGACGAGCGCAGCGACCGCGTCCCGGGCCAGACGACGCTGCGCCTGGTAGCGGAAGATGGGGCCATCACACCCATCGGTCCGCGGGGGACTCCGCGTCGCCGACCGACCAAGCGCAAGTAGGAGCCCCATGAGCGTCCTGGCCGACCGTGAGATCCGTACCGCCCTGCAGGAAGGTCGGATCCGCATCGACCCGTTCGACGAGGACTGCCTCCAGCCATCGTCGGTCGATCTGCACCTCGATCGCGATTTCCGCGTCTTCCACAACCATCGCTACGCGCGGATCGACCCGCGCGAGGAGCAGCGCGACCTCACGGAGCTGACCTCGATCGAGGGGGACGAGCCCTTCATCCTCCACCCTGGCGAGTTCGTTCTGGGCCAGACCGTCGAGTGGGTCGAGCTGCCAGACGACCTCGTGGCCCGCTTGGAGGGCAAGGCGCTGGCCCTGGACACGCCGATCCCGACGCCGGGCGGCTGGCGCACCATGGGCGATCTCGAGGTCGGCGACCACGTCTTCCACCACAGCGGGCGACCGATCGAGGTCATCGATGCCACCGAGGTGCTGCTCGACAGGCCGTGCTACGAGGTCATCTTCTCCGACGGCCAGCGCATCGTGGCCGACGCCTCCCACCAGTGGGTCACCGTCGACAAGAACGGGCGGCGCCGCGGGCGGCAGACCGGCAAAGTGCGTACCACTGACGAGATCGCGCGTTCCGTGCGTGTTGAGGGCGAGATGAACCACCAGGTGCCGCTCGCGGCACCGGTGGAGTACCCGCATCGGCTCGACCTGCCGATCGAGCCCTACACGTTCGGCGCGTGGCTCGGCGATGGAACTACGACGAAGGCCGAGATCACCAGCTACGACGAGGGAGTGCTCGAGCGCATCAGTGGTGACGGCTATGCCGTCCGGCGGACCAGCTACGGCACGAACCTCTACCGCATCGGTGGCACTGGTCGGACACGCGACCCACAGACCGGACGCTATCGGGCCAATGCCTCGCTCAGCAGCACGATCAAGCGGATGGGGCTCACGAAGCGGCAAGTTCGTCCCACGCCCGTACCTCGAGGCTAGCGTCGCCCAACGCCAGGCACTCCTCGAAGGACTCATGGACACCGACGGCTTCGTCGATGACGTGGCCGGCCGCTGCGAGTTCACCAGTATCAACGAGGTCCTCGCAGACAGCGTCGTCGAGCTCGCTGCCAGCCTCGGGTTCCGGCCAGTCAAGACCACAGCCCGAGCCACGCTCAATGGCATCGACAAGGGTCCCAAGTTCCGAGTGAAGTTCACACCTGACCGGCCGGTGTTCGGGCTCGATCGCAAGCTCGCTCGACAGCGGCCCAGCGACTCGCGGTTCCATCGCTTCCGAGCCATCGACGTCGTCCGGCGTATCGAGTCCGTGCCGGTTCGCTGCATCCAGGTCGCGTCGCCGGACGGGATCTACCTGGCATCACGGTCGTTCATCCCGACCCACAACAGCTCGCTGGGCCGCCTCGGGCTGCTGATCCACTCGACCGCCGGGTACGTCGATCCCGGCTGGAAGGGCACGCTCACGCTCGAGCTCTCGAACGTGGCGAACCTGCCGATCGCCCTGTATCACGGCATGCGCATCGGGCAGATCTCGTTCTTCGAGATGTCCAGCGCTGTCGAACGGCCCTACGGCAGCAAGGGTCTCGGCTCGCGCTACCAGGGTCAGTCGGTGCCCACCGCCTCGGGCGCCTTTCGCGACTTCGAGCAGAACCGCTTCAAGGGTAAGGGCGGGCCGAAGTAGCGATGCCCATCGATGCGAGCGCCGACTGGCGCAGTGACCTCGGCGGCGGCACGACCATCGCACTCATCCAGGCCGGTGTCTTCACCAGCGATGCCGGCACCGTGCTGGGGCCGGTCCCGCGGCTGATGTGGGAACGCCTCGTGGCCGACGAGATCAACCCCGACCACACGCTGACGCAGGCGCTCAACTGCCTGCTGGTGGAGACGCCCTCGGGTCGGGTGCTCGTCGAGACCGGCGTGGGGGAACGGATGGACGACCACCACCAGGAGCAGCGCGGCGTGCGGGGCGAGCCGATCCTGCCCTCCTTGCGAGCAGCCGGTTTCGACCCCAGCTCCGTCGACTACGTCGCGCTGTCGCACCTGCACTTCGACCATGCCGGTGGTCTGCTGACCACGACAGGGGAGTACGCCTTCCCGAATGCGCGCATCGTGGCCCAGGCTGACGAGTGGGACTTCGCGCTCGGCGACAATCCGCGGCTGAGCGCATCGTACGAACAGGCGGAGCTGCGCCTGGCGGAGGCGTGGGCCCGGCCCGGCGCGGCCGATGGCGACGAGGAGTTGATCCCCGGTGTCGAGGTCCGACGGACGAGCGGCCACTCGGGTGGCCACCAGGCCATCATCATCCGCGGCCGTGACGAGACCGTGGCCTTCATCGGTGACCTCTGCATGCGTCCCTGGTCAGCCAACCCCAAGTGGATCACCTCCTTCGACGACTTCCCGCTCACGAGCGTCGAGGTGAAGTCGGCGCTCTTCGCCGAGGCGGCCGAGGAAGGCTGGACCATCGTGCTCTCGCATGAGCCACGCCAGCCGGTCGGCAAGCTCCGCCCCTACAAGGACAAGTACCGCTTCGAGTCGATCCTCTAGCGCTCCCGATGCGCGTGACTCGCCGTCAGGCAGACGGCTCGAGCAGGGGCTCGATTATCCCCGCGGCGACCTCGCGATCGACCGGCCCGTAGCGCAGGTGGGCGATGACGCCGTCTTCGTCGATGAAGACGTGGGTCGGTAGCCCGTAGCCCTGATAGGTGTCGAAGACCGCGCCCGTGGCGTCGAAGCCGATGGTGTAGTCGAGCGAGTACGTTGTCGGCGTACTCCGCTACGTCGACCGGCGTCGATTCCTGCACGCTGACGGCGATCATCTCGAGCCCATCGTCGTGATACTCGGCGTACGCGTCGCGCAGCACGGGCGTCTCTTCCTGGCACGGTGGACACCACGTGGCGAAGAAGCTGAGCCAGACCGGTGAACCCCGCAGCGCCTCGAGGCTGACCACGTTCCCGTCGAGGTCGGTCAGCGGCTGGACCTCGCCCTCGACGACACCCTCGAGCTCGGGCGCCAGCTGTCCCAGGGCCAGCCCGGTCGTGCGCTCGCCCGTCTGGTAGAAGCCCGAGCCGGGTGACTCGGCGATGGAATCGGGCGAGCTGATCGGGGTCGTCAGCAGCGCGAGGCCAGCGGCGGCGGCGACCAGCACCACTGCGAGGACCACGAGGTGGCGCAGCGTGAAGGGGCCGATGACCTGGCGCGACCAGCGCGAGGGTGGAGCGCTCTGCGACTCGGTCAAATCGAGATCTCGATCCAGGTGCTGAAGTCAAGCCAGGCGAACTGACGGGCGAACCAGCCGAGCCAGTCGAAGATGAGCGCGAAGCCGAGGAAGATGATGAGCGCCCCGCCGGCGATCTCGATGAAGCGGCCGTAGCGCACCAGCGGGCGGGTGATGAGCGGGGCGCGATCGACCGCCAGCGCGACGAGGATGAAGGGGATCCCGAGGCCCAGCGAGTAGGCCACCAGCAGCCCGACGACCTGGGGGCTGGCGCCGACCGCCGCCATCATCAGGATGCTGCCGAGCACCGGGCCGATGCAGGGGGTCCAGCCGACCGCGAAGACACTGCCGAGCAGGAAGCCGCCGATGACGCCGCCACGCTGGGCGCGGGAGGCTTGCCGTCGAAGCGCTCGAGCGGCTTCCACGAGCGAGCCAGCGTGCGGAACTTGAGCACGCCCATGAGGTTCAGGCCCAGGATGATGAGGATGACGCCGCCGATCTGGCGCAGCAGCGGCATGTGCTCACGGAGCGGGCTGGCAGCCTGGTAGATGAGGATGCCGACGATCGTGAAGACGACCGTGAAGCCGAGCACGAAGGCGAAGGCGTTGGGCATCGCCCGCCAGCCGCTGAGCCGAGCAGGGGCTGGAGCCGGGGCAGGGGAGAAGCCAGGTCCGACGGCGACCTCGCCGACCGCGAGGCTCGTGTTGCCGAAACCTGCAGGCTTGGCGGCCGCCAGGATGCCAAGCTGCCCGAGGTAGGCAGGCACGACCGGCAGCACGCACGGGGACAGGAAGCTGAGCAGGCCCGCGAGAAGCGCGGCGCCGAGCGTCACATCCATGGCGGGTCGATAACCGTCAAGAAGGGTCCGCTATGGCGCGTTCGAGGAACTCGCGGACCTGGCGTCCGCTGGTCACCAGCTCGCTCTCGACATCGCCGATGGCGAACACCGGGATGCGACGGCGGTAGCGGGCCTCCAGCTCCGGATCGGCGGAGATGTCTGCGTGCTCCACCTCGATCGGCGGGAGTCCAGCACGGGCCCGTTGGGCCAGCTCATCGCGCAGCAGCAGCTCGGCGTCATCGCACAGGTGGCAGCCCGGGCGGCGGTAGATGGTCAGCGTCAGGCGTGGTGTGTCACTCATCGTTCTTGCTGATTCTACGTTGCGCTACGATTTCGGGCTTGCGCCCCCGTAGCTCAGTGGATAGAGCGGCAGCGTCCTAAGCTGCGCGTCGGCGGTTCGAATCCGTCCGGGGGCGCCATCGCCAAACATCCTCTTCTCCCTCGGCGAGGTCCGAGAAGAACGGCCTGGCTTCGGGCCGAGCCCGATGCCGGTGACCTCGCGGTCGGTGATGGTCACCTTCTCCACGATATGCCCGACGATGGCCTGCTGGTGCTCGGGCGTCGTCTCGCGGATGACCTCCGCGAAAGGCAGCAGCTCTGCTCGCAGCCCGGTCGAAGGCGATAGCGTTCGAGTCGACCGGCAGCGGCGTGAGCGGCTCGGCACGTGGTGTCAGCGCAGGCGGGACCGATATCGAGGTGAGCGACACGGTCCCTGAGGTCCGCGCGAGTGAACGCGCCGTCGTGACCTTCGAGATGGACGACCCCCGTCTGTCGGGCACCTGGGAAGGGGAGGCAGAGCATCTATCAGTTCGTCAAGGATGACCCCGGTGCTGTCCGTGCCGGGACGGCCCGGCTCGTCAACGACGGTGGCACGTGGAGTGTCACCTTCCCGGGCTTCACTCCTCCGGGTGCGCCAGACGGTATCTCGGCCAACCACTACCACATGCTGTTCTCCGGCGAGGAAGGCTACGGAGGTCTGTCAGCCATCATCGTCGTGAACCCGGTTGGCAGGGCCGCGTGGGACCTGGAGGGCGTCAACTTCCCCGGTCCGATGCCTGACTACCCGGACTTGCCGGCGGTGGAGTAGAGACACCTCGACCCCTACGTCATCGCCCCCGAGGCCGTGGCGGGCACGGAGTCGTAGGTTCGCGACCACGTTCGCGGCGGCGCGGAGATGGAACGTTTCGAGGCTTCACGAGCCTCTATACAGACAAGGGCGTGGGGGGCTTGGTTGAACGCGCCTGTGGATGGGGGAAGAGGGAGGTCCCTATGAGGGGTATGAAGTCAGGGCTCAGCCTCATCGTCGCTACCGGCCTGCTGGCAGGGTCAGCGGTCGGTGTCGCGGCGCAGGACGAGGCGGCGGCGCCGGTCGAGTTCACCGGCAAGATCTCGTTCGGGTCGTGTACGGGTCCCTCAGAGATCGAGATATCCGGTGGGCGCAAGCGGACGTTGAGCGCGGACAGGGGTAGCTACTGTCGGCCCCAGGTCGACGAGGCCTTCAGCGACCCGCGTCTCGAGGGCGACTACTACGTCTGGCAGAACAACGATGTCCATGCCGGTGGCCCCGAGATCTACGCGACAGCCTTCAGTATCGTCAACGATGAGGGCGCCTGGCGGGGCGTTCCCGACATCGTCCTGCCCGAGGAGTCTTCAAGCACCCAAGTCCTCGTGGGCGAGGGAGCGTACGAGGACCTCACCGCCATCGCCACGGTCGATCTGGACGGCTCGGTCTGGAGTTGGCAGGGCTGGATCATCGAGGGTGGCCTGCCGCCGCTGCCGGCGGAGCCTGAAGCCATCCCGTAGTCCCTGGCGTCCCCCGGCCTACCTTGGTGGCCCGTCCCTCGCGGGACGGGCCTCTTCTTGTCGTCCGAGATGGTTCGCGGCGCCGCCAGCCAGACCACTACCCGACCACCACCCGACCACGCACCACGCTTGAGCGCCGCGAGCCAGACCCATGCAGGGATAGATACCGACACGACGGTCATCTGCCCCTGCTCGAGCTGAGTCATACCGACATCGGCGGTGCCCTGAGAACAGCCCCCGCGTGCAGCGCGTCCTGACCGCCTCGCCGGTCATCGCAGACTGCGGCCCCGGTCGCATCCGGTCTGCGTTGTGGTCGGTGCCAGATCCTCGCGGCCAGGAGCGTTGCTGGATTGTGGACGACGCTAGAGTAGAGATTTGAGGATGCCGAACCAGGTCTCGATCTGGTTCATCCACGAAGCGCTCGTGGGCGTGAAGTGGAAGGTGATCCGCTGGTGCCGCTCGAGCCACGCCTGCACGTCGGAGGTCTTGTGGCTCGAGACGTTGTCGAGCACGAGGTGCAGGCGCTCGTGGGGATAGGTCTCCGCGACGAGTTCGAGGAAGGCGAGGAAGTCACGCGCGGTGTGCCGGTCACGGGTGGCGGTCGTCACGCGACCGGTGGCGACCTCGAGCGCCGCGAAGAGGTTCGTCGTCCCGTGGCGCTGGTAGTCGTGGGTCCGGCGGGCGGCTAGGCCGGGTCGCAGCGGCAGCATCGGCTGGGTACGGTCGATGGCCTGGATCTGGGTCTTCTCGTCGAGGCTGAGCACGACCGCCCGCTCCGGCGGCTCGAGGTAGAGCCCGACCACGTCACGGACCTTGGCTTCGAGCTGCGGGTCGGTGCTGAACTTGAAGGTCTCGATGCGGTGGGGCTTCAGGCCCGCGCCCTGCCAGATGCGCCAGACGGTCGTCTCGCTCATGCCTACGCGCTTGGCGAGGCGCTCGCGCCGCTTACCTCGGGCTTACTCGGGTGTGGATACTTCTCGACAACGCATACTGCTGTGCTGTACCTTCCGGCCTCACGGTCGCGCCGCGCGGCGGATGCCGCAGCGTGCGGGTGGCGGCCACGCTGGGGGCGGAAGGATCGGGCCTGATGGAAGCAGCCGGCCTGCGCCGCACGGGCGCACTCATCGCATCGGCGGCACTGGTCGCCTCGATGACGGTCGCCACCGTCGCGGCACCGACGTCGGCGGATGCGCCGTACGAGGACGCGATCGACGCCACGTACTTCAACGTGAACCCCTGCACCGGACTCGTCAACGAGACCCACTTCCACGTCGTGTATGCCGTCCATGAGCATGGGGACGACATCGTGGTTACTAGTCTGCCGAGTAAGTCCTCCGGCTACACCTCGGACGGTTACACCGTGGTCGGCGGGCACGAGACCTTCGTGCTGAACCAGGGCGGTGTGTCGAACCCGACGGTCACCCTCCTCCGCCATCCCGACGGCTCCATGATCAAGTACCGCCAGATGATCAACTGGAACGAGAACACGCAGGAGCTCGTGGTCGGTCGGTTTGAGTTCACGTGCCTCGGGAAGAAGAGCTGACGCCTGACGCGACCGAGACAAGGCAGCACCACCACCCGACCGGGACCCGACCACCTGCCACGCTCAGCGCCGCGAGCCAGTTCACCCAGACACCGACAGACCCCTTCATGGCGGACGCCACCTCGGCTGCCTGCGGCTGGCTGGACAACACCGATACCGTGACGGCTTGCGCCGGTACGGCGGGCAGCGGAGGGCTGCTCCGCCCCCGGACGCAGCACGGGGGGAGAGGGAGGATGCCCGTGCGGGCTATCAAGACCACGACCATCTCCATCCTCGCGGTCGGCCTGCTGGCAGGCTCGGCGGTCGGGGTCGCGGCGCAGGACGAGGACCCGATGGCTCCGTCCACATTCACCGTGCAACGTTCCGGCGAACCGGAAGTCACCACGGACCCCTCCGGGGCCATCATCGTTGTCGGCCCGGTCGAGGCGACCGACCAGCGGGCATCGGGCACCTTGACGGAGGTCGCGGTGGGGGCCATGGTCGACGTCGCCGACGGGGACAGTGGCCGCATTAGTTCGGACGCCGTGCGACTCGTCAACGATGGCGGGTCGTGGGTCGGTAGCAATCGAGGGTTCCTGACCTTCTCGTCCGATGAGCAACCACCGACCGTGCAGTTCCTCGGCGAGCTGGTAGGCGAGGGCGGCTACGAGGGGCTGACCATGTTCTTCGCCCAGACGGGCGACGCCGCAGCTATCAGGTGGCTCGGTGTCATCGTGCCCACCGACGACATCCCAGCCGTCCCAGAACTGCCTACCGAGTAATCCCATCGCGCCGCCTCGGCTGCCTGCGGCCCGTCCCGCGAGGGACGGGCCTCGACTCGTGTGGGAGAGGGATCGCGGCGCGGTCGTGACTCTGCCGCGACCGATGCCTAGCCGAAGAACTCGGTGATGCGGGCGGTATCGTCGGAGAAGGCCCACCGCTCGGTGACCTTGCCGTTCGTCACATGGAAGATCTCGGCGGTGTTGTAGTCGAGGGTCTTGCCATCGCGGACCGCATGGGCGTTGACCAGCGCCACGACGTGGTCGTCGCTCGCGGTCACGTCGTGAAGGCTGGCGGAGATCTCGAACCCACGATCACCGCCCATGTTCGAGCTCATCGCCTCCTTACCTCGGATCGGTTCGGGCGCACCGATCATGTGCCACACGACGTCGTCGGCCATGATCGAGTCTAGATAGGCGAAGTCGTTGGCGTTCATGGCCTCGATGGATCTGCGGATCAGCGCCGCGTTCGGGTGTTCAGCCATCTCGTCGGACCTCCCTGGGGCGACCACTTGGCCCCCCGTCGCTCGGTCAGTCTAGACGGGGGAGGAAGCCCAGCCGCGCTGTCCCAGGCGGCCACTCGTGTCAGAGATGGTTCGCGGCAGCCGCCAACCCGACCACCACCTGAACACCCTCCACGCTCAGCGCCGCGAGCCAAGCCACTCGGGTCGTCACATGTACCGACCCATCAACGGGCTGGTGAACTAGGCGCCTCGGTGAACTTGCCCACGCCTGTCACAGTTGGTGCATCCCGCGCGGTATATGGGTATGGGGGCGATGACGCAGACGGCTGGTCGGCAGGAGGCGGGCCTACTCGCATCGGCGGCTGCCGGTGACGAGATCGCCTTCCGCCGCATCATCGCCGCGCATCACGAGGACATGCGCAGGGTCTGCCTCGCCGATAGCGGGCGACGAGGCTATCGCGGACGAGGCGGTGGAAGCGGCCTGGGTGATCGCCTGGCAGAAGCTCTCCAAGGTCCGTGGCCCCGCGCAACTCCGTCCCTGGCTCGTGTCGGTCGCGGTCAAGGAGGCCAAGCAGCTCCTCCGCAAGCGACGACGTCGCGTCCGCATCGAGGTCGCTGGCGATCCCGCTGACGCACCCGGCGGCATCGACCCGGCGACGGGGATCGCGGGTGTGGACCTCAGGGCTGCCCTGTTGCGTCTGGACCCCGACGACCGTGCCCTGCTCGTCATGCGCTACGGCGCGGGCTTCGACTCCACCGAACTGGCGGCTGCCACCGGCAAGACGCCAGCGGCCATCCGCCAGCGGCTCAAGCGCCTGGCGGACCGACTCCGCGAGGATCTGAGCGATGACTGACATGACCGCCTTCGAGCGCCAACTCTCGGGCGAGATCGGCGACCTCATGGGTCCGGTCCGACCCGTCGATGACCTCGCCGTCTACGAGTCCGTCATCGCCGCGAACCGACACAGGGATGGGGGTTCACCATGTTCTCCGCACTCAAGTTCGTCGCCGCTGCCGCCATCGTGGCGCTGTTCGGCGGCTTCCTGCTCGCAGGGGTCCTCACCGCGCCGCAGGACGATGTGATGGCCCCGGCGGCGATGACCGAGTCACCCTCGCCGATGACGACCGAGGAGTTGCTGTCGGGCATGGTCACCGAAGAGGTCGAGCCGGGCGTCTATGCGGGTCATCAACGATGGCGTCCGCGACCTGTCGTCCACGGCCACGGACATCGGCTACCCCAGCCACTGGGTGCACATCACGCCCGATGGCGATGTCTGGCTCTCCGGCGCCAGCCTCACGTTCCGCCTCGGAGACGAGGCCACCTTCCAGGGTCCTGACGACATCGGGTGGTCCTACCCGGATGTCGGTCCCGACGGCTCGCTGTGGGCCATCGCCGCCTCGGAGTACATCCAGTCGTTCGATGGCCAGAAGGCGTGGACCAAGCGGAGCCGGACCGACGGGCGACGACCTCCTGCTAGGGTCGCTGGCCATCGGCCCCGACGGCACCGTCTGGGTGGCGGCGAGTGACCGACGGCCCTGCTCCGATAGCGACTTCCCCGACTGCATCGGCACCGTCCTCATGCGGCTCGAGGACGATGGCTCCCTGACGACCATCGATGACTGGGCCGATGTCTACGAAGGCGATGTCGCATACGACGAACTGGCCGTATCTCCCGATGGTGACGTGTGGCTCGTCGGCATGGTCCGCTGGGATGGCCCGAAGGCCGAGGTGCTGCTGCGCTTCGATGGCGAGGGGTGGGAAGTCATCCCGGGTCCCGAGGGGTTCATGAACGTCGCCCGGGGCAACTCGCTCGACATCGGGCCTGATGGCGCCTTGTGGGTGAACACCAGCAACGGCTACTGGGGGGCGCAGGGCGTCCACGGCCTCGCCCGCTTCGACGACCCGGGCTGGACCAACTTCTCCGAGGCCGATGGGGTGCAGGACTGGGGCGGCGAGGGCTTCTTCCCCTTCGACTTGCTGACCGTGGCTCCGGACGGCAGCCCGTGGATGAACGGCGCACGCGACGGGAACGGCTGCGGTGGCGTCGGCCACTACGACGGCGCGACCTGGACCTCATATCTGGGCGACTCCTGCGTCCACGACCTCGCCATCGCCCCCGATGGCAGCGTCTGGGTACGGGCCAATCGCTACAGGGAGGACGGCGTCGCCCTCGGTGGAGTTGACACCTACGTCATCACCCCCGAGGCCGTGGCGACCACAGAGTAAGGAGGGACCTCATGCGTACGATCCGACTGCTCCTCGCGGGGACACTCAGCCTGGCCCTGATCGGCGGGCTGAACGTCGCGGTCAGCGCCCAAGACGACGAGCCGACACCCGCCGACGTGGTGGCGGCGACCGAAGCGAACGAAGCCGCGAACTTCGCCGCCTTCCTGGCCAAGGACCCCGACGCCATCATGGCCACCTTCACCGAGGACCCGATCTTCGAGGACCGGACGTTCGGCGACTATCTCGAGGGGGCCACGGCCGTGCGCACCATGGAGTTGGCCGCCGCCAGCATGACGGACGCGGACGCGAGCGAGACACTCGATCACTTCGTGTCAGCGGATGGCTCCCGCGCCGTGCGCGTGTTCCGGTGGGTCGGCACCAACTTCCGGGGCGCACCGTTCGACCTCCCGCTCGTCTCGATCCATGAGTACCGGGACGGCAAGATCGCCAAGGAGTCCATGTACTACGCGGCGCCTGACCCGCACGGCCAGCTCACGAGTTCACCGTCCGCCGAGTAGCCGCACCGCAGCAATGCCTGGCAAGGCCCGTCCCGCGAGGGGCGGGCCTCAACTCATGTCGGAGGATGCTCGCGGCAGCCGCCAACCAGACCACCACCCGACCACGATCCGACCACCCGCCACGCTCAGCGCCGCGAGCCAGATCCATATGAGAGACAGAGCTCTTCGCAGCAGAGGCGACCATGCCTGCGAGCCTGATGCCCTGCGAGCTGGCCGCCCAGCCCTCAGCGTCGAGCCGCGTGACCGAAGCCACGTACTCGCTCATCGCCTGGCACGCCATCGCGGCCCCGGGGTGCCGCATCCCGACACGACGAATCCGCGCCTGACCGACGTACAGCCCCGGCGTGATCTCACGCGGCTATGCACGTCGAGGTCAGCCCGAAGGGCACGACCTCCAGTCTGCATCGTCCTGAGCGACCGTGAAGGCTACATCGCCATGAACAACGGCTACGCCGGTGATCGTGAACCACGGTGGACGTCAGCTTCGTGTCCGACGAGATGGTGGACCGCACGGCCTGCCCGCTGGCTATCAGGGCTAGGAGAAGTTCGCGAGGTGCTGCCCTTTTTCGGGGTGGGCGCCTCACCACTAGATGGAGGGCCGCTATGGCCCCCTCGGCCTGCTCTAGCCTCACTTCGCATAGAACGGAGGCCCGTCCCGCGAGGGGTGGGCCTCTTCTCGTTCGCGGCGACCGAACCCGACCACCACCCGTCCACGACCCGACCACCCACCACGCTCAGCGCCGCGACGACACTACCTGTCAGGCCCGTCCACGTTGACGACCGTCGGCCCGTCCCCGATGCGGATGACGACCGCTTCCGCTGGCTCACCGGGCGGCGTGCCCTCTCGATGGATCGCCCCCGCCGGGACACAGACGAAGTCGCCGGCCACGGCGGATGCCCGCTCCTGTCCATCGGCGTCCGAACTCGAGGTCGATGGTGCCCTTGACCATGTAGAAGTAGGTGTCGTTCTCACCGTGGTGGTGCCAGCCGCTCATGACTCCCGGCACCGTCGTCGTGTAGCCCACCCATCGACCCTGGTGGCGTCCTGAGATCGCTGGAAAAGTAGAGACGGCATAGGCTCCGAAGCGGACCTGGAAGTTCGCCAAGGAGGACTACGCCGTGGAAGCAAGGATAGCTCCGAGCGCCAAGATCGAGGAAGCCATCGAGGAGGTGCTCCTCGGAGGACTCGACGATGCCGATCGCCTCAGCGAGCTCGGTCGCCTGGGCGCGCGACTCGTGCTGCAGCGGGCGGTCGAGGAGGAGGTCACCGCCTTCCTGGGTCGGACCCGTTACGAACGGACGCCTGAGGCCCGGGGCTCCCGGAATGGCACCCGCCCTCGCCGTGTCCAGACCGCCGAGGGCGAGATCAGCATCGCGGTGCCCCAGGTGCGGGGTTCGCTCACCCGCTTCGTGAGTGCCACCATCCCCGACACCCGGGCCATCGTCCGCACCCGGCCCCTCGAAGCGCTCGTCATCGGGGCCTATGTGCGGGGCCTGTCGGATCGGGACATCGAGTCCCTCGCGGCCGAGGCGGGTCTGGGGACCATCAGCAAGACGACCGTCTCGTCCATCTGCCGCGAGCTGCGCGACCGCTACCGGGCCTTCCGGGCACGCTCCCTCGCCGAGGTCCGGCTCCTCGCGCTCATGCTCGACGCCATCTACCTGCCGGTCCGTCCGGAGGGACCGAAGGAGGGCGTGCTCGTGGCCTGGGGCTTCACGACCGAGGGCCAGCGGCTCCTGCTCGATGTCAGCCTCGGCCAGCGTGAGCGGCTCGAGGACTGGCTCGATCTGGGCCGGGGACTCAGCGCCCGGGGTCTGCGCAGCCCGCTGCTCGTGGTCAGCGACGGGGCACCGGGTCTCATCCGCGCCATCGGCGAGCTGTGGCCCGACGCCGATCGTCGGTCAGCGTGCATCGACTGCGGAATGTCCTCGCCAAGCTACCCAAGCGGCCCGGGCTCCACGAGCGGGTGCGGGCGGCCTCTGGGCGGCCCTCGATGGGGCCTCATCCCCAGCCGAGGCCGAGACGGGGCTGCGGGTCCTCGTGGGCGAGCTGTCGGCCGAGTTCCCCTCGGCCGCGGCCTGCCTGGCCGAGGACCTGCCAGCCCTCACCGTCCATCTCGCCTTTCCGCTTCGGCTCCGCAAGCGGCTGCGGTCGACCAACCTGCTGGAACGATCGCTCGAGGAAGTACGCAGGCGGACCAAGGTCATCGGCCGCTTCCCCGGTGAGAGCAGCTGTCTGACGATGGCCTGGGCCGTCATGGACCTCGTCATCGCCGGCGGCAAGGGGCTGGGCCTGACCCTGCCCGAGCGTCATGTCATCGCTGCCATGGTCGCCAAGCGGTCCACCCCACAGACCGGCCAGCAGGTGGCCTAACCTATCAGCGCGGAGGAGCCTGAGCCGTCAGTGCTTTTCCAGCAGATCCGGGACGTGACCAGAACTCCTCGTCTGCGAACGCCTCGAACCGTGCCAGTCCAGCCGTGCCCAGGCTGTCATCACCGGAGCTGCGCGGGACGATGCGCACCGTGGATCGTCTCATCGGCTACCTCCTGTGGCGCTCGGCTCCACCAGCGATGTCGCCAGAGCCATCCTAGCCCGGCGCCGCGTGTGCCTGGAGGCCCACGGGGCGTCCCGTCACTCGCTCACGCCCAGCCCTGGCCCTGGCGGCGCCGCGAGCCAGATCATCCATACAGGCATCGTACTCCGACACCATCGACCACTGGTCGTCTGCGGTCGGTCCATCGGCGCTGATCACGACAGCTCCCGCACGCTGAAACACCGCCCCCACCGCACGCGCACCCGACCACTTGGCCTGCGGTCTACGATGGAGCCACACGGTCATCCTGCTGCGGCAGGAGCCGAGACAGCCGAAAGGCCGTCCCGATGAACAAGGTCACACGACTACCGGGCGCTCGAGCGCGAGTACGTCACCACCCAGATCAGCCTGCGCGAGCTATGCAGGCGCCACGACATCACCGCCCACAGCCTCGTCACCGTCCAGGCGAAGAAGCACAAGTGGGCCGAGAAGCGCGAGCAGTACCAGGTCAAGGCGGATCGAGTCCTTCATGTCGCAGTCACGCCGAGAAGATGGCCGACCGTCAGGCCGAGATCTCCGACAAGTTCCTCGACGCTATCGACCAGGCCCTCGACAAGTTCATGGCCGACCTGAAGGCCACCAAGTCGGTCAGGCAGCCCGACGGCAGCATTGTCGAGATGCCCGCCTGGTACATGACGCCCCGCGACCTGTGCCTGCTCATCGACAGGTTCCAGGTGTTGTTCGCTAGGCCGTCATCGATCAGCCAGCACCAGGGCTTCAGCGTCACCTCGGAGCTGTCAGAGGAGAGCCTGCGGGAGTTCATCGAGGCCACACGGGGGAGGGCAGGGCCATCCCCGGATGGAGGAGTCACCGCTGCCGCGTACACGGCGGCTGGACGACTGAGCATCTGCGTTCAGCCGAAAAGGGAAAGTAACAGTTCCTGCCTCCCACATACTCTGGTAGAGGCCGACATCAGCTCGGCCCTCACAAGAGCGTGGGCATGGAGCAGGATCTCGTGGTGGGGGCACAGCGCGGCGACCAGCGGGCGTTCGAGCGGCTGACGGCTGCCCACCATCCCCGCCTGTTCCGGGTGGCCTACGGCATCCTGCGCGACCGGCATCTGGCCGAGGATGTGACCCAGGAAGCCTTCATCGACATCTGGCGGACCATCCGGCGGCTGCGCGATCCCGCGAAGTTCGAGGGCTGGTCCTACCGCCTGCTGGTGCGCAGATGCTACGTGGAGACGAAGCGGCGTTCCCCGTCGGTGTTCGACGAACTGGGGATGTCGTCCGAGGAGCGCGTCACTCGCGACGACTACGCGACGGTCATCGACCGGGACCAGCTCGACCGGGGCTTCCGGCGGCTTTCGGTCGAACATCGCACGGTCATCGTCCTCCGCTGCATGCTCGACATGCCGATGGACCAAGTGGCCGAGGCGCTGGGCGTGGCTCCGGGCACGGTCGGCTCCCGCCTGAACCGGGCGCTCGCATCCCTGCGTGCGGCCATCGAGGCCGACGCCCGCCCGCCCGTATCGGCAGCGGTCCAGCCGAAGGTCCTGACATGAACGACGAACGCTTCCAGCGCACCGTGGGTGCGTGGCTCCGCGACGAGGATCCCGCGCCTGTTGACTCCCTTCAGAGCGCGCACCAGGTGGCTGCTCGCCTGCCGCTGGTCAGGCAGCAGAGTCGCTGGTGGCCGCTACCGCTCCTGCGGCGCACCCCGACCCCATCACGCTCCACCCACACCACTGACTACCAGCCCAGCCCCATCCCGGCCACGAACGGCCATACCCCCACCGTCCTAGGGAGGACCCGCACCATGCTCAGTCCAGTCAAAGCCATCACCGCCGGTGCCCTCGTGTTCGCCATCGGTGGCGTGTTCCTCATCGCCCAGCCGTTCCAGCAGCAGGGCAGCGTGCCGGGGGCAGCGACCGATACCGAGACCGTGCCCGCTACGTGGGTCACCGGCACGGTGGTGTACGGCACGTGCGCGAGTCCGCTCCTGACGACCGAGGACGGCGTGACACGGGAGCAGTATCGCTGCGAGCCCCAGACGTGGACGAGCAGCGACGACCGGCTCGGCGGGAGCGCGACCATCATGTGGAACGCCGACCTGTACGAGGTCGACGGTCAGACCTACTCGCTCAGCGCCCAGGCATGGGAAGTGCGCGACGACTCGGGTGGGTGGCTCTGCCGCAACCCTGACGGGTTGAATCGAGGGTCTGGCAAGTACCCGACTGCGGTCCAGGGGACGGAGATGCTGACGTGCGTCGGGAACGGCGCCCACGACGGCCTCACGGCCGTCCTCGTCGCGGACTGGACGACGAAGACCATCGAAGGGCTCATCATCCCCGGCGAGGGGCCGCCGCTCCCGGACGTATCCCCTGCTGATTAGCGGTCACCACGAAGCGTGAACTTGCTGGGCGCGACCCTGCCGAATGGCTGACTCCCAGCACCTATCGGGTCCTTCGGTCTTCGGGCTGAGGGACCCGCTTCTGTGTCCGGGGGCTGCTCGGCCCGGAGTGATGGGACCCGCATCCCCCACCCCCGCCAACCAGAAACGCCACCGGCGGGGGTGGGACCCGGTCTGACTCAGTCGGAGGGACCCGGCGACCCGGTGCGCCCCGGGCACCAAGGTCTGCGAGTTGAGGCTAGGGGCGTTCACGCGTCGCCGAAGTGGCACGACTCCAGTCCGCCGAGTGACCGCGACGAATAGGGAACCTTTCACGTATCCCATTACTCATACAGGTGAGTGCGGCCCGTCGAGGGCGCCCTCGCAGCGGCAGTCAGACGACCGAATCGACGCACAAGCAGGAGGCATTCTGATGAGACGACAGCTTGCAGCCAGCCTCGCCCTCGCGGCGGCACTGGCAACCACCTTCGCGACCACCACCCTCGCTCAGACCGGGCCCGCTGATCCCGATCATCCGGTATGGAAGCTGGTTCAGCGCAACGAGTCCGTCGGCGGACAGAGCTACCAGGAGTGGATCAACGACTACGGTGAGTGGTTCTTGTTTGAGCGCTCGCCAGAGAACCCACCGCCAGCTGCGATGGACGACTGCGACCGTGATCAGCCCGGCGGTGACGTCTTCTTCGTGCCGCACACGATGATCGGGACCACGACCGACTACACCTGCACGGTCGGCGCCGACCAGCATCTGCTGCTCTTCCTCGGCGGATTCGTCGACTGGGTCGACGACGGTGAGACCAGGGAGCAGGCGCTCGATGCGCTCTATGCCATGCAGCTGCAGTACTACAATTTCGAGTACACGCTCGACGGCGTGACCGTGCCAGTCGGTAGCTTCCTGAGCTTCCAGCCGGACTTCTACTCGTTCGACTTCGCCGAGGACAACTTCTTCGAGCTGCCGGCCGGGCCGCGTGACGTCTACTTGACGGGCGCATTCGCCATGCTGGAACCGCTCGAGCCCGGGGAGCACGCGCTGACCGTGAAGAACACGAACTTCGACCCGTCCCTTGAAGATCCTGACGTTCTTCAGATCGACGACGCGGTGTCCAACCTGACGCTCACCGTCGAGTAGCCCTCAACTGCCGCTGATCCCTAGCCGCCCTGCCGCGGGGTGGCCGCTCCCGACTCGGCTCACGCCGGGCCGGGAGCGTTGCCGTGCCCACCGCGCTGGCACATCCTCTGCTCCCTCATTCGCCGGTATGGCGCCACCCCGGCCATCGGCGTGTGCCTGTCACGCACGCATGGGACCCCTGTCACGAAGGCTCTGCCCTCCACGTGGCTCCGTCTGATCGCCGTCAAGCGGCGGTCCATCCGGCCGCTCTCGAACCACAGGCGCCGCTGCAAGGGCATAGGTTCCAACTTCGTCGGGCTAGAGGTACGCGGCGAGCTTGTCCTCGGGTTTGGCAGTTAGATCCCCGCGCCCGTCCGGGGGCGCCAGCCCAACCTGTTCGTCGTCGTCGCTTGCTGGCGCCAGGAGACGCAGTCGCCGTGCCTCCGAACTGGCGATGAGTGGGGCGTAGGCAGGGTCGGCCAGCGTGGCTGACACGACGCTCTTGTCACGCACGCGGACTTCCCCGAACAGCGCCCCGACGATGTCATGCCGCTCCTGTGGTGTGGCCTTGTCCCACAGGGACTTCCAGTCATGCAGGAGGCCCTTGACCTTCACGAGGTCGGCCTCGAAGTAACTGGGCTGTTCGGACCCGTCGGTCAGGCTCGCTTCCAGCGCCCGCATGCGGCCCACGTACTCCTCTCGACCGATCTGGAGTTCGAGGTACAGGTCGTTCAGCCGGCGACTCTGGTTCTCGATGGCCGTGCGCTCGATCTGGTCGGGGACCTCCAGCGTGGCGAGCCACTGGCCGACCTGATCTTCCAGCACGCTGCTGCGGACACCACGCTGCTGACACTCGTGGCGCTCACGCTGGGTCGAGCACGCTGATGAGCGTCACCCATCACGAGCGGACGAGGGACTCGGCCCCATGACTCCGCAGCAACCAGTCGGCTCCCTCAGCCGGCACGGTGCTACCGCCGAGGGCGATGGTCGAAGGAGGACCACCCCATGGGCATCAAGCTCGACATCACGCGTGGAGACACCCCTGTCCGACGATGACCGCGACATCCTCGCGGGCATCAGCGTGATGGTGCTGGCCATCGCCAACCGCCAGAACCTCGCGGAGCAGGGACAGCGGACCCAGGACTGGAGGACGCCACCGAGGGCATGGAGCCGCTCTCTGCGGCCCGTAGCTGCCCGACGCCAGCGGGTCATGTGTCCGCGAGCAGGGTCACTCAGGTCGCCACAAGTTCCGCCCACTCTCCTGGCAGGGTGAGCATCTGAACTGACCCGACGGAGGCGGCTCACACCGCCTCCACCCCTATCAAGAGCGCCCGAGAGTCCCGGCTCCGATGACGGCGCGGCAACCGGCCCCAGCGGCACGGTGCCCCAGCCGGGTGCGATAGGAGAACCCCATGAGCCAGTACGTCATGTTCGCCGACCTCGGCGAGAAGGTCGTCATCACCGACGCCCCCGAGCATCCCGAACCAGCGCCTATCCCCGGCGCCGTGGCGCCGCCCTGGAACGCCTGCACCATCCCCGGCTGCGCCCACGGCCCCTGTCCCGCGAAGCTGCGGGCCTGGGCGAGCTACGGACGCCGCTACCTGTGCGACGACGCCGAGTGCGACTCACCGCGACTGCCCACCCCGACGGCGGGCCGACGAGGACCGCCAGCCCTTCGGTGTCCCCTACAGCGGTCCCGCCCTGCCGCAGCACGTCGTGGACATGGACGGCATCCCGCTGGGCGAGCCGATGTTCGCGGTGCAAGGACGAAGCGGGGGAGTGGAGCCTCTGGCCTGCCGGTGACCTCGATGACTGACCGGCAGATCGAGGGCTGGCGGCACCCGGAGCGGCACATCGCCCGCAGCGCCGAGTCCCGGACACCGGCGGAGATGGCGAACCTCCTGACGCTCGACGCGCTCATCCGCACGTACGGCATGGACGCGGACGAGCTGGAGGACCTGATGCTCCAGGTGCGCTGCCTCTACCGGGGCGGCGATGCGACCGAGCGGCAGGCGAGGTTCCTGTCGGACCTGGCCCGGTCGCTCGATGACCTCGCCATCGACGCCCGCCCGTGAGGTGATGCGGGGGCTGCCACGCGAAGCGAGATCCAAGAAACTTGCCACCGCCTGAGACAGTAGGCCGACGCCACGCATCTTTGAGGTATGGAGGCAGTGACGCGGTTGGCCCAGCACGACGGCGGTGATCTGATCGCGTCCGCTGCTGCTGGCGACGAGTTCGCCTTCCGCCGGATCATCGCTGCGCATCACGACGACATGCGTCGAGTGTGCATGTACATCGCCGGTGATCGCGCCGTCGCGGACGAGGCAACCCAGGCCGCGTGGGTCATCGCCTGGAAGAAGATCGGGAGCGTCCGCGAGCCTGAGCGACTGCGGCCCTGGCTCGTGGCCGTCGCCGTGAACGAGGCCAAGCAGCTCTTGCGCAGGCGCCGCAGGCGAGCCGAGATCGAAGTAGGAACCGATGGCTCGCTCGAGCCAGGTGGCATGGATCCGAGCGCGGATGTCGGCAGGAACGCGGCGGCTACTGCAACCCGGACTGGACGATGAGTGACTCACGCCTGAGCGGCATCGCCACGTGGATGACGAGCGATGACAGGTACCTCGGCGCGGCCAACGCCTCGGTCGGGTACGACACCCTCAGCATCGAGAACGAAGACGGTGTGTGGCGGGAGGTGCCGCAGATCAGGATCGAGTTCCCCGGTGCCAGCGAGGCCGACACGTCGGTGACCGTCCTCGAGGGTGAGGGCGCATACGAGGGGCTGGTCGCGGTCCTCCAGGTCACAGCGGGCGACGCAGGTCGGGAGTACGAAGGCTTCATCATCGACGGCGGCCTCCCGCCGTTCCCGGAGAACGCTTCGGCCAAGTAGCTCCATGGAAGCACAGCGGGCCTTCGGTCTTCGGGCCGGAGGCCCGCAACCATGTCATCCGCCCCAGGGGCTGTGCTGCTTACGGAGTAGCTTCGCGCCGCCGCCGACCAGACCACCACCCGACCACCCACCACCCTCAGCACCGCGAGCCAAATCGTTGCAAGGGACAATCTCTACGCGGCAGGGGCAACTGTGGCCGCTGCCGACGCCTGACGAGCTGGCACGCCCAACGGCCAGCCGAGGTCTGCGTGGCTGTTGGGGGCTCGAGTCCGACTGGGGGCGCCACTACGAACGGCTCATAGAACGGGCGAGCCGCTGGCCTTGCCCAACACGTCCACCATCGCGAGATGGCGGCGGGAATGAGTTAGACCCGGACGCCCAGCAAAGGGGCGTTCGGTGAGGTCTTCCAATGTCCGGCTTTGTAGCCCCTCATTACCTACAGAGGACCGGATTTGACTCGGTCCACTCCGGCGACCGCGATGGTCGTCGGCCAAGGGATGTGGGGGCATGGACCAACCCGAGAGGAAACGAACATGAGAAGAATGCGCCTGTTGCTGGTTCTCATTTCACTCGTCGCCCTGGCCGCAGCCGCGGCTCCTGTGAGCGCTGAACGCGGCTCATGGAACAACTGGCACGTGCACGATTTGGCTGCGTCCGGGGCTACCTACACCGATCCGAACGGTCTCAGGCACGAGGACTATTCCATCTGGCCGGCGATCTGGCCGAGCTACGCTGAAGACGAACTGTGGGTGTACTGCATCGACGGGGCCGAGAAAGCGCTGGTCGGTGGAGACGGCGGCTCAAAGCTGGCGGCGGGCACCTGCCGCAACAGCGAATACATCATTCCCATCCGGCTGAACGCTCCCGGCGCGCCCGCCCCTGCAGGCTGGCAGTCGGTTGATGTAGGCGGCGGTTTCACCTTCTACTATCGCCTGATAGCGCGCTGACCTAGCCAGCCGAGCGGAGGCAAGCCTTCTGGCTGGCTCCACCGCTCGGCCTCCAACCATGGGCAGGGCGGGTACGACAGCCTCTCTGCCGTTCTCGTCGCGCTGGATGACTCGGCGGTCATCCGTTGGTCGGTCTCATCTTCTCCGACCTGCCGCCGCTGCCTCAACCGCCTGCTGCCGGATAGGGCCCAGCACCCTCCGACTGCTGCCACACCGGTCCCTTGGTCTTCGGACAGAGGGACCCGCTCACGTGTGCCGGGCTGCTCGGTGCCACGTTCATCGTCTCTGTCAGCAACCGGGTCAAGTCGAAGCGCGGGAACCAGGCGTAGACACGCCTGATACGGTTGCCACCGGCGTCCAGACGATGACCGACCTCGGGTCGACCGCTTCCGTCCGCCACACGGGGGAGAGGGAGGTCGGCCATGCGCCGACTCACGACCACACTGGCAACGACCAACCCTGCCGACATTGGCTGGTGTTCGGTCAGCGCCAACTCCGTGGTAGCCAGCTCGGGTGGGTTGTTGCTTCACCCTCGGTGACTCGTTCGGAGGCACGGAGGGCGGCGCCAGCCCGCGTCGAAGAGACTTGATCACCCACGACCCCGGCCACGGCGCGAGTCGCGTTCTGGCGAGGTCGCCGGGCAGAAGGCTCGGCGAAATCTTCCAACATCCGGCCTGGTGGCCCTCATACGCTATGTGGGCCTGAGTACGGGCCCGGGGGGTCCAGCGGTCGGACCGACCGTCGGCCAATAAGGATGCGATGGCATGGACCAGCAACTCGTGGTTCGGGCGCAGCAGGGCGACCAGCGTGCCTTCGAGGCGCTGGCGACCGCCGACTATCCCCGGCTGCATCGGGTGGCCTACAACACGCTGGGCGACCCCGCATCGGCCGAGGATGCGACCCAGCAGGCGCTGCTCGACATCTGGCGGAACGTGCGCCGGTTGCGTGACCCCGCCAAGTACGAAGCGTGGTCGTATCGCCTCCTCGTGCGAGCGTGCTATGCCGAGGCCAGGCGCCACCCGAATTGGGCCACGAGCACCGGCTTGTCTCCCGCGGATGAACCACGGGCGGTCGATGACCACCGTGGCGTAGCCGACCGTGACCAATTGGAGCGCGGCCTGGGGCAGTTGTCGATGGACCATCGCGTGGTGCTCGTCATGCGTCACCTGCTGGGCATGACACCCGAGGAGGTAGCCGCCACCCTGGGCATCTCGCGCTGGACCGTCTACAAGCGGCTACAGGCCGCCACCACAGCCATGCGTAGCGTCCTGGAGGCGGATGCCCGCCTGGTCGTCACGAACGCTGACCCGCAGGAGGCGCTGCGATGAACGACGAACAGATGCGATCCCGCCTCGATGCGTGGGGCGCGGACCATGAGGTCCCTCGACCGATGGTGCAGCCAGGAGTCGCCAGCGTCATGGCCCGCGTGCCCTACGTCCGCCAGCGCAGTCGCCGGTGGCCCTTCCCGGAGTCCTTCCGGAGGGGCCCACGAGCCACAGCCAACCCGACCGAGTCTCATCCCGGTCCCACCCCGGCCGCGAACGGCCATACCCCCACCGTCATCGGGAGGACCTCAACCATGTTCAGCCCAGTCAAGGCCATCACCGCCGGTGCCCTCGTCTTCGCACTCAGCGGCGCCTTCCTCATCGCCCAGCCCTTCGACCAGCAAGCCAGCGTCCCGGGGGCGGAGGCCGAGGAGGTCGCCCCGACTTGGGTGACCGGCAACTTCGAACCCATCTCCACGTGCGGTGGTCATGCAACCGAGTTCGACGGAGCCGTCATCCATCAGTGGAACTACGTGTGCACGCCGAAGACATCGACCGCGAGCGACCCCCGCCTCAGCGGCGAGGTGGCCTCAACGTGGAGCGACGACATCTACACGAGCGACAACGGGCCGATGGCCGTCAACGTGGAAGCCCGCTACCTGCGCAACGATGGCGGCGAGTGGGTGTGTTCGTCCGTCAACCTCTTCGAGCAGGGCGGGGTCTTCCCGCGTGCGCTGACTGACACGACATACACCTGCGCCGGGCAGGGCGGGTACGCCGGCCTCTCTGCGGTCCTCGTCGCGATGGATGACTCGGCGGACTATCCGTTCGTCGGGCTCATCTTCTCCGGTGGTCTCCCGCCGCTGCCTGAACCGCCTACTGCCGGATAGGTCTCAGCACGAGCCCGGTGGCCGGGTCGGTTCCGACCGATCCGACCACCTCACACCCCAGTCCCACCCCGGCCACCAACGGCTATACCTCATCGGGAGGACCTCATCCATGTTCAGTCCAGTCAAGGCCATCACCGCCGGTGCCCTCGCCTTCGCACTCAGCGGCGCCTTTCTCATCGCCCAGCCCTTCGACCAGCAAGCCAGCGTCCCGGGGGCGGAGGCCGAGGAGGTCGCCCCGACTTGGGTAACCGGCGACATCCGCTTCTTCTCGGAGTGCACTGGCCCCGACTACGAATTCGTTGGCGATGTCCGTCACAACCGCAACCGGGTGTGCGGCCCACAGGCATGGACCGCTTCGGACCCACGCCTCGCCGGTGATGTGTCGAGGCGACACAACGACGACGTCTATATGACGGATGAAGAGGGTTTCATCTCGGTCCGAATGGATGCCGCCTATCTGCGAAACGACGGTGGCGGATGGGCGTGCTCGGACAGCCGTCTGCTCAGGGGCTCCGACTCGTCCACTGAAGCATTCGCCGGAGGAAACTTCACCTGCGTCGGGGAAGACGGATACGAAGGGCTCTCGGCCATCCTCGTCGTCGAGGAGACCGTGGGCTTCAACGAGGAGTTCGTGGGACTCATCTTCTCCGGTGACTTCCCACCGCTGCCCGAACGGCCTGCCGAGTAGGTCTGCTCGGTGGAGTGCCTGGGAAACACATCGGGTCCCTCGGTCTTCGGACGAAGGGACCCGCTCACGTACCGCTGCCGGGTGACGAGATCGTCTCCCAGCGGATCACCGAGACCAACTACGAGGACTTGCGCCGCGTCTGCCAGGCCATCAGCTGCGACCACGCCCCCACGCTTCTGGTCTCAGCGAAGTTGCGTCGCCTTGTCACAGTAGGCCCGTCAGGCGGGGTAATGAGGTATGGGGGCGATGACGCGGACGGCTGGTCGGCAGGATGCGGGTCTGATCGCATCTGCCGCTGCCGGTGACGAGATCGCCCTCCGCCGCATCATCGCCACGCACCACGACGACATGCGCCGGGTCTGCCAGGCGATCAGTGGCGACCGCGCTATCGCGGATGAGGCAGTGCAAGCGGCCTGGATCGTGGCCTGGAAGAAGCTCCACAAGGTCCACGGTCCCGACCAACTCCGCCCATGGCTCGTGTCGGTGGCGGTCAACGAGGCCAAGAAGCTGATGAGCAAGCGCCGACGGCGGGCGGACTTCGAGCTCGCGACCGATGTCGCGGGCCTGCCCGGAGGCGTGGACCCGGCGAGCGGCATCGACCTCGTCGATCTGTGGACAGCCGTGCGGCGCATGGACCCGGATGACCGAGCGCTGCTCACGATGCGCTACGGCGTGGGCTTCAACTCCAGCGAACTCGCCATCGCCACCGGCAAGACGCCGGCGGCGATCCGCCAGCGTCTGAAGCGCCTGGTGGACCGACTCCGAGAGGACCTGAGCGATGGATGACATGACCACGTTCGAACGGCAGCTCGCTGACGGGTTCAAGGGCCTGATGGGTCCGTCGGAGCCAGTCGATGACCTCGCGATCTTCGAGGCCACCGCGAGCCGATCACAGAGATGGGGGTTCACGATGTTCTCCACACTCAAGTTCATCGCCGCTGGCGTCATCGTGGCGCTGTTCGGCGGTTTCCTGCTCGCAGGCATCCCCACCACGCCACAAGGGGATGAGATGGCCCCGGCGGCGGTGACCGCGTCACCCTCCCCGATGACGACCGAGGAGTTCCTCTCCACCATGGTCACCGAGGAGGTGGAGCCGGGGGTGTTCCGGGTCGTCAACGATGGATACCGAGACGTGAGCCACCCCGACGAGGCCAACCCGATGGATGATGCGGTCATCGTGGGTGCCACCGGCGACGTATGGCGCATCACCCCACCTCGCCGCCTCTTCACACTCGGGCAGGAGCCGGAGTGGGACTACGACCCCGGTCTGGTGGACATCGGTCAGGCCAAGACCGATGCGGGTCCAGATGGTCGCCTTTGGACCCTCGTCTCGGGGGGCATCCGGGTCTTCGAGGGTGGGACATGGGCCAACTCGACCGGGTTCGGCTCCATCAAGGACTTCCAGACCCTCGCGGTGCAGGACGATGGCACCGTGTGGTTCCTCGGCAGTGACTCCCTCAACTGGTTTGGCCCTGGCGGCGAGTTTGATGGCAGCGGCTGGGCGGATGTCTACGATGGCTGGGTCATGAACTGGGGTCTGGTGGCGTCGAGCGACGGTGCGGCGTGGCTCGGGGGTCGCCGCGAAGGGAGCCTTGACTCCGACGTGTTCCTCCGCTTCGACGGCACCACATGGGAGGTGTTCCCCGCACCCGAGGGCATCAAGTTGGGGATGGGCAGTCCGTTCGATGTCGGACCGGGCGGTGCTTTGTGGACCGCCGGTGACGCACTCGAGCCGCATCAGAGCCTCGCTCGTCTCGACGACGAAGGCTGGACCATCTTCACCGAGGCCGACGGCGTGGAGCCATGGGGCGAGCCGGGCTTCATCCCCAAGGACCTCGTCAAGATCGCTCCCGATGGCAGTGCGTGGGTGAACGCCTACGACCCGGTACTGCCGACCTGCGACGGAGTGGCTCGCTTCGACGGCGAGACATGGACCTCGTTCCTATCCGGGCGATGCGTCTCGGACCTCGACTTCGCCCCCGACGGCAGCCTCTGGGTAGTAGCGCGGGAGCCAGACTTCACGTCCGAGGTCGACACCTACGTCATCACCCCTGAGGCTGTGGCGGCCAGCGAGTAGGCTCGCGGCGAAGTTCGCGGCACAGGGGCCCGTCCCGCGAGGAGCGGGCCTCTTCTCGATGATGGAACCAGACGAGCCTCCTCCAGACACCAACCAGATAGCGGGAGGCTGCGAAGCACGGCCCACACCCTGGCCGCCTGGACCGTGCCGAGCCACTGGCGGACCCGACCCGCATTTCGAGGGGAGATCCTCATGCGCACGCTCAGCGTAGCTGCCATCACCGTGGCCCTGCTCGCGACGTCGGCCATCGGTGTGAGCGGACAGGACAGGAGCGACCCGATGACGACCGACGAGTTGCTCTCGGGCATGGTCACCGAGGAGGTCGAGCCGGGTGTCCTGCGGGTCGTCAACGATGGCGTCCGGGACCTCTCGTATCCGAACGTCGGCTTTCCCAGCGCCATGGTGGACGTCACCCCGGACGGCAGCGTCTGGCTGTCGGGCGAAGGCAACCCGGGCCAGTTCCGCCTCGGCGAGGAGCCGGTGTTCGAGGACGTGATGGGTTGGCCTCCATACCGAGCAGTCGCTCCCGACAGCTCGCTCTGGAGCATCGGATGGGCCTCGGACGGGAACGAAGCCATCTTCTCCTTCGATGGCGAGGGATGGACGGCGCGGGCGACCACGACCGACGATGCGCTCCTGTTCCGAGTGCTGGCCATCGGCCCCGACGGCACGGTCTGGATAGCGGCGATGGATCAGGACAAGTACTGCGTCGATACCGCGAGCAGTCGCTGCGTCGGCACCGCCCTCCTCCGGCTCGAGGACGACGGCTCCCTCACGACCATCGAGGACTGGTCCGCTGTCTTCGACGGCGACGTGTCTTCGGACGATGTGGCGGTGTCTCCCGACGGCGACGTATGGCTCATCGGCCTGGTGCGCTGGGATGGGCCAGACGCCGAGGCACTCCTGCGCTTCGACGGCAGCGAGTGGGATGTCATCCCGGTTCCTGCGGGGTTCCTGAACGCTGAGGTGGGCCAGTCACTCGACTTCGGCCCAGACGGCACGCTGTGGGTGCACACCAGCGACCCCGTGGAAGACGACTGGGATGTGGGCGGCCTCGCCCGCTTCGATGACCCCGGCTGGACCATGTTCACGGAGGCTGATGGCGTCAAGCCGTGGGGCGGGCAGGGTTGGTTCTACACGGACCTGCTCACGGTCGCGCCCGACGGCAGCTTCTGGCTCAACGGAAGGGCGACCCTCGGCGGCTGCGGTGGCGTGGCCCACTGGGACGGCACGACCTGGACCTCGTACCTGGGCGACTCCTGCATCCACGACCTCGCCATCGCCCCCGATGGCAGCGTCTGGCTGCGAGCCGATGCAGATGGCCAAGGTCAACACCTACGTCATCCGCCCCGAGGGTGGGGCGACCACCGAGTAAGGAGGGACCTCATGCGTACGATCCGACTGCTCCTCGCGGGGACACTCGGCCTGGCCCTGATCGGCGGGCCGAACGTCGCGGTCACCGCACAAGACGACGAGCCGACACCCGCCGACGTGGTGGCGGCGACCGAAGCGAACGAAGCCGCGAACTTCGCCGCCTTCCTGGCCAAGGACCCCGACGCCATCATGGCGACCTTCACCGAGGACCCGATCTTCGAGGACCAGACGTTCGGCGACTATCTCGAGGGGGCCACCGCCGTGCGCACCATGGAGTTGGCCGCCGCCAGCATGATGGACGCGGACGCGAGCGAGACACTCGATCACTTCGTGTCAGCGGATGGCTCCCGCGCCGTGCGCGTGTTCCGCTGGGTCGGCACCAACTTCCGGGGCGCACCGTTCGACCTCCCGCTCGTCTCGATCCATGAGTACCGGGACGGCAAGATCGCCAAGGAGTCCATGTACTACGCGGCGCCTGACCCGCACGGCCAGCTCACGAGTTCACCGTCCGCCGAGTAGCCACATCACGGCAGTGCCGGCCTGGCCCGTCCCGCGAGGGGCGGGCCTCTGCTCTTGTCGGTGACGGTTCGTGGCTGCCGCCAACCCGACCACCACCCGACCACTACCCGACCACCCGCCACGCTTGAGCGCCGCGAGCCAGAACCACACGTACAGCGACACCGACACATACAGCGTCTGCCCCTGCTCGAGGGGAGCCACACCGCCATCGACTCCACGGCGGTGCGCTGAGAACAGTGCCCCCGTCCGTTTGCACCACCCTCGAACGCTCCCGTGGCTTGTCGCGAGGGGGAGAATGTGGGTACGAGCGGGAGGCCGTGAAGTCCGACTCGCGTACGTTGGCCGCCTGAGTCGCTCCGAGCCACTGGCGAACCCGACCCGCGCATGAGCAAGGGGGAACACTCCATGCGTAGGTTGCGGCTGTCCCTGGTCGGGACGGTCATCGTGGTGCTGCTCGGCGGGCTGGGTGGCGCAGTGCTGGCGCAGGATGACGGCGCCAGCGGTTCCGGCTACACCCTGATCAGCGGGACGACCACCGCTGAGCAGTGGCATGCCGATGCGGAGCAGAGCTGGGAGGAGGACGGTGTCCTCTACTCGCGGGGCATGGTCGGGGAGTGGACGGTCTGGTGGAGCGACCCGCGTCTGCCATCGAAGATGTGGCATCGCCTCGACTACGAGGGCTACGGGACGGACGAGTCCGATGGCGGTGTCACGCCCTATGCGACGAGTGTCCTCCTGATGGACGACCAGGGGTCCTGGGTAGGCACGGGTCGCGGTGTCGGCTATGACGAGGGCTTCGTCCAGACCGTCCTGGTCGGCGAAGGCGCCTACGACGGTCTCTACGCCATCATCGACCGCCACGATACGGTCCTTTCCAATGGGCACCCGATGCGGCAGTTCGTGGGCTTCATCTTCGAGGGCGAGTTGACGCCGATGCCGGACCCGGTGGTGCCGGCCACCGAGTAACCCTATCGCGCCGCCTCGGCTGCCTGCGGCGCTCATGGAGTGCGCGCCCAGCTCTTGGGCGGACATCTACTCGTGTCGGCGGTGGTTCGCGGCGACCAACCAGCCCATGACGTGTCCACATCCCGTCCGATCCCCACGCTCAGCCATGGCCCCCTGACAGCGCCGCGAGCCAGATCATCTACATAGGCACCGACACCATCGACTCGACTGGTCGCCTGTGGTCGGTCCCTCGACCTGATCGCGAGCATCTCCTGCACGCTGAAACTACGCCGCCACCCCACGCGCATCCGACCGGGCGCACCAGATGGTGCCCACCCGCAACGATGTCGATGGCACGCGCGGTGGGGTCTGGAGTGGTCCAGTGCTGGTCCTGGTCCGCCAGTACCATCCCCCTCCCTCGCGTGACTGGTAAGCCCACGGCGGGGGTCCGGTGACCCAGGCAGGCGGGATGCCGGCCCCCCATCCACTCACCCGGTGGGTCCCTACCTCGTGTGCATGCCTCCAGCCGTTGCATCGAGGGCTACGATGAGCATGAACGGTGACTCCGCCCCTCGTCGCGGCGAGGTGAGGCCGGAGGCCGAGACAGCCGAAAGGCGGTCGCCGTGAACAAGCGTCACGACTTCGCGAGCTGGAGCGCGAGTACGTCACCAGCGACATCTCCATCAGGGGCTATGCCGCAAGCACGACATCTCTGCCCACAGCCTCGTCTCCGTCCAGGCCCGGAAGGGGGAATGGCAGGAGAAGCGCGAGCAGTACCAGGCCAAGGAGTCGGACGCCTTCATGTCGCGTCACGCGGCGCGGATGGCCGACCGCCAGGCCGAGATCGAGGACAAGGCCATCGATGTCATCGATGAGGCGCTCGATGGGTTCCGCGAGGCCATGAGGGCGACGGAGAAGAAGCGCATCGACGGTGAGTGGGTCGAGGTGCCCGTCATGCGGCTGAAGCCCAAGGACATCGCGATCCTCCTCGACCGCCTGACGGTCTTGTTCGAGCGACCGACTCGCATCAACGAGGGCCGCGACCCCAGTGTCCGGTCGGAGCTGCCCATCGACGCCCTGAACCAGATCGTGGAGCTGACGCGGGGGAGGGCAGGGCCACCGACATCACCGCTGCCGCGAACACGGCGGCTGGACGACTGAGGAGTTGGTGGACAAGGTGGACATGTCCACTGGACTGTCCACTCAACACGTATCCGGCTATCCGACCTCGAGGTAGTAGTCCAGGTCTGCGTGGCTGTTGGGGGCTGGAGTCCGTCCGAGGGCGCCACTTCGTGCCCGGCTGGCGATGAGTGGCGCGTAAAGCGCAGTCATGATGCCCGCCGGCGAAAGGCCCGCCCCGGAGGGCGGGCCTCAGCAAGAGGGAGGCAAAGGGCAAGCCTAGGAACAGTCCGAGGCGACAGGCTCGTAGCCCGCGAACGAGATCGGTGCGGTCGCCGGGTCCACCGAGGCCAAGAAGCCCTGGCCGACGCCGCCGTCGGGCCCGAAGGCCGGCCCGCTGATGACCAGATGCCCATCAGTGTCGAAGCCGAAGTTCACCGGATAGGGGAGCTCGGAGACGACCACCTCTGATGTGTCCGGTCCGGTCTGGCGCACGATCCGCCCGGAATGCTCGGGCAGCACCGGACCGTCCTCGGAGAAACCGGTGGCCATCTCCGCCGCATACAGCGCGCCATCGGGCCCGAACGCCACCTGTGTGACCACGGTGAGCCCCGTCCAGTGATCGCTGACGGTGCCGTCCGGCGTCACCATCACGACCTTCGATGCGCCGTCGCCGTACGGCGCCGCGGTGAGGTGGCCCACGTAGGCGTTGCCCTCGGCGTCCACGGCGATGCCAGTGGGCACGAGGTGGCCGTTCGAGAGGTCGGCGACCGAGGTGATCTCGCCATCGAGGGAGACCCGCAGCAACTGGCCACCCACCGCCTCGGAGAGGAGCAGCGCATCACCGGCTGCCTCCAGGTCGAAGAGTGATCCGTCCGGGGAGTAGTCGTAGGGGATTTCGGCGGGTGGATTGTCAGGCAGCCAGGCCGAGATGTTGTCCACGAGTGTCATGGTTCCGTCCCCGTTGACTCGGTAGACGCCGCTCGCCGATGCGGGCGAGAACCAATTCGGCCCAGCGCCACCGAGGAGCGCATAGGCGTCGTCGCCAAGGAAGGCGATGTCCATAGCCCCCCAGATCCAGCCGGTCTCCTCCCAGAGCACCGACGGCAGCCCGACCGCTACGGGCGTGGCGCAGCCGTCGACGACCATCGAGATGGAAGCGGTCAGCCCGTTGTGGACCGTGAAGCCCTCGACCAGGGCCACGTTGTTGTCGCCACCGTGACCGGCGCTGGCGACATAGAGCGCACCGTCTGGCCCCCAGTCGAAACCGCGTGGGTTCGTCAAGCCTGAGGCTATGGTGATGATGCCCGCCTCCTCCGCACCCGCCTCCTGTGCATGGACGGCCGTCGATGGGCCGATCGCGGCAAGCGCGATGGACATTCCGATGACCACTGGTCGTGCGTGTGCTCCGCGCATGTGGAGCCTCCGTAGCGCCCCCCAAGAGCGGATGACATCCCTCAGCTTGGCCGCACGTCCGCGCGCGCAGCCAACCTGGCCTGCGGCGGACCTGTTGGTTCGCGTCTGGCAGGCCATGGGGACCCCTCACTCATAAGAGGCTCCGGATCGGCATTTCATTCCATCTAGCTCGTGCACAGTGGTCGCAGCGGACTTGCAGGGGCGTTCTGGAGGCGACACGCTACGCCATCCGCTGGGGGTTCGGCTTCGACAGTGGCTACATGACCCGGCGGGACACCTACAGCCACACTCGCTCGCCCGCCCCAAGCGGGACGGACCTCCAAGGCGGCCGAGGCGGCAAGATGGGGCTACTCGGCAACGGGACAGCCGAAAGGCGGTCGCCGTGAACAAGCGGCACGACTTCGCCAGGCACGACTTCGCCAGGTTGGAACGCGAGTTCAGGCCAACGAGTCGGTTGCGGCTGATGCTGAAGGATCGGGCGCTCCTCATCGACCGGCTCCAGAAGTTGTTCGACCGGCCCTCCGTCATCAGCCAGCATCAGGGCCTCACCGTCCGCACCGAGCTCTCTCCTGATGCCCTGCGCGAGTTCATCGAGGCGACACGGGGGAGGGCAGGGCTAACCCGGATGGAGGAGTCGCCCCTGCCGCGAGGACGGCGGCTGGACGGCTGACCGGACCGTTCTGACGCACGCCCGCAACGCAGGTGCCCACGAAGATGGAAAAGATCAGCCTTGTGGGCCAGTCCTAAGGTGGAAGCCGTCATCACCTCGCTCGATGGCTCGATGAACGGCACGCGAGACAAGAGGGCATGGACCAGGACCTCGTGGTACGGGCACAGCATGGCGACCTTGCGGCGTTCGAGTCGATGGTGGTCACGGCCCATCCCCGCCTCCATGGGATAGCCCTCGGCATCCTCCGGGACGCGGCGCTGGCCGAAGATGCCGCGCAGCAGGCACTCATCTCCATCTGGCGGCACATCCGCCGACTCCGGGACCCTGCCAAGTTCGAGAGTTGGTCATACCGGCTCCTCGTCAACGCCTGCTACGACGAGGTCAAGCGCAAGCCAGGCTGGATTTCCGAGGCCGAGATGCCAGCCGCTTCGGAGCCGGTCGCGTCCGATGCCTTCGTCGGTGTCGTCCACCGCGACCAGTTGGAGCGGGGGTTCCGGCGGCTATCGCTGGAACACCGGGCGGTCATCGTCCTGCGCTACCTCTACGACTTGCCGATGGAGCAAGTCGCGCAGGCGCTCGACCTTCCGATCGGCACCGCCGCATCCCGACTCCACCGTGCCCTGGATCACCTCCGTGCGGGCTTGGAGGCCGACGCCCGTCCGCCCATGCCAGTAGCCGTCGCGAAGGAGGCCGTCCGATGAACGAAGAGCAGCTCGGCCCCCTCGTCTCGACCTGGCTCAAAGAGGGGAACCGCCCGCCAACCGACCCGACCGCCAGCGTCCGCACCGCCATGAACGCGGCCACGAAGACACGGCAGCGCAGCCGTTGGCGGTGGCTGCCGCCGTTCGTGCATCGCATGCCGGATCAGCCATCGGAGCCACACGCCGTTGCCGAGACGAACGACTACCAGCCCAGCCCCATCCCGGCCACGAACGGCCATACCCCCACCCTCATCGGGAGGACCCAGTCCATGCTCAGTCCCGTCAAGGCTATCACCGCAGGTGCCCTCGTCTTCGCCATCGGCGGGGCGTTCCTCATCGCACAGCCCTTCCAGCAGCCGAGTCGCGGCACCCCTAGCGCCGTTGTCGATCCCTGCACGACGCCGATCGTGCCCGTCACCGGCGAGATCATCTGGGGCTATGAGCAAGCTGGCACCCAGACGTTCGAATCGTCGCAGGGCAGGCACATCCGGGACTTCGTCTACATCTCCACCCTGGCAGTCGATGACGACAGGCTGAACGGCAAGATCACAGGAGCCATCGACTGGGACACGACCTTCGACGAGCAAGGCGCAGCGCTTGCCGGGGTCAACCATGGGACCGAACGTATCGAGAACGAGGCCGGAACATGGGAGGGCACGTTCACCGGCATCGGCTGGACCCGAATCCCAGAGTGGCGCGCGGTCATCGACCTGACCGGCACCGGAGCCTACGATGGCCTCTCGGCCAGGCTCTTCACCGAGTCGTCGATGACATCCGCCGGCCCGGTCCAAGGCGTGATCTATCCCACCGACCTCGCGTCCTGTGATTTCTCGACGGGAGAGTGACAGCGTGAGCAGCCATCATGGGGTCCACTGGTAGCCAGCGACTCCATCACGAGTTCGCTGACAGCCTCGATGGAGAACGGTGGCCGCGCGCGTGCGATCGCAAGCTGATGCCGGTGATCTCACCGTCGGCAACGGTGACGAATTCCACGATGTGACACATGAGCCCGGTTCGACGCCCTGGCGTCGTCTCCCGGATGAACGTCGCAATAGGCAGGAGCTGCTCCCGTTCCAGTCATGCGAGAGGGTCTTCGGTCAGGCCTGATCGTCGCGACCATTCCCCGATAGAGAGCGACCCTGACTTGACGTCAGGGTCGCTTCGCTGTGACCGTCTGCTGGCGGATGTGCAGAGCTCAGGGGCGTGGCTGCCAGCTGGGGTAATCGCCGTTGGTGACGCCCTCGACCTCGGTCGCCACCGGCGCCATTGGGTTAGTGACATCCACCACACTCAGGATCCCGTCGTCGAAGCGGCTGACGATGAAGCGGCTGTCCGGCGACCAGCCCTCGACCCAGAGCGACTCACCGAGCGAGATGGTCTCTCCCGAGGCCACGTCGTAGAGCATCGTCTCTTCCACGGCCTGCATGCTCTGGCCCAGGCTCGTGAAGGCGATCAGCGAACCGTCGGACGACCAATACGGCCCGAACTCGTCCTCGTCCTCACCCGCGATGAGCACGTCGTCACCCGTGGCCAGATCCACGAGGTAGATGTCGCCCGTGTCGGGGCCGCTGCTGACGGCCAACGTCGTGCCATCGGGCGAGATGGCAGGGCGCGCCAGGGAGTAGCTATCGCCGGTCAGATCGCCGATCCGCTCGACGTTCGCGCCATCGGCGTCCATGCGATAGATGCCGTAGTCGATCCCGGATCCTGCCGCCGAGCCGGCGAAGATGATGCTCTCGCCATCCGGCGTCCACAGCGGTGAGCGCGCATCGAGTGAGGGGTCACCGATGACCCGGGCCGGCTCGCTGCCGTCGCTGGCAGCGCTCCAGATCCGCTGTCCGCAGAACGTGCCTGGGTCCATGCAACCTACCTCTTCGTCGACGACATCGAGCCCGCCGGCCCAGTAGAGGACCCTCGAGCCATCAGGGCTCCAGGCGAGGTAGGGGGGCGCGACGGGGCCCCTCGCCATCTCTAATGCCTCGCTGACCACGATGGGGTTGGAGCCGTCGGCGTCCCGGGTCATGAGCGTGGGCGGGACGTCGAAGTCGCCGTCGCTCCATGACAGGTAGGCGAAGCGCGTCCCATCGGGCGACCAGAAGGGGAGCGCGGCGAACGCATCGTCGCCCGTCAGTGGGACCGGGTCGCCGGACCCTCCGGTCGGATGCTGGTAGACGACGCCCTCTGAGCTGTAGGTGAGCCCGGCGAGCGGGTCACCACCGTCGTCGGCGCGCGTGAGGTTGCCGGCGAGGGCCAGGCTGGCCGCTAGGGCGGCCACGAGGAGCGAGAGGGTGAGGATGAGGGTGACCACGCGGGGCATGACCCCGATTCTGGCGCGAGTGTCCATGGAGATCCACCTTTCGGGGGTGGCCCAGCTCGGCAGCTGACGCGTCTGATTCACGCTCTCGGCCACGACGTCGTCGAAACCTTGGGGCGCGCGAGGCGCAGCGTCTTCTTCGAGCCAGGTCGTCAGGCGGCGGTCGAATGCGCCATCGGGCGTCATGCGGTGCCTCCTTCACTGATCGGCAGGCGCGCGTCAGCCTCGATCGTGGCGCGCATCTGCTGTTTGGTGCGGTTCAATCGGGACTTCACGGTGCCGATGGGGAGCCCCAGGATCAGGGACGTCTCGTGCATCGGAAGCCCGAGGTAGTAGTGCAGGACGATGAGCGCCCGACCCTCGGGTGGCAGCGCCTCGAAGGCCCTCGCCAGCTCGTCACGATCGGCGGTCGCCGTGGCGGGGTCGGTGGCGTGGCCCTCGATGGACTCGACACGTTGCTCCGCCCTGAACCGGCGCTTCGCGCGGCGCGCTTCTTCATAGCACGCGTTGACGAGCAGTCGTCGGATCCATGCGTCCCAGGCGTCTGGGTCGCGCAGGCCCGAGACTCGGCGCCAGGCGGCGATGAATGCCTCCTGCGTCGCGTCCTGGGCACGGTCGCTGTCGCGCAGGATCAGGCGTGCGATGGCGTAGAGCTTGTCGATCGACCCGCGCTGAAGCTCTGCAAACGCGTCTCGATCCCCCGCCATCGCCCGTTCGACGAGTTCCCGTTGCATCGGGACTCCTGTTGTGGCGGCCCGTCTGGCCGCTCTCGCACCATAGATGGCGCTCCAAGCGCCCGGGTTCCAACTTTGGTGCTGGGAATGCTGAAATGGCCCTCCGAGCGCAGGGCTCGAAGGGCCGTATGAGCGAGTGGTGTCAGGGGCGTGGCTGCCAGCTGGGCCCAAAGGCCTCGGTGACGCCCTCGACCTCGGTCGACTACCGGGGCGGTCGGGTCGGTCACATCCACGACCGTGAGGATCCCGCCGAGGCCGCTGATGATGGAGCGGCCGTCGGGCGACCAGCCCTTGACCGAGAGCGGAGAGCCGAGCGAGATGGTCTCGCCCGAGGCCACGTCGTAAAGCATCGTCTCTTCCACGCCGTCGCGGCTCTGGCCCAAGCTCGTGAAGGCGATCTGCGAGCCGTCGGGCGACCAGTACGGCCCGGACTCATGTGGATCCTCGCCGGCGATGAGTGACTCCTCACCCGTGGCGAGGTCCACGAGATAGAGGTCGTACATCCCATGGCCGCTGGCGACGGCCACCGTCGTGCCATCAGGAGAGATGGCATGGAGGTCGAAGGCCCAGGCGCTGCCGGACAGGTCGCCGATCCGCTCGACGTTCGCGCCGTCGGCGTCCATGCGATAGATGCCGTAGAGCCCTCCGTTGCCTTCCGAGCCGGTGAAGATGATGGATTCTCCATCCGGTTTCCACAGCGGCGAGCGTGCATCGAGTTCGGGATCACCGATGGCCCGTGCCGGCGCACTGCCGTCGGCAGCGGCGATCCAGATACGCTGTCCGCAGAACGTGCCCGTGTTGCCGCACCCTCGTCCGTCGTCGACGACATCGATGCCGGGAGCCCAGTAGAGGACCGCCGAGCCGTCGGGGCTCCAGGTCAGGTATGGAAAGACCGTGGAGCCGGGCGGGGCCTCGAACGGCTCGCTGATCGCGACGGGGTCCGAGCCGTCGGCGCCCCGGATCATGACCGTGAACGGGCCCTCAAAGCCGGATGGCGCTGACAGGTAGGCGACGCGGTTGCCGTCGGGCGACCAGGCGGCACCGTAGGCGAACTCATCGTCGTCCGTCAGAGCGATAGGCCCATCGGCCGTCATCGTGTAGATGATGCCCTCGGGCGTGAAGTAGGTGAGCCCGGCGGTCGCATCACCGCCGTCGGAGGCCGTGACGAGGCTGCTGCCGATGGCGTAGCCACCGACGGCCCCGATGGCCAGCAGTGCGAGGGTGAGCAGGACGATGACGCGCGCGGGGCATGACCCCGAGCTGGGCGCGGGTTTCCATGGAGATCCACCTTTCCGTGGTGGCCCATGCGGGTCGCTGTCGCGTGCTCGCGACACCCTCGACGAATGCAGCCTCGAGGCTCTCGGGCGCCCGGGGGGCGGCGTCCGCTTCGAGCCAGTCGGTCAGGAGGCGGTCCAGGTTGACATCGCGTGCGTCGTCGACGCTCATGCCGGACCCCCTTCCTGCAATGGCAGCCGCGCGTCCGCCTCGAGCGTGGCGCGCATCTGCGTCTTGGTGCGATTGAGTCGGGACTTGACGGTGCCCACCGGCAGGCTCAAGGCCAGCGCGGTCTCGTGCATCGGCAGTCCCAGGTAGTAGTGGAGGACGATGAGCGCCCGCTGCCCGGGTTCGAGCGCCATGAAGGCGCGTCCCAGCTCGTCTCGGTCAGCGGTCACGTGGGCGGGGTCGGCAGCTTCGGTCTCGATGGGCCGAACCTGGCGTTCCGCGCGCAGGCGGCGCTTCTCCCTGCGTGCCTCGCGATAGCACGCGTGGACGAGCAGTCGTCGGATCCACGGCTCGAACTTGTCCGGGTCGCGCAGGCCCTTGAGGTCACGCCAGGCGCCGATGAGGGCCTCCTGGGTGGCGTCATGAGCGCGGTCGTCGTCCCGGAGGATGAGCCGTGCGATGGCGTAGAGCCGGTCGATCTGGCCGCGTCCCAGCTCCGTGAACGCGTCCTGATCACCCGCCATCGCCCGTTCGACGAGATCCCGCTGCATCGGGTCTCCATTAGCGGTGGCCCGTTTGGCCACTCTCGAACCATAGGTGCCGCTGCAAGGGTGGGGGTTCCGTCTTCGTGGAGCTACAGGTAGGCCGCGAGCTCTCAGGTGTCCACGGAACCGGGTCGACACCAGCCCAAGGGTGGTCCCTGGTGCGGTCGGTGGCGAAATCGGAATGAGATTCCCGAGATGCCAGTCATAGCGGTAGAGGGCTACGGCAGGCTCGGCCCTCGCGCCAGTCACTAGGCTGGTGCCCTAAGAGAGAGAGGGCATGGACCAAGACCTCGTGGCAAGGGCACAGAAGGGTGACCAGCGGGCGTTCGAGGCGCTGACCCGCGCCAACCATCCACGCCTCTACCGGGTGGCCCTTGGCATCCTCCGTGACCCTCATCTGGCAGAGGACGCGACGCAGCAGGCGCACATCGACATCTGGCGACATCTGCGCAGGCTGCGGGACGCATCGAAGTTCGAGGGCTGGTCGTATCGGCTACTCGTCAACGCCTGCTACGACGAAGCGAAGCGCAGACCGAAGTGGGTGCCTGACTCAGAGATGCAGCCCGCCCAGGAACCCAGGGCAGGTGATGCCTTGGATGCGGTCATCGACCGTGACACCCTGGGGCGAGCCTTCGAGCATCTCTCGGTGGACCACCGAGCGGTCATCGTCTTGCGCTACCTGCTGGACCTGCCGCCTGAGCAGGTAGCAGAGGCGCTTGACGTCCCTGTCGGCACCGTCGGCTCGCGCCTGAGCCGTGCGATGGCTTCGCTCCGTGCCGTCCTGGAGGCCGATGCCCGGCCAGCCGAGACGGCAGTAGCCCAGCAAGGAAGCGTGCGATGACCGACGAGAATCTGGCACGCGCCGTCAGTTCGTGGTTGGAGGACACGGACACCCCGACACCTGACTTGAACAGGAGCGTCCGTCACGCCATGGCCCATGTAGAGCGAACCCGCCAACTCGGACGCTGGTGGTCGCCGCCATCCTTCCGGCGCAGTCAGGCTTCAACTCCCACTTCGGACCGGACCGGCGACTACCAGCCCACACACAACCCAGCAACGAACGCTCGAACCCATCACGGCCATACCCCCACCGTCATAGGGAGGACCCAGTCCATGCTCAGTCCCGTCAAGGCCATCACCGCCGGAGCCATCGTCTTCGCCATCGGCGGGGCGTTCCTCATCGCCCAGCCCTTCCAGCAGGCGACCAGCGTTCCGGGTGCCGAGAGTCAAGCCGTCGCCCCGACGTGGGTCACCGGCACCGTCGAGCGCGCCCCGTCCTGCACGAGCGGGACCACTGCGCCGGGTGACGGCGCCATTCGCATCCGAGACGTCGAGTGCAGTCCACAGACGTGGACCTCCAGTGACCCTCGTCTGACCGGAGAGGTGTCGAGGCTGTGGAATGAAGACTCGTATCTGACGGACGAAGGCCCCATTCCCATCACGGTCAGCAGGGACCTCGCCTCTCTGCGGAATGACGACGGCGGCTGGGCGTGCTCGGCCACAGACCTCGTCAAGGGCCTCGGTAGCGAAACCGAAGAGATGACCGCCACGACCTACACCTGTATCGGGGAGGGCGGCTACGACGGCCTCTCGGCTCTCCTTGTCAGCGAGCAAGGTCCGAACTACTCCGAGGACTTCGTCGGACTGGTCTTCTCCGGTGACCTCCCGCCGCTGCCCGAATCTCCTGTTGCCGAATAGGCCTGCCAACCTCGACCATCTGCGTGAAGGGCCCCTCGGTCTTCGGGCTGAGGGACCCGTCTTCGTGGCGGTCACGCCGCGCTGCTACGCCGCCAGCAACTCCATCACAAGCACATCGACACCCTCGATCACGAACGTTGGCCGAGCGCCCCCAAGTCCGTCCGGGGGCGCTGAACCAAGGGCACCGACGACGAGGGCAACATCATCTTCCTGCTCTACGAGGTCTACGAGACGATGGCCGGGGTCGAGGACCACTCGAAGATCGCTCACGATGACGAAGAGGACTCCCGCGTAAGCACGTGGGAGGCGAGCGACCCCCATCGCGCTCTCCACGCCCAGCCTTGGCCCTGGCGGCGCCGCGAGCCAGATGCATACAGTCATGCACTCCGACACCGTCGAGCTACTGGTCGTCTGCGGTCGTTCCTGGCCTGATCTCGGCAGCTCCAGCACCTGAGAGCAGCGCCGCCACCGCACGCGCACCCGACCACAGCGCACGGATGGTGCCTACCCGCAACGATGTCGATGGCAGGCGCTGTGCGGTTTGGAGTGGTCCAGTGCTGGTCCTGGTCCGCCAGTACCATCCCCCCTGCCTCAGGTGGCTGGTAAGCCCATCGCGGGGGCCGGTGACCCAGGCAGGCGGGATGCCGGTCCCCCAACCACTCACCCGGTGTGCCCCGACGTCGTATGCATGCGTCCAGCCATTGCATCGAAGGCTACGATTGAGGACGAACGGTGACTCCGCCCCTCGTCGCGGCGAGGCAGCAGACGCTCGATGAGCGTCACCCATCCAGAGCGGACGAGGGACTCGGCCCCATGACTCCGCAGCAACCAGTCGGCTCCCTCAGCCGGCACGGTGCTACCGCCGAGGGCGATGGTCGAAGGAGGACCACTCCATGGGCATCAAGCTCGACATCAGCGTGGAGACACCCCTGTCCGACGATGACCGCGACATCCTCGCGGGCATCAGCGTGATGGTGCTGGCCATCGCCAACCGCCAGAACCTCGCGGAGCAGGCACAGCAGACCCAGGATCTGGAGGACGCCACCGAGGGCATGGAGCCACCCGTCTGTGCCGAGCTGCGCGACGGCGACGACTGCGTGCGCGAGGCCGGCCACTCCGGTCGCCACAAGTTTCGGCCCATCAACAGGATGGTGAACTAGGCATCCCGTGGGGCCGATGGACGAGCCAGAGCCATCGGCCCATGCCTGAGGTCACGGCGAAGTTGCCCCGCCTTGTCACACTGGGCCGACCCCGCGCATATGTGACGTATGGAGGTTGTGACGCGGATGGCGACCGGACAGCAGACCGACGTTCTGGCGTCTGCTGCTGCCGGTGACGAGATCGCCTTCAGACGGATCATCGCCGCACACCATGCGGAGATGCACCGGGTCTGCGCGTACATCGCGGGTGACCTCGCCATCGCCGAGGAGGCTACACAGGCTGCCTGGGTGGTCGCGTGGAAGCGCCTGCGCGACGTGAGCGGGCCGAAGCACTTGCGCCCGTGGCTGGTGCGGGTCGCCGCCAACGAGGCCAAGCAGCTCCTGCGCAAGCGCAGCACACGGGCGAAGTTCGAGGTCGCGACGGTCGCTTCCGGGGAGCCGGGAGGTCGCGATCCCGCCACCGGCGTGACTGGCCTTGATCTCCGCGAGGCCATCTCGCGGCTCGACGCCGATGACCGCGCCCTGATCGCGATGCGATATGTGGCCGGTTTCGACTCCAACGAACTCGCCCTCGCCACCGGCAAGTCGCCGACGGCAGTACGGCAACGCCTGAAGCGCCTCCGTGACCGGCTCCGAGAGGACTTGACCGATGGTTGACATGACCGCCCTCGAGCGACAGATCGCCGACGAGAGCCTACGCATCGTCGGTCCCGAGCCTGTCGTCGATGACGCCGCGATCTTCGCCGCCATCACCGCCACTCAGTCCCCCACGTGGAGGTTCGGATCCCTGTTCAGCGCGACCAAGTTCGTCGTCGCCGGTGTCATCGTGGCGCTCTTCGGCGGCTTCCTGCTGGCGGGCGCGTTGACGCCGCCGAGCGACGAGCCGTTGCCCCCTGCCGCCGCATCGGCATCTTCCTCCTCGGACGCGTCGATCGTCCCTGACCGGTCCGTGAACCCCGACCTCCTGCCGGGCGTGGACCTCGTCACCGAAGAGGTTGAGCCGGGGGTCTACCGGGTCGTGGACGACGGCCTGCGCGACCTGTCAGGGATCGGACTGGGGCGGCAACGCGGCCATACCTTCTCCCCCGCCGGGCTTGCCGTCGGACCCGACGGGGATGTCTTTCTGCACACGGCCCCAGCGGCTGGCTCCCGCAGCGAACCGGAGCTGATCAGACTCGGGGACCCGGGCTCGCTCCCAATGCCTGGAAGCTGGATGGTGTTCTCAGACGAGGACAGTGTGGTCACGTTGGGTTCGCGCGGTAGCGCCGTGGACCTGCGACGTGTCGATCACAGCGGGCGGGTCTGGGTTAGGGATGGTCCATCAGGGGGCGTTCGCGTCGGCGGGCAGCAGTACCTGGATGGCCAGCCGGTGGACGACATGGAGGTCACACCCGACGGCAACGTGTGGGTGCTATCCGACGACCTGTACGTCATCACCCCCGACTCCGTGGCGGGCACGGAGTAGGAGGATCCATCGAGCCGGGTGAGTTCGACGAGGAACTCGGCCAGAGGCGTGGCCTCCTTGTGTCTGGCACCCTCGTCGAGGCCAGCGACCCACGCCTCTCCGGCTCGTACGACTACGTGGCCAACGGCAACATGCAGAACGACGGTATGCCCGACTACGGGGCCGTGGAGTCGCGCTCGTGGCGCATGGAGAACGACGGCGGAGCATGGACCGGAACGTCGACGTATGTCGACGTTGGCGACGGGATCGACGGGCGACCGGCCATGGTCGCTGAGGCGAGCATCCTGATCGGGGAAGGCGGCTACGAGGGCTTGATCGCCATCCTCGACCGTGACGCCCGCGAGGGCAGAGGAGACGGTGTCATCCTCGAGCTTCCTGTGCCGCCGATCCCAGCGGTGCCGGAGGTGTCCGCCGAGTAGCCGATCGCGCCGCCTCGGCTGCCTGCGGCGCTCAGAAACCCGGTCCCGCTATGGGGCGGGCTACATCTCGTGTCGGTGGTGGTTCGAGGCATGGCATCTCCTGGCACTTCTATGTCGCGACAGTATCGGCAACGAACGCATGCGACGAGGACTGCCGAGCACGCTAGCCTTGGTCTGGCCGGCAGGTAGCAGCCCTGGCCACGGCCGGGCGAGCGCGATGGCGGTGGGCCGCGTACGACCGCTGCAAGGACATTGATAGCGAACGGTCGGTCGTCGCAACGCGGTCCGACCCAGGCCCGCGCCTACGCTTGCCGCAACAAGGCAAGTTGGCGCTCGCGCTGAGGTGCTGAACATGGAGTTCGTTCGCAACGTGGCAGCGCTACGATCTGCAGAACCTGGGGCAGGCGATCTCCGTGCCCCTGGCCGAGGAGGAGGGCGACCTGCTGGTCGTGCCAGCTCGCCACTCCGCCACCCCGCCACCAGGCCCACGTCGAGCAGGTGTTCCTGCCCGCCAGCGAGCCCGACAGCGCAGGACTGAGCATCGAGATGGCGACGATCAGCAACGATCTCGTCGTGGAGCCTCGAGCCAGGTCAAGAGCGAAACGCGGAGCTCGCGTCGCGAGCACAAGACGCGGGCAGCGGCGATGACGATGACTCTGCTCGTCGTCGTGGTGGTGTCTGGGGCATTGCTCATCGGCGCCGCCTGGGGCATCCTCGGCAAGCTCCCGGACAACTGGGAAGGCTTCCTCGTCGCGCTCGCCGGCGGAGCCTTGGTCTATTCGCTGATCGCGGAGTTGATCCAACCCTCGATCGCCGACTCCTCGCTGGGGACGGCGATGATCGCGATGACGGTCGGAGCGGTGGCCTTTACCCTGCTCGACTTCCTGGTCGATGAGAAGTTGGGATCGACCGGGGGCGGAGGACTGCTGCTAGCGGTAACCCTCGATGGCGTGCCCGAAAACCTGGCGCTGGGTGTCGCGCTGATCGGCGCGGCCCCGCTGGAGGTCGCGGCACTGGCCGGGTCGATCTTCCTCTCCAACCTGCCTGAGGCAGCTGGTGGCGCCAAGGAGATGGTCTCGGCCGGGCAAGGTCGTGCCAGGGCGTTCGCTCTGTGGGCGGCTGCCGCGGCGTTGCTCTCTGGCGCAGCCATCGTCGGCAACGTCGCCCTGGAGGGGAGCTCCCCTGAACTGCTGGCAGCGACACGATCTTTCGCTGCTGGCGCGGTCGTGGCGTCACTGGCGACTGAGGTGTTCCCCAAGGCCTACCGGGAGGGCCACCATCTTGCTGGCGTGGCCACCGTCTTGGGTCTCGTCCTCGCCTTCGTGCTGGCATCACTCGGCGGCAGTTGATCAAGCATACGGGGAAGGGGCTGGTGTCGAAAGGACGTACCGGGGATCGGCGAGAGAGGTGGTCGTTGAAGGCCTACGCGTGCCCACGGCGGTCAAGTTCGACTCAGGCGGCGCGCTGCACGTGGTCGACCTGGGCGAAGGACAGGCCCTCAGGATCGACCTGGAGAACGGCGAGCGAGAGACGCTGATCGACATCGAAGGCACGCTCGACAACATGGCCTTCGACGCTGACGATCGGCTCTTCACGGTGGCCTCAGCCGAGGGCCAGGTCTGGCGAAGAGATCCCGACGCGCAGCTCACGGCCATCAACGAAGCCGGTTTCACCGCCCCGGCGGGCGTGGCCGTGACCGACGATGGGACGCTCTGGGCGGTCGGCGACCTCTTCGTGCTGCGCAGCTTCGATGAGGCCGGGGAGCCTGGCATGGTCATCTACGACCGCTTCGACCCGCCCGGCAGCGTGCCCACGACGGGCTTCACCGTTTCCGCCGACGGGAACGACCTCATCACCACCAGCTGGTTCGGCAACTACGTGCAGGTGTCCGACCCCGCCGCCAACGAGGTCAAGGAAGACATCCGCACGCTGGCCGTGCCGCTCAACGCCATCCGCCACGGCGATGCCCTTGTCGCGAGCCAGGGCGGGTTGCCCGATGGCAACAACGTAGTCGATGCCAACACCGGCGAGGAGCTCATCGGTGGACTGGGTCTGCCCCTCGGACTGGCCTCGGATGGCGAGACGCTCTACGTCGCTGATTGGGCCCTTGGGACCGTCTTCGCTGTCCCTGCTGATGGCGAAGCGGTGCCCCTGGCCACCGAGCTGGCCGCGCCTGAAGGCCTGGCCCTCGACGGCGATCGGCTGCTGGTCGTGGAGCAGGGCCTGGTTGCGCTGCGCCCCCGCCACGGACCGGCCCGGAGGTTCAGGACTCTTCCGCGATGCGGTAGATGACGTTGGCCGCTCGGCCGCCGGCATAGACCACGCCGTCGTCGGCAACGGCCACGCCGTTGAACCAGAACGTCGGGGCCATGGGGAAGCCCTCGGGTGGCGGCGGGTCGATGGCCAGCCCCGCTGCAACGACCTGCGTCTCGCCCGTCGTCGGGTCGAGTCTCACCAGGTCCTGCCTGCCGGTCTCGACCACGAGCAGCGTGCCGTCGGGCGCGGCGGCCAGGCCCTCCGGGAACGAGAGGCCCTGCCCGACCATCTTCGGCTCGGCGAGCGTCTCGCCATCGGCGACCAGCTGCCAGACGATACCCGTCGCCCAGTCGCTGGCGTACAGGTCATCGTCGGTGGCGGCCAGGCCGCCGGGCACGACGAGCGTCGCGAGCGTCTCACGCTGACTGGGATCGTCGCCGTCAGCCCGCACGATGCTCGTGGTCCCCAACTCGGCCACGACCAAGTCGTCCCCAAAGCGCAGAGCATTGACCGGGAGGGCGAAGTCGCCATGCACGACGGCCTGCCCACCGGGCCAGTCGACGACCCGAACCGTGTTGTCCAGCCAGGACGTGGTGATGACCTGGTCGCCGCTCGCGGCGATCGTGATCGGGTTGCCCACGTCTGACACGCCGAATACGCTGCGGATGAGGCCTGTCGGCTCGCCCGTCAGGCGATCGAACCCACGGATGGCCTGCGGCTCGGCCACGAGAAGCGTGTCGCCCATCACCGCGACCCCGGCCGGCGCCGTCATGCCACCGGGGCTCACGACCCGCATGCTGCCGTCGGGTAGCAGCTCGGTGATCGATCCATCGATCGCGCTCGAGACGTAGAGTTGGTCCTCGTCGCCGAAGACGAGGTTGTCCAGGCCGACCGCGAGCTGTGCCAGCGTCTCGGTCGAACCGGTCGCCGGGTCCACCCGGTAGACCGCGCCCGTCGCCTGGTCGGCGTAGTGCATCCGGCCCAGCGAATCGAACTCGACCGCTGCCGGGAACGCCAACCCGTCCAGGATGACCGTCACTTCGCCCGTGTCGAGGTTGACTTTGCTGATCGTGCCGGCGGGCGGGTTGGGTGCATAGAGCAGGCCGTCGGGTCCGAAGTCGAAGCCGTTGAAGGCGCAGCCCGGGACGCCACCGAAGACGAGTCGGGGCTCGCTCTCGGCCTGCGGGTCGATGAGGTACAGCCCGTTCTCTGGCGCGAAGCATTGGGCGACGACGAGATCACCATCGGCGGTGACGGCCACCGGGTTGCTGAAGGGCAGCGTAGCGATGATGCTGACCCGGCCGTCAGGCGAGATCCGTCCAACACCGCCGCCCGGGCCCTCTTGCGTGAAGTACAGCGAGCCGTCCGGGCCCAGCGCAACGTCGTCCGGCATGCCAAGGCTCGAACCGCGCCCGTAGACCTCGAGAATGTCGCCGCTGACGGGGTCGATGACGGTGATCGTCCCGGCCCAGACGTTCGCGACGGCGAGGTTCCCGTCCGTGTCGATGGCAAGGCCATTCGAGCTGCCGGCGATGGGTGCTCCCTTGATGAATGCGTCGTCCTGCGGCTGTGCCGAGGCGGGCACACCAACCAGGGTCGTGGCCAGCAGGGCGATGACAAGACCAGATCGCATCGTTGACATTGGATACCTCCTTCAGGCTCCACTCACGAGGACAGACGGTGCCGAAGCGTCTGAGTGTGCTGCTGGCTCCCCGATCGAACGGCGCGGAGCGGATCGGGAACACGGCCGCTGTCGCTGCCGATCGCCACGCCGCCCGCCCTCGCGGGCTACAGCCTGCGCCTGACATCCTCCCGCTCTCGCGGGCCGGGTTCGCCAGTGGCTCGGCACGGTCCTCTGCGGCCATGGTCGACGGACACTGCGTCATCGCCCCCACGCCGGTGACGGGGTGCTGCAGGACCGCAGGCTGTGTCATCACCCCCATACCCAGTAACTCCGCGAGATGCACCTGCTGTCTCACGTACGGGCACGTTCACCGAGGAATATCGAGGGGCCTGACCACACATCGCCAAGGCTGGTCGCGATGATGGAACCAAACGAGCCACTAGCAGACACCAACCAGATAGCGGGAGGCTGCGAAACATGGTCCACACCCTGGCCGCCGGGGCCGTGCCGAGCCACTGGCGGACCCAGCCCGCGCTCGAGAAGGGGAGCTACCATGCGTACGCTCAACGCCACGATCATGACCGTAGCCCTGCTAGCGGGGCCGGCCACCGCGGTCGCGGCGCAGGAGGACGGCCAGCCGACCACGACCGACGAGCTGCTGGCAGGCATGGTCACCGAGGAGGTCGAGCCGGGAGTCATCCGGGTCGTCAACGATGGATACCGGGATCTCTCGTATGCGAACGCTTACCTCGCCGGCTACACGGTGGACATCACCCCCGATGGCAGCGTCTGGCTGTCGGGCGACGAAGGCAGGCAAGGCCTGTTCCGCCTTGGCGAGGAAGCGGTCTTCGAGTACTTCGAGTACCCCGCTAGCTGGCCCCCGTACCTGGAAGCCGCTCCTGATGGCTCACTCTGGGCCCTCGGCAAGGATCCGGACTGGAGCGACAGCATCTTCTCGTTCGATGGCGAGGGATGGACAGAACGGGCGACCACGACCGACGACACGCTCCTGTTCCGAGCGCTGACCATCGGCCCGGACGGGACGGTCTGGGTGGCGGCGAGCGACCGGGACCAGTCCTGCCCCGACACCGCCGACTGCATCGGGACGGTCCTCCTCCGGCTCGAGGAAGACGGTTCGCTGACGGCCATCGAGGACTGGGCCGATGTCTATGACCGCGACGTGTCACCGGACGAAGTGGCGGTGTCACCCGACGGCGACGTATGGCTCATCGGTCAGGGCCGGTCATATCCGCATGGGGGCGAGGTGCTGCTGCGCTTTGATGGCGAGCGATGGGAAGCCATCCCTGGTCCCGAGGGATGGCTTCCCGGCACGTTGGGCCGGTCCCTCGACTTCGATCCGGAAGGCGCGCTGTGGGCGAAGGCCAACGAGACGGGCGGTCTCGCCCGCTTCGATGACCCCGGCTGGACCATGTTCACGGAGGCTGATGGCGTCAAGCCGTGGGGCGGGCAGGGTTGGTTCTACACGGACCTGCTCACGGTCGCGCCCGACGGCAGCTTCTGGCTCAACGGCTTGCCGACCGCAGCCGCCTGCGGCGGCCTGGCCCACTGGGACGGCACGACCTGGACCTCGTACCTGGGCGACTCCTGCATCCACGACCTCGCCATCGCCCCTGATGGCTGCGTCTGGCTGCGAGCCGATGCAGATGGCCGGGTCAACACCTACGTCATCCGCCCCGAGGGTGGGGCGACCACCGAGTAAGGAGGGACCTCATGCGTACGATGCGACTGCTCCTCGCGGGGACACTCGGCCTGGCCCTGATCGGCGGGCCGAACGTCGCGGTCACCGCACAAGACGACGAGCCGACACCCGCCGACGTGGTGGCGGCGACCGAAGCGAACGAAGCCGCGAACTTCGCCGCCTTCCTGGCCAAGGACCCCGACGCCATCATGGCGACCTTCACCGAGGACCCGATCTTCGAGGACCAGACGTTCGGCGACTATCTCGAGGGGGCCACCGCCGTGCGCACCATGGAGTTGGCCGCCGCCAGCATGACGGACGCGGACGCGAGCGAGACACTCGATCACTTCGTGTCAGCGGATGGCTCCCGCGCCGTGCGCGTGTTCCGCTGGGTCGGCACCAACTTCCGGGGCGCACCGTTCGACCTCCCGCTCGTCTCGATCCATGAGTACCGGGACGGCAAGATCGCCAAGGAGTCCATGTACTACGCGGCGCCTGACCCGCACGGCCAGCTCACGAGTTCGCCGTCCGCCGAGTAACCACATCGCGGCAGTGCCTGGCAAGGCCCGTCCCGCGAGGGGCGGGCCTCTGCTCGTTGTCGGTGACGGTTCGTGGCTGCCGCCAACCAGACCACCACCCGACCAGGAGCCGACCACCCGCCACGCTTGAGCGCCGCGAGCCAGAACCACCCATAAATGCACCGACTCCATGATCACCGTGGCCCGTGCCGCGCCTTCCTCTCGAGCATCCAGACTGCGATAGCGACCCGCGCCGCAACAGCGATCGAGGGACCTGACCACACATCGCCAGGGCTGGTCGCGATGATGGAACCGAACGAGCCGTTTGCAGACACCAACCAGATAGCGGGAGGCTGCGAAGCACGGCCCACACCCTGGCCGCCTCGACCGCGCCGAGCCACTGGCGAACCCGACCCGCGCATACGGCGGCGATGGTTGCGCACCGCCGCGAGAGGGGGTTCAGTGATGTGCCGACGACTAGTGACCCTGGCGCTTGGAGCGATGCTCGTGCTCGCCTTGGCCCTGCCTGCTGCCGCCGCTCAGACGAAGATGCCGATCTCGGGTCGAGACGTCTCCAACGGCGTGCTGGACGAAGGCACGATGTGGTTCTCCGACCGCATCCAGCACGTCCGTGGCTGGACGGCCGAGTACGTCACCTGCGGCGAGCTCAAGGAGGGCAACACCTGCGGCGATCCCAGCGAATACGTGGATGGGACGAGCATCATCGTCGCGAACTGGAACCTCGACACCGCGTCCGGCGACGGCACGATGTGGGGTACGACCGACCTGGCGCTCACGGCCTTTGATGGCGGCTGGCACGAGACGTGGGTCGCCAAGTTCGACGGCGGCATGTGGTCGGGCTGGGGTGTCGGACGCGGGTTCGGAGACCTCCAGGGCATGAAGATCCGCTTCGACGTCCGGTTGTTGCCCGACGGCACTGACGTCTTCGAGGGCTTCGTCCGCTAGGTACCTGCCTCATCACCCCGAGGCCGTCGCCACGACCGGGTAGGTTCGCGGTGACTTCAATGGCTTCAGCGAGGCCCGTCCCGCGGAGGGCGGGCCTCTTCCTGTTCGGGGCATCCACCAACCAGACCGCCACTTGACCAGGACCCGACCACCCGCTGCGCTCATCGCTGCGAGCCAGAGACGCCCAGACACCGATAGGCCCTGCGCGACGAGGTCTGCCTCTGCTCGACAACCGGTCGCGACGCTCCGGCAGCCTGAAACAGCGCCCTCACCCAAGGACACCACTTCCCGTCGCCGCGTTCGTGACGTCCGCCTCTTGAGCCGGGCCTGACCCTGTGGCGAGATGACCGCAGGAGCTGGCTGAGAGAGCATGGCCAGAAGTCATCCCTACCTAGCACGCAGGAAGACGCAAGGAGGGACTGGAAGCGATGCTGGCGATTGGCAGTTGTGACGGTCCTCGGCTGCCTGCTCATCACGGCTGCAGCCGCAGTGGCATCGGACGACGGCGACCCGAACGCCCGACGCGACGATGTCGTCGCCCTGCCATGGACTTGTTCGCCTTCCGCGATCCTCGCAACTGGCTCGTCGAGGTCGTCCTCGTACCGACTTCGCCTGCTCGACGTTGGTCCTACCATGGGGGCACGGCCCAAACCCCGAGCGGAGAGCGGAGTCATGCGGAAGCTGGCGACGATGTCAGTGATGTCAGTGGTGATGCTCGCCGGCCTGTTGCTGGCATCGACGGTCGCGGCCAAGGATCGCCCCGACCAAGACATCGAGATCATCGGTGGCGCCTGGGGCGAGGAAGCGCCGGACCTCTTCGACTGGACCATCACCGGCGACGCTGACGCGCCGCACGTCGAAGCCGAGGACTCGCGTGCGTCCGGGCGATTGTCCCTCGAGCTCGGCCCTGTCACCGCGTCCGAGGACTCCGTCAGCGCGACCATGTCGATACGGATCGAGAACGATGCAGGTTCCTGGACCGGCGAGCGCCCAGCCCTGGGCGGTGGGAGGCCGAGTCTCGTCCTTCTCTCGACGACGGACGTCACCTGGGTCCCCGACGGCGTGGCCCCCGTCTCGAGCCAGAACGTCGTCGGGCTCGTCGGCAGCGGCGAATACGAAGGCCTCTGGCTCACCCTGTTCTTGGGCGACGACGAGAAACCACCTTGGGGCCTGATCGGGGATGGCCCGAGCATCGTCCGATTGCCAGACCCGGGTGGCTGAGCCACTCACCTCGGCAGCGCGCCACAGGCGAGACCTGCTCCGCGGTCCGGTCATGCGGGAGGGTCTTCGTTCTGGCCTGAACCTCGCGACCGTTTCCCCGAAGGAAGCGACCCTGACTCGACGCCAGGGTCGCTTTGCTGTGGCTGACTGCTGGGGGTCCGGGTCCGGAGCCTGGCCGCTGCCCCGCTCGGAGCTCAGGGCCGTGGTTGCCAGCCTTCCCAGGAGATCTCGGTGACGTCATCGACCTCGGTCGCCACCGGCGCCTTCGGGTCGGTCACATCCACCACGGTCATGATCCCGTCGGGCCAGTGGCCAAAGATGAAGCGGCCATCCGGTGACCAGCCCCAGACATAGAGCGGGATGTCGAGCGAGATGACTTCGTCCGAGACCACGTCGTAGAGCATCGCGCGTGGCACGTCACCCCAGCTCGTAAAAGCGACGAGCGAACCGTCGGGGGACCAGTATGGCTCGAGGTCGTCCGTCCACCCGCTGTTGATGAGCACGTCCTGACCGGTGGCCAAGTCCACAAGATGGATGTCTCCCTGTTCTCCGTCGACGTGGACAGCGGCGGTCGTTCCGTCGGGGGAGATGGAGATGTGGCTAAGGTAGTAGTCGCCGTCGGCGGTCAGGTCGCCGATCCGCTTGACGAACGCGCCATCAGCGTCCATCCGATAGATGCCCCAGTCGGTTCCGCCGCCAGCCGAGCCGGCGAAGATGATGCTCTTGCCATCCGGCGTCCACACCGGCGCGCGCGCATCGAGTTCGGGATCACCGATGAGCTGGGCCGGCTCGCTGCCGTCGGCGGCCGCGCTCCAGATCCGCTGCCCGCAGGAGGCGCCCGATAGGACGCATGACTGCGCCCCGTCGTCCGTATCGATCCCGTCAGTCCAGTACAAGATCCTCGAGCTATCGGGGCTCCAGGCGTGGGAGCCGGGCTTGACGCCGCGAGGCGTGGGCTCGAACGGCTCAGTGACCACCACGGGGTTCGAGCCGTCCGCGTCCCGGACCACGATCGTGATCGGGTCCTGGGGGTCGGTCCAGGACTCGTAGGAGAAGCGCGTCCCGTCAGGCGACCAGGCGAAGGTGCTGGCGTACTCGTCTTCGCCCGTCAGAGGGATTAGTCCACCAGCCCCGTCAGTCGTGTGCTTGTAGATGACGCCCTCTGTCGAGTAGGTGAGCCCGGCGGTCCCATCACCACCGTCGTCGGCGCGCGTGAGGTTGCCGGCGAGGGCGAGGCTGGCGGCGAGGGCGGCCACGAGGAGCGAGAGGGTGAGCAGGACGATGAGCGCGCGGGGCATGACCCCGAGCTGGGCGCGGGTTTCCATGGAGATCCACCTTTCCGTGGTGGCCCATGCGGGTCGCTGTCGCGTGCTCGCGACACCCTCGACGAATGCAGCCTCGAGGCTCTCGGGCGCCCGGGGGGCGGCGTCCGCTTCGAGCCAGTCGGTCAGGAGGCGGTCCAGGTTGACATCGCGTGCGTCGTCGACGCTCATGCCGGACCCCCTTCCTGCAATGGCAGCCGCGCGTCCGCCTCGAGCGTGGCGCGCATCTGCGTCTTGGTGCGATTGAGTCGGGACTTGACGGTGCCCACCGGCAGGCTCAAGGCCAGCGCGGTCTCGTGCATCGGCAGTCCCAGGTAGTAGTGGAGGACGATGAGCGCCCGCTGCCCGGGTTCGAGCGCCATGAAGGCGCGTCCCAGCTCGTCTCGGTCAGCGGTCACGTGGGCGGGGTCGGCAGCTTCGGTCTCGATGGGCCGAACCTGGCGTTCCGCGCGCAGGCGGCGCTTCTCCCTGCGTGCCTCGCGATAGCACGCGTGGACGAGCAGTCGTCGGATCCACGGCTCGAACTTGTCCGGGTCGCGCAGGCCCTTGAGGTCACGCCAGGCGCCGATGAGGGCCTCCTGGGTGGCGTCATGAGCGCGGTCGTCATCCCGGAGGATGAGCCGTGCGATGGCGTAGAGCCGGTCGATCTGGCCGCGTCCCAGCTCCGTGAACGCGTCCTGATCACCCGCCATCGCCCGTTCGACGAGATCCCGCTGCATCGGGTCTCCATTAGCGGTGGCCCGTTTGGCCACTCTCGAACCATAGGTGCCGCTGCAAGGGCGGGGGTTCCGTCTTCGCTCTCGGGCGAGGTCTGGCCGCGACGCGAGGCGAGAGACGAGTAGCGCGACGACCGCTCCCCGAGAGGGAGCGACCCTGACTCGGCGTCAGGGTCGCTCCATGTTGGCGGGCTGCTGGGGGGTCCGGGTCCGGAGCCTGGCTGTCGCCCTGCTCAGAGCTCAGGGGCGTGGTTGCCAGCTTGGCACGAAGGCCTCGGTGAGGCCTTCGACCTCGGTGACCACCGGCGCAGTCGGGTCGGTCACATCCACCACCGTCACGATCCCGTCTTCACCGCTGATGATGGAGGTGCCGTCCGGCGACCAGCCCTGGACCCAGAGCGAGGTGCCGAGCGAGATGGCCTCTCCCGAGGCCACGTCGTAAAGCATCGCCTCCGGCAGGTCGTTGGGGTTCCGGCCGATCCTGGTGAAGGCGATCCGGGAGCCATCGGGGGACCAGTACGGCTCGAACTCGTCTTCATCCTCGCCGGCGATGAGTGTCTCCTCACCGGTGGCGAGGTCCACGAGGTAGATGTCGTACAAGCCATTGCCGCTGACCACGGCCACCGTCGTTCCATCGGGGGAGATGGCATGGCGGTCGAACGCGTAGGCACTGCCGCCCAGGCCGCCGATCCGCTCGACGTTCGCGCCATCGGCATCCATCCGATAGATGCCGTAGAGCCCTCCGTTGCCTTCCGAGCCGGCGAAGATGATGGTCTCGCCATCCGGCGTCCACAGCGGCGAGCGCGCATCGAGTGCCGGATCACCGATGACTTGGGCCATCTCGCTGCCGTCGGTGGGTGCGCTCCAGACCCGCTGTCCGCAGAACGTGCCCTGGTTGCGGCAACCCCGTCCGCTGTCGACGACATCGAGCCCGGGGGCCCAGTAGAGGACCCTCGAGCCGTCCGGGCTCCAGGACAGGTAGGAGCGCGCGACGTAGCCGGTCGGCGCCTCGAACGGCTCGCTGACCGCAATGGGGTTGGAGCCGTCGGCGTCTCGGATCATGATCGTGGTCGGGCCGTCCTGGGGGTCGGTCCAGGACTCGTAGGCGAAGCGCGTCCCATCGGGCGACCAGGCGAAGGTGAAGGCGGTTTCGTCGTCGCCCGTGAGTCGGACGGGCTCACCGGTCCCGTCGGTCGGGTGTTGGTAGATGACGCCCGGAGGCGTGTTGTAGGTGAGTCCAGCGGCCAGAGTCTCCACCGTCGGAGGCCTTGACGAGGCTGCTGCCGATGGCGTAGCCACCGACGGCCCCGATGGCCAGCAGTGCGATGGTGAGCAGGACGATGAGCGCGCGGGGCATGACCCCGAGCTGGGCGCGGGTTTCCATGGAGATCCACCTTTCCGTGGTGGCCCATGCGGGTCGCTGTCGCGTGCTCGCGACACCCTCGACGAATGCAGCCTCGAGGCTCTCGGGCGCCCGGGGGGCGGCGTCCGCTTCGAGCCAGTCGGTCAGGAGGCGGTCCAGGTTGACATCGCGTGCGTCGTCGACGCTCATGCCGGACCCCCTTCCTGCAATGGCAGCCGCGCGTCCGCCTCGAGCGTGGCGCGCATCTGCGTCTTGGTGCGATTGAGTCGGGACTTGACGGTGCCCACCGGCAGGCTCAAGGCCAGCGCGGTCTCGTGCATCGGCAGTCCCAGGTAGTAGTGGAGGACGATGAGCGCCCGCTGCCCGGGTTCGAGCGCCATGAAGGCGCGTCCCAGCTCGTCTCGGTCAGCGGTCACGTGGGCGGGGTCGGCAGCTTCGGTCTCGATGGGCCGAACCTGGCGTTCCGCGCGCAGGCGGCGCTTCTCCCTGCGTGCCTCGCGATAGCACGCGTGGACGAGCAGTCGTCGGATCCACGGCTCGAACTTGTCCGGGTCGCGCAGGCCCTTGAGGTCACGCCAGGCGCCGATGAGGGCCTCCTGGGTGGCGTCATGAGCGCGGTCGTCATCCCGGAGGATGAGCCGTGCGATGGCGTAGAGCCGGTCGATCTGGCCGCGTCCCAGCTCCGTGAACGCGTCCTGATCACCCGCCATCGCCCGTTCGACGAGATCCCGCTGCATCGGGTCTCCATTAGCGGTGGCCCGTTTGGCCACTCTCGAACCATAGGTGCCGCTGCAAGGGTGGGGGTTCCGTCTTCGCTCTCGGGCGAGGTCTGGACCGGTTCGGAGCTTCGGGCGACCCGCAGGGTGTATGGGGCGTAGATGGACCGGCTGGCACCCAGATACCGTTGAGCTGCAGGTACGCAGCCAGCTTCTCCTGGGTATCGGTACTGGCCGAGGAGCCGTCCATGCGAACATGGCCGCATGGCTGGTCCAGCCACTACTCTGATTCGCGCCCATCCAGGACGGGGAGAAGTGAGCAGTCACATCGCGAGGAGATGAAGACGATGTCAGGCCAAGACCCTTCGCCGCCCAAGGCCATCGCTCGCCACGCACCCGCCCTGATGGTAGCTGCCGTCATCGCTGGCTCGTCCATCCTGGCCTTCGGCCCGGGCGCTGCCGCACTTTCCAGACTGGCCCCGGTGGACCAGCTGGGCGCCCCCCTCCAGGCACAGACGGCTCCGGGCGATCCCATCCCGCTCTCGCCTCTCACCGATCTCTCGTCGCTCGATGCCACGGTCCATCTCAGCGCCGATGGCACCGTTGACGGTGAGCCGACCCAGGGCGACTTGACCGTCGAGCTATCCAGCAATGATCAGAACACGAGCCAGATCGACCTCACCGGCAGCCTGTTGGGCGATGTGGTCGCCCAGGTCGGCGGCAAAGCTGTCAGCCTGTTCCGACCGAAGAGCGTCAGCATCTACACCATGCCCGAGGGCACCTTCGCGGTAGTGACGGGGTTGCTCGACGTGTGTGTCAAGCTCGAAGACTCCGAGGCGACCGAGGCCCTGGAACAACTCAGCCCGCAGTTCCTGTTGTCCACCCTCACCAGCAGTGACGTGGCACGCGGCACGTTCGTGAGCGACGAGACCTTGGACGGTGTGCCCGTCAAGCAGTACGTCATCAACGGCGACTCCTTCCTGGCTGCAGCACAAGGAAGCAGCGACCCGAACGTGAACCTCTTCGCACAGTCGCTGCGCACAGCCACGGACGCTGATCTGTACGTGGCGGCGGACGGCGGCTATCCGGTGGCCTACCGCGGCGGCTTCGGTGGCACCTTCGAGCCGCTCGAGTTCGACGGCGACCTGACCCTCGAGGTTGAGGTGAATAGCATCAACAGCGATACCCCGGTGACCCTGCCCGTGGCCTGCGACAAGCCGATCTCACTGTAGGGGTCAACCGGCAGGGTTGGCCCTGGTCGGACGCTGTCCCGGCTCTGCATCCGAGGTCGTAGGCCCCATGGGCGCCAACTACTTCACCGCAACCGACACACCGATCAGCGACGGGGACTTCGACTGGCAGCTGGGGTCCGGGTACACCGAGGCGGGGGCGTCATCGCCGCGACGGACTTCGTGGCCAGCGACCCGCGCATCAGTGGTCAGGCGACCTGGACCAGCACTGCGCGGTTCTACCCGTACGGCGAAGTAGGAGGGGTCGACCCCGCCGTGTGGGCGTCGGCGGTCCGCATCGAGAATGCCGACGGCGCGTGGGTCGGCACGATGACCGGCTATCACGATCCGGAGGAGGCCACTCGCGAGTGGAAGGTCGTGACCGGGGGAGGCGCCTATGACGGGCTGACAGCGGTCTTCCGCTTCGTCTCGGATGCCGGTTACGAGGGCGTCATCGTGCCTGGTGGCTTGCCGCCGATCCCTGAGCCCAGCGCCGAGTAGCTCAGCGTCGTGGTCGGTCGTGTGTGCGCACGACCGACCTCCGCATCGCGGTGATGCGAAGTCCCGAGTCCGGTACGGGCGCTTCTGACCGGACCTCGTAGCCGCGACGGTGGTAGAACTCGACGTTCCGTGTCGCGGCCGTGTCGAGGGCACACGGCAACCGGAGTCCATCGGCCCAAGCGTGCCCGACTCCGAGCAGGCGACTGGCGATACCGTGGCCCCGGTGTGCGGGCAGCACCGCGATGGAGTCGAGGTACGCATGCTCGTCGGGTCTGACGCGCTCGCGAAGCTGCCGTGTGGTGACAACGAAGCGTTCGACACGCCCCATCGCGTGCGCTGGGAAGCCCGTCGGCTGCCGAGCTACTCCGGCAGTTTGAAACGAGGCTACGTCGGCCAGTGCGGGACGGCGCAGCCAGACGGCGACGCCGACCAGCGGATCGCCCCAGGCATCGACCCGGCCCTCCTCGAGCGCGAGGAGGATGAGGTGGGCATACGTGTGCCTGAAGGTGGTCAGGAACTCCTGCACGTCGGGCACGAGCCATCGACCGCTCGGCTCGTCGACCATCCCTCGAGCGAGTGCGTCAGCCGCTTCCGCTACGCGGTCGGGAGTCACCACCACCATCCCCATCGTCCGATCATATGCGGCTGAGGAACCAGGCCCGAGCAGCGAGTCTCCCGTGAGACCTGCCCGATGGCCTTCTTCGAGTCAGTATCAGCATCGTGAGCATGGCGACGAGCCCGTCCTCGGCGTCGTTGTCGCGGGCGACCGGTGGTCGGCGGCGCTTGCGTCTGGCTCCGTGGACAACGCATACCACCGCGCTGTACATTCAGCCCTCACGGTCCCACTCCTGCGGTCGATGCTGCGGTATTCGGGTGGTGATCACGGATAGAGGCGCCGAGTTGAAGAAGCGCATGGCGATGGCCCTGTTTGCGGGCGCACTGATGATCGCGATGCTGTCGGGAGCGGTGGCCGCCCAGGACGGTGAGGCTGAGGATGTCTCGCTGCTATTCGTGGTGAGCACCACGTCCGGCAAGGTCGAGGGGCAGACGCTCACGCTCGAAGCGGTGCCAGCGGTCCTGTGGTTCACCGACCGTCCTGAGCGAGGGGCCGGTCACATCAATCCGAGCGATCTCGCGGACATCTGGACAGCTGGGGAGGACAGCTTCACCGACGATCCGCCCAACGCGGTCCTCTCCCTCCTCGACGAGGACACCGTCGCCGATGCGACCATCGAGCTGACCGGCGTCACTGCTGAGAGTGCCGATCTGGCCTTTACGTTCGAGCTGCTCGACGGTGAGCTGCTGGACGGCCCTCTCGGCACAGCCTCGCTCTTCATCGATGGCTCCGGTACGACGAATACTGGGAATCTGAACTCGGGCGGTACGAATACCGGGGATCTGCTTGGGTCGTTGCCCCAGCGCGGATGAGCGCAACGACACTGGTTCGTCCGGGACATAGGGCTACAGAGCGCCGACACATCAACTAGTTGGTGGATCGGGTGTGGTTCCCGGGGCCACCGAGACATCGGTGTCGACCGGCCGCTTCGACGGGCGCATGCGGGGTGCGGGCCCACGGACCCACACCGCCGACCGCGCCGTCCACATCCGTCGCCCGAGCCGGTGCCCGCGCAGGTCTTCACAACCATTGCACGAAGGGCCGCGATCCGCGGTGGTCCGAGCCACGAGGCACTCCGGGGCCGGCACGATCCATGCCGTCTGTGAGTGGCACGGCGGTGGCCGGCGTGGAGCCGTCGGCTCCGGTACCGCCATGGCACCCGGCCGCGATGGTCCTGTGCAATGGCTGCGAAAGACAGGCAAGCCCGCGTCCAGGCACCAGGGCCGGCGCCGGGAGATGCGCCGCTGGCCGTCGCCGGTGCCGGCCGCTGGCCACGTGAGGCGATGTCTCAGCAACCCCGGGAACTACATCTGGGCGGATCGAGGCGCCGCCGGACACCTGGCACCATCGGTCCTCGAGCATCAGACCTGCTGGACTTGCGCGCGCCTGAGACAGTAGGTGCATCCCGCGCAGTTACTGGATATGGGGGCGATGACGCGGATGGCAGTTCGGCCGGGGACCGACGTGCTGGCGTCTGCAGCTGCCGGCGACGAGTACGCCTTCCGCCGCATCATCGCTGACCACCACGAGGACATGCGCCGGGTCTGCCGCGCCATCGCTGGCGACGACGCCGTCGCAGAGGAAGCAGTCGAGGCGGCCTGGGTGGTTGCCTGGAAGAAGCTGGGCAAGGTGCGTGGTCCCGAACAGCTGCGGCCCTGGCTCGTCTCTGTCGCGGCCAACGAGGTCAGGCACCTGCTGCGCAAGCGCCGGCGGCGGGCCGAGGTCGAGTTGCCCATCGAGCGCGCATCCGAGCCGACCGCCATCGACCCCGACACCGGGGTGGCGGCGGTCGACCTGAGAGCGGCCTTGTCACGGCTCGATCCCGACGACGCGGCGCTGCTCGCCATGCGCTACGTGGCGGGCTTCGACTCCAACGAACTGGCCCTGGCAACGGGCATCAGCCCGTCGGGCACCCGCAGCCGCATCGAGCGGCTACTGAAACGACTCCGAGAGGATCTCGGCGATGACTGACAAGACTGCCTTCGAGCGACAGGTCGCGAACGAGATGCAGGACCGCGCCGGTTCTGTCCGTCCCGTCGACGACCTTGCGGTCTTCGAGTCTGTCATGGCTGCGAGCCGATCACGGAGACGGGGGTTCTCGGTGCTCTCCGCGGTCCGGAGCGCATCGAGGGCCGTCGTCGACAGGGCCCATTCCCCGCAGACACGCCAACGCGGACGTTCGTCACCGCTGCCGAGCATCAGGCACCGGCGCCGCCCGACCGACCAGGAAGCCGGCCCTCGGCCGCCGGGCTCCGAACCACCGCACGGCTACTTCGCCACAGACACAGGGAGGACAGTTCTCATGTTCAGTCCAGTCAAAGCCATCACCGCCGGGGCACTCGTGTTCGCGCTCGGTGGCCTGTTCCTGGTCGGCCAGCCGTTCGTACAACAGCAATCAGCCCAGCCGGGGGCGGAGTCGGATCCGGCCGCGGCCATGGCCGATGTCGCCGTCGGGCCTGGCGTGACCTACTTCACGGGTACTGCGGAGTGCACGTCAGAGTCGGGCGAAGCGACGGTCGTTGACGGGATCCGGCAGAACCAGGTCCGCAGCACGTGTCAGACCGCCACGACCGATGATCGGCTGAACGGCACCCTGGTGGCCGACAACACCGTCTACGGCTTCGGCACCGACGGCGGGCCGTGGACATCGGAGTCAGTGCTGACGACGGAAGAGGGTTCCTGGCGCGGGACCGACCAGGGCGTCTACGACCTCTACGGCACCTCGCCGCTGGGGACGGCTGGCAAGGTCTTCCGCTACGGCCATTCGGAGCTCGTCGGGGAGGGAGCCTACGACGGCTTCGTCGCGCACTACTACCAGGCGGGCAACGACGACATCAGCTCACTCACCGGCTGGATCACCTCAAGCGAGTAGGCCCGAGAACCTCCTCCGGCACGAGGCCCGTCCCACGAGGACGGGCCTCTGCTCGTGTCGCAGAGGGCGGCGGCCGGGACCAGACCACCGCCCGACCAGGACCCGACCACTTCCGCGCTCAGAGTGTCTCCGCGCTCAGAGTGTCACCCAGACCTCCACCGGGATAGCCACCGGCACGGGGCGCCATGGCACGCATGGGCGCTGGGCAAACGACGAGAGGCGGCGATACGATGGTTTCGGCCATGGATCACTCGCGAACGCCCGATCACCGCACCATCCGGATCGAGCTTCGCATCGTTGGCCCAGACCACGAACCGCTCGCCGGTCGGCCGGTTCGCGTCTCCCAGCAGCGGCACGCGTTCCTCTTCGGGTGTATCGGCTTCGAGCTCATCCCGCTCGCGAACGATGAGTTGGCCGGCAACGCCCTCGACACCGGCCAGCGCCTCGAGCGGCACTGGGTCGAGTTGTTCAACTCGGTGACGCTGCCCTTCTACTGGGGCCGGTTCGAGCCCGTCCGGGGAGCACCGGACAGCGACCGGTTGCGCACCGCCGCGCGTTGGTTCCGGGACCGCGGCGCCATCGTCAAGGGTCATCCGCTGTGCTGGCACACCGAAACGGCACCGTGGTTGCTCGACCTGTCGGTCGATGAGATCCGCGACGCCCAGATCGCGCGCATCCATCGCGAGGTCACGGGGTACAGGGGCCTGATCGACCTGTGGGACGTCGTCAATGAGCCCGTCATCATGCCGGACTTCGACCGCTACGCGAACGGCATCACCACCCTCGCACAGCATCTCGGTCGGCTCGGCATCTTGCGTGAGACATTCGCCGCCGCCCGAGGGGCCAACCCGGGTGCGCTGCTCCTGATCAACGACTTCGACCTTTCGGAACCCTATGCACGCCTCATCGGTGAAGCACTCGACGCTGGCGTGCCGATCGATGCGATCGGCATCCAGTCCCACATGCACCAGGGCTACTGGGGCGAGGAGCGGACGATGCACGTCCTCGAGCGCTATGCCGGGTTCGGTTTGCCGCTCCACTGGACCGAGAACACCATCGTATCGGGAGCCGTGATGCCGCCCCACATCGTCGATCTCAATGACTGGGAAGTCGACGAGTGGCCGAGCACCACGGATGGTGAGGCCCGCCAGGCCGACGAGGTGGTGCGGCACTACCGCACCCTGTTCGGGCATCCAGCGGTGGCATCGATCACCTGGTGGGGATTGCCCGACGGCGGGTGGCTCAAGGCCCCGAGTGGCCTCGTCCGCGCGGACGGCACGCCAAAACCCTCATTCGAGGCGCTGCGTGGGCTCATCAAGGGTGACTGGTGGCTGCCTCCGACGGACTTCGTCACTGACGATGCCGGCCGGGTCGTGTTCCAGGGGACGGCCGGGTCCTACGCCGTGGCCGGTGGGGGTGCGCAGGCGGAGCTGGATGTGGACCCCGGTCCTGCCCGATCGGCACTGGAGGTCGTTCTCCACGCCTAGCGACCAGGCGACGAGAGGGCCGCATGCCGCCACAGGTACGTAGCCAGATCCTCCTCAGGACCGACAGCCAGTGCCTGGAGCGCATCCGAGGGCGCCAAGCGAACCGGCGCCATCGGCCGACATGTCAGATGGCCGCCGAAGTTGGCGTTACCTGAGACATTCTGATGGGCGCCCTTGCTGAATTGGGTCGATGGCGAGCCCGGCCACGCTTTCCACATCCGCCGCTCGACCCGGTTGCCGCCCGCTTCTTCGCAGACATTGCATGACGGGCCGGGATCGGCGCTGGTGAGCCACGAGGCACGCCTCATGTGGCACGATCCGGGCCCGCAGCGCGCTGGCATGGCGGTGGTAGGCGTGGAGCCGTGGGCTCGGGTACCGCCATGGCGCGCGATCGCGGCGGTCTCGTGCAATCACTGCGAAGACCTGCCCTCCGGCGCCGAGCGACCGGGGCCAGCGCCAGGAGATGCGCAGCCGCCGCCGGTGCTGACCGCTGGCTGCGTAAGGCGATGTCTCAGTAGTCCGGGGACTTCATCTGATCGAAGGAGGCCTCGAAGCGCTGCCTGTAGCCGAGCATGTCGGCCACCGAGACGTTGCCGCCGCAGAGCACCAGCACCACGTGGTCTGAAGGACCGAAACGATCAGCAACGGTCTCGAACGCCGCCAGCGTGCAGGCAGCCGCCAACTCCGTGAGGACCTTGGCGCGTTCGAGCAGGAAGACGGCGGCCGAATAGGCCATCGCGTCGGTCACCACCAGCGACTCGTGGACCTGCTCGGACGCGAACTCGTAGGCCGTCGTCGACAGATAGGGCGAACCGAGCGTGCGGGCCAGGCTCGTCGGGGTCATCGACAGTGGTCGCCCTGCAGCCAGCGAGTCGTGGAGCACCTGGGCCCCATCGGTCTCGACCGCCCAGATCCTGGCCTCGGGCTTCAGGGCACGGACGGCCGACCCCACACCGCTGATGAACCCGCCACCACCGACGCTGATGAAGACGTCGGTGAGATCGGGGACATCCTCGACCAGCTCGAGCCCGAGCGTGCCGTTGCCAGCCATCATCGCGGGGTGGTCGAAGGGGTGCGCCACCGTCGCACCGGACTGCGCGAGCTCGTCCGTGCGGGCGAACGCGGCCGCCATGCCCTCGACCAGCTCCACCGTCGCGCCGTAGCCGCGACTGGCGTTCACGTAGTTCCCGGGCGTCGTGTCCGGCATCACGATCGTGGTCGAGACACCGAGGGCGGCGCCGGCATAGGCGAGCCCCTGGGCAAAGTTGCCGCCCGAGACCCCCACGAAACGGTCGGCGCCAGTCTCGTCCATAAGCACGAGCAGCTGATTGAAGGCACCGCGCGGCTTGAACGACCCGGTCTTCTGGAACAGCTCCAGCTTCAGATAGACGTTCGTGCCCGCGTTCTCCGAAAGCGTCGAGCTGCGAACGAGCGGGGTGCGGTGCACGAACCCGGCCACTCGCCCTCGTGCCGCCTGGATATCGTCGAGGTCGATCACGTGCGCGACGATACGTCACCTCGCGAACCTGGGTGCCGGCCCCTCCTGTATGCCCGCGTCCCGTACCGACTCCACGCGTCGCAGCCGGGCGAACGCACTACTTGGGACCCGGACTATCGCGTCGCTTCCCGTACGGAGGTCGAGCCCTCATCGTCCCCCTACCCAGCAACAGCGGCGGAACGTCCGTGGTCACCAGTGTCTAGTCGCCAGCCATCGTCGCCCGCGCAGGCGTGGACGCCTGCCGGTGCAGCACCGACCTCCGGTCACGGCGACCTGCCATCGCCTGACCTGACGCTCGCACCGCTGGAGGCATCCCGAGGCACGCGTGGAACCCACTGGTCGAGTCGCTTTGCCCAACTGAGGCTGGCGCCACCCTGGCTGGCATGGACGGTCATCGGCATCATCATCATCGGCTTCGATCTGGGCCTCGGCGGCTCGTGGATCCAGCCGATGCTCTACGACGCTCTCGCCTTCGCGTCGGCTGGCATCGTCATCCTGGGGATCACGCTAAGCCGCGTGCGCCCGGCGATGCCCTGGTGGCTGCTGGCCGCAGGTATCGCCCTGATGGGAGCCGGCGACGTCATCTGGGACGTCCTTGCCGCGGGCGGAGAGGTTTCGGACCCCTCCTGGGCTGACCTGGCCTATCTCTCGGGCATGACCGCGATCAGCCTCGCAGCCGTGCGACTGCTCCTGCGAAAACAAGGGCGGCTGGGTGGCCTGCTCGATGCCTTCATCGTTGGCTCGGCACTCGCCATCCTGCTCTGGACGCTGGTGGTCGACGCCGCCGTCGATGAATCGACGGTCTCCTTGCCCCAGCTCGCGACCCTGGCCGCGTATCCGGCCCTCGATATCGTGATCCTGAGTGTCCTGGTCGTCGCCTTCATGGGCGGCCGGCCGGTCGACCTCGCCACCGCCCTCTTCGCGGGGGCTGTCGTCGCGTTCCTCGTGAGTGACATCAGCTACGCCATCATCTCGGTGCCCGATGGCTATGCCACAGGGGCCATGGACGCAGGCTGGCTGCTGGGATACGTCCTGTGGGGCGCAGCGGCACTCTCCCTGAGGTCCTCCTCGGTGCGGTTGACAGCGAGCCCGCGAGTGACCTTCGCGTGGGCGATCCTCCGGCCCGGGATCCGCCTCACAGCGGTCGCCATACCCTTGCTGATGGCGGTCGTACGCCGTGCCCCAGACGGTCATGTCGACGCCCTCGCGGCATCAGTGATCGGCGTGCTCATCTCGGTCATCGTGATCATCCGCCTCGAATTGAGCCTCAGGGACAAGCGCACCCTGCTCAGCGAGCGGGAGCGACTCGAGGAGGCCATGCAGCGACAGATCTCCGAGGACCCGCTGACACGACTGCCGAATCGACGGGGACTTGCGGCCAAGCTCGTCGTCGCTCTGGCCGAACCAGAACACGGGGCTGGGCTCCTGGTCATCGACCTCGACGACTTCAAGTCCGTCAACGATGCCCTGGGCCACCAGGCTGGTGACGAGTTCCTCTGCGAGGTGGCCTCGAGGCTGCGATCAGCCGTGCGCTCGAGCGATCTGGTGGCCAGGTACGGGGGAGACGAGTTCGCGGTGGTCATCACCCCCTGCCCGTCACCGGACATGGCCATCGAGATGGCCAAGCGCCTCCTGCAGCAACTGGAAGGTCCCATCGTCACCGAACGCGGCCGGGTCGTCGTCAGCGCCAGCATCGGCGTCTCCCTGAGCGATCTCTCGGGTCGCAGCGCCGAAAACCTGCTGCGCGACGCGGACCTGGCGCTCTATCGCGCGAAGGCAGAAGGCAAGCATCGCTGGTCGCTGCTCGACCCCGAGACCAGCGCGGCGGCCCTTCGCTCCCTGTCTGTCGCGGCCGACCTCCCGCGCGCACTGGAGGCGGACGAGTTCGAGCTCACCTTCCAGCCCATCGTCTCGCTGGCCGACGGGAGGATCGAATCGCTCGAGGCGCTCCTGCGCTGGAACCACCCGAATCTCGGCACCTTGCTGCCAGCCGAGTTCCTGCCCGCAGCCGAACGTTCCATCCACATGCCGACGATCGGCCGTTGGGTCCTCGAGGAGGCCTGTACGGCGGCGGCAGGATGGTGTCGACTCGGCGCAGGCGATATCGGTGTGGACGTCAACATCTCCGCCGCGCAGCTCGCGGACGACCACTTCCCTGACCTCGTGCTCAAGATCCTGCAGCAGACCGGGCTCTCCCCCCGCTTGCTGACCCTCGAGCTACTCGAGACTTCGCTCGAGGCCACGCCGGCCCTGGTGAGTAGCCTGGAGCGCCTGCGCAGCGCCGGTGTCCAGCTCGCCATCGACGATTTCGGCACCGGCTACTCGTCCCTTTCTCGGGTCGCCGAGCTCCCAGTCACCGAGCTGAAGCTCGATCGGGCCGTCTTCGCCGGCGCCAGCGACAAGCGCATGGCAAGCGCGGTCGCACGGATGGGCCAGACGCTCGGGCTCCGGCTGGTGGCCGAAGGTGTCGAGACCTCCAGTGAACTCAACCTCGTCCATTCGCTCGGCTACGACGCGGCGCAGGGCTATCTGATGAGCAAGCCCGTCGCAGCCACCGAAGTGGTGAAGATGCTGCGCTCGCAAGCGCCATTGCGCACCGCTCGACAAGCGCCGGTTCACACCAGCCCGGCAAGCAGCCTGGGCGATTGGCAGGTCTCGACCATCTGGGAACCCAACCTGGCGGCTCGTCCGCGGGGAGATGCTGGCGGGGCGCCTGCAACAGGGGCGGCAGGTCTCGCGACATCGCCCGGCAGCTGATATTCGGCGGCAGGGCGGGCCCGCCTTTGGCTCACGAGACTGCTGCTCGAAGGACGCAGCCGGCTCGCGCCGTACGTTCATGGACGCCGAGACCGGACCCCGTTCGCACCTGGGCCGCAGACTCGACGGTCTTCGGTTGCGGGTCGGCTAGGACCGCACGACACCAAGCAGCGTGCGCAGCGCATCTCTTGGACCCGAGAGGATGAGCTCTTCGCCCGCCTGGAGTCTCCGGTCGGCGGGCGGATTGGCGTCGTATTCCCCGGGGCCTCGCACGATGGCGAGCGTGAAGATGCCCCGCTCGAGCAAATCACCCACGCTGGTGCCGTCGAGCGGTCCACCGTCGGTCACGCGGTACTCCTCGATGGAGAAGGAGAGATGGGCGCGTGACAGGGCAGCGTCGATGTAGTCGCTGACTGCCGGCCGGATCGCCAGCTCAGCGATCCGATGCCCAGCCATGGTGTACGGCGACACGATACGGTTGGCTCCGGCACGTTTGAGCCTGGCTTCGGCGATAGGTGCGTTGGCGCGGCCGACGATGAAGAGCTGGCGGTTCAGCACACGCGCCGACAGGACCACGTACACGTTGTAGGCGTCTTCATCGATGGTCGCGACGAGCCCGGTCGCCTGACCGATGCCAGCGGCGAGGAGGGTAGCTTCGTCCGTGGCGTCGCCTTCCACCACGAGGTAGCCATCGTCCCGTGCGCGCTCGACGGATTCCGCGAGGACGTCGACGATGACCACGCTTCGTCCGCTCTCGCGGAGCTCGGCGGCTACGGTCGAGCCCACACGACCGTAGCCACAGACCACGTAGTGGTCGCTCAGGGCGCTGATCTGTTCCTGCATCTTCCTCCGCTCCCTGCGTCCGCTCCCGATCTCGGCGAGCACGACCTCCGCCATGATGCCGACCCCACCGAAGAGCAACGCTGTGCCCACGACGGCTGCCACCATGGCCACCACGCGCCCGTTCTCATCGAGGATCCGCACCTCACCGTAGCCGACCGTGGTCAGTGTGATGACGGTCATGTACAGCGCGTCCGAGAACGACCAACCCTCGATGGCCTCGAACAGGATGGTGAACGTGATGATGGCCGCCACCACCGCGACGAGCCAGGCTCGTACGTGCACTCGGGAGATGCGCGTCCGCACAGGGGCACCCGCCGGCACGCGCGATGGTCCCTCCTTTTGTGGCACCGAGTGACTCACATGCGGAGTCTATGCTCCTGCGAGGCACCGGCCCGCGCCCAGGCGGAACGATCGAACGCCTCACGTCAGCCGATGGAGACGAGCTCGGTCACATCGTCGTCCGGGAGCACGTCAGCGACGGCGGTCACCTGCATCTCAAGCAGGTCGGCTTGACCGGACAGGACCGTCAGGAAGGCCGTGTCGGCGGCATCGCGGCCGGTGGCGATACGTACCAGCGTTCCACGCGGGGCCAGGGTCGTGGCATCCACCACCCGCCAGGCGCCATCGACCCAGGCTTCGGCGACGGCGTGGAAGTCCATGGGGTCGAGCCCGGGAGCGTAGACCGAGACCAGTCGTGCCGGGACGTCGAGGCCGCGGAGGAGGGCGATGCAGAGATGGGCGAAGTCACGACAGACGCCCTCCCGAGCCAACAGCGTGCTGATCGCGCCGTCGGTGTGGGCGCTGGAGCCACTGACGTAGGCCAGCCGCGTACCGACCCACGACGACACGCCCGCGAGCAGGTCACTGCTGGCATCGAGACCCGCGAACTCGGCCGCGGCCGTGGGCGCCAGGGAATCGGACTCCGCGTAGCGACTCGGTCGCACGTAGCGGATGAGGTCGGCCGGATCCGCCCCCGGGAACTCGGCTCGGCCATCGATGGCAGCCGCGTACTCCATCACGACCTCGCCCGTCCCGGACTCGACCCGGTGCAGCCGGGTACCGTTCAGGTCCAGCACTTCGGTCGTCTCGACCGCCGTGCCGTCCTGCGTGATTCGCAGTTCCTCCCAGCCCGGACGGTAGTCGGCAGCGATCGCGACCGAGAAGACCAGCGTCGCGGGTTCACTGACCGACAGGACCAGGTGGGCAGACACGTCCCTCTTCACGACGCAAGCCTCGCACGTTCCGGGCTTCGAGGCGAGAGCACGCGGTGCCGAGCGACCTGAGCGGCGCCGGCGAACGGACACGCACCCATGGCAGAACGACGGTTCGTAACGCTTCGCGAACGGTCGGCATCGAGGATGTGGTCGTGCGGTCACCTCGGTGACCATCGTTGACACCGGCGCGACGATCCCAGCCGCCGGCAGGGGGGAGGAGGAGTCCCATGACCGGAACTCGCAAGAACATCGCGCTACTCGCCGCGGCCTCGCTCCTGCTCATGGCCGCACCGGTGGTCGCCCAGGACGACGCGGCCACGACGGATACGGCCGACATGACTGGGCCGTCGATCGAGGTCACCGGCGTGGACTACACCTATGTCGGTCTGCCCACGAGCGTGCCGGCTGGCACCGAGCTGACGTTCCGCAACGCCGGCACCGAGATGCACGAGATGGCCGTCATCCACATCCTCGACGAGACCACCCCGCTAGAGGAGCTGATGGCCATGCCGGAGGAGGAGTCGGCAGAACTGTCCGAGTTCGTGGGATTCGTGTCCGCTCTGCCCGGCACGAGCGCCGAGGATGCGATCACGCTCGCCGCTCCCGGCCGCTACGTCGCACTCTGCTTCATCCCCCAGGGCATGGATCCGGCCGCGTTCGAAGCCGCCGGTGTCGACCTGACGCAGCTCGACGAGGACACGGACCCGGGTGACCTCCCGCCCGAGGCCCAGGAGTTGTTCGCGTCGCTCGAGCCCAACCCGCCGCACATGGCACTGGGCATGGTCCAGGAGTTCACCGTCACCGAAGCCGGCACGGAGGTCGGACCGCTGCCCGAAGCCCCGGCAGACGAGATGGCCCCAGAAGGCGGGGAAGCCGCCTCCGAGTAGCCCTGTCTCTGCAACGCATCGACGGGCCTGGCTGAGCAGCCGGGCCCGTCAGTCGTACTCGCGCCGCAGGGCCGAATGCGCCGCGAGGTAGCCGCTCATCCCGTGTACGCCGCCGCCCGGGGGCGTGGACGTGGAGCACAGGTACAGGCCACGGACCGGCGTCGAGTACGGATCCCAGCGAAGCGTGGGCCGCGCGATGAGCTGGGGCAGATCCTGCAGCCCGCCGTTGATGTCACCGCCGACGTAGTTCGCGTTGTAGGTCTCGAGCTCCGGCGCCGTCCGCACCGCCCGGCCCAGGACGACATCCCGGAAGCCGGGTGCGAAGCGCTCGATCTGGGCCTCGATGCGGTCGCTGACATCGGCTCCGGAGCCGTGCGGGACATGGGCGTAGGCCCAGGCCGTATGTTGGCCCATGGGTGCCCGCGACGGATCTGCAGAAGTCGCCTGCACGAGCAGGACGAAAGGTCGCTCAGCGATGCGACCTCGGTGCACTGCTCGCTCCGCGGCCTCCAGCTCGTCGACGCCGCCACCGAGGTGGACGGTGCCCGCAGTCGCCAGCTCGGGTGCACGCCAGGGGATCGGCCCCGATAGGGCCCAGTCGACCTTGCACACACCGGGTCCGTACCGGAACCGCTCCAGCGATCGACGATAGCGGGCCGGCAGAGACGCCCCGGCGATGGCGACGAACTGTCGCGGAGTCACATCGAAGAGCGTAGCCCGGGCCGGCGGGAGCTCGTCCAGCGAGGTGATGGGCGAGTCTGTGATGACCTCGCCCCCGAGCGAACGCAACACCTCCACCAGTGCCTCTGCCAGTCGCACCGTGCCACCCTTGACGACGGGCCAGCCCACGTGGTGCGCACTCATGCCCAGTACGAGACCGAAGGACGCCGTGAGCGGCTGCCGGAGTGGCACCATCCCGTGCGCCGACAGTCCCGCGAGGAGTGCGCGCGCCCGTGGCTCACGGAACACGAGGCGGCCGAGCACGGTTGCCGGCGCGATGGCCGGCAGCCCGAAACGAGCCATCGCCAGCGGGTGCCGCGGCATCCGCAACACCGGGCCCAGGATGGACGGCATCAATCGGCCTGCTTCGGCATCACGGACGATCGGGCCCATCAGCCGCCGATACGCGCCCGCGTCGCGGCCCAAGCCGTCGGCGGTCTCGTCCACCGAGCGGTGGAGCAGCACGGCGCCATCGTCGAGCGCGTGGCCCAACGGCACCTGGGGGTGGACCAGCTCCACCCCGAGCGAGGCAAGGTCAAGGCTCGCGAAGAACGGGGACACGAGGGCCGTAGCCACCACCGTGGCGCAGACGTCATGGACGAAGCCCGGGAGCGTCAGCTCCGCCGAGCGCATGCCGCCGCCGGGTGTCGATGCAGCCTCGAAGAGTCGGACCGGTACGCCCTCGCGCGCGAGCGTGATTGCCGCGGCGAGGCCATTGGGCCCCGATCCGACGACGTTGGCCACGGCTGGTCGCTGCTGTCTGGTCACCCGTACATCATCGACGCTGGGCGCCACCGTTGCAGCGGCATGCTGGTCCCCGCGGTTCGCTGATCAGCTAGCTCTTCGGCCGGCGGATCATGCGCCGCGGGTGCGCCATCATCCAGAGGCCAGAGCGGATCGCGGCATTGTGGCGGATGTTCCTGGCCTGCCGCCACTGGCGCTTGGGGTCCACGCAGACACGCTCGGCCGTCGGCTCACCGGTGGCTCCGTTCCGCGCTGCGAGGTTGCGCAGCGTCGTCTTCCAGTGCTCGTCCTCTCGGTCGTGCCCGCCAGCCATCAACAGGAATTCGAAGAGCGGGTCACTCGCGCGCAACAGCGCATTGACCTGGGCGACCGTGGCGCCGTCCTCTTCGGCCGCACTGAAGGTGATCCAGGCAGCGAAGACGTGGCCCTCGGGCATCATGAACGTGAACGACTCGTCGTCCGCGTAGATGACCATGACACCGGTCGCAAGCACCTGCCGGCCGGGAACCTCGCCGTTGATGAGCCCGACCTCACCCGGCGCGATCTCTGCGAACGGACCGTAGAAGTGCTGGCCCTTCGGCCAGAAGGACCCGAACTCGCGCTTCCAGATGGCCACGACCTCGCTCGGGCTCGGATTCGCGCCCTCGAAGCGAATGCGATAAGTCTTCTGCCACAGTTGACCGAATCCCTGCAATGGGCCGGACAGACGCTTGCCGCTGACGTTGAGGTTGATGGCCTCCGCCGGGACGACGCCCACCAAGAGCTTATCGACGGGCTTGGCCCAGGTCGTCTCGGGATCTCGGTCGGTCCGGGGGATGGGATCCATCTCAGCCTCCTATGCGATCGACTCGAGAGCGTCGGCCTCGGTGTCATGCACCGCGATGGCCTCGTCGAGCCGGGTCAGGGTCAGGATCTGGCGATAGTGGGCGTCGAGCCCGGTGGCGAGCAGTCGCTGTCCACCACGCTGGCAGCGCACGAGCATGGTCACCAGCACGCCGATGCCCCCGCTGTTCATGTACGCCATGTCACTGAAGTCCAGGACCAGCGAGCGGGCGCCCGCGGCAGTCGCCTCGGTGTAGGCATCGCCGAACGCGCTATCGCTCGCCGCGGTGACATCGCCGTGCACGTGGAGCAGTCCCGAGGTGCCGATCGGCTCGACATCGATCGTCGTTCCGGTCATGCGTCTTCTCCTTCGTCCACGATGGTCATGAGATCGGAGAGTCGGGTGATGCGGAAGATCTCCCGGTAGTGCTCGGTCAGCCCGCGCGCCTGGACCGGCCGTCCGTCACGGCGCGCGTCCGCCAGCAGCCTGACCACGAGCGCGATACCCGTGCTGTTGATGTAGTCGACATCGCTGAAGTCCAGCTCGACGCTCGAAGCGCCCGAAGCTGCCCCGGCCGCGTAGGCCTCGGCGAGCGTGCGCTCCCCATCGCGGTCGAGACGTCCGCTCAGCACGATGCGGCTCAGATCATCCGTGTTCTCGACGCGCGCCGCGAGGGCCGCCTCGGTCGATGCCCTGGTGGTCATGACGCACCTCCGTCCAGGTTCACACTGAGCACGACCGCCTGGCCCTGCTCCGTCTGCTCGGTGGCGACCTCGTCGACCATGGCCTCGATGAGGAACAGGCCCCATCCGCGCGGCGACTGCTCGCCCCTGAGCTTGGCTTCGATATCGGGCACCTCGGACTGGCCGAGCGGGATCTCACCTCCCAGGCCTAGGTCAGCGATCCGCACTTGCACCTGCGAGCTCGTCGTCGTGACGCGCACGTGGATGGGGATCTCGGGCTGCCCGCCGCTCCCGTGTTCGATGGCGTTCATGGCCGCTTCCGACACGGCCGTCTTCAGGCGTTCCAGGCGCTCTCCGTCCAACCCCAGCGGCTCCACGACCTCGACCACCTGGTCCATGGCCAGGCGCTCATTGCCGATGTCGCTGGGGATATGGACGTCCAGAAGCACCGGTGTTCCGGTCCCGCCGGCACCGTCGGCGGTCGCGAACGCGGTCGCGCGGGTCGAGCGACGCAGCGTGACCATGGTCAGGTCGTCCTCCTGTTCCCAGTCGGGACCGGTGAACGCGTGCAGGTCGTCGAGGAGCTGGTCGACGAGGTCGCTCCCGGAAGCATCGACGGCGAACGCCTGCTTGAGGCGCGGAAAACCGTACATGTCCCCGTCGGGATCGTGAGCCTCGACGAACCCATCGGAGTAGAGCAACAGGCTGTCTCCCGACCCGACGGTTCCCTCGGCTTCCTCATAGTCCATGTCGGGCAGCAGCCCGAGGGGCATGCCGGTGGCACGGAACTCGCCGACCTCGCCGTCGCTGCGGACGTAAGGCAGGTTGTGGCCCGCGTTGGCGAAGCGGAACGAGCCGCTCGCCGGATCGAGCACGCCGTATAGACAGGTGACGAACATGTTGGCAGGCATCTCCTGGCACAGCAGCTCGTTGGCCTGCCTAAGGACCGCCCCGGGTTCCACCAGCCGTGGGGCCTCAGCCCGCAGGATCGAGTGCGTCCGAGCCATGACCAGGGCCGCCGGGACGCCCTTGTCGGTGACGTCGCCGACCACCATCCCGATGCGCCCGTCGGGCAACTCCATGAAGTCGTAGAAATCCCCGCCCACCGCTCGTGCGGGACCGTAGTAGGCGGCGATCTGCCACTCGGGCAGGTCGGGCAGCGCATGCGGCAGGAACTGCTGCTGGATCATGGTCGCGACCCGCAGCTCCTGCTCCATGCGTTGGCGCTCGGCTTCCTCGGTCGCCTGGGTCTGGACCAGCTGGGCGACCCGGATGGAAGGCGAGGCGAGACCGGCCAATGAGCCGAGCAGACGGCGGTCATCGGTCGAATAGTCCTGCTCGGATAGACGAGGTCCGAGGTACAGGGCGCCGATGAGCTCGCCTTGCGCGGTCAGGGGCACGATCATCCGGATGTCGTTTTCCCGCATCGCGTGAAGGGCAGGGGATTCGAGCGCCAGGCGGTCGACCTCCACGATCTCGGTCGCGGACGCCAGGACCGCCAGCAGCGGATCGTCGGCGGCGATCTCGATGGGGGCGACCTGCATGCCTTCGGCCGGAGTGGCCGGGTCGTTGGGCTGTTCGTCCGCGGTGGATGCCGCCACGTCGAGCTCGGTCTCGGCACCCGCCCGGGCACTCAGGCCGATGCTGCGTCGGAGCGACTGCATGATCGTCATGTCCGTAGCCTGCCTCCCTCTCGTCCAAGAATCGTTACGGCTTCACTCACGCCTCGCCCGCTCCCGTTCCCGCAGCCAGAGCCCGACTGTGGCAGGGCGCACGGCGGCATCGACGGTGGCGAGGACGTCGGCGCGGATGGTCTCGAGGTCGACCTCGTCACGGAGTCGCTCGCCGAAGGCGCCCACGAGTCGCTCCCCGTCATAGCGAGCGCGATCGAAGCGACGGTCGACCGCGCGCTGGACCCGGCCCCGGAGCGGCGCGAAGAGCGCGACCACGATGAGCGTGGAGCCTGCCACCGCGAGGGTGTTGCCCCCGGTCAGGGGCTGGAGTAGCTCGGTCGAGACCAGCACCAGCGCCAAGAAGGCCCCGACGAGCAACGCGCTCACGAGGGCCCAGCCGATGGTGCGGCTGATGAGTCGGTCGATCTCGTACAGGCGGTAGCGCAGGACGGCGACCCCGATGGCGAGGGGCACCAGGCCAAGCGACAGGCTCGCCACGATCCACGCCCATTGACCCAATGGGTCTGGGACCAGGGTCGCTGCAAGGAAGCCCGACAGGGCCAGCGCCACGACGGAGCCGAACCACTTGAACTGCCTGCGCTCCAGCTCCGACCCGCGTCGGTACCGGAGAACGGCGGCGGCGATTCCCAGGACGAGCGCGACGGGCAGAAATATGTTCACGCTCGTGAGGATCAACTCCGAGATATTCGCCAAGGCGGGCACCCCGAATGGGTTCTCGACACCGGGCAGGTCTTCGAATTCTCCCGGGCGAACGGCCGTGGCTGCGAGCAGGAGGCAGACAGCGATGAGGGTCAAGGCGCCCACGAGGGCCCAGCGACGGGAGAGGAACCGTCCGTCAGGGAAGATCATGGGCAAAAGGACAACCAGGGTCAGGGAAGGGATGAAAAGCAGGCTGAGTGCCACACTGGCATCGGCGATCGGCGGGGTTCGCCCGGCAGCCTCGAGACTCATCGCGGCCCAAGCCTGGCCAGCCAGTGACAGGCCCATGCCCGTCGCGGCGACCCAGAGCAGCCAGCCCACTCGGTTCGCCGGCACCTTGGTGATGAGGAAGGCCCCCGTCACCCCCCAAGTGGTGATGATCAGTCCGTACATCGCGAAGGCCAAGGCATCGCCCTCGAGGCTCGGCAACCCCAGTGATATGAGCAGGACCGCCACCGGGATGGCGATGGCCGCGGCCCAGGCGGTGACCGTCACGACACGGTGCGTCCCGGACCTCCTCGTCAGTGGCTGGTCGCTCATTCGCCCGCCCCCTGTTCCCGCAGCCAGAGCCCGACTGTGGCAGGGCGCACGGCGGCATCGGTGGTGGCCAGCAGGTCGGAACGGATGGTCGAGAGGTCGACTTCGTCACGGAGGCGCTCGCCAAAGGCGGCCAGCAGTCGCTCCCCGTCATAGCGAGCGCGATCGAAGCGACGGTCGACCGCGCGCTGGACCCGGCCCCGGAGCGGCGCGGAGAGCGCGACCACCACGAGCGTGGAGCCGGCCACCGCGAGGGTGTTGCCCCCGGTCAGGGGCTGGAGTAGCTCGGTCGAGGCCAGGACCAGCGCCAAGAAGGCCCCGACGAGCAGCGCCGTCACGAGGGCCCAGCCGATGGTGCGGCTGATGAGTCGGTCGATCTCGTACAGGCGGTAGCGCAGGACGGCGACTCCGATCGCGATGGGCACCAACGGGTAGGCAAACATGGCCGGGATCCAGGCATATTCAGCGTCTTCGCCGGCGGCGGCCAGGATGACGAGGCCGATAGCGATCGCGGCGACGATCGCAGCAAGTCGCCGCGACGAGCCAGCGCATCTGGAGCTTGAGCAGGCCGGTGGCGCGCCGATACCGAGCGAGCATCGCCGTAACGGCGAGGACCAGCAAGATCCAACGCGACGGGGGTCAAGAGATCGACCTCGCGAATATCCCGGAACCAGGCGTCGGGGAGAACGGCGAACGGGTTGTGGATGGTGATGCTGGCGACGTCGGCTGGCCCGGGGAATACGTCAACGTGGGCATGATCGCGGAAACCACGGACACGATCAGGCCGCCTGCGATCAGCACCGCCGCCGATCGCCTCCAGGGTCGCTCCGGCAGTCGGCCGGTCGGGAAGAGCAGGGCCAGAGCGATGAAACACGCGAAGAACACGAAGCCAGCCCAAGTGGCGATCCAGACGATGAGATAGTCCGCCATCGAGGCTGTGCCTTCCTCCAGACCGGCCACATCGACCGGGAAGCTGCTGCCGACCGTGATGAACCCGAAGGCCAGGAAGATGAGCAACCAGCCGAGGAAGTTGCGCGGGCGCCGGATGACCAGGATGAAGCCGACGCTGGCGTAGGACAGGTAGAAGATGGCGACGTAGAAGTCCTGGGTCGCCGCGATGGCCACGCCGAGGATGAGCAGCACCAGCAGACCGAACGCGGCGATCCGAGCAGCGATGCGCCTCATCGCCCGCTCCCTTCCCGTTCCCGCAGCCAGAGCCCGATGCTGGCGGGACGCACGGCCTGGTCGACGGTGGCGAGGACATCACTGCGGATGGTCTGGAGGTCGACCTCGTCACGCAGGCGCTCGCCGAAGGTGGCGACGAGCCGTTCCCCGTCGTAGCGGGCCCGGTCGAAGCGGCGGTCGACCGCCCGCTGCACGCGGCTGCGCAGGGGCGTGAAGAGGGCAGCCACCACGAGCGTGGAGCCGGCCACCGCGAGGGTGTTGCCCCCGGTGAGCGGCTCGAGCACGGTGCTCGAGCCGAGTACGAGCAGGCTGAAGGCACCCACCAGCACGATCGTCACGAGGGCCCAGCCGATGGTGCGGCTGATGATGCGATCGATCTCGTACAGCCGGTAGCGCAGGACGGCGACCCCGATGGCGATCGGGAGGAAGGCGAGGGCAGCCATGGCGAACGCCCAACCCCATTCGTTGGTCTGGAAGGCGAGCGTGAAGATCGAGACTGCCACGAGCACAGCCGACGCGACGAGCCACTTCATCTGCTGGTGTTCGGCCCCCCGTGACCGCCGCCAACGCACGACGACGGCGGCGAGTGCGGCGACGATGAGCCCAGCCGAGACCGTGGTCGCCGCGCCTTCGACCAGCTCCCAGATCGGAGAACTGAGCATGGTTGGGTTCTGCAGCGTGCGGCCGAATTCGTCCTGATGAGGAACCACGAATGTGACCGCGACGCCGACCGCCAGCGTGATGGCAGCGACGATGCCGATGTACCGCCAGCGCGGGCTCGGGAGCCGGCCGTCCGGGAAGAGGAGCGGGAGCCAGATCGCGAGGAGCGGAATGGCAAGCGTCTGGAAGGCCGGAGAGAGCCAGTCGAGGAGGCGATACGCAGGTAGCGACGGGCTGACCTCAAGGCTGCGCTCCACGTAGGCAAGGGAGAAGTCTCCAAGGATCAGTGCCACGCCTCCGACGAGTAGGATCCAGCCGATCGGGTTTCGCGGTCGCAGCGCCACGAGGATCGTGCCCACCGTTGGAATGGCCACGAATGCCGCGAGCGAGGTGATGATCGTCACCAGGTCCGCAACGCCATCCACGCCGCTGCGGAGGCGTTCGTGGCCCGGGAGGATGGCCGACGCGAAGATGAACGCCACCATGCCCATGGCCACGAGCAGCAGAGCCAGGGCCACCCAGGTCGTCAGGCGGCGACGGGCGGGGGTTACCGCCATTCGCTGGTCGCTCATCGCCCGCTCCCTTCCCGTTCCCTCAGCCAGAGCCCGATGCTGGCGGGACGCACGGCCTGGTCGACGGTGGCGAGGACATCACTGCGGATGGTCTGGAGGTCGACCTCGTCACGCAGGCGCTCGCCGAAGGCCCCCACGAGACGTTCGCCGTCGTAGCGGGCCCGGTCGAAGCGGCGGTCGACCGCCCGCTGGACCCGTGAGCGCAGGGGCGTGAAGAGCGCCGCCACCACCAGCGTGGAGCCGGCCACCGCGAGGGTGTTGCCGCCGGTGAGCGGCTCGAGCGCGGCACTGGAGCCGAGCACGAGCAGGCTGAAGGCGACCACCACCATCCCAAGCACCAACAGGCTCACGGCGAGCCAGGTCGAAGGACGCCGGCGAGCAGGCAACGGTCGACTGCCCCCCGTCGTCCCCGTCGTCACGGCACGGTTTGCGCGCGAACGGTCATGTGCTCATGCTCCCTGACAGGCGTTCGCAAAACGTTACGACCCTCGGTGCAGCCCGGCAAGTCCGTAGCAGGCATCGTTCGTTACGAAACCGGAACGGTCAGCGCTATCGTTGCGGTCATGATCGAAGTGCGGCTACTCGGCCCGGTCGTGGTGGACGTCGACGGGAGCCCGCTGGCAGTCGATACGCGCAAGGCCGTCGCGCTGCTCGCATACGTCGCCGTCCTGCGGCGGCCGATCTCGCGTGAGTCCTTGACCGCGCTCCTCTGGCCAGAAGCATCGGACCACGATGCGCGCGGCGCGCTCCGGCGGACGCTGTCGGTGCTGAAGTCGGGCCTGGGCTCGAGCGGACTCGTGATCTCGCGCACCACCGTCGAACTCGAGGCCGTGTCCGTCGACGTCGATCTCGACCGCTTCCGTTCCCTGATCAGTGCGGCACGGAGCCACGAGCACACGGACCGAGCTGCCTGCCCGTCATGCCGCGCACAGCTCGAGAGGGCGGTCGCGGTCGCACGCGGCCCATTCATGGAAGGCTTCACCCTGCGCGACAGCGATACCTTCGACGAGTGGCAGAGCGCCGAACGGGAGGTCTATGAGCGAGAGCTAGCGGGTGCCCTCGAGCGACTCGTTGGTGAGCAACTGGCTGCGGCAGCGTGGCCTGCCGCCATCGGGACCGGGCAACGCTGGATCGGACTCGACCCACTGCACGAGCCCGCCCATCGAGCGTTGATGGAGGCCTACGCTCGCGCCGGCGAAACGGCAGCCGCCCTGGGGCAGTACCGGGATGCGGTCACGATCCTCGACCGCGAGCTGGGCGTGGCGCCGCTACCCGAGACGAGCGAGCTCAACGAGTCGATCCTGGCCGGATCCCTGTCGACCGAGTCCGCGCCTGCCGCGATCCCCGAGGTCAACGAGCCCCTCGCGCCTACCTCGTCGCTGCCGCTCGTCGGCCGACACGCCGAGCTCGAGCGCCTCCAGTCCGCCCTGGCTGCGTCGGCGACCGCCGGGCGGCTCGTGGTGGTGGAAGGTGAGGCCGGCATCGGCAAGTCACGCTTGGCCGACCGCTTCACCGAGCTCGCCTCGGCTGACGGCTACGCTGTGGTGGAAGCTCGCTGCTTCGCGGGCGAGTCGGGCATCGCGTTCGCCCCGATCGTGGCCCTCTTGCGCGCGCGCCTGGCATCCGCTGACGGGCAGCGCGTCCTCGAGAACCTCCCGCCAGCGATCCGGGTGACGCTGTCGGCGCTCCTGCCCGAGGTCCCAGCCCAGGCTCCCGCCCCGCGCGCCAGCCGCTCTCTACCCGCGGCACGGCTGAGGCTGCTCGAGGCCATCGTCGAAGCACTCGTCGGCGGAGCTTCGACCACGCGGCCGCTCGCGATGCGGCTCGACGATGTCCAATGGGCCGACGAATCCACCTTCGAGTCGATCGCGTTCCTTGTCCGGAGGCTCCACGCCCACCCGGCGCTGCTGTTGCTCTCGTGGCGGCGTGAGGAGCTGCCCGACCACGCGGCCTCGTTGGTCGCCGCGGCCCGACCACCAACGGGCGACGTGGTCCGCCTCGGCCGGCTCGACCCCGGGGTCACCCGGGAGCTCATCGTTGCCACCGTCGAACGCCTGGGACGAGACCTTCCGTCACCCGCAGCCGACGAGCTCGTGGCCGAATCCGAGGGCCTGCCGCTGTACGTGGTCGAGGCGCTCGCCAACAACGAGCGGGAGCCGGGGACGGCTCCGGCAGGGATTCGCGCACTTCTCCAGTCGCGCCTGTCGGGGCTGAGCGAGGTGGCGACGCAAGTGGTCGCGGCCGCATCGGTCATCGGCCGCTCTTTCGATCTCGACATCGTGCGCCTGGTGAGCGGTCGCTCGGACGACGAGACGGTCGAGGCGGTCGAGGAACTGATGCGGCGGGGCATCGTCAGGGAGATGACTGGCGGCGACCCTTTCGTGTACGACTTCGCGCATGCTCGCTTGCGAGAGGTCGCCCACGAAGAGACGAGCTCGGCGCGACGTCGCCTGCTGCACAAACGAGCGGCCGAGGCATACCGCGCGCGTCCCGCTGCCGACCCTGACCGACTGGGCCGGCTCGTGCGCATCGCCGGGCACGAGCGAGATGCCGGTCGGCCTGTGGAGGCTGCCGCTGCCTTCCACGACGCCGGACTCCAGGCCAGGACGGTGTACGCGAACCGCGAGGCACTCGACTATCTCGAGGCCGCGCTCGCGCTGGGCCACCCTGACTCGAGCCGCTTGCACGAGGAGCTCGGGGATGTCCTCATCACGCTCGGGGAGTATCCACGAGCTACCGCGGCGCTGCTCACGGCCGCGGCCGAGGCGACTCCGCAACGCCTGGCTCGCATCGAACACCTCCTCGGCCGCATCGCGCTGCGCCGCGGAGATCCCGCCACCGCGGAGGTCCACCTCGTCGCGGCTTCGGCCTCGCTTGACGCGGCTGCTGGGAGCGACCGGGCCAGGCGCGCGGAGATCGTCGCCGACCTCGCCATGGCAGCCGCGCGCCTGGGTGAAACGGACCGCGCCCGGACCCTCGCTACCGAGGCCCGCGTGCTCGCAGAGGGCGATCGAGCGATCGAAGTCGAGGCCGAACGGACGCTCGGACTCGTGGCGCGAGATCGCGGCGACCTCGAGGCAGCCCGGCAGTCGCTCGAGAGAAGCCGGGCGGGGGCCGCGGAGCTGGCGGACCCGATCGCGTCGATCGCCGCCTCGAACGCGCTCTCACTCCTCGCCCGAGAGGAGGGCAGGTCGGCAGAGGCGATCTCACTCGCCGAAGACGCGTTGGCCACCGCCAGACGGACCGGCGAACGGCACCTCGAAGCCGCGCTCGAGAGCAACCTCGCAGACGCGCTCGAAGCCGCCGGCCGGCGCGACGAGGCGATGGTCCACCTCAAAGCCTCGGCAGAGCTCTACGCGGATCTGGGTGGTCACATGGACCAGCTCGAGCCGGGCGTCTGGATGCTCGAGAGCTGGTAGCCGCCGGCCGCGCCCTTCGGCCACGCTACACTCGGGCCATGTCGTCCCTCCAGGAGCACCTCGACTCGCCGCTGTTCACCGATGCGGACGGTGAGCCCGTCGGTGAGTCCTTCGTCGGTCGCTTCGGCGGCACCTGGGTCAAGTCGGGCGTGCCGCGGCGGAAGGCCTACCTGTTCTACGCCATCTGCCTCATCGGTGGGCTCGGCCTCATCGTGACCGGCGGCGGAGAGCTCGACATCTTCGCCATCTTCGGCGTGGCGTGCGTGGGCCTCGGGCTCTTCGGCGGAGCAGAGACCATCCGCAACAAGCCCTTCACGCGGATCTTCGGCGGACCGGTCAAGCCCAAGGATTAGGTGCCGCGTCAGATGCCGCGCCTTCGTATACACCCGCGCTCATGCTTGCAGTCGGCTTCCAACGGGCGCACGATGGACCGAACCGGACGGCAGTAGTCCGCCCGCAGATGATCGGGGGTCACCATGCACACTCTGCGAACCACCGCCGCGGCCGCTGCCGCTGCACTTCTAGTCCTGACGAGCATGAGCTTCGTCGCCGCCGCATCCGATGGTGATGCGTGCACCGGCATCGTCGAGTTCGACGATGCGGGGATGGCGTGGTCCGCCACCGACCCGCGCCTGACCGGCGAAGCCAGCGCCACCGGCGGCTGGAGCTTCTACGGCGAGGCCGCGGAGGACGCCGACGTCCCCACGGACGAGGATCAGAGCTACATCATCATCAATGAGGATGGCAGCTGGACCTGCGCCAAGTCGGAGCCGACCGCTCCCGAGCCCGATGCCACCGGCCACACCCTCATCTTCGCCGGCACCGGTGCCTATGAAGGTCTGACCGCCCACGTGCGCATCGACTGGAGCACGTATCCGTTCGGCTTCAGCGGCATCATCGTCGACAGCGGTGTGCCCGAGGACCCGACGCTCCAGGGCTAGCTACCGTCGTACCTCGGGCGGCGGCGCGAAGTCGACCGCCTCGCTGACCTCGTCACGGTGATACGGGATGGGTGTGCCCCGCATGAACCCGCGTGACGAGGTCACCACGCAGTAGAGCTTGCCCGCCTCGAGGATGGCGACCACGACCTCGTGCCCATCCTGGCTCTCGATCTGGCCGACCTCATCCTGTCGATCGACCCCATCGACTCGGTGGCGCAGCCGGAAGATCCGCCGTGGTGAGGCGGGAAAGCCGTTGTCGCGCGCGAACCGGACGACCGCCTCGCGATACTGCTCGGCTTGCTCCGGTGACGCAGCGCCGGGGAAGAAGAAGGCTGGGACCTCGTTGCTCATGTCCGCCTACTCGAGGAACGCTTCGCGGAGCGCCTCGAGCTCCTCGTCTTCGAGGCCGAGGCCTTCGCGAACGTAGCTCTCGACCGAGCCGTAGTCCGTCTCCATCGCCTCGAGCGCAGCATCGAGGAAGGCGGGACGAACGCTCATCAGCGGCTCGATGACATCGAGCCTGCCGCCGCGCGCGACGAAACCGTCGATGACATGCCGAAAAGCCCCGCGGATCTCGACGTCGCTGATGAGGTACTCGCGCATGACGATGTCGGCGCGGACGCCCAGCACCAGCAGCAGGCTGGCGACGGCCCAACCGGTGCGATCCTTGCCCGTCGTGCAGTGCACCAGTGCGGGCAGGCCTTCCGCGGAGGCGAGCGTGCGGAAGAAGCGTGCGTATCCGGCACGTGCGCTGGGCAACCGGATCAAGTCACGATAGGTGGCCACGTAGAAGCGCTCGGTCCCGCCGTCTGCGAGCTCGACCGACGCCCGGGGCGGATCGTCCATCAGGGCGAAGATCACAGACGGGTCCGCCTCGCCCAAATCGGTGAGCAGATCGAGCGCGATCTGGCGAGCCCCGTCGGGGACGCGGTCGGGTCTGCGTTCCTGCTCCATGGTCGTGCGCAGGTCGAAGATCGTGCGCAGGCCGAGCCCCCCGAGCGCGTCGAGGTCGTCATCACTCGCGACGTCGAGCGCGACCGACCGATAGAGCCGTCCGGTGCGCACGCGCCGACCACCGACGGTCTCGTGGCCGCCGACGTCACGGAAGTTGGGAACCGTCGGCAGCACGGGCAAGGTCGGGCTAGACATGGACGCCTGAACCAGCCGAAACCGTCCGAGATGCAGCGCTCAAGACCGAGACTCCCATGTGCGACCCGCGACGAACGACCAGCGGGTGCTTCTGACCTTGCCGTTGCTCCCCGGCTACACCTAGGGCTGGGCGGACCACTTCGTATGGTCCGCGGAGCACTGCTCTTGACCGCGGCGTCTTGACGTACGCTCTCCAGCATGACGCTTCGGTACGCCATCGATATCGCCTCGCTCGGCACACTGGCCGGCCCGCGGGTGATCATGCGCCTCGCCCGCCCGCAGCTGGTCGTGCAGGCGGCCGTGTCGCCCATGCGTGGCTCGGTCGATGAGCTTGAGGCCGTCGTTCGCGCCGGTCCACCGAGGTAGGGGAGACGATGGACATCGACGTCGCAGTCGACGCCTTTTCGCGCGTGCTGCCGGTGCTGTTGCTCGTCGGGCTCGGCGCGCTCTTCCGGCGTACCGACTTCCTGAGTGCCGGCGCGATCGACGGCCTGCGCAAGCTCGTGCTCAACGTGACGCTGCCGGCGGCGCTCTTCCTGGCCTTCCTGCGCACGGACCTGGAGGCCAGGTATGCGGTCATCGTGATCAGCGTCTTCGGCGCGTGCCTGCTCATGCTCGCCGCCGGCCCCTGGTTGCGACGTGGGGTCGGGGTCCGCAGCGAGGCCATGCCCAGCCTGATGGCCGGGTTCGAGGCTGGCATGATCGGCTATGCGCTTTACACAGCCATCTTCGGCCTGGAGCACCTCTACCGTTTCGCGGTCGTGGACCTGGGCCAGGTGCTCTTCGTCTTCTTCGTGCTGGCGCCGGTGGTGATGCGCTGGGCCAGCGGCCACGCACCGCCGCTGACGGAGACCGCTGCGGCCTTCGTCAAGACCCCGGTGATCATCGCCATCGTGGCCGGCGTGGCCGGCAGCCTCCTCGGGCTGACCGACCAGCTCGAGTCGAACCACATCACGGGCGCCGGGATCGAGACGCTGGCGATGCTGGCCGCGGTGACCACGCCGGCGATCGCTATCGTCATCGGCTATTCGACCTCGTTCTCGGCAGGCTCGCTGAGCGATCCGGCGAAGACGCTCGCGGTGCGGCTGCCCATCTGGATCGTGGCAGCGATGCTGTTCAACTGGCTGGTCATCGACATGTGGCTCGGCCTGGACCGGCTATTCCAGGCCGCGGTCATGACCATGGCCGTGCTGCCGCCACCCTTCGTGGTGCCGCTGTACATGGCTCGGGCCCGTGGCCGCGACGTGACCGACGACCCCGATCACGACTACCTCGCCAACACGCTCTCACTCGCGACGGTGGTCACGCTCGTCCTCATCACCGTCGTGGGCGTGCTGTACGCCACGTAGCCGCCGTCGTTTTGACCCGGGCCGCGACGGACTAGTGGCCGACGATGGTGGCGTAGCGCTGGTGGTACTCGGGCGGCTCGAGCGCGCTGCTGAAGTAGTAGTCCACCTCGATGATCGAGCCCGCGTCGAGCTTGACGATGGCCACGATGTGATCAGGCCCGTGGGCACCAGCCGCGTCCTCGATGACACCCTGGCCGATCCACATGGTCGACTCGCCGATGACCTTGCGCCACTCGATACGCGGCGGCTCACCGGTGCGACTGCGGTACATGCCCATGATGCGATCGCGGCCGACGAACTTCTCGCCCATCTGCGGACGGCCTTCGACCGCACCCGGAGCAAGCAGCTTCTCGTAGGTGTCCAAGTCCCACTCCGCGAACGCACGCAGGAACTTGCGGGCGACGACGCCCTCTTTCATGTGGCTCGTACCTCCTGTTACAGAAGCATCCTAGCCGCTCCGGCCCGACTCGACGAGGACAGCTCACCGCACAGCGTCGTGCTGACGCGCTCGCGGAGCCCGGAGAGATGCGGCCCATCGGGCACGGCCGTCGATGACCCGTGGACCGCCGGAGCGGGAGAGGTGGCCCATCCGGCGCCTTGGTCGAGCCACGTACCATCTGGACCACGATGACCGAAACAGCCGCTACCCCAACCGTCCAGGGCGACGCGCCCAAATCCAAGAAGCCGGTCCGCAGCTCGCTGAAGACCTTCTTCAAGCCGCAGTCCGTTGCCCTCATCGGCGCCACGGAGAAGGCCGGTTCCGTCGGCCGCACGATCCTCTCCAACCTGATCGCCAGCCCCTTCGGCGGCACCGTCTACCCCGTCAACCCCAAGCGCCCGAGCGTCCTGGGCATCCAGGCCCACAAGAGCATCGCGTCCATCCCTGAGAAGGTCGACCTTGCGGTCATCGTGACGCCGGCCGTGTCGATCCCCGGCATCATCGAGGAGTGCGGCGAGGCGGGCGTGCCCACCGCCGTCGTCATCTCGGCAGGCTTCAAGGAGGTCGGCGAAGAAGGCGCCAAGCTGGAGCGCGACCTGGTCGCCAAGGCCAACGAGTACGGCATGCGCATCATCGGTCCCAATTGCCTCGGCGTGATGAGCCCCATGTCCGGCCTCAACGCGACGTTCGCAGCGGGCATGGCCAACAAGGGACGCGTCAGCTTCATCGGCCAGTCGGGCGCGCTCATCACGGCCATCCTCGACTGGAGCCTGCGCGAGGGCGCCGGCTTCAGCTCGATCGTCTCGCTCGGCTCCATGGCCGACGTCGGCTGGGGCGACCTCATCGACTACCTGGGTGACGACCCCGACACCGACGCCATCGTCGTCTACATGGAGACCGTGGGCGACGCCCGCGCGTTCCTGAGTGCGGTTCGCGAAGTCGCGCTGCAGAAGCCGGTCATCGTGATGAAGCCCGGGCGCACGCAGGAGGCCTCACGCGCTGCTGCCTCCCACACCGGCTCCCTGACCGGCTCCGACGAGGTCCTTGACACGGCCTTCCGCCGAGCCGGCGTGCTCCGCGCCGACCGCATCAGCGACCTCTTCTACTTCGCCGATATCCTGGGCAAGCAGCCGCTGCCCAAGGGCAACCACCTCACCATCCTGACCAACGCCGGCGGTCCTGGCGTGCTCGCGACCGACGCGCTGATCCGCAACGGCGGGGCGCTGACGAAGCTGTCCGACGAGACCATCGCCAAGCTGGACAAGGTCCTGCCGGCCACGTGGCCCAAGGACAACCCCGTCGACATCATCGGCGACGCCCCGCCCGACCGCTACGCTGCCGCGCTCGACATCCTCAAGAACGGACCACGAGAGCGACGGCCTGCTGGTCATCCTCACGCCCCAGGCGATGACGGACCCGACCAAGACGGCTCGCGAGATCATCCCGTACACCATCGGACTCGAAGAAGCCGATCATGGTCAGCTGGATGGGTGGCAGCGATATCGAGACCGGCGAGCGCATCCTCGGCGAGGCGGGACTGGCGACGTTCCCGTACCCCGACAGCGCGGCCACGATGTTCACCGAGCTGGTGGCCTACAGCGAGAACCTCAAGTCGTTGTATGAGACCCCCGGTCTCACGCCGGACTGGGTCCGCCGCCCGCAGCGAGATCACGCCAAGGAGCTCATCGACAACGCCCGTGCGGAGGGCCGGACCACGCTGTCCGAGCCCGAGTCGAAGGAACTGCTCCACGCCTACGGCATCCCGGTGGCTGAGACGCGCGTGGCCCCCACGGTCGACGAGGCCGTCGCGGCGGCCGAGGACATCGGCTACCCGGTGGTGGTCAAGCTCGTGAGCCACACCATCACGCACAAGTCGGACGTCGGGGGCGTGCGGCTGGACCTGCCCGATGCGGATGCCGTGCGCGCTGCCTTCCGCATCATCGAGACGAACGTCACGGAGCGGTACAGCGCCGACGACTTCGAGGGCGTGTCCGTGCAGCCCATGATCGAGCGCAGCGGTTACGAGCTCATCCTCGGCAGCAGCATCGATCCCCAGTTCGGCCCGGTGCTCCTGTTCGGCCTCGGCGGCACGCTCGTAGAGGTCTTCAAGGACAGCGCCCTGGGCCTCCCGCCGCTGACCGCGACGCTCGCGCGCCGCATGATGGAGCGGACCAAGATCTACCAGGCCCTCGGTGGCGTCCGTGGCCAGGAGAGCGTGGACATGGCGGCGCTCGAGCAGCTGCTGGTCCGGTTCAGCGAACTGGTCGTCGAGCAGCCGGCCATCGCCGAGCTCGATATCAACCCGCTGCTGGCTTCACCCGACCGTTTGATGGCCCTTGACGCACGCGTCATCCTCCATCCCGCTGACATCGCTGACGAGGACCTGCCCAAGCCGGCCATCCGCCCGTATCCGCGCCAGTACGTGCAGGGCTGGAAGACCGAGAGCGGCATCGACTTCGTCATCCGGCCCATCCGGCCCGAGGACGAGTCCCTGGTGGTGGATTTCCATGGGCGCCTCAGCAACGAAACGGTCTACCAGCGCTACTTCACCAAGCTCGGCTACGAGCAGCGCGTCGCGCATGAGCGACTGGTGCGCGTCTGCTTCACCGACTACGACCGCGAGATCGCCCTGGTAGCGGAGCGGCTCGACCCCGACACGGACAAGCTCTGCATCGCCAGCATCGCCCGCCTCATCCGCCTGCACAACTCCAACACCGCGGAGTTCAGCCTCATCGTCGCCGACGACTACCAGGGTCATGGCCTCGGCTCGGAGATGGTGCGTCGCCTCATCGAGGTCGGCCGTGAGGAGGGCCTTGAGCGGATGGTCGCGGAGATCCTCGGCGCCAACGGCGGCATGGTCCGCATCTGCGAGGAGCTCGGCTTCACCATCAGCATCGATGACGACGGTGAGACCGTGCAGGCGGAACTCGAGCCTCTAGACCACGCCCGCGCTAGACCGCACCCGCGCCGATCCTTCGGCGCGGGTTGCCACATCAGGTGGGGATGACACCAGCCCGGTGTAGTTCTCGGGGCTACCGAGACATCGGTGTCGACCGGCCGCTTCGACGGGCGCCTGCCGGGTGCGTGCCCACGGACCCAGCCCGCCGACCGTGCGGTCCACGTCCGTCGCTCGACCCGGTGCCCGCGCAGGTCTTCGCAGCCATTGCACGACGGGCCGGGATCAGCGGGGTTTGGAGCCACGAGGCAGCCCGAGATGGCACGATCCATGCCCGCGGTGCGTGGGCACGGCAGCGGCAGGCGTGGAGCCGTCGGCTCAGGTACGGCCATGGCGCACGGCCGCGGTGATCTTGTGCAATGACTGCGCAGACCTGCCCTCCCGCGTCGAGGGAGCAGGGCCGGCGCCAGGAGTTGCGCCGCTGGCCGCCGCGGTGCTGGCCGCTGGCCGCCGCGGTGCTGGCCGCTGGCCGCTAGCCGCGTGAGGCGATGTCTCAGTGATACGGGAACGACCAGCTAGGCGACCGCCGGCTGGGTCATACCGTGGCGAGCGCTGGCCTCGTGGCAGGCGGCAGCCAGCTCGCGTGCCCAGATCGGCGCACGCTCCAGTTCGCCGTACAGCAGCCGCGGTTTGTCACTGACCTTGAAGGACTCGGGGGCCACGACCATGTTGGCGCCTGCGCTCACCAGGCGACGTCGGATCTCCGCTGCCGCCGAGCCGGTCACCGGTCGTGGCCAGGCGAGTCGCGTGTCGAAGGCTGCCGCGTCCAGGCCCCGCAGGGCATGGGCCGGGAGGCGATCGAAGAAGGCACGCACCGGAGGTGAGGCATGACGGCCCTCGGTGGGGCCCCCGACGACGAGCAGGTCACAGTGGCCCCAGACCGTGGCCGAGGCATCCTCGGCAGCCACGAGCCTGACCGGACCGAACTGCTCGAGCGAACCTGCGATCGCCTCGGCGATCCTTCTGGTATTGCCGCTCCGGGAGCCATAGACGACGACGGACTTCAAGGTGTACCTCCGACCGAGGAGCGCTCGCCCTCGGCTGACTGGGTCTGGGGATGGGTTGCGGCCGCCTCGGTCACGGGTCCGGGGTCGGGCGTGAGGCAGGGCAGGGCACTGCTCGTCTCCGAAGCTGTGCCTCTGGCCGTGGCGAGGTTGCTGCCGCGGGTGAGGGCGTGCCGGCAATCGAGGGCGTCGGGGTAGGCGAACCCCAGGTCGACGATTCGCCTGCTTGCCGCTTCGCGCTGCTCAGCGCCAGCGACCGTGTCGGCCACCGATCCGAGCCTCCCTTCGTAACCATACTGCAACCTTTGGCAGAGCCGACACATAGGCCGTTCAGCACCTCGGGAGGTGACACATCGGCCTATTGGTAAACGATTGCGCGCAGTCCGGTCGGCGGCGGCCGGATCTGGGCCATACGGGCTCGCTGCCGCGTCCGACGACCGGTGGGGCGACGGCCGGCTCGTCGTACCGCCCACAGACCTTGTTGACAGTCTCATCGCGCCGCCCTGGCTGCGTGCGGCGCTCACCCCGGTCTGTCAACAACGTGTGCGGGAAGTACCGCTAGTCGTCCATGGCGTCCGACTCGACCGGCTTGGAGCGGTAGCGGGTGACCAGCTCGCGCACCGCCGGCTGGTTGCGTACCGGCGGCAGGCCCTGCTCCATCAGGGCCAGGTCGTCGAGGACCATCTCGCCGATGTCATCGAAGGCCTGCGGGATGCCGCCGGCACGATGGGCCTGCAGCACCATGTTCTCGATCGAGCGAGCGGGATGGTCGGCCGGTGCCGGCTCATCGGGCCACACGTCGGTGGCGACGTAGAAGCGACCCTCGTCGACGTAGCGGACCATGGTCTCGAAGTCGACGACCGCGGCGCGGCTCGAGAGGACGACGCGCGCGCCCTCCGGGATGAGGCGCATGTTCTCGGCGTTCAGCAGGTGGGTCGACTCGTCGGTGACGGTGGCCAGCACGAACAGGAAGGTGCTGCTCGACATCGTCTCCTCGAGCGAAGCCGGGAGCATGCCGGCTTCGCGGATGACCGCATCGGGCAGCCACGGGTCGTAGCAGCGCACGACCGAGGGGCGGAACGGCTCGAGCAACGGCAGCAGCTTGCGACCGATGTTGCCGTAGCCAAGGATGCCCATCTCCGAGCCGCGCAGAAGGATCGAGTCGCCGGTGGACTCGAAGACATAGCCCTCGCGTCCCTCGCGGAATGCCCGGTCCTCACGGCTGATGCCGCGAGCCAGGTCGATGGCCAGCCCCAGCGAGAACTCGGCCACGGCCTGGGCGTAGGTGGGCATGCAGGCGACGACGTTGACGCCACGCTCGAAGCAGGCCTCGTAGTCCACGTTCTGGAAGAAGTTGCCCTCGACGTTGAGGATGCCGCGCAGCTTGGGTGCCCGCTCCAGGCGCTCACGCGGCAGGTCCGGCTGGCCGATGATGGCGAAGACATCGGGCAGGCAGGACTCGATGAGCTCGTCCGACGGATCGGCCTCGCCGTCGATGACCGTGTAGCGCTCGTGCAGGGTCCGCAGGGCCTCGTCGGTGAAGATGCGGCTGGTGGTCTGCGGCGCAGGGCGGAGCAGGACGACGGGTTTGTCGTCTACGGGCTGGTCGGACATCGGGACCCCTCCAGGGCGTGGTCGCGGCGCCTCGCGGGGCGCCCCGAGTGAGCTTGTCATCGAGGGTACTCCTCCGGCCCTGGCCCCGAGGTCCGAGCTCGTCGCTAGAATCGGCTGCATATGACCGACCCCAGCCGTGAACCCGGGCGCGAGGCCGACCGCCGTGGCCGCCAGGCGCCAGCCATCCCCGACGGCGCCAGTCATCGGCCCGCCCGACTTCATCGGCGTCGGCGTGCACAAGGCCGGTACCACCTGGTGGTGGGCGCTTGCTCGTGGGCCACCCGCAGATCGACGGCGTGCCCGCGGCGCAAGGAGCTGCACCTGCTCGACCGCATGAAGGACGAGCCGATCGCCGACGAACAGCGCGACTGGTACTACCGCCAGTTCCCGCGGCTGCCCGGTCATCTCGCCGGAGAGTGGACGCCGCGCTACCAGGCGCTGCCGCGCATGCCCGGCATCATCGCCGAGGTCGCACCCGAGGCCAAGCTGCTCTCGATCGTGCGCGAACCGGTGGAGCGCTACCGCTCCGGTCTCAACCAGTGGCATGCGGAGAACCGGCGGCGGTCGCTCAAGCGCGACGAGAAGGCCGGCAAGCGAGAGGCCCGCATGCGCGGCTACTACGGGCGCCAGGTCCAGCGGCTGGCCGAAGCCGTGGGACGCGAGAACATCCTGGTGCTGCAGTACGAGCAGTGCGTGCGCGATCCAGCAGGCCAGTTCGGGCGCACGCTCGAGTTCCTGGGCTTGCCACCCTACGACCCCGACCCCCGCCTGGTGCGCACGCGCGTCAACGAGACCGTCGGCGACAAGCGCTCGGTGCCGAGCAAGGACGAGCAGGCCCTCATCGAGGAGTACGAGCCCGAGGTGCTGCTGCTCAAGGAGCAGATGCCCGACCTCGATCTCTCGCTGTGGCCGCGTTTCGCCCACCTCGAGCGCGGCTAGGCATCAGCGCGCCTGACTGATCCGGCTTCAGGCGGGACGCACAGCGTCGCTCGGCCTACTCCTCGGCCGTGATGGGCAACTCGAGCGTCTCGACCGCGCCCGGTTCGATGACCACCGAATCGAAGGTCAAGGAGGGATCGGCGCGCACCTCGACCCGGTACTCACCCGGCGCGAGCTCGACCGGTGGCGCCCCGACGGTGGTGGTGGCCACCGGTGCTGCGTCATCGCCGAGAGCGTAGATGGCCACCGGGGCTGCGACAGCCGCCACGATGGCCTCGGTCAGGGAGCCGGCATCGCCCGCGTCGAAGTAGCTGCCGCCGTTGGCCCCGGCCCAGCCGCGCATCTGCTCCTTGAGGGCCTCGTCGTCAAGGGCGAAGCCGACGATGTTCAACGTGACCTCGATGTTCGACTCGCGCAGCTCGGCGAGGGCGTCTTCGGGGTCTTCCTTGCAGGTGGCCTTGCCGTCGGTGATGAGCAGGACGACACGTTCGCCGGACACTTCGGCGAGGTCATCCTTGACCGCCCGCAGCGCAGCCGCGATGGGCGTGCCCGTGTTCTTCTGGACCTGCAGCTTGTTGACGAGCTGGTTCGTTCGCTTCCGGTCCAGGGGCCCGAGCTCGAGCAGCTGTCGCGTCTCGCAACCGGTCCGCTTGCCAGTGCCCCCGAAGACCCGCAAGGTCACCGGGGCGCCGTCGGGCAGCCCGGTGCGGACGAGTGAACGCATCGACTCCTTGGCGATCTCGATGCGCCGCTTGCCGTCGAGGCGCTTGCGCATGCTGCCGCTGGTGTCGAGGATGATGCCGATGCCGACGCCCGGCGACAGCGGCACCGCTGCCTCTTCGGGGGGCGGTCACGGCGAGCGTGCCCGGCGAACGATCGACGAACTCGGTCGCAGCCGTCAGGGTGTAGAGCGCGGGTCGCCGCAGCCGGGTCGACATGCGTTCGAAGGCACGCTCCATCTCCGCGTGGGTGGCGGGGAACGCATAGTGACCGGCGTTGGCGTCGGCCCAGGAGCGCATCAGGTTGCGCGTCCGGAAGGGCTCGTTGGACGCACCCACGTGGACGCTATAGACGACCGGTGCGACGTCCTCGAGAGCGGACCATAGCTCGGGCGTCAGCTCGAAGGAACCGGTCTCGGCGTCGGTGACCACGAGGATGGCGCGAGTGCCCTCACGAGTAGCGAGCTGCTGGCTGGCCTTGAGCAGGCTCTCCTCCGCGTTGCTCGAGTCCTTGGAACCGGGGACCCAGTTGTTGACCGCGTCTTCGAGGATCGCGGGCTGGTCCTGCCACGTGTCGAGGAGCGGGTCGTAGCCGAAGGGCAGGATGGTGACGACCTCCCGGCCCGGCTGGACATCGGCCGCGAAGGCGCGCATGCCCTCGAGCACGAAGTCGAGGAACGGGCCCATGCTGCCGCTGGTGTCGAACGTGAAGGCCACGTTGAAGGGGACCTGCTCCACGAGCAGGTCGTAGCTGCCGGGCTCGACCTGGGCCTCGTATCGCTGCGTTCCACCGGGCACGGGAGACAGCCGCATCGGGACCTCCGCCCCGGACGTATCGAAGAGCGTGAGGCGAACGTCCGGCACCGGCACGCCCGCGACCTCGAAGCTGAGCGAGTTGGCCCCGGGTGCGACGTCGAGGCGGTACCAGTCCACGTCCTCGAGGATCTCGGCCCGGTCCACCCGGGGAGCATCGAGTGCGAGTGGCGTGGCCGTCTCCCGCGTGTCGCCCGCATCGGGCCCGGCCACCAGCGTGGTCTCCTCGTCTGTCGTCAGCCACTCGAGAGGACCTTGTCGGGAGGTGTCGCCCCACTGGCCCATGACGGAGCGGTAGTCGTCGTCGGTCGGTCGCTCGAGGACTTCGATCCGTCCGGGTGCCTCCACCGAACGGGCTTCCTCGTCGAGCGGCGCCCACAGGTGGACGTAGCGAGCCCACACCGGCGCATCGAGCTCGAACGGGGTGACCCTACCGTCGGCCGCCCGGCTCAGGTCCCAGTCGCCCAGCCGCTGCCAGGGGCCGAGCGGTCCGTCGACGCTGACCTCGACCGCCACGCTCGGCAAGCGCTGTTCCTCGTCCGAATCCTCGGGGTCGTACCAGCGCAGCTCCGTGACCTGCGCGGCACGACCGTCCTGGAAGCCGATCACCACCTCGAAGCGGTCGTCACGTGAACTCTCGTCTCGGTCGACCTGCAGCGTCTGCCGGCGGGTGTCTTCGTCGAGCATCCGGTACCACACCTCGAGATTGCTGACGAATGGCTCTTCGCGCACGAGGTGACCGCCACGGACAGGGTCTGCGATGTCGGCCGGCATCGAGTCCGGAACGACGCCCGGCTCGGCGATGACCTTCCACTCGCCGAGGGCCACCACGTTGCTGCGTCGATCGTCGCTGTGGTCCGAGTGGATGCGCAACATGGCGTGGGTCGCCAGAACCGGAGCGTCGAGCACGAACGATTGGTCGATGGGCAGCGTCTGGAGCCGATCATGCAGGACCGACTCCCAGGTCGTGCCGTCGGTCGAGAGCAGGAGCTCGAATTCGTCGGGCACCTGCCGCAGGTTGAAGCCGCGCGCGAGCGGGTTGATGACCGTGCCTCGGATCGGCAGCGGCTCGTCTCCGGCGAGATCGACCACCAATTCGAGCGGATATTCATCGACGGTCCAGCCGAAGCCTGCGCCCTCCGGTGTCACTCCGTCGTGGAGCAGTGGTTCGCGGTCGGGCGCGACCGTCCCCGCTGGCTCACCACCGATACCGAGGGCGGCCACGTCGAGGCCGCCCAGCAGCGCCGTCGGCACGTCCCAGCCGGTGCGCGGATCGACCGCCGGCGCGTCCGGGGTGGCCGCCAGCTCGGCGGCCGCGGTGGCCTGCCCGCCGTCAGCGTCGCGGGCCGCCACGTTGACCCGCACCGGCAGGCCGGCCCAGGCGTCGGGACGTACGGACACCTCGAGCGGCAGTTCCTGCGTGGCGCCGGCCGACAGTTCCAGCGTCGATGCGGCCGGGATGGCCTCCCAGCCGTAGTGGTTGGTGACGGCCTCGAGCTCGAGGTCGAGGTCCTCCGTGCCATTGTTGGTGGCCACGATGGTGCCTTCGAGCCGCTGTGCCCCGGGCCAGTAGGCGGCGATGGCATCGACAGGCATCTCCACTCGCAGCTCCACCGGCGGCGCGACCGGCTCCTCCTGTGGCGACCAGCCGGGGGCGTCGAGTGCGATCGTGTAGTCGGCGTCGGCGAGGATCTCGAGGTATAGCGGCACGCCCGTGGGCGCATCGACCGCCACCAGTGATCCGTCCTCTTGCTGCTCGAGCGTGAGCCGTTCCATCTCGTAATCGCCTGCGAAGAGGCGCGCGCCGGGCGACTCGCCCTCGAGCCGCATGGTGACCGGTCCTTCCACCTCGAGGGGCGGGAGCCAGCTGGCATCGAGATCACCCTCGTAGTCCGCCCGACCCTCCCAGCGGAGACTCCGTGGCGCGTCTCGGGCAGTGACGGGCTGCTCGTTGGGCTCCTGGTCGGCAGAGAGCACGAAGGGGTCCAGCCGCTCGCTCTCGAGTGCATAGCTCCCCTCGCTCGGCGTCCGGGGCCGGACCGAGAGGAGGTAGTCACCCGGACGCAGCCAGAGGTCGAGGTCGAGTGTCCCACCCGGCTCGGCCGCCTGCGCGCGATAGATCTCGGCGTCGCTGTCCTGCAGGCGCAGCTGGATCAGCGCATCAGGAGGCTGCTCGAGGCTGAGCCGCAGGTGCTCGGGCGCGGCCAGGGTGAAGCGGAAATTGTCGAGGTCCTCAGCGGTCACGAGGCGGCCCGTCCGACGCTCCCCGATGTCGTAGGCCTGGGCCCGGACTTGCTCGTTGTTTGGCTCTCGCTCGGCGTCAGGGTCCGGCGGTCCCAGGGGCGTCATCTCCAGGCGGTAGTCGCCTCCCAGCGTGCGCACGCGGAAGAGGTGCCGGCCCGGAACGAGGTAGAGGTCGACCAGCTGGGCCATGCCATCCTCGTCCGGGGTAGCGGCGAGGACCTCTGCGCCGCCCCGGATCCAGCTCAAGCGTTCCAGCTCGGGGCCCGACGCCTCCACCCGCCAGAGCTGGGCCTCACCCTCGATGTCGACGCGGTGGAAGTCGGGGTCCTCGCGGGACGAACGGCCACGCACGCCGAGCTCGGCGCTGAAGGGGCTGGCGCTGGAGAAGTCGTCGTTGGGCTCTGCCTCGTAGTCGGACGCCGGCGGGCCGGTGGTATCCACACGTAGCCGATAGGGCGCCTCGGGATCCTCGCTGCCATCGACCGAGAAGTAGTGCTCACCGGGGTCGAGGAGCAGATCGAGCAGCGCGGCCTCACCATCGCCCGAGCGGCAGACCACGTCCCGACCGTCCGCATCCAGCAGGCACAGCCGACGGTCCGGCCCGCCTGTCCAGTCGAGGACCACGTCGCGCAGCTGCGGCTCGCCGGCAGGCACGCTCAGGCGGTAGGTGTCCTCGTCCGCGTCCGTCCGCCCCAGGCGGCCACGGATCTCGTCGCCGTCGGCGAGGGCCACGGCCGTGGCCATGGTCTCGTTCGGCTCGGGATCGAAGGGCTCTGGCTCGAGGGACGCTCGCAGGTCGAAGGGCACAGGATCGGCACCCTGGCGGACGACGCTGAGGTACCAGGTGCCGGGCTCGAGCTGCAGGTCGTTGAGCATGGCCAGCCCTGGCCCCGTGGCCTGGTCGACGAGCTCCAGCTGGTCGCCGTCGCCGGCCGACAGCTGCACGCGCATCGATGTCTCGGATGGCCCCTCGAGCTCGAGTCGCCATCCGCCGGTCTCGGGCCCGACTTCCCAGGCGTAGAGCAGGTCCTCGTCTGCGACCTGACCGGCGACCTCGAAGGCACCCGTCACGGGCGTCGGCTCGACGTCGGCGTCCTGGGCGAGTGTCGCAGTCGGGCCAAGACTCGCGAACAGGATGGACACGAGGCCGACCGACGCGGCGCGGCGATGAGCGAGGGGGAGATCGCACGTCACGCGGCGCAGGATACCGCGTCGCGCCCCGGGCGACCATCGACGGCTGCGGCCCGAGCCGGAATCCCCGCCTGCGCTACGCTGACCACCTCCCGTGACCGACCCGCAGCCTTCCCATCCCAACCCCCGCCCGCAGGTGCCGCCGACCACCTCTGCGCCGCCCCCAGCCGCGAGACCTCCGCTCGAGCCGGAAGAAGAGCCGCACGGCTGGACCTGGCGCACGAAGGTCGGCACGGCGCTGCTGGTGATGCTGTTCGTGGTGGTCGGCCTCTTCGCGGCCTGGACGGTCACGCCAGCCCCGGACGAGGAGGCGCTGCCACGCCCGGCCGACACCGATGTCGTGCTCGCCGGCGGCACGCCGCTATCGTGGGATCCGGCCGCCATCACCGACGGGCTCTCGGCGCAAGTGCTGACCCAGGTCTTCGAGGGCCTCACCGTGCTCGACGCCGGCTCACACGTTCGGCCCGCCCTGGCCGAGTCGTGGCGGCTCGAGGAAGATGGGCAGCGGCTGGTCTTCGAGCTGCGAGACGGCTTGACCTTCAGCGACGGCACGCCGCTCGATGCGGATGACGTGCGCCGCTCGTGGTTGCGCGTCATCGACCCCGCCGCACCGAGCCCGCTTTCGAGCCTGCTCGATGACATTGCCGGCGCCGCCGCCTATGCCCGCGGGGAGGGGAGCGTGGAGGATGTCGGCATCCGGGCCGACGGTCGGACGCTGAGCCTGGAGTTCGAACAGCCAGCCTCCTACTTCCCGTCGGTCGCCGCCGTGCCCACCCTCGCGATCGTGCCGCCGTCCATCGACCGACTGGCCGCCGGCCCCCAGCCGGATCTCGAGTTCGCCGCGAGCGGAGCATTCGTGCCGCTGGAGCAGGAACAAGGCCGTATCCGGCTCGAAGCCAACGAGCGCTACTGGGCCGGCCGGGCGCCCATGGCGCGGGTGACGGTCGTCACCGACGACGGCGGACGCAGCTCGGTCGATGTCTTCGACGACGGGGCCGTCGACTGGACGCGCGTGGCTGCGGCCGACGCCTCATGGATCCGCTACGACCGCTACCTCGGGCCGCAGCTGCGACATACCGACGAGATGGCCGTGGACCTGCTCGGGTTCGACACGACCAGCCCGCCGTTCGATGACCCGGCCGTGCGACGCGCGGTGGCCATGGCCGTCGACTGGCGCCGGCTGGCGGCGCTCGAGGGCGGCGATGACCCGCTGCCGACCTCGATCGTGCCGCCCGGCGTGGTGGGCCGTCCCGACGGCGACTTCCTGCTGCCGTACGACCCTGAGGCTGCCCGCGCCGAGCTGGCCGCGGCCGGCTATCCCGGCGGCGCCGGTTTCCCCACGGTCTCGCTGGCCACCTACGGCGTGGGGCCGGCCGAGGCCATGGCCGCCGACCTGGCGCGGGAGCTGGGCATCGAGGTCGAGGTCGAGCGCCGCCCGTTCGAGGAGCACTCGCAGCTGCTCGATCGCGACACGCCCGACATGTGGACGCTGGCCTGGAGCGCGGACTATCCCCACGCCCACGACTTCCTGGGCCTCCTGCTGCTCGGCGATAGCAGCGCCAACATCAGCGGCTGGAGCGACCCGGCCTACGACCGGCTCGTCGATGCTGCCGCAGCCACGGCCGACGAGGCCGAGCAGGCGCGGCTGTACGCAGAGGCGCAGGCCATCGTGCGCGACTCGGTGCCGCTCATCCCCCTCGGCTACGGCGCGAGCTGGTGGCTCAGCCGCGAGGGCCTGCGCGGCGACGCCATCAGCGGCGTGGGGCTCCTGCGCTATGCCGGTCTGGACTGGGCCGGCTGATGCGAACGCGAATCGCCCTCATGATGGCGCTGGTCCTGCTGCTGGTCGCGGCGGCGGCCCCGGCCAGCGGCCCAGCTGGAGGTCCGGTTCGGCGATCCGAGCGCGGCCGGAGCGTTCGGCGAGCCTATCGTCTTCAGCACCACCTTCGAGACAGACGCCACTCCCCGACGCGTCGAGCTGCTCAGCCGGCTGCCGGGGGACGACAGCGACCGGGTGAGCATCGCGGCCCTGGCCCCGGAGGGAGACGGCACCTGGCGCGCGAGCGTGGTGCAGGGCGGCCACATCGTGCCCAATACCAGCTGGGAGTTCCGGTTCCGAGTGGTGACCGACGAGGGCAGCGCTTCGGGTCCCAGCGGGCACCATCGCATCGTCGATGGACGCTTCGACTGGGATGTGCTCGAGGGGGATCGGGTCAACGTCTGGACGTATGAGGGCGGCGATGAGTTCGCCCGCAAGGCATTGCGTATCGCCGAGGCGGGCATGGCCTCCGCGGCCGAGCTGCTGGGGGTCGAGGACATCGAGCCGGTCGACTTCCTGCTCTACACCGACACCCGCGAGTTCCGCGAGGCCATGGGCCCGGCCACACGCGAGAACATCGGCGGTCAGGCGCACCCCGGCATCCGCACGCTCTTCGGGCTCGTGCAGCCACGCCAGATCGACTCGGACTGGGTCGATGAGCTCATCACCCACGAGCTCGCGCACCTCGTCTTCGACGAAGCCGTCGACAACCCCTATCAGTACCCCCCACGCTGGCTCAACGAGGGCCTCGCGGTATACCTCTCCAAGGGCTTGGACGCTGGCGACGAGCGGCAGGTGCGCGGCGCGGCCGGCGGCGGCACGATCATCCCGCTCGAGGGCCTCGGGGGACAGTTCCCGACACGGCCCGGCCGCCAGAGCCTGGCCTACGCCGAGAGCATCTCGGCGGTCGATCACTTCGTGCAGGTGCACGGCCAGGAGCAGCTGGTGCAGCTCATCACCTCGTTCGGGGAGGGTACCGGCCTCGACGGCGCCTTCGAGGCCGCGACCGGCGAGGACTTCGCTGCCTTCGAGGCTGCCTGGCTGTCCTCACTCGGGGCGGACGAACCGGTGCCCTACGGCCCACGAGACAGCGAACCGGGTCCGGTGCCCGAGGAGTGGACGGGCGATCTCGGTGTGCTGCTAGGCTGACCCGACCGATGTCAGACCTCGCGCGTCGAGCCCTCGATACCGCCGCCAGGCTCGGCGCCGCCTATGCCGATGTACGCGTCGTCAAGCGACGACATCAGAACGTCAACGTCAAGTCCGGGCGGGTCGAGGGCGTGAGCCTGGGCGAGACCGAAGGCTTCGGCGTGCGCGTGCTCGTCGATGGCGCGTGGGGCTTCGCGAGCTCAGGCCACATGAACGGTCCCGAGGCCGACCGAGTGGCCGGGCTGGCAGTGCGTATCGCGCGGGCTTCGGCACGCCATACAGGGAAGGCCGTGGAGCTCGATGACCGTCCACCGGCCACCGGCCGCTACCAGACGCTGCTCGACGAGGATCCCTTCAGCGTGCCGGTGGACCGTACCGTCGATCTGTTGCTCGAGGCCGAGCGGGCGATGGCAGCGGTGAAGGGGACCACCACGACCTCGGCCCACTACGGGGTCTTCCGAGAGTCGAAGGACTTCTACGCCACCGATGGCTCGCACACAGAGCAGGTCATCACCCACCTGGGCGCCGGTCTCGAGGTCCATGCGGCCGGCGACGACGACGTACAGCGACGGAGCTTTCCCGAGGCAGGTGGCTACCGCGCGGGCGGCTACGAACACCTGCGCTCGCTCGACCTGGTGGGTCGCGCCCCGGAGCTGGCCGAGGAAGCGGTGGCCCTGCTCTCGGCGCCGGTGCTGCCGCCCGGTCGTCGCACGGTCGTCCTCCATCCCTCGCAGCTGTACCTGCAGATCCACGAATCCTGCGGGCATCCCACTGAGCTCGACCGGGTCTTCGGCTCGGAAGCGGCCTACGCGGGCACCAGCTTCCTGACCACCGACAAGCTCGACGCGGGATTCGCCTACGGCTCGGAGCAGGTGACCATCACGGCCGACGCCACCACGCCCGGAGGCCTGGGCACGTTCGGCTGGGACGACGAGGGCGTGGTCGCCCAGAGGGTGCCGCTCGTCACGGACGGTCGCCTCAGCGGGTACCTCAGCAGCCGGGAGACGGCGCCCCGCATCGGTCGCTCATCGGGTGGGTCGATGCGCGCGGATGGCTGGAACCGGATCCCGCTCATCCGCATGACCAACGTCAACCTCGAGCCGCGCGAGGGTATGAGCTTCGACGACATCATCGCCGACACCGACGATGGCCTCCTGCTGCGCGAACAACCGCAGCTGGTCCATCGATGACCGGCGTCTGAACTTCCAGTTCGGCGTGGAGCTCGCGCGGGAGATCAAGAACGGCCAGCTGGGCCAGCTCTACCGCAACGCCACCTATACCGGCATCACCCCGCGGTTCTGGGGCTCCTGTGATGCTGTCGCCGATGCTGGCAGCTGGGAGCTGGTCGGCGTCACCAACTGCGGCAAGGGCCAGCCTGGCCAGGGGATGCACGTCGGTCACGGCAGCAGCGGCGCCCGCTTCCGCGATGTCGAAGTGGGGGTCGGCAACGCATGACTGAGCCGCTCCGCCCCATGGCCAGCGAGATCGCGGCGCGCGCGGTGGCCATGGCCCTCGAGTCCGGCGCGACCCAGGCGGAGGCCGTCGTGATCGACGGCGCGAGTGCCCTCACCCGCTTCGCCAACAACGAGCTGCACCAAAGCGTGGCCGAGGACGACGCCTCGATCAACCTGCGCTTCGTCGACGGTCAGCGTATCGGCGTAGCCTCGGCCAACAAGGTCGATGATGATGCTCTCCGTCGTCTGGCCGCGGACGCTGGAGAGGCGGCCCGCCTCCAGCCCGATCAGCCCTGGTTCCGGTCCCTGCCAGAGCCGGGACCGGTCCCCCTGGCCAACGGCACCTGGTCGCAGTCGACGGCAGAAGCCGGCCCGGATCTCCGCGCCGATGCGGCAGCTGCCGTCATCGCTGCGGCCCGTGGCGTGGACGCGCAGGCCTTCGGACTGGTGGAGACGGGCTCGGAGACCATCAGCGTCGTCAACTCCCTGGGGGTCGACGTCAGCGAGGGGCGCTCGCGAAGCCAGGTCCTGACCGTGATGATGGGCCCCGGTGGTGGCACCGGCTATGCCGAGCAGGTGGCCGTCGACGTCGGGACCATCGACGCCTCGGCCATCGGCCGTGAGGCTGCCGCACGCACTGCCGCCATGCGGGACCCCATGGAGCTGCCCGCGGGCGACTATCCCGTGGTGCTGGACAGCTACGCCGCGATGGACATCGCCATGTGGCTCGGGATGCTCGGCTTCAATGCCCAGGAGGTGCAGGACCAGCAGTCCTTCTACGAGCCCGGCAAGGTGGTGGCCTCGCCGCTCATCAGCCTCGCCGACGACGGCACCGACCCCGATGGCGCGCCCGCCTCCTTCGACTACGAGGGCGTGGCCAAGCGACGTGTCCCGCTCATCGAGGCCGGCGTCTGCCGGGAGGTCGTGTACGACACCAGGACCGCCGCTGCCGATGGCGTCCGCTCCACCGGTCACGCGCTACCCGCCCCGAACCCCTGGGGCCCGTACCCCCTGAACCTCTCCATGGCGGCCGGCAGGACCTCACGCGAGGAACTCATCGGCGGGCTCGAGCGAGGCCTGCTGGTGACACGCTTCCACTACACCAACGCGGTACACCCCCGCCAGGTGAAGGTCACCGGGATGACCAAGGACGGTCTGTTCCTCGTCGAGGATGGGCGGATCAAGGCACCGGTCAGGAACCTGCGCTTCACCCAGAGCTACCTCGATGCGCTGGCCGCGGTCGAGGCCGTGAGCCGCGAACGGCGGGCGGTCGATGGCGACGGCTACCTGGGCACGATCGTGGTGCCCGCCCTGCGCATCAGCGCTTTCAGCTTTACCGGCACGACCGAGCACTAGCTTTCACTCAGCTGCCGGGTCGAGTCCCTGGTCCAGCCCACCCGCTGCCACTCGTGTGCATTCGACCGGTGGCGCATGCCCCGATTCCAGGACGACCGGGCGCGGCTGTCGGCCCTGCGACGCCGACACGTGGTCATCTATGCTTCGACCTGAGCCAGCACCGAGGGAGCGGATGACCGAGATCCGGGAGCAAGTCGACGACGCTGTCACCATCGAGGGTGGAGCTGATGTCAAGCAGGCCAGGCAGGTCCTGCGGAACCCCAGGTTCCTTTCGCTCTACGGCTCCCAGATCCTGACCCAGGTCGGCGGCAACATGGTGTTGTTCGGCCTCACCATCACGGTCTTCGGTCTGACCGACTCGAACACATCGGTCAGCATCCTGCTGCTGACCTTCCTGGTCCCAGCGGTGATCTTCGGCGCCATCGCCGGTGTCTTCGTCGACATGTTCGACCGGCGCAAGATCCTGGTTTGGACCAACTTCGCCCGTGGCGCGCTGTTCCTGCTGCTGGTCTTCTTCACCGACCAGCTCGCGGTGATCTACATCGTCACCGCCCTGGTAGCCACGCTGACCACGTTCTTCGCGCCCGCCGAGGCAGCGATGATCCCGTTGGTCGTCAAGCGCGAGCAGCTGATGACCGCCAACAGCCTCTTCATCCTCGCGCTGCAGGGTGCCTTCGTGCTCGGGTTCGCCGTCCTCGGCCCCTTGACCGAGACCCTCGTGGGGACGGAGACACTCATCCTCATCGTGGCCGTCGCCTACGGCCTCGGCGGCGTGCTCTGCTGGATCCTCCCGCCGGCACCCGCCGGCCAGATCGGTGGCGCCTCGCTGCAGTCGGCACGGAGCGCGGTAGCGGCGACCATCGACCAGCTCAAAGAGGGCATCCGTTACATCCGCGACCACCACAACATCTTCTGGTCGCTGACCTACCTGGCCATGGTCGCCTCGCTGATCGGCGTCCTGGGCGTGATCGCCCCGGCCTTCACACGGGATGTGCTGGGACTCGAGGAAGGTGACCTCATCATCATCCTGCTGCCGCTGGGCGCCGGCCTCATCGGTGGCATCGTGGTCCTCAACGTCATCGGCAAGTACCTCCCGCGGCGGCGCCTCATCGAGGGCGGCATGATCGCCCTGGCCATCTCGCTGGTGATCCTGGGCCTGGCGCAGGAGTTCATGGGCGGCGCTGACGGCGGCGACACGACCCCGCTGCTGGCCGTGGTCGTGATCGTCGCCTTCGCGGCAGGTGTCTGCTATGCCTTCGTCGCGGTGCCGGCCCAGACCTCGCTCCAGGAGGAGCTGCCATCCGATGTGCGGGGACGTGTCTTCGGGGTCCTGAACATGCTCGTGAGCATGGCTTCGTTCATCCCCATCATCATCGTCGGGCCGCTTGCCGATGTCATCGGCGCAGCCACGGTCATCGTGATCTCTGCGCTGATCGTAGGTGCCGTCGGCGTGCTCTCGGTCGTCTTCGCCCACCCCACCGTGACCGGCTCGGCACGGCCGGTCAACATCGAACCGGTCGATCCCATGACCATCACGACCGCCTCATCGACCCTCAACCGGCCCTTCCGCCTGCGCTACATCCCCGAGGACCTGGAGGCCACCCGACCGATCCAGATCATCGCCACCCCGGTCATCCCGGGCAAGGCCGGTCCTGCCCACCAGCCGCCGCCCGACCCCGGCCATGGCTGATCGCCCGCACATCGCGGTCATCTTCACCGGCGGCACCATCTCGATGCTGCCGGATCCCGCCACCGGCGCCGCGGTGCCGGCACTCGATGGCGCAGCCATCCTTGAGCGCGTGCCCGGGCTCGAGTCCATCGCACAGCTGGAACCGATCGACTGGGGGCTCGTGCCGGCCTCGCACCTGCGCTTCAGCCAGATCCTCGAGATCGGCGGGCTCATCGCCGATGCTGCCGAGCGCGAGGACGTGGACGGCGTGGTCGTGGTCCAGGGCACCGACGTGCTCGAGGAGACGGCCTACGCCTGGGACCTGCTGCACGCCATCGACACGCCGGTGGTCGTCGTCGGCGCCATGCGCAACGCCGGCGATCCCGACTACGAGGGTCCAGCCAACCTCACCGACGCGGTCCGGGTGGCGACCGATCCGCGCCTGCGCGGCCAGGGCGTCGCCGTGGTCATGGACGGGCGGATCCTGCCCGCCGACGACGTGACCAAGACGAACAGCCAGGCGATCGACACCTTCCAGGCGCTCAATAGCGGACAGCTCGGGTACGTGCGTGACGGCGAGGTCGTCCTCGAACGTGTCCGCGGCGACCGACGCATGCTGGTGGTCTGGCCGGCAGCCGCCGCCGAGCCCGTGACGCTGCTGACGGCGGTCGTCTCCACGGACGGTTCGATGCTGCGGGCGGCGCTGGGGCAGGGGAGCCGGGCGATCGTGGTCGAAGCCACCGGCTCCGGCAACACGGACCCTGACCTGCTGACCGCGGCCATCGAGGCCATGCACGCCGGCGTCCCGGTCGCGCTGACCACTCGTTGCGCCTCGGGCGCGGTCGGTCCGCTCTACGGCTTCCCCGGCGGCGGCCGCTCCTGGCAGGAGGCCGGCGCCATCATGGCCGGGACCCTGAGCGGGCCCAAGGCCCGCGTGGCCCTCGCGCTCGGCCTCGGCGCGAGCCTGGACCGAGCCGGCCTCGGCGAGCTGCTCGGCGAGTCGCCGCCAGATGCCTGACGCTCCGCCAGATCTGCTGATCGAGGGTCGGATCGCGACGCTCGGTGGGCCCTCGGGCTTCGGCTGGGTGGAGGCCATCGCGGTCCGGGACGGCCGGGTGCTGGCGGTGGGACCACGGACCGAGGTTGCGGTGCTCGCGCGGGCGGGCACCCGTCGCTGGCAGCTGCCCGCCTCGGTGGCCGTCATCCCGTCCTTCACCGATGCCCACATCCACTGCGCTTCGGCCGCGCTCGCGGCGGGACAGCCGGACCTCAACGGGCTCGACCGTGCAAAGGTGGAAGCGGTCGTCGCCGAGGCCCACCGCGAGCGCTTCGAGGGCGGTGACCCCGACGGCTGGCTGCTGGGCCACGGCTGGACGTTCGCCGCGCTCGGCGAGCACCCCGACGCAAGCTGGCTCGACGAAGCGGCTCCCGGCCGGCCGGTCGCGCTCTGGTCCCACGATCATCACTCGCGTTGGCTCAGTGCCCGCGCCATCCAGCTGGCCGGGCTGGCAGCGGTCGGCGACCCACCCGCGGGTCGCATCGAGCGGGATGCCGACGGCCGGCCCACCGGCGTGATGTACGAAGCGGCAGCCGGGCTCATCGACGCCTTCATCCCCGCACCGGTCATGAGCGACGTCGACTGGGCGATCGGTGCCTACGCTCGGACGCTGGCCGAGCTGGGCGTGACCTCGGTGCACGACCCGGGGTCGGTGGCGCCCGATGCGGAGCTCAAGGGCGGCCCCGTCCACTACCGCGAGATGGCACGCGGCGGCCACCTGCCGCTGCGGGTGATGGCCAGCGTCCGCGAGGAGCAGCTCGAGCGCGCCATCGAGATCGACTTTCGCACCGGCAGGACGGTCGAGGGCGACGAGCGAGGCCGCTACCGCGACGGCTGGCTGAAGCTCTTCAGCGATGGCGCGTTGGGCAGCCGCACCGCCGCGCTCCTCGCGCCATACGAGACCGGGGACCCAACGGGCCCACCACCTGGCGGGCCGGCAGGGATGCCCCTCCGGGGCAAGGAACAGCTCGCCGAGCTGGCTGGACGTGCCGCCGAATACGGCATCGCGAGCCAGATCCACGCCATCGGCGATGGTGCCGTGCGCACGGTGCTCGACGTATTCGAGGCCCTGCCACTGGTGGCCGAGGCGATGCATCGGGTCGAGCATGCCCAGCTCATCGACGCCGACGACATCGATCGCTTCGGCGCACTGGGGATCGCGGCCTCGGTGCAGCCGAGCCACCTGCTCAGCGACGTAGCCGCGATGCGCACCGCGTGGGGCACGCGCAGCGTCACGGCCTTCCCGCTCGCGGCGCTCGATGCTTCAGGTGCACTGCTGCCCTTCGGTACCGACGCACCGGTCGAGTCGCCCGACCCCTGGCGCGGCCTCGCTGCGGCTGTGACCCGGCGTGGTGCCGGCTGGGGAGCCGATGAGGCCTTCCACCCCGAGCAGGCCATCGGACTCGACCGAGCCCTGCGCGGCGCCTGCCTCCATGGCCCGCAGTCCGCTCACGTCACCGACCAGGGTCACCTCGAGGCAGGTGCCCGCGCGGACCTGCTCGTCGTGCCGGCTGAGCTGTTCGAGGCTTCCGACGACCCGGGCGTGCTGGCCGGCACCCGGCCCCTGGCCACCATGCTCGACGGCGAGGTCATCCACCGCACCCCCGAGTTCGAGCTGTAGGCGCCGGGACTAACCTGCGGCCCAACCCTTGCTGCGCTCGACCGCGCGGTGCCAATGCTCGAGGGCTCGGTCGCGCTGTGCCCCCTCCATCTGCGGCTCGAAGCGACGATCGAGCTGCCACGTCGCGGCGAGCTCGTCGGTCGAGGACCAGAAGCCGCTGGCCAGGCCAGCGAGGAAGGCGGCGCCGAGGGCGGTCGTCTCGGTCACCTTCGGGCGCTCCACGGGCACGCGCAGGATGTCCGCCTGGAATTGCAGCAGGGCGTCGTTCACCGCGGCGCCGCCATCGACGCGCAGGGCGCCGATCTCGCCGCCCGTGTCGAGCGCCATCGAGCCGAGGACGTCAGTCACCTGGTAGGCCATGGCGTCGACGGTGGCGAGTGCGATGTCCTCGAGGCCGGTACCGAAGGTCAGCCCGAGGATGGCGCCCCGGGCGTCCGGGTCCCAGTGGGGCGCACCCAGGCCCACGAAGGCGGGCACCACGATCACGCCGGCGTCGCGATCGCCGGCGGACGCCAGCCGCTCCACGTCCTCGCTGGAGGCGATGGCCTTGAGACCATCGCGGAGCCAGCGCACGGCAGCCCCGGCCACGAAGACAGAGCCTTCGAGGGCGTAGACGGTCTCGCCCTCGTCGCCGAGCTGCCACAGCACGGTCGAGAGTAGGCCGTGGTCCGAGACGACCGGTGCCGTGCCGGTGTTGAGCAAGGCGAAGGCACCGGTGCCGTAGGTGTTCTTGGCCATCCCCGGCGTCAGGCAGGCCTGGCCGAAGGTGGCGGCCATCTGGTCGCCACCGATGCCGCTGATGGGCAAGGACGATCCGAGCAGGCCAGGGTCGGACTCGGCCAGCAGGGCCGACGAGGGTCGAACCTCGGGCAGCATGGCCAGCGGCACGCGCATGATCTCGCACAGCCACGGGTCCCAGCGACGCTTGCGGATATCGAAGAGCAGCGTACGGCTCGCGTTGGAGACGTCGGTGACGTGGACCCGGCCACCGGTGAGGCGCCAGACGAGGAAGCTGTCGACGGTCCCGAAGGCCAGCTCGCCGGCCTCCGCGCGGTCGCGCAGACCCGGGCTCTCGTCGAGGATGTGGGCGATCTTGGGCCCGCTGAAGTAGGCGTCGAGCGGCAGGCCCGTGAGCGAGCGGACGCGATCCTCGTGGCCAGCCTCGCGCAGGGCGGCACAGGCCCCGGCGGTGATGCGACTCTGCCAGACGATGGCCGGAGCCACGGGCTCACCGCTGGCGCGGTCCCACACGATGGTCGTCTCGCGCTGGTTGGCGATACCCAGTGCGGCGATGGCAGCGACACCGCCGGGCACCGCTTCGAGCACCTCGCGTGCGACCCCCAGCTGGCTGTCCCAGATGTCCTCGGGGTCGTGCGTGACGTGGCCCGGGATGGGGTAGCCCTGGGGGTACTCGCGCTGGGCCATCGCCACCACGCGGCCATCGCGGTCGAAGACGATCGCGCGCGATGAGGTCGTGCCCTGATCGAGGGCGAGGACGAAGTCGGCAGCCATGCTCGAACCCTCCAGTCGCTGTCGCTAGGCCCCGGGGACGTCGTACTCCCGACGTGCCATCTCAAGATAGTGCGCCACCTCGGACGACTGGCGCTCGGCGTCCCAGCCGAGGCGAGCACCCAGGATCTCGGCCACCCGGGGAGCGATCGAGGCGCCCCTGTCGCGACGTGACATCGAGAGGCGCATGCGCCGCGACAGGACATCGTCCAACCCGAGCGCGAGCTCCTGCTCCACGGCCCACGCGACCTCCGACTCCAGCTCGCTGACATCTTCGGCCAGCGGACGGAGCAGATCCTGCTCGCGGCCGAGCTGCACCACCTCGCGGGCGCGTGAGCCGTGACGGTCGACCAGCCGGTCGGTCCGCTCGCGGTCGAGACCAGTGTCCCGAGCCAGCTCGGCAGAGAGGGCATCGAGCTGCTCCCGGGGTGCGGCGCCAAGGAGGGGCAGCGACGCCGTCGCACTGCGAGGCATCGGCTTCTCGCCATCGAGCACGTAGTCCACAGCATCGCGCGCCATCAATCGGTAGGTCGTGTACTTGCCGCCCGAGACACGCACCAGGCCGCTGGCCTCGCGGTGGATGGTGTGCTCGCGACTGACCCGCGCGGTGTCACCTCCGGGCGCACCCACCAGTGGCCGGAGCCCGGCAAAGGCACCCACGGCATCGTCACGCGTGAGGTCGGCATCGAGCACGTCGTTGACGTTGCCGAGGATCTCGTCGACCTCGTCGAGCGTCGGTTTGGGGCGTTCCGGCGCACCGTCATCGGGGACGTCCGTGGTGCCCACCAGCCACACGCCGGGGTAGGGGATGACGAAGACGACACGGCCGGGCACGCGCAGCGTCATGCCGGTCTTGAGGGGCAGACGATCACGCTCGAAGACCAAATGCGAGCCACGACTCGGCACCAGCTTCATGGTCGAGCCCCCGAGACGTGCCTGCGGGTCGCCGAGCCACACGCCAGTGGCGTCGATGACCCTGCTGGCGCGGGCCTCCAGCTCGCCGTCTCCGAGGAGGTCCCTGACCCTCACGCCGGACACCTTCCCGGCAGCGTCGGTGAGCAGCCCGTTGACCCGGGCACGCGTGACCACCGTGGCGCCGCGCTCGACCGCGGTCAGCGCCACCGTGATGCTGAAGCGGGCGTCATCCTCGACACCGTCGGAATAGGTCACGCCGCCGCGCAGCCTGTCTCGCTTGATGACGGGGATGAGCTCCGCCACGGCCCCTGCGCCGAGATGCCGGGCGCGACCCCCGTCACGCGCTGCTCCGAGCAGGTCGTAGAGCGTGAGTCCGGCACCCATGAAGGCACGGTGCACGAGCGGCCAGCCGTAGACCGGGAAGAGGAAGCGCTCCAGCCTGACCAGGTGCGGCGCGATCTCCAGCAGCCGGGAACGCTCGGCCAGCGCTTCGCGTACCAGCTGCAGGCGCATGTCCTCGAGGTAGCGCAGTCCGCCATGGATGAGCCGCGACGAGCGCGACGAGGTGCCGACGGCAAGGTCATCCTGCTCGACGAGTGCGGCCTTGAGCCCGCGCGAACTGGCGTCGAGCAGCGCGCCCGAGCCGACGATGCCGCCGCCGATGATGAGCACGTCCCAGGTCTCGTCGGCGAGGCGCCCGAGGGTGGCCTCGCGGGCGTCCAACGGAGTGGTCGTCACGGTCATGCGATCCGGTCGGCTCAGGCAGCGGTGATCGGCTGAGCCGCGCCGCTGGGCACCGCTGCACGCAGGCGCTCGGCGGCATCCTCGGCGCTGATATCGCGCTGGGGCTCCGACATCAGCTCGTAGCCGACCATGAACTTGCGCTTCGTTGCCTCGAGCAGCGGCGGCATGAAGTGGGCATGCACCTGCCACGGCTCGGTCGGCTCATCGTCGAAGGGCGCCTGATGCCAGCCCATCGAGAAGGGCATGGGCTGGTCGAAGAGCGCGTCGTAGCGCCGCATCAGCCGCTGCATCGTCTCGGCCAACGCCGCGCGCTGGGCCTCATCGAGATCCGGGATGCGGGCAGCCGGGCGCTTGGGTACGAGCATCGTTTCGAACGGCCACACCGCCCAGAAGGGCACCAGCGCCAGCCATTCGTCGTTCTCTTCGATCACGCGCTCACCGCCTCGTTCCTGGGCCACGACGTCGAGCAGCAGCTGACGACCGGTGGCGGCGTGGTGGCGGCGCTGGGAGACGTCCTCGCGCGCGGCGAACTCGGGCAAGGCTGCGCCCGACCAGATCTGGCCATGCGGATGCGGGTTGGAGGCACCCATGGCCGCGCCGCGATTCTCGAAGATCTGCACCCAGCGCCAATCGGCGCCGAGGTCGGTCGTCTGTGCGGCCCACATCTCGATGACCTCGCGCACGGCCGCGGGCGCCATGCGCGAGAGCGTCAGGTCGTGGCGCGGCGAGAAGCAGAGCACCCGACAGGTGCCAGGCTGGGCCTCGGCTCGCAGCAGGCCATCCTGGTAGACCTCCTCCCCGGCGTCGGGACGGAGGGCGGCGAAGTCGTTGGTAAAGACGTAGGTGGAGGCGTACCGCGGGTTCTGCTCGCCACTGACACGCGTATTGCCGGGACAGAGATAGCAGGCGGGATCGAACGATGGACGCTCATCGGCGGCAGCACGGCGCTCCTTGCTGCCGAGCCAGGGTCGCTTGGTGCGGCCGGCCGACACGAGCACCCAGTGGTCGCTGAGAGGATCGTAGCGACGATGCGGAACGATCGGAATGGTCATCGCTCAGACACCGACCGCGACCGCGTCATCGTTGGTCGCCGCGAGGGGTGCGATGTCCTCACTCAGTGCGGCCAGGATCAGCGACCCGGCGCGATCCTCGAGGACCAGGCGGGCCTCAGCGCCGAGCGCTTCGTCGGAGATGATCACGTCAGCGCGATCGAGGCGGGCGATGGTGCTCACGCCGGTGACACCCCACTTGGTGTGGTCGGCAGTGACGATGAGGCGGCCGCCGGTCTCGATGAGTGCCTGGTTCGTCTCGGCCTCGAGCATGTTGGGTGTGGTAAAGCCCACGCGTTCGTGCATGCCGTGGACGCCGAGGAAGACGAGGTCGACGTTGACCGCCCGCAGTGCGCTGACCGAGAAGGGCCCCACCAGCGCGTCCGAAGGTGTGCGCACCCCGCCGCTGAGGATGATCGTCTGGTCGTTGCGACCACCGTGGTACAGCACTTCCGCGGCCGGCACGGAGTTGGTCACGATGGTCAGGCGCGGGATATCCGCGAGTCGGCGGCTGACCTCGTAGGTGGTGCTGCCGGCCGACACGGCCACGGCCATGCCCGGCTCGACCATGGCCGCCGCCTCGCGCGCGATCGCCAGCTTGGCCTCGTGCTCGAGCGTGCGTTTGGTATCGAAGCCCGGCTCGTGGACGGCCGAGTCACGCAGCAACGTGGCTCCGCCATGGACCTTCACGAGGTGGCCCTGGCCCTCGAGCGCCTCGAGGTCGCGACGCACGGTCATGTCGGAGACACCGAGCTCCCGCATCAGATCGGAGACACGCACGGCCCCGTCCGCGCGCAGTCGTTCGAGGATGTAGGCATGTCGCTGTGGTGCCAGCACGATGCGCGTCTCTCCATGGGTGCTGCGTGGTCCAGTCAATTCTGCAGGCGTTTCCCACATAAGTCAACGCGACTCCTTCGGGTGCATCCAGATTCACGGCAACAAAGTTGACATTCGCTGAAGCTTGGAACACAATCGTCCCGAACCTTGTTGGTTTCTGTTGAACCACTGAGAGCTCAACAGCCACAGGAGGAGGAACAGATGGCGTTCTCTGCAACCCACGCACCTCGACGCACGACGGTCCTGGCGACCGCGCTCGCGAGTGCTGCGCTGGCCGTCACCAGCATGGGCGTCGCCGCCCAGGGCGAGGTGACGATGCGCTCGAACTACTCGGACCCGGTGCCCAAGCAGGCCATGCAGGACATGATGGACTACTGCGCCGAGCAGACCGGCGTGTCCATCAGCATCAACACGCTACAGCACGAGGACTACCAGAACACCTTCAGCCAGGCGCTGCAGGCCAGCCCGGAAGACATCCTCGCCTGGTTCGCAGGCTTCCGCATGAAGTTCTTCGCCGAGCAGGGACTGTTCGGCTCGTTGAGCGACGTCTGGGCGGAGGTCGGCGACAACTACAGCGAGGCCTTCAAGACGGCCTCGACCGGCAACGACGGCGAGCAGTACTTCGTGCCCATCTACAACTACCCGTGGGTCATCAACTATCGCCCCAGCGTGTTCGAAGAGAACGGCTGGGAAGTGCCGACCACCCTTGACGAATTCGTCACCCTGAGCCAAGCCATCGACGACGCCGGCATGGTGCCGCTCGCGTTCGCTGACAAGCAGGGCTGGCCGGCCATGGGCTTCTTCGACATCCTCAACATGCGCCTCAATGGGTATCAGTTCCACGTCGACCTCATGGCCGGCAACGAGAGCTGGACCGACCCGCGCGTCAAGACGGTGTTCGAGACCTGGAATTCACTGACCCCGTACCTGCAGGACGGTGCGCTCGGTCGTGACTGGCAGGAGGCCGCCCAGGCCGTCCTGAACAAGGAGGCGGCGATGATGTTCATCGGCACCTTCTTCGGCGAGCAGATCCCCGTCTATGCCGGTGAAGGCGCCACCCAGGAGGAGATCGATGCGGTCACGGCCGATTGGGACTTCTTCCCCTTCCCGGTAGCGGGCACGGAGTTCGACGCCGAGATGGCGATCGACGCCCCCATCGACGGCCTGGTGATGGCTGCGAACGCGGCCAACCCCGACGGCGCCAAGGCCATGCTGGCCTGCCTCGCCACCGGCGCTGCCCAGGACATCTTCCTGGCCGCGAGCCCCAACAACGTGGCTGCTGCGAACGACGCTGACACGTCGGCGTACACGCCTCAGCAGCAGCGGATGGCCGAGATCATCGGCGGGGCTGGTGCCATCGCCCAGTTCCTCGATCGCGACACGCGACCGGACTTCGCGGGCCCGCAGGGCATGCAGGGCTTCCTGCAGAACTTCCTGGACAACCCTGACCAGGATCTGGACAGCTACCTCCAGGGCATCCAGGACTTCTGGGACACCCTGCCCCCGCTGTCCAACTAGCGTCCTAATCGGTGACTCGATCCGTCGCCGACGGAGCAGCCCCCGCCTCCGGCTCAACGGCCGGGGCGGGGGCTGCTGTGCACGGCAAGCCCCCACGGAAGCGCCGCTACAGCCCGCTCAACCGACGGGACAAGCTGATCCTGTTCGCGATGGTGGCGATCCCCACCGCGGTGGTCACGATCTTCATCATCATTCCCACCATCCTCTCGATCATCTGGTCGTTCGGGACCTGGAACGGCATCGGCGACCCGCTGACACGGACGAACTGGGTCGGGCTCTGGAACTACGAGATCCTCTTCACGAAGTACCCGTTCTTCTGGCCGGCAGTGCAACACAACGTCATCTGGCTGGTCTGGCTGGCGGTGCTGGCTACCCCGCTGGGTATGTTCCTGGCGGTCTTGCTGGACAAGAACATCCGCGGCACGCGCTTCTACCAGGGCGCGTTGTACATGCCCGTGGTGCTCTCGCTCGCGATCATCGGCTTCATCTGGGGCAACCTCATCTACTCGCCCGACCAGGGTTTCCTCAACAGCCTGCTCGGCACCACCAGCTCTGACGAGGTCTTCATCGACTGGCTCGGGAACCGCGACCTGAACCTGTGGTCCGTGCTCGTGGCTGCCAGTTGGCGCCACGTGGGCTACGTCATGATCCTGTACCTGGCCGGGCTGAAGGCCGTTGACCCCAGCCTCCGCGAGGCCGCCCAGATCGACGGCGCCAATGAGCGCCAGACGTTCTTCCGCGTGGTCTTCCCGGTGATGAAGCCCATCAATATCGTGGTCGTCGTCATCACCGTCATCGAGTCGCTGCGGGCCTTCGACATCGTCTACGTCATCAACAAGGGCCTCAATGGGCTCGAGCTGTTGTCCATCCTGGTCACCAACAACATCGTGGGAGAGGGCGTGCGCGTCGGTTTCGGGTCGGCCATCGCGGTGGTCCTGTTGCTGATCTCACTGATCCCCATCACCGCGTTCCTGCTCCGCATGCTCAAGGACGACTCGCTATGACAGCATCGACGCAAGCCGCGAACCCCGCGGCGGACCCGAGCCCCCGGAAGGGTTTCGACTGGAAGCGGGCGATGCTGCATGGCTTCCTCATCGTCATGTCCATCATCTGGCTGCTGCCGCTGCTGTGGGCCCTGTACACCTCGCTTCGACCATTCTCGGACACCGCCCAGAACGGATACGTCTCCATCGCGGGCAGTCTGACCCTGGACAACTACGTCAACGCCTGGAACGACGCAGAGCTCATCCGCTACTTCATCAACACGGCGGTGATCGTCATCCCGGCCGTCATCATCGTGCTGTTCCTGGCCTCGATGCTGGCCTTCGTCCTGTCGCGCTACAGCTTCAAGTTCAACCTGGCCATGCTGCTGCTGTTCCTGGGTCTGAACATGCTGCCGCCGCAGGTGCTGATCACGCCGCTCTACCAGATCTTCCGGCGACAGCCGGAGCTGCTCTACGACCAGTACATGGGCATCGCCATCGTGCACATCGCCTTCCAGCTGGGCTTCTGCACGTTCGTGCTGAGCAACTACATGCGGACACTCCCCAAGGAGCTCAACGAGGCGGCCCTGGTGGATGGTGCGTCCGTCTGGAAGACGTTCTACGCGATCATCATGCCCCTCACGCGCCCGGCCCTCGCAGCGCTGGCGGTGCTGCAGGTGACCTGGATCTACAACGACTTCTTCTGGGCACTATTCCTCATGAGCACCGGCAGCAAGTTCCCCATCACCTCGGCACTGAACAACCTCAAGGGCCAGTACTTCGTGGACATGAACCTGGTGGCGGCAGCCTCGCTCCTGGTCGCCCTGCCGACGCTCATCGTCTTCTTCGCACTGCAGAAGCAGTTCGTCAGCGGCCTCACGCTGGGCTCCACCAAGGGCTGACGTCTCCGCGCCTCCCGGCGCCATGCCCTACCCGGCGACGAGGCCGGCCCCGCCTTCCGCGCTCACGGTCCAGACTCGGGGCGTGCAGCCGGTCCGAGCCGGATACGTGGCCAGGATGGTCTCGCGTCAGTCGCTCGACCGCGTCGGGCCAGGCCAGCGTGATGGTGCAGCCGCCGAAGCCGCCGCCGGTCATGCGTGAGCCGATGACACCGGGCACGCTCACCGCGATGTCCACCAAGGCATCGATCTCCGGGCAGCTGATGGCGTAGTCGTCCCGCATCGAGGCCTGGCTCCCGGCCATCAGCTCACCCAGGGCGGCGTGATCATCGGACTCGAGCGCGGCCGCTGCTGCGAGCACACGCTCGTTCTCGGTGAGCACGTGGACGGCCCGTCGGAGATCGACCGGGTCGAGCCGGTCCCGGTAGGCCTCGAGGCGAGCCATGTCGATGTCGCGCAGGAGCGCGACCGCCGGGTCGTCCGCGGCCACCGTCGCCACCACTCGCTCGCAGGCTGCGCGCCGATCGTTGTACTCGTTGTCGGCGTGGCCATGGGAGACGCCACTGTGGATCACCACCAGCGCCAACTCCGGCGGCAGCGGCACCGCGCGCCACTCGCTGGAGCGACAGTCGAAGAGGAGGGCACTGCCCTCGACACCGCAGGCCGAGGCGAACTGATCCATCAGACCGCAGCGCACACCGACATGGTTGTTCTCCGCATATTGCGCGATCCTCGCGACCTCGAGCGGTTCGATAGCCGGTCCATCGGGGGCCGACAGGGCCCAGGCCGTGACCACCTCGAGCGCAGCCGAGGACGACAGGCCCGAGCCGATGGGCAGGTAGCTCACGAGCACGCCGTCGAAGCCACGGATCGGCTGTCCGTGCTCGGCCATGGCCCAGGCGGTCCCGGCGATGTAGTCATGCCAGGCATCGCCCTTCGGCGGGAAGGGGTCGAGGCTGATGGTCGCGGTTTCGCCGTTGTCTTCGCGGTGGATGCGTATGCGAGGCTCACGGACGGGCAGCAGTGCGATACGCACGTCCATGTCGATGGCGAACGGCAGCACGAAGCCACCGTTGTAGTCGGTGTGCTCGCCGATGAGATTGACGCGCCCTGGAGCACGCACGATGACGACCTCGTCCTCGTGTCCGGCCGCCTCTGGGAAGGCGGCCACCAGGCGTGCGACGAGCTCGCCGGATGAGATGCTCGCGGGCGTAGTCACGAAGCGATGGTAGGCGGCGGCGCGGCTCGTCGCACGAAGTTCTGGTACGTTGGCCATGCTGTGAGTCGTCGATCACTCCTTGTCACGGCACTGGGGATGGCCATCCTCCTACCCGGTGTCGCTGCTGCCCAGGCCCCATCCTCATCGGCCGTCGCCTGAGCCCGTGCCCACCGCGGTGGTCGCTCAGTATGCGGACTTCGTGGTGGGAGCCGTGGTCAAGGCCAGGGATGCTGCCGAGACCGCCGCGAAGCCGACGCCAAAGGTCGACTTCAAGGTCGGAGACTGGGAGCTGCAGAAGATCCCCTGGAAGGCGCTCCGCTTCAACGGCGGCCGGCCGCTTCAGATCGAGACCGAGGGACCCCAGGACGACAAGTCGATCCCCATGCGGCCTCTGGGCCCGGGCGGGAGCCTCGTCTACAACCCCACCGTCCTCGCCCAACAGGGAATGAAGCGACTGGACACGTATGTCCAGACCGGCAACAAGTTCCACCTGCGCCAGGCACGCAAGTACGCCAACAAGCTTGACAAACTCTCGGAAGGCGGCAAGCGACGGCGCTGGCAGCCGCACTGGTATGACCTCAGCATCCACAAATCGGGCTGGGTCAACTCCAACTCGCACGGCCTCGTGCTCTCGTTCCTTTCGCGCTTCTACAAGATCACCGGCGCGCAGGACCGCCTCAAGGAGGCGCGGCAGCTGATGGCTGCCTTCAAGCAGCGACCTGGCAACGAGCGGTGGTTCTCCGATGTCACCGGCAAGGGCTACGTCTGGTTCGAGCACTGGCCCGATGGCCGGCACCCCCACACGCTCAACGCCCATCTCAACGCCATGTTCGGCATCTACGAGTACTGGCTCGCGACGGGCGACCCCCTCGCCAAGCAGTACTTCCTCGGTGGCGCCAAGACCGTGCGCGACAAGCTCTATCGATTCCGTCGGAAGGGCGAGTTGTCGCGCTACAGCCTCGCTGGCACCGAGGGAACGCTGCACTACCACGAGACCCACATCGAACAGCTGCGCATCCTCGCCAAGATGACCGGCGACAAGTGGTTCGCCAAGCAGGCAGACCTGTTCGAGCGCGACGAGGCCAGCTGGCGTGCGAAGTACCGCGGTGGTGGACGCTAGCGACGGACGCCTCGCCGAGGGCCGCGCTACGATGGCGGCGGACGATGCTGACCTCGTGACCGGCCGGCACCTGCTACCGAATGTTCCCGAGCAGATACCGCGGAGGATGAACACTGATGATGGATACGATCCAGCGGATCATCGGCTCTGACGATCGGCGTGATCGTCGCCCTGATCCTGCTCGTGGCGATGACCTACGGTGACGGCTGACCAGGCGATCGGGCCGCTCGTGGTCGGCGCCATCGCCGCCTTCTTCTGGCCCATCGTCGTCGGCTGGTTCCTGGTCCGCCGCGCCAAGGCGCGCCGTGACGACCAGATCCAGGAGCGAGGTCGAACGCCAGATGAACCAGCAGAACCGCGGCTAGCCAGCCCGGCTGCGCCGAGCCTGGCCAGCGACCGGGATCGCCTCCCGGACGACGCCTGCGTCACCGGCCGGACACCATCGGACCGAGTGACCGCCACTCACGCCAAGTCCTACTTCCGCCCTGATATCGAAGGCCTCCGGGCCATCGCCATCGGGGCGGTCTTGCTGTTCCACGCGGGCGTCCCCGCCGCGACCGGCGGCTTCATCGGCGTCGACGTCTTCTTCGTCATCTCGGGGTTCCTCATCACCGGCCTGCTGGTCCGGGAGTGGAACGGGAACCGGACGCATCGACCTGAGTCGTGTTCTACGCGCGACGCTTCCGGAGGCTGCTGCCGGCGGCCCTGCTGACGATCGTGGTCACGGTCGCCGCGTCGTGGTTCATCCTCTCGGAGCTGCGCTTCCCGGACGTCGCCGGCGACGGTGCGGCGGCGGCGCTCTACGTCTCCAACCTCCGCTTCGCTGCGAACGCCATCGACTACCTGGGGGCCGAGACGGCGCCCTCGCCGTTGCTGCACTTCTGGTCGCTCAGCGTCGAGGAGCAGTTCTACCTCTTCTGGCCGCTGATCATCCTCCTCAGCCTGCGAGCTGCTGACGCTGTCTCGCCTGTGGCTGGTCGTGGCCACCACGGTCGTGGCCTCGTTCGCGCTGTCGCTGCTGTGGACCGACGTGGCCGCGCCCTGGGCCTTCTTCTCGCTGCCCACGCGCGCCTGGGAGCTGGGCGTCGGCGCGCTCATCGCCATCGGCGTCCTGCGGCTACCCGAGCGCACCCCGGGGGCCCTGGCCAACGGCACTACATGGTCGGGTCTGGCCCTCATCGCGATCGGGGTCGTCGATCATCGACGGCGACACGCCCTACCCGGGCATCGCCGCGCTTCTGCCCGTGGTGGGCACCGCCCTCGCGATCATCGGCATGAGCCATACGCCGGGCCTGCCGGCTCGGCTGCTCTCGACCCGCTTCCCGCGCTGGATCGGCCGCATCTCCTACTCGCTCTACCTGTGGCACTGGCCCATCCTCGTGCTGGTGCCCATCGCGCTGGGGATCGACAGCATCGCCTTCAACCTCGGCCTGGTGGTCGTGGCCACCCTCATCGCCTGGGCCTCGACCGAGCTCTACGAGGCACCCATCCGTCAGGGCGGCTGCTGCCCATGCGCCCGAGCCGCAGCGTGACCGCGGCCGTCGGCGCCTCGGTGCTGGTGGCGGCCGGCGCGCTCGCTGTGGGGCAGCGCCGCGCAGGGTGACCGCTGGACCCCGGGCCAGGTGGACGTGGCGGCCGTGCGACTCGATCGAGCTGCCCGATCCGGTCCGCAGCGGCCCGCTGCCCGACGACCTCGTGCCACCGCTCGATGGAGCCTACTGGGACCTGCCCGACGGCTACGACGATGGCTGCCACCTCGACTTCCCGGAGCTCGAGGCACCCGAGTGCGTCTACGGCGACCCGGCATCGGACACCACGGTGATGCTGCTCGGCGACTCGCACGCTCAGCAGTGGCTGCCGGCGGTGCAGGCGATCGCCGACGACCGCGGCTGGCGGCTGCGGGCGATCACCAAGTCGGCCTGCCCGATGGTCGACGGCACCGTCTGGAACAGCGTGCTCAAGCGTGGCTACCGCGAGTGCGACGAGTGGCGCGAGAAGGCCCTCGAGCTCATCGAGGCCGAGGCGCCGGCCCTGGTGCTGGTGGCCGCCGATAGCCGCTATCAGCTGGTGGACGAGGATGGGAACCGGCTGGAGGAGGCCCGACCACGAAGCCTGGCAGGACGGCCCTGACCGGCACTCTCGAGCGGATCGGCCGAGCTGGCCCCGGTGATCGTCATCGCCGATACGCCACGGGTGGGCTACGACCCCGCCGAGTGCCTGGCCACCAGCGCCGGTGTGGAGGACTGTGCGGTCGAGCGGTCGCGCATGGTCGACGAGACCTACCGGAGCTGGAAGCCTCGGCTGCGGCCGAAGCCGGCGCCGGTCTCGTCTCGGCCACCGACTGGATCTGCTTCGAAGCCGACTGTCCCTTGGTCCGCGGGAACCTGCTCGTCTACCGCGACAGCCACCACCTCACCGCCACCTTCGCCCGACCGGCTCGCCGAGCGGCTGGGCGCCGCCGTCGACGCGGTGCGAGGCCGGTGATGCGAGCGATCCTGACCGGGCACGCACGGGCCCTCGTGCCGATGCTGCTGGGCGTCTGTCTCATGGCCCTCGCGCCACCCGCGGTCGCGCAGGTCGGGGGACAGCGATGGCGATGGCCTCAGCGACGCGTTCGAGACACGATGGGGCGTGACCGCTCCGGACGCGATCGACAGCGACCGTGACGGGATCGTGGACCCAGCCGAGGACGAGGACGGCGACGACCTCAGCAACCTCGGCGAGCAACGCTTCGGCACGGACCCAGGCGATCCCGACAGCGATGGTGACGGCACGCTCGATGGCGACGAGGATACGGACGCGGACGGCCGCAGCGACGCCGAGGAGCAGGATGAGCGACCGGTCCCCGAGGGCCTGCGTCCGTCGCTGGCCGAGGCACACGACGATGCCAACGGGGTCGGCCGCTGGTGTGGTGTCCCCGAAGGCCGCTCGGCGCTGCGCCACTGCGCCTTCGGCGACCCCCAGAGCGAGACGCGCATCGTGCTCATGGGCGACTCCCATGCGCATGCCCTGCTGCTGCCCTTCAAGCGTGCCGCCTGGCGCGAGGGCTGGTACGTGCAGACGCTCATCAAGGGCGCGTGCATCCCGCTGCTCGGCCTCGAGAACGGCCTGCAACTGGAGCTCGACGGCGGACGCAGCTGTCGACGTTGGAAGCAGAACGCGATCGACTGGCTGCACGCCGGCGAGCCGCCAGACCTGGTGGTCATCACCCACAGCGACCGCTACGTCCTCGCCGGCCCCGACGGCGGGCGCTACGACAAGGAGACCTGGCCTGCCCGTTGGGAGGCTGCGGTGGGGCGTACCGTGGAGGCCTTGCCCGATGCCAGCTCCGCCCTCATCCTCGGAGACGTGCCACGCAACTATGGTGATCCGGTCGCCTGCCTGCGGGAGGATCCGAGCGACATCGCGGCCTGCAGCTCACCACGCCAGGCCCCCGAGGAACGGACGGTCGAACGGGCGCTCCGCGCCGGCGCGGAGGCGAGTGGCGCGGCCTTCGGCACGCTCTACGACTCCATCTGCACCTACGACCCCTGTCCGCTCGTCCATGGCGACGTGCTCGTCTGGCGTGACCGCTCGCACCTGAGCGCGACCTTCAGTGGCCGCCTGACCGCGGCCGTCGAGGCCCTGCTCCGCGAGGTGCTGCCGTGAGCCGTCGCGGTCGCGGGCCGCTCGCGGGCCTCGGCGCACTGCTGCTGCTGGCAGCCGTGGCGGGCACCGCCGCCGGGACCGACACCGACCACGACGGCCTGCGCGACGCCTTCGAAAAGAAGCACGGGCTGACCTCGTATCTGCTGGCCGACAGCGACGGCGACGGCGTCATCGACGCGGCCGAGGACCACGATGGCGATGACCTCGGGGACAGGGGAGAGCAACGATTCGGCACGGACCCGGGCAACGCCGACAGCGACGGCGACGGTCTGCCCGACGGGCGCGAGGACGACGATGGCGACGGCACGCCCAACGCCATCGACCAGCATCGCCGTCCCGTCCCGCCAAGGCTGAAGCCGGCACTCGTGGACGCCTTCGATGACGTCGCCGAACAGGGCGCCGAATGCGGCGTGCGCACCGGCGATGCCAGGCTCAACCTGTGCCACTTCGGGGACCTCCAGAGCAAGACCCGCGTCGTGCTCATGGGCGATTCCAAGGCCACCATGTATCTGCCGCCGGCGATCAAGGTGGCGAAACGGCAAGGCTGGCACCTCATCACCATGCTCAAGGGACGCTGCACGCCGGTGCTGGGCACCATGCTCCGCTATCAACGCATCTTCGATGACGGGCTCAGCTGCATCAAGTGGCGGAACAACGCCCTCGAACGCCTCCGCAAGCACCCGCCCGATCTCATCGTGCTCGTGTTCTCGGACGACTATGTGCTCGTGGATGGCCAGAACCGCAAGCTCGACGAAGCCCGCGAGCTTCGGGTGCTGCGCGACGGCCTCGCGGAGACGCTCGAGGCCATGCCATCCGAATCGACCGTGGTCCTACTGGCCGATGCCCCCAAGTCCAGGCTGAACGCCCCGCGCTGCCTGCTGCATAACAGGCGCGACATGTCGGCCTGTCTGACCTTGCACGAGCCGGCTTCTGCTGCCCGCACCGACGCGGTCCTGCGCCAGACGACCGAAGCGGGTGGCGGCGTATATCGCACGCTGAAGGATAGGATCTGCCCATATGAGCCGTGCCCCCTCGTCCAGGGCGACGTCCTCATCTACAAGGACAAGGGACATCTGACCGTGACCTTCACCAAGCTGCTGGCGCCGTCGCTGCGTGCCGAGCTCGCCCCGCTGCTGCCGGTCGCCTCACCGCAGCCGAACGCCTCGCCACAGCCGACCGCTTCACCGCAGCCGGACGGGGAGTCGCCATCACCGGCACCACCGACCGAGCCCACGCTCGATCCGTCGCCGGCGACTGGGGAGGCGGGCTGATGCTGCGAGAGGTGCTCCGGGCCGGCGCCATCACCGGACTCGGGCTGATGCTGCTGACGGCGCCGACCCTCGCGGTCGACTCTGACGGCGACGGCTTGGCCGATGCGTTCGAACGGCGCTGGGGCGTGACCGACTACCTCGACCCCGACAGCGACCGGGATGGCGTCATCGATTCGGCCGAGGATCTCGATGGGGACCGCCTCGGTAACCTGGGCGAGCAACGCTCGCGAACGAACCCCTCGGTGCGCGACACGGACGGCGACGGGGTACCTGACGGCAAAGAGGACGCTGACCGCGACGGAGTGTCGAATGCGCGCGAGCAGGACAAGCGGATCGTGCCCAGGGGACTCCGGCCCGCGCTCGGCGTCGCCGATGACGACCGCCAGCCCGATCGCATCAGATGCCAGGCCAAACACCGCGTGTCAGCAGTCAAGAGCTGCGTCTTCGGCGATCCGGGGGGCGCGACCACGGTGGTGCTCGTCGGCGACTCGAACATGACCATGTACCTCACCGCCTACAAGCGGATCGCGAAGGCCCGCGGCTGGAGGCTGATGACCATGACGAAGGCCGCCTGCCCGGCCTTCGTGGGCCTGCACGGCACCTTGCAGTACAGGATCGACAGGGGTCGCAGCTGCCGAGCCTGGCGGCGCAAGGTCATCGACCGGCTCAACACGCACCCACCCGACGTCATCATCTTCGGCCACGCCCCCTACAAGCTCAAGACGATCGGCGGATCGGACGTGCCGGTGTCCAGGTGGCCCGCCGTCTGGCAGCAGGCGGTCAAGAAGACGCTCGGGCGGCTGCCGGCCGAGTCCGAGGTGCTGGTGCTGGGGCTCTTGCCCAAGACCCGCAAGGACCCGGTGGGCTGCCTGCGCAACCACCGGCGTGACCTGTCCCGGTGCGTGACGAGCGCGGTACCCGCGGCGAAGCGCAGCCTCGACCGGGCCATCGCCAGGGGTGCCCGCCGCGGCGGTGGCCGGTATGCCACGCTCCACGACAAGGTCTGCACCTACGACCCCTGTCCGCTCGTCCAGGGCAAGGTCCTGATGTGGCGGGACAGCGTCCACCTCACCGAGACCTTCGCCCGAAAGCTCACGCCCTCGATCTCGGCCATGCTCGATCGCCAACTCCTCGGGTCCGGGAGTTGATCGCCAGCCGAGCCCGCACCCTCGTCGCAGGTACGCTGCTGGTGCTGCTGCTGGGGCTGCCCGCGAGCGCGGCCGACACCGACGGCGACGGCCTCCGTGACGGGTTCGAGGCCCGCTACGGCCTGACCTCTCCCGACGAGGCCGACAGCGATGGCGACGGCGTCATCGATTCGGCCGAGGACAGTGACGGCGACCGCCTCGGCGATCGTGGCGAGCAACGCTTCGGGACCGATCCGTCGAACCCGGACAGCGACGGCGACGGCATCTCCGACAGCGCCGAGGACGACGATGGCGACGGCATCTCCAACGCGCTCGAGCAGGACCAGCGCCGAGTCCCGCGGGACCTGCGGCCCTCGCCACAAACTGCTGCCCGTGACCGGCAGCCGAACCGGCGGGAGTGCCAGACCTGGCACGGTAAGTCGAAGGTCACCACCTGTGAGTTCGGCGACCCCGACGGCGAGTTCGAGATCGTGCTCGCGGGTGACTCCCACGCCACGATGTACCTGACACCACTCATCCGCATCGCCGAGGCGCGCGGCTGGAAGCTCACGACCATGACCAAGAGCGCCTGCCCGGCGCTGCTGGGGCTGGCCGGCAACAACCAGTGGGAGATCGACAAGGGGCGAACCTGCCGACTGTGGCAGCAGCGGGTGGTCTCGCGCCTGCGTCGCGCGCCAGTGGACCTGGTGATCTACGCCCACACGCCCGGCTACAAGCTGCGCAAGCCCAGTGGCAAGGCGGTCGCGCCCTGGAAGCGGGCAGGGCAGTGGCGGGTCGCGCTCCGGAAGACCGTGGAGCGCCTGCCCGAGGAGACGACCGTGCTGGCGCTCGGCGGTACGCCGCGCAACTTCCGCGGCAACCCCGTGCGGTGCCTGCGGGCCAACCCGGCTGACATCTCCGCCTGTGTCACCCGACGCCAGCCGGAGGCCGCCCGCAGCATGGATGTCGGCCTGCAGCAGACCGCGTCGGTGACACGCGCGCTCTACGACACGCTCTACGACCAGATCTGCACCTACGATCCCTGCCCGATCATCCAGGGCGACGTGCTCATGTGGCGTGATGGCAGCCACCTCTCGGAGACGTTCGCCACGCAGCTCCAACCGTCGATCGAGCGTATCCTCACCGACGCACTCGGACTCACCACGAAGGAACCATGAAGCGCCGTCTCATCTCACTCCTGATCGCCTTGACCCTGGCCCTGCTCGTGACCATCCCGACTGCCGCCGGGTCCACCGACAGCGACGGCGACGGGCTGCGGCGACAGCTTCGAGGCGCGTTGGGGGCTGACCGACCCGGCGTCGGCCGACTCCGATGGCGACGGCCTCGGTGACGCGCTCGAGGACCTCGACGGGGATGGCCTGGGCAACCTTGGCGAACAGCGCCACGGCACCGATCCGGGCAACCCCGATAGCGACGGCAACGGAGTCAGCGACGGCGACGAAGACTCCGACGGTGACGGTACCAGCGACGCCGACCAGCAGGACCGTCGTCCGGTGCCTGCGAACACCGAGCCGGAGCCGCAGGATGCCTACTGGGACCGTCCGCCGAACTACGACGACGAATGCCACGGCGACACCCTCGATCCGGTGCTGCACCCCTGTACTTACGGCGTGGACGACAGCGACATCACCGTCGTGCTCTTCGGTGATTCACATGCCCTGCAGTGGCAGCCCAGCCTCAAGACCGCCGCGTTCAGGAACGACTGGCGCATCGTGACCTTGACCAAGGCCGCCTGCCCGCCGCCGCAGATCCTCTCGGCACGCAAGGAGGACGCGGCAGGCGAATCCTGTGAGACCTGGCGCGCCGAGGCGCTCGAGTGGATCGCTCAGAACGAGCCCGATGTCGGTGCTGATGACCGGTGGCGGTCGCATCTACCGGCTGGTGGACGAAGACGGCGAACGCATCCCCGAGGAGGATCGAACGGCGGCCTGGACCGCCGGCTTGACGGCCACGCTCGAGGCCATGCCCGAGGCGACGACGGTGGTGGTGCTGGCCGACACGCCGTACCTGCAGACGAACCCGGCGACCTGCCTGGGTTTGGACCCCAGCGACATGCAGGCCTGCTCGACGCCACGAGCGGCGGCCATCGATGCCTCCTTCGACCTGGCCGAACGGGCGGCGGTGGAGGCAGCCGGAGCGAGCTACGCGGACCTCAACGACCTCATCTGTCCCTACAGCCCGTGCCCGGTGGTCTTCGACGGGGTCTTCGCCTGGCGCAACCGCGACCATCTGACGGCCACCTTCGTCCAGGCCCTGGCGCCATCGCTGGGGCAAGCCATCAACGAAGCCCTGGCCGGGGAGGCCGCCGCCGCGGAGCCGGCGGGCTAGCGCGACTTGGTCGTAGGGCCCGACGGCTGGCGCGGCTCCAGGGGCATCAGCAAAGGCTGCCAGTCGACGCCATTGCGATCGCGATGCCAGAAGACGATGGCGTTGTAGCGACGCGCGAGCGACATCACGAACCGGTAGTCACGCGGGTTGATATTGCCGATCTGTACCGACCCGGCGTCGATGTCGTCCACGTCTCCTCCGTCGTCAGCCGCCTTCCTGCCCGGGCAGGGCGGACTCGCCGTCAACGATGGTATCTGTCCTGTGTCGGACCCGTCGCCGCACCCGGCGGACGGGCCCCTTGGCGCTACTCGGTCGAGGCGTGCGCCAGACCCCGCTCGACCACATCCTGCTCGTCATCGGAGAGGTTGCCCTGCAGGACACGCAGGTACTCGGCTTCCTCACCCACGTGGGTCTTCACCAGCGCGTAGAAGCGGATGATCAGGCGGCGCAGCCCGAGGGCATCGGTGGGGTTGAGCCGGCCGGCCTCGACGCGGTCCAGGTAGCCGCCCATGGACTCGATGAGCTCGTTGAGCTCCGCGTGCTCGCGGCGTAGATGGGCCATCGAGTGCCGGTTCTGCTGCAGACGCTCGAGCTGGGGATAGACGTTCTCCTCGACGACCATGACGTGCGGCCAGAGCGTGCCTGTCATGAAGTCGTACTCGACGACGAAGCGGGCGGCGAACTCGTCGCCTACCGGTCGCTGTTCGAGCAAGTCCGCCAGCGCCGGCAGGCGATCGATGTGCTCACGGATGCGCTCGTGGTGCTCGTGTCCGGTCTGTGGCAGTTGCGACATCGGCGGATCTCCTGTATCCGACCGGTGGTGATCCCGGCGGAAGACTGCGTGGACGTGGCGACTATCTGGTTGGAACATGCACCGGTGGCACCGCGCAGGCCAGTGCCGAAGGGACCGGAATCGGCCTTGAACCGGGAGCCGCCAAGCTCGTACCGGATCTCACCCACCGGTTCGATCTCGGGCGGCTAGCTCAGCTGGTTGGAGCACTTGCTTGACATGCGTCTAGCCGAATGCGGCGTAGGTACTGCACGATGACGAGCCCTCACCGATGCCGGATGCCGCGACGCGGGCCTTGATCACGCGCGCGACCGTGTCACCGGTGCGTCGCGCTCTCGAGGCGCCGACGATCGACATCCTCCAGCTGGATCGTGGAATGTTCCACGTCGAAGTCACCCGCGAGGCAGCCGCAGAGCTCATCGAGCACGGACCCCGGCTCTGCCTCCGGCTCGAGCACGACATGGACCGAGACCACGGGCATCCCGCTCGTGATGGTCCAGGCATGGAGGTCGTGGACGTCGGCGACACCCGCGGCACCGAGGAGATGTCGGCGCAGCTCCTCGAGGTCGATGCCCGGAGGTGTGGCCTGCATGAGCACGTCGGTGGCCTCGCGCAGGAGCCGCCAGGCGCGCGGCAGGATCATGACGGCGATGACGGCCGAGGCGATGGCATCGGCGGCCGTGAAGCCGGTGAGCAGGATGACGACGGCGGCGATGACGACCGCGATGGAGCCCAGGAGGTCGCCCAGCACCTCGAGGTAGGCGCCGCGCATGTTGAGGCTGCGCGCCTGCGGCCCGCGCAGGATCCACACCGAGACGAGGTTGACGCCACCGCCCACGAGGGCGATGGCCAGCATCAGGCCGCTGGTGATCTCGACCGGCTCCGAGAGCCGCCGCCAGGCCTCGAGCAGGATGTAGCCCGCGACGGCGGTCAGGATGAGCGCGTTCGCGACGGCCGCGAGGACCTCCGCGCGATACCAACCGTACGTGCGCGCAGGCGACGGCGCCCGCCCGGCCACCCAGATCGCCACGAGCGCGAGCGAGATACCAGCCACGTCGGTGAAGACGTGCCCCGCGTCCGCCAGCAGCGCGAGGCTGTTGGTGACGACCGCGCCGACGATCTCGAGGACGAGGATGCCGATGGTGAGGAGGAGCACGGCGACGAGTGATCGACGGTCCGCCATGGCAGCACTCGCGTGCACCGCGTCCTCAGCGTGGCTCATCGGTCACCGTCCGTGCCGGTTCGGACACATCCTCAACGCTCCTCATCGGTCCGGGCCACCGTCTCCAGGCGGCGTCGCAGGTAGTCGAGCTCACGTCGAGCATGTCGACGATCGCGCTCGATCCCGCCCAGCAGGCGGAATGCCCAAGCGAAGAGCGTGCCGCGAACGCCGGGTCGGAACCGGGCCCATACGCGTGCGGAGAGTCGGGACTTGCCTGTCGAGGTCTCCTCCACCGTCCAGGTCACACCCTCGCTGACGCTGAAGCTGAGACCCATGACCCGGTACGTCGCGTCCGTGGCTTCCCAGGCGACCGAATGGCCCGGCTCAAAGCCGGTCACGATCCCCTCCGCCTCACCCGGGATCCCGGCGATGCGTTCGCGGATGGACAGTCGGGACCCGCGCCGCAGTGGACCGGGCGTCAGCAGGCGCAGCTCCTCATGCTCGGGGTTCGACGCGAGCCACCAGTCCTCGATGTCGACCAATGACTCCCACACGCGCGATGACGCGATCTCGGTGCTTTCCTCGAAGCTGAACCCGCGTCCCTTGGCTGGGATGGTCCCTTGGTCCGTCGTTTCTGGGTGCGGTACTCCGGCCACTGCCTGCACGCCCGGGCTACGGCGCGGCCGTGAACTCGGGGACCGGCCGAGCCTGGGCCTCGGCCTCGGTGGTGGCCGGGCCGTTCTCCGCGATGTCGGCGGTGAGCCAATCCATCTCGGCGATCTCCCGCCGCTGGGCCTCGATGATGCCGTCGGCCAGCTCGCGCACCCGCAGGTCCTCGATGCCGGCACGTTCGCTGGTGAGGATGGCGATCGAGTGGTGCGGGATCATGCCGTCCATGTAGGCGACGTCACCCACGAGCGCCTGCGACTGGGAGAGGAAGAAGGCCACGCCGCCGAAGGCCAGCGCGCCGATGATGATGCCGAGGTTGACGCGTCGGTCGCGGTACATGCCCCACATGTAGAGGAGCATGACGATGGCCATGCCCGCGCCCATGAGCAGGGCCATGTAGATGCGTTCCTCGCTGATGCGGATGTGGTCGATGGAGAACACGTTGGTGTAGGTGAGCACGTACATGACCACGATCGAGGTCGCGATCATCGCGAGGAAGCGGACGTAGTTCTTGAGCTTGGCGCCGGTCTCCTCGCCACGCTGTTCGTGCTCGCTCGTCTGGCTCATTCCCCACTCCTCCCATAGGTCATCTCACGGCTCCCATCCGAGTCCGGACGGTGCCTCGATGACGGAGACCCGCCATCGAGCCGGCGGCAAGGGCGCGCTGCCCGGGTCGTGTCTCCACGGTGTCCGGACGGCGATCCGGACACGCTCGTGAGTATCGAGCCGTGCGGGCTGCGGACGCGACATGGGCCAGGACTGACGCGTGTCAGCCGCCTATCAACCCAGCGGTGCGGACCAGATCGAGTTTGCACTCCCGCGCGATCGCTCACGACCATCGCTGCGTCGCGCGGCGCGTGGGGGTGACGTCACGCGGGGCTAACTGGGTCATCGGGCCCCTCGTGCTTGAGAGGTGGCCAGCCTGGAGCGTCGGGCGGCGAGGCCTCGAGGTCACCGTCACGGTCAGGCAGGCGCCGGCTCGGCGCTGCTCTCGCCATCCGGCTTCGCGATGTCGTCCGGCCGCAGCTCGACACGGCGCAGGAGCTGGGCGTTCGCGGCCACGATGATGGTCGAGGCGCTCATGAGGACGGCACCGACGGCCATAGGCATGACGAAGCCCCAGGGCGCGAGCACCCCGGCCGCCAGCGGGATGGCCACGGCGTTGTAGGCCGTGGCCCAGACGAGGTTCTCGACCATCTTGCGGTACGTCGCCCGCGAGAGCTCGATGGCACCCACGACGTCGCGCGGGTCGTCGCGTACGAGCACGATGCCGGCCGACTCCACGGCCACGTCGGTGCCGGCACCGATGGCGATGCCGACGTCGGCCTGCGCCAGCGCGGGCGCATCGTTGACACCGTCACCGACCATGGCCACGCGCTGGCCGCCCTCCTGGAAGCGGGCGACCGCGGCGGCCTTGTCCGCCGGCAGCACCTGCGCCGCGACCTCGTCGATGCCGAGACGTCGAGCGACCGCATCGGCGACGGCCTGGCTGTCGCCGGTGATCATGGCCACGCGTATGCCGGCGGCATGCAGCTCCTGCACCGCCTCGACCGACTCGGGCCTGATCTCATCCTCGACCGCGAGCGCGCCGACGACCCGGCCGTCGGCGACGACGTGCAGCACGGTGCGGCCATCCTCGGCCCAAGCGCTCGTCCGTTCCGCGAGCGACGGGTCGACCTCCAGCCCGAGCTCCTCGAGCAGGCGCGGCCCCCCGACGTGGACCGTGCGGCCGTCGACGTCCGCACGAGCGCCGCGACCCGCGAGGGACTCGAAGTCTCGTGCGACCGGGACCTGCACCGAGCGCTCCTCTACGCCCGTGACGATGGCCCGTGCCAGGGGGTGCTCGGAGTCGGTCTCGACCGAGGCGGCCAGCGCCAGGACCTCGTCCTCCGTCGTGCCATCGACCGCGACCACCGCCGCCAGCGCCGGCTGGCCCTTCGTGAGCGTGCCGGTCTTGTCGAAGATGACCGCGTCGAGTCGTCGAGCCTGCTCGAGCGCGACCTGGTCCTTCACGAGCAGGCCGTTGCGGGCACCGAGTGAGGTGCTGATGGCGATGACCAGCGGGATGGCGAGGCCCAGGGCGTGGGGGCAGGCGATCACCAGCACCGTGGCGGTCCGTACGAAGGCCTCCGCCGGCTCGCCGACGACGAGCCAGACGAGCAGGGTCACCGCACCCGCGGCGAGGGCGATGTAGAAGAGGGCCGCGGCGGCCCGGTCGGCGAGGGCCTGGGCCCGCGAGCCCGACGCCTGCGCCTGCTCGACGAGGCGCATGATGCCCGACAGCGCGGTCTGGTCCCCGGTGGCGGTGACCCGCACCCGCAGGCTGCCACCAGCGGCCACCGTCCCGGCCACGACCTCGTCGCCCTCGGTCTTCGTCACCGGCACGGACTCGCCGCTGATCATCGACTCGTCGACATCGGCGCTCCCCTCGACGACGACACCGTCCGCCGGCGCTCTCGCCCCGGGACGCACGAGCACGACATCGTCGAGCGCCAGGTCGCTCACGGAGACCTCCTCGGTGCCGGTGTCGGTGACGCGCTCGGCCGTGTCCGGCAGCAGCTCCGCGAGGGCCTTCAGCGCGCCCTGCGCCCCGGCGATCGAGCGCATCTCCATCCAATGGCCCAGCAGCATGATGACGACCAGGGTCGAGAGTTCCCACCAGATCTCCACCTCGAGGAGGCCGAGGGTGCCGATCCAGCTGATGACGAAGGCCACCACGATGGCCATCGAGATGAGCGTCATCATCCCGGGCTGCCGGTCGGCCAGCTCGCGTTGGGCGCCGCGCACGAAGACGAGGCCGCCGTAGAGGAAGACGATCGTGCCCAGGATCGCGGGCAGGTACTCGGATCCGGGGAACGAGGGGGCGGTGTAGCCGAACCACGCCTCGATGTCCGGGCTCCAGATGAGTACCGGGATCGTCAGCAGGAACGAGAGCCAGAACTTGTCGCGGAACATGGCCACCGAGTGGCCTTCGTGGCGGTCGTGGCCACCATGGTCGTCGTGGTCCTTGGCCGCGTGTTCCTCGTGCGGCCCGTGCTCGTCGGGCATGGTCATGTCGTGGCTCATGGCGCTAGCCTAGACCTTGAAGTCGACTCGAATGT
>CAVSXV010000008.1:0-227405 GCA_963731995.1 uncultured Chloroflexia bacterium
ACTGGACCTGTGTCCCGACCATCCCGGTCGCGACCCTGGCCGCCGGCGCCAGCATCATCTGCACCGGCACCTACACCATCGACCAGGCTGACATCGACACGGGCTCCGTGACGAACGCCGCCTGTGTCGACAGCGACGAGACCACCGAGGTCTGCGACGACGTTAAGACCCCGCTCGCGAAGCTCGAGATCGTCAAGACCGCCAACGTCGACTCGTTCAGCGCCATCGGTGACCTGATCGTCTACACGGTCACGGCCACCAACGTCGGCCAGGCCACCCTGACCGACGTCGACATCACCGACAGCCTCATCGCTGGCATCCCCGACTGGACCTGTGTCCCGACCACGCCGGTCGCGACCCTGGCCGCGGGTGGCACGATCACGTGCACCGGCGGTTACCTCGTCGACGAGGCCGACATCGTCGCGGGCTCCGTGACGAACGCCGCCTGTGTCGACAGCGACCAGACTCCCGAGGTCTGCGACGATGTGACGACCCCGTTCGCTGAGGTCGGGACCACCCCGCTGCCGACGCCTGCGCCGACCGAGTCGCTCAAGCCCACGAACATGTTGGCCACGACCGACACCGCCGGCCCGGCCGATGGTCGCGATCCGATGGGCGGCATGCTCAACTGGATGCTGTGGCTCGCGCTCAGCGCGCTGCTCATCCTGGGCACCGGCTGGATCATCCGCCGCGAACGTCTCGCGGAGGTCAAGAACCGCTAATACCCACGATCATCTCGATCGTTCACCACGACGACGGCCGGGCTCGGAGAGGGGCTCGGCCGTCGTCTTCGTCTGTCCGGTGAATGGAGAAGGGCCAGCCCCGGAGCCTACGGCCGCCGCACCACGTACACGGCCACGACCGTGGCGCCCAGCAGGACCGCACCACTCCCGAGCACCAGCGTCATCGGGTCTACCGCGTCACCCGACTCGATCACCGGCGCGGCCGTGGGCTGCGGAGTCTTCTTCCTGCCGCTGTCGTTCTTTGGGGTCGGCGTCGGCGGCGGCTGCCAGCACGCCCGTGGCTTGGGCACTGGCCGTGGCTCGTCGGTCCACTGCGCGTCAACGAGCCGGCCGGCCACCATCAGCCGTGGTGAGGCGCCGGTGCTCCCGGTGCTGGTCTGCAGCACGAGGCGCTGCTGACGGTCATTGGGGCGATCTGCGATGTCGTAGTCGAGGGCCACGCGCACCTGCGAAATCCGGTACGTCAGCAGGCGGCCATCCCGCAGCTGGAGCTTGATGAGCTTGCCCAGCATCTCGCTGCGACCATTGGCGAAGTAGGACTCGGTCAGCGGCAGGAGCATGCCCGGCTGCGCATGCCCGTAGACCCAGCTGGTGCCCGGCTGGCCAGGGAGCACCAGGTTCTGGTCTGCCGCGACCAGGTACTGGGCCACGTCGCAGAGCGGATAGCCCGGGGGATTGCCGGCGACCTTGCGGCCGGCCCACACCACCGGCAGGTCGATATCGAAGTAGGGGACACGCACCCGGACCGGCCGCGAGCCTTCGTCCAGCGGCACGGGCTTGGCCGCCGGTGCCGGGGTGGGTTCCGTGGCCGTCTCCTCCTGGGCCAGGGCGATCGCGGCCGGAAAGGCGAGCGCCAAGGCAGCCGCGAATGCGAGGGTCGCGCCGACGCGGGCGGCCTGCCGTGAGCGCTGGGCCGCGGGTACCGACCGGGGGGTGGTGGCCATCACAACACGCTAGCACTCCCTCGAGAAGTCCTCCGCCACGCTAGCGACCATCAGCCATGGCGCAACTGTGTGGTGACAATGGTCAACGCTCGCTATACTTTCGCCTGACCCGCGTCAAGTCGTCGTGGCGCAGCGGAGGGAGATCGCTTGCAGGACCCTGCCCAGCGGGTGGACACCCGTCCCCGCGTGGCAGTCATCGAGGATGATGCTGCTGTCAGGCGCGTCCTGAGCCGTATCCTCGAAGACGCCGGCTACGGCGTTATCGCCATGCCCGATGGCGAGATCGGACTGCGTGCGGTCACCGAGCACCAGCCGGACATGCTGATCCTCGACCTCACCCTGCCGCGCATGGATGGCCTCGAGGTCTGCCGCCGCCTCCGTGCCGATGTGCGCACGGTGACGCTGCCCATCATCGTGCTCACGGCGCATACCTCAACCAGCGACATGGTGGCCGCGCTGGACGCGGGCGCTGATGACTTCGTGACCAAACCCTTCCAGCAGGTCGAGCTGCTGGCGCGCCTGCGCAGCTCGTTCCGCACACGAGAGGTCGTCCGCCGCATGGAGCAGGCGCACGACATCGTGGTGGCCCTCGCCAACGCGGTCGAGGCCAAGGACCTCGGGCTCAAGGACCACTGCCGCTACCTCGCCTACCGCTCGGCGCGCCTGGCAGCGTACGTGGGGCTCCGCGACAGCGAGCTGGAAGGCGTGGCCTACGGCGCGCTGCTGCACGACATCGGCAAGATCGGCATCAGCGAGCACGTGCTCCACAAGCCCGGACCCCTCACCGACGATGAATACCGCGTCATGCGCGAGCATCCGGAGATCGGCGAGCGCATCTGCGACCCCCTGCGCATGTCGCGCGACTTCACGCCCATCATCCGGCACCATCACGAGCGCTGGGACGGGAGCGGCTATCCCGACGGTCTGCAGGGGGAGGGGATCCCCCTCGGCGCGCGCATCGTCGCCCTCGCGGACGCCTTCGACGCGATCGTGCGTGGGCGTCCGTATCGTGCCGCCCGCTCGGTCGAAGAGGCCTACGACGAGCTGCGCAAGTACTCGGGCGCGCAGTTCGACCCAGGGCTCGTACCGCTCTTCATCGAAGAGACCGATCGCGACGGCGCCGGCATCGCGCCCAGCGTCGAGCTGCCGCGCGTGGCCCTGCTCGTGCAGGAAGCACCCATCGTGACGGGCGCGCCCAGCGGAGCCGCGGCCGCCCGCGTCGCCTGACCACCCGCGCTCGGGCACGAGCCGGATGACGACCTCGCAGCTCGCCCCCGGCCGGCTGCGCTACCACCTGGTCCGGCTGGTCCTGAAGTCCGTGTGCAGCGCCTACGTGCGCACCGGTGTCATCGGCGCCGAGCGCATCCCAGAGCGCGGGTCGTACATCATCTGCTTCAACCACCCATCCTGGCTGGACCCCATCTTCTTCGCGGCGTTCTGGCCCGATCGCGATCGCGACCTCTACATCTTCGGTCCACGCGAGCAGGACATGAGCACCGGTGTCCGCAACCGGGCTATCACCTGGACACGCCGTGGCGTGCCCGTCCAGCCGGGAGCGCATGACGTCATCGACACCACCCGACGGGCGGTGTCCGTGTTGCGGACCGATGCCTGCCTGGCCATCGCCGGCGAGGGTCGGCTGAGCGACCACGAGGGGGAGATCCTGCCGCTCGAAACCGGACTCGCGCACTTCGCCAGGCTGGCTCGCGTGCCGATCCTGCCAGTGGCCATCGTGGGCACGCGCTGGATCTCCTTCGGCAGCCACGTGAACATGCGTGTCGGTGAGCCCGTCGATCCCGATGCCTACGGCGGGGGCAAGGCTGGTGCCCGTGCGATGACCGACGAGGTCGAGAGGCGACTGCAGGCGCTGCTGGTCGGTGTCGAGGATCGCGAACCGCCCGGCTGGCTGGGGCGGACCATCTCGGAGGCCTTCAATGACCGTCCCTGGCTCGATGAGCCGGGCGCCGCGCAGGATCGATAGACAGCCAGCGGTTCCGCTGACGGGCTCGCTACCGTCGTCGGTCGAGCACCAGGACCGCGTCGAGCCAGACGGTCGAGCCCGAGGACCTCGCGTTCGCGGTCCCGGTCGCGCGAAGCTTCAGCACGTGCCTGCCCTTGCCCACGTTGCGCACGTAGGTGATGCGCCGGTCGTCGGTCTTGCTCGAATAGAGATCGATGGTGTCGATGTGCTTGCCATCGAGGATGACCTTGAGGTGTCCCCCGGCTGGCCCACGCCGAGCGACCACGGCGAACTGCCGGCCCTTGAAGTTCACCTTCGCTTGTGCGCCCTTGGACGTCGTCCGGGCCAGGGTCCGCCCCAACGAGTCGCGGTTCCGCGCCATCTTCCAGCGGCCACCGAACTTCACGGCCTTCGACTTGCGACTCGCGTCGACCAGCTGCACCTTCGGGCTGATCGACTTCTGGGCGCTGTGTCCGACGGCATCCCTCGCAACGGCCCTGATGGAGCAACCGGATCGGTTCAGCAGAGCGTTGAGCCCGAGGCCCGGTCCCGAGGCGGTCTTGCCGGCTCGTCGTTTGCCGTTGCAGGACACCCGCAGTGACGCTGACTTGAGCCCCGAACGAGTGTCCCTGGCGTTCATCGTCGCCTTCACCGGTACGCGTCGGCCGGACGCTGAGATGTGTCCACCCTCGCGGATGCTGAGACGCGGGCCGCTCAGCTTGGGGCGGCTGGTATCGAGCTTGATGTCATCCCGCATGATCGGAGACTTGACCTGACGAGGGTCTCGCAGCTGGACCCGAACCTGCTGATTGCCCTGCCGGCCGCCGAGCTGCAGAGCGAAACGCCGCTGGTATGGCTGCCAGGACCCGAACTTGCGGTCGCCCAGCGCGTAGCGCACCTGCGCACCGTCGAAGCCACGGAGGTCGGCCAGCACGGACCGTGAGCCGGTCCATATCGCACCACTCTCGAGCTTCATGGGCCGCTGCCGTTCCAGGTTCAGGCGGCCCAGGCTGGACGAGTACACGTTCCCGTCGAGGTTGACGTTATCGACGAACCTGGCCTGACCCCACTGCCAGAACGTCCAGCTGGTCCAGCCGCGGGGCAGGTACACCGTGTCGCACTTCCAGCAGGCGACCCACAGCGGATTGGCGCCGAAGCCCGTGGGTGCCCCGACGACCTTCTCCCACATGAACTTGCTGGTATAGATCATGGGATACCGACCGGTCTGTCGATACAGCTCGTCGAGCATGGCCCGCAGTCGGGCCCTGGCCTGGTCCTTGTCCGGCGTCCCGAGCGACGGAAGCGACTCGACGTCGACGACGAGCGGCAGCAGTCCGCCGAGGCCGCTGGTAAGCCGCAACGTCGTAAGGAAGTGCTGGGCCTGTTTCACGCCGTTCACTCGGTAGTCGAAGAAGTGATATGCCCCGGCAAGCAGGCCTGCGGCACGTGCCTCCGCCGTGTGTTGCCGATAGGTGGAGTCGATGAACGATGTGCCTTGAGACGCCTTCGAGAAGACGAACTGCATGCCCTCGGCGCGAAGCGCCTTGAAGTCGGGCAGGCCGTTCCAGTGGCTCACGTCGAGCCCCAAGACACCGGCTGGGGTGGGCCAGGGCGTCGGCTTCGGCGTCGGGGGAGGCGTGGGCGTCGGTGCCGGTGTCGGCGTAGGGACTGGCGTTGGTGTGGGCTCGGCGACGTACTCGCCAGCGCCTGGTGGTCCACTGGGATCACCAGCGGGTACATCCTCCACGTCCTGATAGTCAGGATCATCTGGCTTGAGCGCCCTGAAGAGGTTCAGGCGACCGATACCGGGCTTGTCGGTCAGCTCGGCAGTGGTCGACAGCCGGCTAGCCACGTGGATCGATGAGACGCCGTCGGCGAGCAGCAGCGCGGCCGCACCCGCGACGTGGGCAGCGGCGGCCGAGGTGCCTCTGATGATCGTGGTGCCACCGCCAACAGCCAAGGTCGGGATGTCGACGCCCGGCGCCCCGATGTAGGCGCTCGGACCAGAAGTCGCTGAAGTTCGTGACCTTGTGGTCCATCCTCGTGGCGGCCACTCCGATGACACCTGGATACCCGGCCGGGTAGCTCGCCGCCGTCGAGTCCATCGTTGCCGACCGAGGCGACGACGACGACGTCCTCCAGTAGCGCTGCGTCGATCGCGTCTTTGAGCATGGTCGACTGGTTCGGCCCGCTGAAGGCCATGAGGACGACATCGGCGCCGTTATCGACGGCCCAGATGAGGCCTTCGATGATGTCGGAGTCGTAGCCGATACCGTCGGCGCCGATGACCGTAACGGGCATGACGCTGACACCGTCATAGCGCGACGCCGGCGATGCCGTAGGTGTTGTCCGTCTCAGCAGCGGTGATGCCGGCCATCCAGGTGCCGTGGCCGTTGGGATCAGCGCTTGGTGTACTGCCGTCGATGGCACCGTAGCCACCGACCAGATGATCGTCGAGGTCGTTGTGCGAGGCATCCACGCCCGTATCGAGGACGGCGACGGTGGCGCTGCCAGCGATGGCGGTCTCCCAGACGACGTTCCAACCGATGTCCGGGAGGTTCCACTGGGCGGCGTAGGCTGGATCAACCGGGTCAGCGTTGATGGTTCGCTGGTAGTTGGGTTCGAGGCTCTTGACCGAGGGGTCGTCAGTCAGTCGGGCCAAGACCTTGGCTCCGGCCGTTCCTGGGCACATCGACGACCTGCATGTCGAGACGGCCGATGGCCTTGCGGTTGCTGGCGCCGGCGTTCTTGATGACGCCCAGCCGCTTGGCTTTGCCCGTGCCGGCCTTGAAGCTAACGATGTACTGGTCGGTCGGACCCGCATCGGCCCTCGGCTCGATCGCCTTGGGCTGAACTCGGGTCCTCGCCTTCTTGGCTTGACCCTGGTTGGGCTGGGCCTCGCTCGCCTTCGGTGGAGCCACCTTCGGTTCCGCCGCCTTGGGCTGCGCCGGCGGCTCGGCCTTCTTCGCCTGGCCCTTGTTGGCCTTCGGCTCGGCCGCCTTGGGCTCGGCTGGCTTCGGCCTTGGCCTTCGGCTTGGCCTTGGGCTCGGCGTTGGCCTTGGGCTCGGCGTTGGCCTTGGGCTGCGCCGGCGGCTCGGCCTTCTTCGCCTGGCCCTTGTTGGCCTTGGGCTCGGCGTTGGCCTTGGGCTCGGCGTTGGCCTTGGGCTGCGCCGGCGGCTCGGCCTTCTTCGCCTGGCCCTTGTTGGCCTTGGGCTCGGGCACCGTTGGGTCGGCTCCCTTGGCGGCAGGGCCTGCCCCGATCTTGAGGTCGGCCGTGGCGGTGAGCTCGCCGAGCTCGGCCTTGACCATCGTCCCGTCGGTGACAGCGTCAGCAGTGAGGCGAACCTTCTTGCCGTTGTCGGAAGCGATCGTCGCGGCGCCGGCATCCTTGACGGACCAAACGACGTCCTTGGCCGATCGGCATTGGTCGTCGGAAGTGCCCGGTTCCTCGTCGGCGCCCGACGGAGTCGCGGTCAGGGCATCGCATGTCCAGGCGGTGAGCACCTGTCGGTCGCCGACCGCGAGCTCAAGCTCAGCGGGGTGGATGTAGAGACCGCGCTCGTCCTGCGCAGCAGCGGGGCCGATCGCCTGGTCCTGTGCGGAGAGCGGCGCGACCCCCACCAGGCCTGCCAGCAGCACCACCGCGACGGCGATCGCCACGAACGAATGCGCGTGCCGCGTAGGCCGCCACCGTCGCGTCCGGTTTGACGTCGGGGCCGAAGCCACCGCTCGAGCCCTGGACGCCTCGAGGCGCGCCCGTCCAGCATCGCTCGAGCCAAGCTCGCCGCCATCGCGCTGACGCCGCTGCGCCTGGCGCGCCAACGCGATGTCGGAGGCGCGCGGCGTCAGCGGGTCTGGAGCGTGCAACAGCGAATTCGGACGCACGGACAACTAGCTTGCCCTCCCTGGTCATCCCAGGTCACGGCTGGGGCGAGACGCCGAGTGTACGTGCACACTGGGTTTTGTTCACCCGTCGAGGATGGCCGAGGGTGGCGGCTCCGTTGACGGCACGCACCACGCATGGCCGCGGAACGCGTTCACAGCATCACGTAACCGCTCGCGGGCGGCAGTCGCCCGCTCCCCAGGTATGCCAACAGCTCTCGGGTCGCCAACGGATACCGTTCGCTGACGAGGGCATGGAACTCGCGGAGCACGCTCCGATTTCGGCGTGTGTCCGCCACCAACAGCACCAGTCGCTCGACATGATCGTCGGCCATCTTGCGAGCGATACGCCGGTCGAGCGCCTGAAGGTCGTAGAGGACCGTCTCGGCCTCCAGCTTGCAGGTCTCGTTCGCGAGCGCGAGCTCACCGTCCCACGCGCGCCGTCCGTGGTCATCGTGGAGGGGCACCTCGGTACGCATCTGGATGGCAGGGTGCAGGCGGGACTTGAACCGTGACAGGAGCCGCGCATGGCCAGCGTCGCGCAACGGCGGCCCGTCCGGGAACGGCCGAGCACTCAAGTCCATTCCGAGCACGGTGAACACCACGGTGAGTCTTCGAAGCGACGCCTCGGCGGCCTCGCCACGTTCGATACGGCTCAGCTGACTTCGAGAACAACCGCACCGTTTGGCAACTTCCCGCAAGCTGAGCCCAGCGCTCATCCGCGCGATTCGGACCTCCTCACCAAGACGCCGCAGCGTGCGGTCAGCGAGCTGATTGCCGCGGTCGAGGCGGCGATACGTGCTTGGCATCAGCGCATCGTCGGCGAGGGTTCTTTGCTCCCACTTACGAGCCGTTGCTACCCCGTGGACATGATTGACCTGTGGCCGGCTGTCCCTGCCGCCCGGTCCCGCAACGCGCTGTCTCGCAGATTCCGTGTCCCTTCTGGAGTGCCACGTGACCGGCCAGTCCCCTGCATCGGCTGGACCGGACGGTCTGCCGGGCCTGCTGGTGGGACAAGTGATCAAGGTGAGCCTGTCCGCCGGTCCACTGGCACCACCCACGGGACACTGGCAGGACCGCCGGTCGAGTGGCATCCCCCATGGGACAGCGACAGGACCGCCGGCTGATCGGCACCCGCCACGGGACATGCGCCAGCTCCGCCGGTCCACTCGGCACCCCCACGGGACACCACGGCGGCTAGCCCACCCGGGGACACCCAGCACCCGCCGCCCGGTCCAGTGGCGCCCATGACGGAGCCGTCCGGCGCGGCTACCATGGCCTCCCGTGCCCATCGCCCCCAATGACTTCGTCCACCTGCATGTCCACTCGGAGTTCAGCCTCCTTGACGGACTCGGTCGCATCGATGACCTCGTCAGCGAGGCCTCCGCACACGGATTCGATGCGCTGGCCATCACCGACCACGGCTCGCTTTACGGCGCCATGGCCTTCTACCAGGCGTGCAAGAAGAAGCAGATCAAGCCCATCCTCGGGGTGGAGGCGTACGTCGCCCGTAAGTCCATGTACGACCGCGAGGGTCGCTCGGAGCAGAACTACACCCACATCACGCTGTGGGCCCAGGACTGGCCCGGCTACCAGAACCTCTGTCGCATCATCACCGAGGCCCACCTCGAGGGCTACTACTACAAGCCTCGTCTCGACCGGGAGCTGCTGAGCAAGTACAGCCAGGGCATCCTTGCGGGCTCCGCCTGCCTCGGCGGTGAGGTCGCCAAGCTGCTGGAGGTCGACGACTTCGAGCGCGCTCGCAAGGTCGTCGGCGAGTACCGTGACATCCTCGGTCCTGAGGGGTTCTGGCTGGAGATGATGGACGACGGGCTCAAGGAGCAGCAGGCCCTCAATCCCAAGCTCCTGCGCCTCAGCAAGGAGACCGGCGCGGGTGTGGTGGCCACCCATGACCTCCACTACGTACGCCGGGACCAGCACGAGGCGCACGATGTGCTGCTCTGCATCGGCACGGGCAACAACCTCGACACGCCCAACCGCCTGAAGTTCGAGTCGGACGAGTTCTACCTCAAGACCGCTGCGGAGATGGAGCAGCTCTTCAGGGACGTGCCCGAGGCCATCAGCAACAGCAAGCGCATCGCGGAGATGACCGACCTGCAGATCACCTTCGGCGAGCTGCGGCTGCCGCACTTCCCGGTGCCGGAGGGCCACGACGTGGAGTCGTGGCTGCGCGAGGAATGCCAGCGTGGCCTGCGCGAGCGCTACGGCGAGGTCACCGACCAGCTCCAGGAGCGGCTCGACTACGAGCTCGGCGTGATCATCACCATGGGCTACGCGGCCTACTTCCTCATCGTGGCCGACTTCGTGCGCTACGCCAAGGCGCAGGGCATCGCCACCACCTGCCGTGGCTCAGCGCCGGGCTCGATCGTGACCTACACCCTGGGCATCACCCCGGTCGATCCCATCCTCTACGGCCTGCCCTTCGAGCGCTTCCTGAACCCCGACCGCGTGACCATGCCGGACATCGACGTCGACTTCGAGGATGCCCGTCGCGACGAGGTCATCAACTACGTCACGCGCAAGTACGGCCAGGACCACGTGGCCCAGATCATCACCTTCGGAACGATGCTGGCCAAGGCGGCCATCCGCGACGTCGGACGTGTCATGGGCTACGGCTATGGCGAGGTCGACCGGATCGCCAAGGCCGTCCCCGACCAGCTCGGCATCACGCTCAACGAGGCGATCGCGCATGCACCGCCCCTGCGCGAGATGTACGAGGGCGACCAGGGCATCCACAAGATGATCGACATCGCCAAGCAGCTCGAGGGCGTGGCCCGCAACGCCTCGACCCATGCGGCCGGCATCGTCATCAGCCGCGAGCCGCTGACCGAGCTGATGCCGCTGCAGAAGGCCACCAACAGCGACGCGCTCATGACCCAGTACGAGATGCACGGGGTCGAGGCCCTGGGCCTGCTCAAGTTCGACTTCCTGGGCCTCTCCAACCTGACCATCCTGCGCCAGGCGGTCGACCTCATCGCCGGGCACGCCGGGGTCGAGATCGACCTCGAGCAGATCCCGCTCGACGACGCCAGGACGTTCAAGCTCCTGAGCCAGGGTGAGACCACCGGCGTGTTCCAGCTCGAGTCCGCCGGCATGCGCCGCTACATCAAGGAGCTGCGCCCCACCTCGGTCTACGACCTCGCGGCCATGGTCGCGCTCTTCCGGCCCGGGCCCATGGACAACATCCCGGCCTACATCCGGCGCAAGCACGGGACCAGGAGAAGGTCACCTACCTGCACCCGCTGCTCGAACCGTACCTCGAGAAGACCTACGGGATCTTCGTCTACCAGGAGGACATCATGGCCGCGGCCATCGCCCTCGGTGGCTTCACCGGCCCGGAGGCGGACACGCTCGGCTACGCCATCCGCAAGAAGAAGTCGGACGTCCTCCAGGACCAGAAGGAGAAGTTCTTCCGTCAGGCTGGCGAGAAGGGCATCGAGCCGAGCGTCATCGAGGCGGTCTTCAAGGCCTTCGAGCCGTTCGAGCGCTACGGCTTCAACAAGGCCCACGCGACCTGCTACGGCCTCATCGCCTATCAGACCGCGTATCTCAAGGCCAACTACCCGGTCGAGTACATGACCAGCGTGCTCTCCGCCTTCCGGGACAAGACCGAGAAGGTCGCCGGTGCCATCGCCGAATGCAACCGGCTCGGCATCGAGGTGCTCGGCCCGGACGTGCGCTACAGCTACGTCGACTTCACCGTCGAGGGCGACTCCATCCGCTTCGGCCTGCTGGCCATCAAGAACGTCGGGGAGAGCGCCATCGGATCGATCATCGCCGCGCGCGAGGATGGCGGCGAGTTCAAGTCGTTGGCCGACCTCTGTGCTCGCATCGACCTGCGGCTCGTGAACAAGCGCGTGATGGAGGCGCTCATCAAGGTCGGGGCGCTCAGCTTCCTCGGGCACCCGGCCCAGCTGCTGGCTGGTCTCGATGAGGCCATGGGCTACGGACAGGCGCAGGCGCGTGACCGTGTCACCGGGCAGGGCTCGCTCTTCGACATGCTCGGCGGCGAGGACGATCCTGGCCTCGCGCAGCGACTGCCGACGGTCACCGAGGCACCCTCACGCGAACGCCTGCGCTGGGAGAAGGAGCTGCTGGGGCTCTACCTCTCCGACCACCCGCTCGGCGAGCTGGCCGAGGAGATGGGCGACTACGTCAACACCTGGACCGGTGACATCGGCGCTGACCTGGACCAGGAGCGCGTCGTCGTCGGCGGCATGGCCGTCGGCATCCGGCGTGTCATCACCCGCAACCAGGAATCGATGGCGGTGGTGACGCTCGAGGACATGCAGGGCTCCGTCGACGTCGTCATCTTCCCGCGCACGTATGCCGATGCCGGGGTCGCGGCCAAGCTCACCGACGATACGGTGCTGCTCATCTCCGGGCGCGTGGACCACAAGGGCGACGAGACGGTGGTCCTCGCCGACGCGGTCTGGACCTGGGAGGAGGCAGTCGCGAAGGGCGTGGCGGTCTTCAGCCAGGAGGTCGCCGCCGGCGATCGCGGACGCGGCCGACGACGCCGCAACGGCGCTGGCTCCAACGGGCGGTGCGCCGGCTGCCGCGCTCGGCATCGCCGGCATCGGTGCCGGCCGCCGACGGAGACGATGGTCGTGCCGCGCGTCTCGCCGCTCCGCGGGGCGCAAGTCGAGGGCACCATCACGGTCACCATCGGGGGAGCGCCGCCATCTCGTGCCGCGGTCGGGGCACCGGTCGACACGGCCCCGGGAGGCGGCCCGCCACCGCTCGACATCCCGCCGCAGGAGCCGACCGAGCCCGTCAGCGGGCCCAGCACGCCGTCCGCCTTCGACGGTCTCGCACCCGCTGGCACCGATGAGCCACCGCTGCCCGACGAGGCCAGTGCGGCTGTGGCTTCTGCCGCCGGCGCCCGGACCGTGCCCGTGGCCGCCGGCCCCGGTCAGGTCCTGCACATCCGGTTCTCGCCTGCCTCGGATGAGCGGCTCGTGGCGGTCTTCGAGGAGCTCAAGGCGCTCATCAAGTCGCGGCCGGGTGAGACGCCGATCGTGCTGCACATCCCGGCCGGTCCGGGACGCTCGCAAGAGATGCGCCTGGGGGCGGGGATCGCCTACGACGCGGAGCTGCTCGCGGAGTGCGGCCGCCGTTTCGGCGACCTGCTGCAGCTCACGTTGGTCTAGCGTCCGGCCTCAGCCGAGGATCAGCCAGGCCACCCGCGCCGGCTCGGGTACGGCCTGGTTGAGGCGAACGAGGATGGTCTCGTTGTTCGGAGTCGTATCGAGCACGCTGGCAGCTTCCACGTGCACGCCGGGGAAGTGGTCCTGCAGCGTCGCGAGCACGAGCGACTTCCTGGTGAGCCCTCCGCCGACGGGGATGACGAACTCCGCACCGCCGGACGTGGTCGCTTCGCCCGAGCGCTGCTTGAACTCGAGACGGCCCTCGGTGCGCAGCGCCACGCCCTTGCGATCGGGCGACTTGGCCAGCAGCGCTGTTCCGCCCCGTCCGGCCACGAACTGTCCCGCGACCCCGTTGGGGGATTCGGTCTTGCCGTCGACGCCGACTGGCTTGCCCTTCTTGGCGTCAGCCCAGCCCTGCACGCCGATGCCCTTCTGGGAAGAGGTGATGCCACGGATGGCGGCGCCCGCGCGAGTGGCGCGCGCCATGAGCCCGGGAGTTCGTGCAGCCTGCAGCGACGTCGTGTTGGTGCCCTTGTTCTTCTGGCCGACGCGCACGAACTGGCCGTCCTTGGCCTCGACGCCCGTGGAGATGCCCACCGCGCCAAGCACCCCTGCGACCGCGGCGATGCCACCCGCGGTCAGCAGCTGACGACGTGAGCGCGGCTCATCGGCCGCGATGATGGCTGGCTCGTTGTCCCTGGTCGAGTTCACCGGGCTTTCCTCCTCTTGGCTCGGGCGGAGCAGCCCGACGACGACGACATAGGGCGAGGCGATCGTAGCGCAACACCACACAGATCGACGCCGGAGCCCTTCACGTCACTCCGGCGTCGTGGTGATGCGCTGCGACGGCGGCTACTCGGCCGGTGCGTAGCCCACCTGCAGCGCGCCTTCGGTGTCGCGTAGCTCGAGGTTGCCGGCCGGGTCGACCGACCACGTGGCTGCGTTGGTCAGCGCTGCGATGTAGGCCTGGGACTGCTCGGCGTGCTCGTCAGACGGGCAGGCCATCATGGTCTGGCCGATGGTCGGATCGATGGCGATGGCGTCGCCGTCCACCACGTAGGTCGTGAAGTAGCTGTTGCAGCCGTCGAAGCCGGTCAGGTCGCCATCAGGGCTGAACTCCGCGGTCACCTCCTCGGTGAGGGCTGTGGTCACCACGGCCTCGGCCTGGTTGTTGATGCCCGTGGCCACCCACGAGCCCACCACGCTCTCGGGCGGGGCCGCCTCGAACTCGAGGAGGGAGCCGCCGTCGGCGTCGAGCAGGCCAGGCTGGTCTCGCCCGACTGGTACGACGCGACCTGTCCGAGGTTCTCGAAGTAGGCCTGCTCGAGGTCCATGATCGGTGGCAGGCAGGCCATCATCGTCGAGCCGACCTGGCCGAACGCGAGGTCGGAGCCGTCGAGCTCGTAGCTCGTGAAGTAGCTGTTGCAGCCGGCGTTGCCACCGGCCTGGCCGCCATCCATCAGCAGGGAGACCGTGACGCGATCAGGCGTCTCGACCATCGCGCCCTCCGACCATCTGGCCCGTGAGCAGCCAGGTGAGCCCCTCGATGTCAGCGCCTCCGGTCGGCTCGGGCTCGTCCTGGGCCAGTGCGGCGGTGGCGAGGCCGGCCGTGAGGGCCATGGCTGTCAGCGCTGCGATCGTTGCTCGAGGCTTGATCATCGTGGGGACACCTCCACTACGGGGTGGCGGATCCGAGCGGACACGCCGTGACGACTGGTTTCGGGTGCTGCCGGGACGCAGTCTACCCGCTGGCTGTCCCCTGGTGACCCTCGTTCAGGCCTGGATGTCGGCGCCGAGGAAGCGTTCCACGAAGCGCCAGCGCCAGAAGATCCAGACGAGCCACGGCCCAGGCGAGGACGCCCGCGAAGACGATGCTCAGGTCACGGATCGAGAGCGGGTACAGGTTGAAGAAGTCGCGGAACGGCGGTACCAGCAGCACGATGCCGAGCGCACCGGTCAGACTCAGCGCCAGCCAGGTGGGGCGCAGGTCGGGCGAGACCGGCTCGATCACCGCGAGCAGCTTGACCGGCGGCTCCACGAAGACCACCACGAGCATGCCCACGAGGATGAGGAAGACGGTCACCGACGTCTTGGCAGTCTCCTCGACGGCCTGTGTCGTGGTCAGGCCGGCATCGACGTCGGCGTTTCCGATGAGGAAGATGCCGATGACCACGAGCAGGCCGATGATCGAGGCGAGGCTGGCGGCGGGCAGCACGAACTTGGCCAGCGTCCGCAGCAGCGATTCGCCGGGGAACGGTCCTGGCCGTGACCAGATCGCCAGCATCGCCGTGGGGATGCCCACGGTGAAGAGCGTGATGGCCGAGGCGTTGCGCAGGTCGACCGGGAAGAAGCCGCTGGTCATGAGCACGAGGATGAGCATGCCCAGCGTGAGGATGCGGGTCAGGAACACACGCAGGATGTCCTGCATGCCGTTGAGGATGCGCTGGCCTTCGCCGATCGCCGAGGCCAGCGCGCTGAAGCCATCGTCGATGAGGATGAGGTCGGCCACGCCCCGCGCCGCCTGCGTGCCGCTGCCCATGGCGATGGCCAGGTTCGAGCGCTTGAGCGAGAGCACGTCGTTGACGCCGTCGCCGGTCATGGCCACGTAGCGGCCCTGCTCGCGCATCGCGCCCACGAGGCGCTCCTTGAGCTCCGGGGTGATGCGTCCGAAGACGGTGGTGGATTCGACGGCGGCCTCGAAGTGTGGCTCGTCCATGGCCTCGAGCTCGGGACCCGAGACGACACCGCCGCTGGTGTCGAGACCGGCCTGCCGCGCCAGCGTGGCCACGGTCTCGGGGTCGTCACCCGAGATGACCCGGACGTCCACGCCCATCTCGCGGAAGCGCGTGAGCGTCTCAGCCGCTTCCGGTCGCAGCAGGTCTCGCAGCACCACGAGGGCGTATGGCTTGCAGTCGCGCGGCAGCTGCGAGTCGTCACCGTCATCCTCCAGCGCGGTCGACGGAGCTGTAGGCCGCAAGCAGCACCCGCATGCCGCGCGAGGCGTGGTGCGCGACCAGGGCCTGGATGTTGCGCCACTGCGCGTCGCTGATGTCGAGGTACTCGCGGAGGAACGTGGGGGCGCCCGAAGGAGTAGGTGCCGTCGGGCGGATGACTCGGCGATACGCCTGCCGGCAGCGCCACCGCACTCCACTTGCGCTTGGACGAGAAGGGCACCTCTGCCAGGGGCGTCCGAGCGGCGGCCTGCACTCCTTCGGCGATCGCCTCGCTCGTCTTGTTGGTGGCCCGGCCGCTGGCGACCATGAGGCCGACCCGCGCGCGGGCGCTGGCCTCGTCGCCCTCGAGCGGCACCACCTGGTCCAGCTCCAGCTGGTTGGCCGTGAGCGTGCCGGTCTTGTCCACGCACAGCGTGTCCACGTGCGAGAGCGACTCCACCGCGTTGGCCTGCTGCACCAGCGCCCCGAAGCGCGACATGCGCACCGCGGCAAGGGCATAGGCGATGGCGATCGAGACGAAGAGGCCGTTGGGCACGAGGCCTACCAGCACGGTGGCCTCGACGATGGCCTGGTCGAGCGGCGTGTCATCGACCACGTTCTTGACGATGAGCAGCAGCTGCAGGTAGAGCACCACGCCGAGCGTCACGCGGATGACCGTCTGGATCTGGCGCTGGAGCGGCGTGAGCGTGCGCCGGAAGGTCTTGGCGCCGGCCGTGATGCGCCCCGCGAGGCTGGCTTCGCCGACCGTCCGCGCGACGTAGCGGCCACGGCCCGACGTCGGGATAGCTGCCGGAGAAGACCTCGTCGCCGACTCGCTTGGGGACCATGTCCGACTCGCCGGTCAGCTGGGACTCGTCGACCTCCATGCGACCCTCGGAGAGCTCGCCGTCGACGATGATCTGGTCGCCGGCCTCGACCTCGATGAGGTCGCCGACCACCAGCTCTTCGGGATCGACGGTACGGACCTCCCCATCGCGCACGACCGTGGCCGTCGGTCGGGTGAGCAGGGCGATCTCGTCGAGCGCCTGCTTGGCGCGGACCTCCTGGTAGATGCCCACCGACGATGTTGGTGCCGATGACCATCAGCGACACCAAGGCGTCGAAGGGCCGACCGACGATGACCAGCGCCGCTCCCATCACGAAGAGGACGTTGTTGATGAAGGTGAAGACGTTCTCGCGGACGATGGCCCAGTAGGTGCGTGTCGTGGCCGGCGGGGCGCTGTTGCCCAGGCCTTGCTCACGCCGCGCAGCGGCCTCGGCATCGGTCAGGCCGGTGTCGGGCGTCGGCGACAGGTCGGCGGTGGTCTCGTCCGGCTCGGTCATCGCTCTGCGGCCTCTCCGCACTCGGTAGCGCAGGATGACGTCGTCGTCCGGCGCTCGTCCCGGTCTCCACGAGGTGGAGGCCGATGGCTGACGTCGCGGTGGCCAGCCGTGACCATCGACCGGCGTGGGCGCGGTGGCTCCCCCGAAGACGAGCGGTGCCACCGCCAGCTGGAGCTCGTCGACGAGCCCGGCCTCGAGCAGCGCTGCCACGAGCGTGCCGCCGCCTTCGACCATCAGGCGCGCCACGCCCAGCTCGGCGATCGCGCCGAGGGACGCTGCGAGGTCGACGCGACCGGCCCCGGCCACGAACACGACGGCGTCCTCGGCTTCGAGCGCCGCGATAGCAGGGCCGCTGGTGCGAGCCGAGGTGCAGACGAGTACGCGGCCACCGCCTTCGTGGAAGAAGGCGCCGTGCGAGATCGATGGACCCGGCTCCACTGGCTGTGACCTCCGAGATCACGCCGACCTTCATCGGCTGGGGTGGCCGACCGGCGCTCACTCGCTCAGCGATCAGTCGTGGGTCACGCACGGTCAACCGAGGATCCTCCGAGAGCCAGTGTCCGGCCGCCGACCATGATCGCGTCCGCACCCGCTCGGAGGCGGTCCACCCGGGCACTGTCGGCACGTCCGGAGATGCGCGCCCCCGACCGCTCGACGGTGTCGATCTTGCCGTCGGCGGTCATGGCCATGTTCACGAAGACGAAGGGGCGAGGCTCCACGGGCGTTCAATGCTAGCGAAACGGCGGTCGCCGGTGGAGGCTTCTGCGATGGACATGACGCGAGGCCCGCCTCCTCGACGGGCCTCGCGCTGGACCTTCGCTCTGCGGGCTCGTCGACGAGCCATCGCGGATGCTGCCGTAGCCGACGCGATTCGTCAGCGGTACGAACGTCGCACTCCGCAGCCCGGAGCGATCCTCCGGCGGAGCGGTTGGTGCCAGTGCGGCCGTGCCCGGTGTGTCTGCAGGCAGTACCTGCGGCATGGCAGCATCGGGCGCATGGATGGTGAGAACAGGACCTCCGCGGCCATCGTGCAGGACCTGCGCCAGCTCGGGCTGCGGTCGGGCGACCTGGTGATGGTGCATGCCTCGCTGCGTCGCCTCGGCCCCGTGCGTGGCCGGGCTGACGGTGTCATCGAGGCCATCCTCGAGGCCGTCGGCCCCGGCGGCACGATGCTGATGATCCTCGGCGCCGCGGACGACCACGCCTGGGTCAATGAGCACCCCGAGGCCGAGCGAGCCGCGCTGCTGGCTGATGCGGCTGCCCGTTCGATGCTCTGACCACGCCGGCCGCGCCGGACGTGGGCACGCTCGCAGAGGTCTTCCGCACCTATCCCGGGACGGTCGTGAGCGACCATCCTGAAGCGCGCTTCGCGGCGCACGGTCCTCTGGCGCACGAGCTGCTCGACGACGTGCCCTGGGACGATTACTTCGGTCCCGGTTCTCCGCTCGAGGGGTTGCTCGATGGAGGTCGCGTGCTGCGACTCGGGGCCGACATGAACACCGTCACGGTCCTGCACCATGCCGAGTACCGCTGCTCGGTCTGGCCGGTGCGGCGGGTGCGGCGCCACCGACTCGTCTCTCGGTCCGGGCGGCCCCGTGGTCCGCACCGTGGAGTGCCTCGACGACGAGGAAGGCCTGGTGGACTATCCCGGCGAGGACTACTTCGAGGACCTGCTGCGGGACTATCTCGCGACCGGCCGGGCACGCACCGGCACCGTCGGCGATGCGCCCGCAGAGCTGATCGAGGCTGCCGATATCGTGGCCTTCGGCGAACGCTGGATGGATGAGCATCTCGACGGCGAGCACCGCGCAGTGACGATGGAGGGCATGGGCGTCCGGCTCGATCGGGACCTGCTCGACGCACGGAAGCGGCGTAGCGCACCGGAGGCCGCGGCTATCGGCTCACTCAAGACCGCCCTCGCCAATGCCGAGGCGGTGCCGGTCCGGGACGGCCCATACGAGGTGGTGGAGGGCCGTGCCGACGTGCCGCGCCGTGTGCTCGGCGCTGGCGAGATCGCGGCGATCGTGCGTGCGGAGATCGATGAACGTCGACGGGCCGTCCGTGACTATGAGCGGCTGGGCGCACCCACGGAGGAACTGCGAACGGAGATCGCCACGCTCGAGCGCTACCGGCGCCCGAGCCTAGGAGCGGAGTGCCTCCTTGATGGCGGCGTCGAGCTTCTCCGCGGTGGGAGGGCCGACCAGCGGCACGACCTTGTGTGCTCCCTCCGTCTCGACCCAGTCGAGCTCCATGCCGGGAGCCGTGAGCACGATGGGTGTCTCGGGATGCATCTCACGCAAGCGCTCGATGAGATCCTGGCCGCCGCCGGACTCGGTCGTGGACCAGACGTCGTAGACCAGGACATCGGCGTCATCCACGTCGGGGCAGTGCTCACCGCGCAAGACGGGACACGGCGATCCACCGGGCCCGGCACAGCCGATCGGTTCGTAGCCCAGCCGTCTGAGGGAGTCGACCTCCTGGTCGGCCATATCGATGTCGTGATGAACGACGAGCACACGCGTCATGAGAGCACCCCGCTGCTGTGCCGCCCCGGTGAGGCGGACCCCAGCCGTCAGTATGCGCCGGGGATGGTAGTGCTCGGGGCCATCAACCGTCAGATGCTCCAGGAAGACGCTGGGGCGAGGCGCTGGCGCGCTCGGTAGCAGCCTTCTCAGCTGCCCCCGCATCCCCGTGCAACGCCTCGACGAAGATGCCGCCACTCGACACGGTGACCTCGAGCTTCTCCGCCCAGCCGATGATCTCGTCGCCTACCTCATAGCCGCTGTAGTGGAGCGTCGTGCCGGCGATGCGCTCGGCCAGATCACGGTCGGCTTCAGGCACCTGTTCCCGCATGCCCACGACCTGCCCAGTCCCTTTTACCAACTCCAACTGGTCACCTCCTTCGGACAACACCTTCTCATGGCTGAGAAGTCGGGAACAGCCAGGGATCGGCGCCACCAGGCCTTGACCGCCTCCGTTTCGCCCCGGGGGCGTGGTGCCGAAGGTGGGATTCGAACCCACACGCCCTTGCGGACAGGGGTTTTTGAGACCCCCGCGTCTGCCATTCCGCCACTTCGGCTCGCTCGCGGGATTGTAGCGGTGCCTCAGCCGGGGAGCGCACGGCCCCGGTCGGCGAGGCGGCGCCGGTGTAGACTCGCGACGGCCAACCTGCAGGGGCACCGGGAGGGAGTCGTCGTGAACGACCGGAATCACGCCCGATACGCGGCCGCCACGTCCTCACCCTCGTACCGGGGGCGAGTGAGATGCCGGCCATCCGCACCCCGCGTCTGACCGTGCGCCCCGTTCGGCGGGGCCGGACCGCAGCGGTGGTCCCCGAGGAGGTGATGCCGGAGCCGGCGATCATCGAGGCCAACGGCATCCGCTGGATCCACATCCCCAAGCCACGCCACTATGCCCAGGAGTGGCTCGAGCGGCACTTCGAGTTCCACCCCCTCGACTACGAGGACATCTACTCGCGCAACCAGCGCCCCAAGGTCGACCGCTACGACGACTACCTCTTCGTCGTGCTCCAGTTCCCGCGCTACGACCGCGATCGCGAGCGCCTCAACGTCGTCGAGCTGGACCTTTTCGTCGGACCCGACTACGTCATCTCGCTACCCAACAACGACCTTGAGCCCATCGATTCGCTCTTCGCCCGCTGCTGGGAGAGCGAGGAGGTGCGCGAGGGCTATTTCGAGAAGGGCGCCCCGTTCCTGCTCTACAAGATCGTCGACCACGCGGTCGACGCATGCCTTCCCGATGTTGCGCAAGATGGGCCAGAAGCTGGAGCGCATCGAGGACGACATCTTCGAGGGCAAGTCCGACGAGATCGTGCGCGACATCTCCAACGCCAAGCAGGAGATCATCACCTTCCGCCGCATCGTGCGGCCGCAGCGCGTCGCCTTCCGTGACCTCGAACGGGCCATGGACGTGGTCGCGCCCGAGGAGCTGGACGTCTACTTCGACGACGTCATCGATGCCTCCGAGCGCATCTGGGACACCCTCGAGAATACAAGGAGGTCATGGAGGGCCTCGAGGACTCGAACGAGTCGGTGCATCAGCCATCGCACCAACGACACGCTCCGGGTGCTGACCTCGATCACCGTCATCGTCCTGCCGATGACCCTGCTCGCGAGCCTGTTCGGCATGAACGTCGGGTTCCCGGGCGAGGGGACGCCCTCCATGTTCTGGGCCATCATGATCGTGATGACGGTCCTGCTGTTGGGCATGGTCCTGCTCTTCCGGCGCCGCGGCTGGCTCTGACCCCGACGATGGACCGCGCGGCCGAGAACGCCCGCGACCAGGCGCTCGTCGACAGCCGCGCTGGGAGGGGACCTGGACGCCTTCAACGACCTGGTCACGCTCTACCAGGACTACCTGTACTCCATGACCGTTCGCGTGGTGCGCGACCAGGGGGTCGCGGAGGATGCCGTGCAGGAGGCGTTCTTCAGCGCCTATCGCAATCTCGCGCGGTTCAGCGGCCCATCGTTTCGGGCCTGGCTGACGCGCATCGCCATCAATGCCGCGCGCGATATGCTGCGAAAGCGAGCTCGCCGTCCGAGCGAGCCCTATCCCGAGTGGGAGGATGACGCCTGGCAGCCGCCCGCACCGGCGTCGGAGGGGCCCGAGCAGGTCTCGCTGGCAGGCCAGCAGCGCGCCGCCATCGCTCGCTGCATGGAGGGCATCACCGAGGACCAGCGAGCAGCCATCGTGCTCTTCGATGTGCAGGGCTACGACTACAGCGAGATCGCGGCCATCACCGGCGTCAGCGTGGGCACCGTCAAGTCGACGGATCCACCGTGGCCGGCTGGCGTTGCGCGACTGCCTGGGACCGAGCATGGAACTGTTCCGTGGATAGCGACGTCTCATGAGCGACATGTCACGCCCTCGCCCCTTGCCCCCCCGCCGACCACGAGCGTCACGACGCGCTGCTCGTGGCGCAGCTGGCCGCGGGCGACCCGCTCGCTGCGGAACAGCGAGACGAGGCCCAGCGGCTCGTCGGCGGCTGCCCTGCCTGCGCTGCGCTGGCGGCCGACCTGCGCGCCGTCTCTGCTGCGGTGGCGCACGAGCCGGTCCCGCCCAGGCGCCGGGACTTCCGCCTCAGCCCCGAGCAGGCCAAGGAGCTGTCTGGCAACGCGCTGACTCGCTTCCTGCGACGCCTTTCGCTGCCGAACGCTCGAGCCTTCCAGCCCGCCGCGGCTGGCGTGCTCGCGATCGGGCTCATCTTCGTGGTCGCCGGCTACGCCTGGCCCGACGGCGCCTCCATCACGGTGGAGGCGGAGCCCAACTTCGTGACCTACGATGAGCCGGTGCCGGCTTCCCCATCCGGCGAGGCACCAGCTGCCCAGTCGACCGTCGAGGAGGACTTGGGGGATGCGCTTGGTGTCGACGAGGCCGAGCGCCTGCCGGCGGATCTCGACTTCTTCGAGGCCCTGCCCGAGCACCAGGCCGGCACGTCCGAGCGCGCAGCCCAGAAGTCGATCGCCAGTGAGGTCGCCCCGCCGGAGGAGGAGCGTCCCGAGCCAGGCGTCGCCGAGCTGGCGCCGCCAGCGGCCGCGGTGAACGATGGCGGGCTCGCCTCCGACGCCGTTCTGGAGTCCGACGCCGCTCTCAAGGCCGACGCGCACGACGACCTTGCCCTCGAAGGGGCAGCCAACCTTGACACCATCGCCGAAGAGCCGGCCGACGAGGCGGCACTTGCCTCGAGCGCTCCTGCACTCGTCCCGGAAGCTGCGAAGGTCGGCGAGGGAACGATGACCGCCTCGGACACCGATGCCCTCGTCGTCGACGACTCCAGCTCCGGCGAGCTGCTCATGATCCTTGGCCTGCTGCTCGCCCTCGGCGGCGGTGGGCTGTTGCTGGTGGGCTGGCTGGCGAAGCGCTCGCGCGACCCGCTGCTGCGATAGCCGTCCTCGCCCACGGCTACACTCGGAGCCGTGGAACGGCTCATGTTGCTCGACGCGCACAGCCTCATCTATCGAGCCTGGTTCGCGCTGTACGAGACCCCGCTGACGACGAGCAAGGGGCAGCTGGTCAACGCCGCGTTCGGCTTCTGGTCCATCGTGTTGCGTGGATTCGCCGACATGCGACCCGACCATGTGATGTGCTGCTTCGACGTCGGCCGTTCGTTCCGCGCCGACCGCTACGAGGCCTACAAGGCCACGCGCAAGCCCACCCCCGACGACCTGCGTGACCAGTTCCCGATCGTGCGTGAGACGCTCGCGGCCTTCGGCATCCCCATCTTCGCGATGGAGGGCTTCGAGGCCGATGACCTCATCGGCTCGCTCTCACGCCAGGCGGAGGCCGAAGGGCTGGAGACGATCATCGTCTCGGGTGACCTCGACATGCTCCAGCTGGTCACCGAGCGGACCAAGCTGATGACCACGCGCATGGGCGTCAACTCCACGGTCATCTATGACCCAGAGCGGATCGCTGAGCGCTACGGCCTGGAGCCGGGACAGATGATCGACTTCAAGGCCCTCAAGGGGGACTCGACCGACAACATCCCGGGACTCGCCGGCGTCGGTGACAAGACGGCGGCCAAGCTGCTCACGACCTACGGGTCGCTCGACGAGGTGTACGAGCGGATCGACGAGGTCAAGCCCGACAAGCTGCGCGCGAAGCTCGTGGACCATCGTGATGAGGTGATGCTCTGGCGTGAGCTCGTGACCATCGATCGGGAGGCACCCATCGAGCTCGACCTGGCCTCGGCCCGCCTCGGCGACTACGACCGCGAAGAGGTCATCCGCCTGTTCCGCGAGTACGAGTTCCGGTCGCTCGTGGAGCGACTGCCCGGCGTCGAGGGCGAAGACGCTCCGGCGCCTGGCGACTTGCTCAAGGAGGCGGACCGGCACGGACCGGTGCCGGCCGTGCAGGTGGCCGGCCGTGCGCCCAGGGTGCCCAGCACCACGACCGGTTCGTCCGGCAGCGGCCTGCAGCTGACGCTCGACTTCGGGGCCGTCGCTTCGGGTGCCGCGAAGACCGCGGAAGGGACGGTCGTGCCCGTCTCGACGGCCGGCCTCGATCCGTCGGCTCGACTGCATACCATCCTCTCGGACCCCACCGCCGTTGACTCACCCGGGTCGATCGACGACCTCGAGGGCTGGCTGAAGGGGCAGTCCGAGCTGGTGGTCGGAGCCGTCTTCGACGACGTCCGCCCGCGTCGTGGCACCTTGCTGGCCCTGGCCGTGGCTGGTGAGGATGGTCGGGTCGTCGCGGCTGTCGACGATGACGCGCGGGCCCTCGGGGCCACTGTGTTCGCGTCGGGTCGGCCGCTGGTCGGTCACGAGCTGAAGCCGCTGCTGGTGTGGCAGCTCGGACAGCGGGATCCCCGTGCCTCGACGTCGCTGAGCGCGTCGGGAGCATCGCTCTCAGCGCTTGCCTTCGACACGCAGATCGCGGCCTACATCCTCAACGCGGCCCTGCGCAGCCAGTCGCTGGCCGATATCTGTGCGGAGCGGCTGGAGGTCGCGCTGCCCGCGGTCGGCGAGCTCGACCCTGCCGGCGCGGCGGTGGTCCAGGCGGCGGCGGTGTCGGCGGCCCAGGAAGCGCTTGATTCGGCCTTCGACGAGCAGCCCGAGCTGCGCCGGATCCTCGACGAGCTGGAGCTCCCGCTGGTGCCGGTGTTGGCCGACCTCGAAGCCACCGGCGTGGCCCTCGACCGGAGCTCGCTCGATGAGCTGGCCACGACCTTCGGCGAGACCATCGCTCGCCTGCAGGAGGACATCTACGCCTCGGTCGGCCACGAGTTCAACCTGGGCAGCCCCAAGCAGCTCGAGCAGGTGCTCTTCTACGAGCTGGACCTGCCCAAGGGCAAACGCACCAAGACCGGCTACTCTACGGCCGCCGCGGTGCTGGAAGGCTTGCGCGAGGCCCATCCGATGGTGCCGATGCTGCTCGACTGGCGGATCTACACGAAGCTGAAGTCGACCTACGTCGACGCGCTGCCGGCGATGATCGACCCGACCACCTTGCGGCTGCACACGACCTTCCAGCAGGCGGTGGCCTCGACCGGCCGCCTCTCGTCGGCAGATCCCAACCTGCAGAACATCCCGGTCCGCAGCGACCTTGGGCGCAAGATCCGCTCGGCCTTCGTGGCTGGCGGCGATGACCTCGTCCTGCTCGCGGCCGACTACAGCCAGATCGAGCTGCGTGTGATCGCCCACGTCTCGGGTGACGAGCACCTCAAGGAGGCCTTCGCGCGGCGCGCTGACATCCATCGTGAGACGGCCGCGCGCGTCCTCCACAAGGAGCCCGAGGACGTCACCGCCGACGAGCGTTCGATGGCCAAGATGGTCAACTTCGGACTGGCCTATGGCATGAGCGACTACGGGCTGGCCACCCGCGCCGGCATCCCGCGCGAGGAGGCTCGAGCCTTCATCGACTCCTACTTCGGGGCCTACACCGGCATCAGCCGCTACATGGTCCACATCAAGCAGATCGCGGCCGAGCAGGGCTACGTCGAGACGCTGCTCGGGCGTCGGCGTTGGATCCCCGAGCTGTCGGCGCGCAACTCCCAGCTGCGCCAGGCCGGCGAGCGCATGGCCATCAACATGCCCATCCAGGGCACGGCTGCGGACATCATGAAGATCGCGCTCATCCGACTCCACGAGCGGCTGTCGGCCGATCGCGCCCCCGCGCGCATGCTGCTCTCCGTGCACGACGAGGTCTTGCTGGAGGTGCCGCGTGGCGAGGTCAAGGCCCTGGCGCCGGTGGTTCGCGAGGTGATGGAGGGCGCCCTCAAGCTTGACGTGCCACTGGACGTCGACATCAAGGCCGGCGACGACTGGGAGTCGATGACGTCTGCTGGAGCGCGTCTAGCCGCCGATGCCGGAGCTGCCCGAGGTCGAGACCATGGCGCGCGACCTGGCGCCGTTGGTGGAAGGCGCCACGATCGCAGAGGCCTGGTGGGACTGGGAGTCGGTCATCCGCGAGCCCGCACCGGCGGCCTTTGTCGGGCGAGTCAGCGGCCGACGCATCGACCGCGTCGGGCGGCGGGCGAAGTGGCTGGTGCTCGACCTTGACGACGACCAGGTCCTGGCCATCCAGGTGAAGATGACCGGCCAGCTGTTCGTGCTGCCCGAAGGCACGCCCCACGACAAGCACGTCCATCTGCGACTGACCCTCGACGGCGGCCCGGTCGCCGGCGGCGGATGGACCGACGGTCCGCGCTGGCTGCTCTTCCGCGACGTGCGCAAGTTCGGGCGCGTAGGGCTCTACCGGCGGGCCGCTGACGGCACGATCCTCGGTGCGGGCGATGAGGGTGAGCTCTTCGGCCTGCACGGTCCGGAGCCACTCGCCGACGACTTCACGGTGCGGGTCTTCCGGGAGCGCCTGCGCCGCCGCCGCGGGCGGCTCAAGTCGACCCTGCTGGACCAGTCGTTCATCTCCGGCGTGGGCAACATCTATGCCGACGAGTCGTTGTGGCGCGCGCGCCTGCACCCGCTGCGCTCGGCCGACTCGCTCAACGCCGACCAGGAGCGCCGGCTCTACGAGGCCGTCCGCAGTGTCATGGGCGAGGCGATCGATCGTCGCGGCTCGTCGGTCGACGACTACACCGCGCCCGAGGGCGACGGCGAGATGCAGGAGCACCTCGACGTCTACCAGCGCACGGGCCTGCCCTGCCACCGCTGCGGCCGGCCCATCCGCCGTTTCGAGCTCAATGCGCGCGGCACCCACTTCTGCTCCTGGTGTCAGCGGCTGCCCGACGGCCGACCGCATCGGCACCAATGCTGCGCTCGCGCGTGGGGCCCGACGCTCGGCGCGTCGCGGTCGCAACTGGTCGGAGCTGGGCGGACCCGTGCCCGCGTCGTAGCGGGCACACTGGTCGCATGTCCATCCTCCGCCTCGACGGGGTGCGCCGCGAGATCGGCGACTTCGTCATCCTCGATTCGGTCACGGCCGCCCTCGCTCGCGGCGAGCGAGTCGGGCTGGTGGGCGGCAACGGCGCCGGCAAGACGACGCTGCTCGAGATCATCGCCGGGCGCGAGGAGGCCGACGGCGGGCACGGTCCACACGGCCAAGGGCCTGCGCATCGGGCTGCTGACCCAGGAGGCCAACCTCGATCCGCGCTTCATCGAGGCGCCCACGGTCCGCGCGATCGTGCGCGGCTGGTGCAGCCGAGGTCGAGCGCATGGAGCAGCGAGCTGGCCGAGCTGGAGGCGCGCGGTGCCGAGGCCGTGCAGACGCCGGCCTACGCCTCCTTGCGCGAGCGCTTCGAGGCCGCCGACGGCTATCACCTCGACCAGCGCGTGCAGGAGGCACTGGCCGGCCTGGGCATCCCGCGCAGCCACTGGGACCACAAGCCGTCGGAGCTCTCCGGCGGCGAGCAGACCCGCGTCGCCCTGGCCCGGCTGCTGGTGGCCGACCCCGACCTGCTGATGCTCGACGAGCCCACCAACCACCTCGACATCGCCGCGCTCGAGTGGCTGGAGATGACGCTCGTGAAGCGCGACCGCGCGCTGCTCGTGGCCTCACACGACCGGGCCTTCCTCGACAACGTCGTGGAGCGCATCTGGGAGCTGCGGGACCGTCGCCTGGCCATCGTTCCGGGGCGCCTACTCGGCCTACCTGCTCCAGCGCGAGTCGGCCGACGCGCGGGCGCGCAGCATGGCCGGCTCGACCGACGCGGCCATCGAGCGCGAGGAGGAGCTCGTGCAGCGCTATCGCAGCCAGCGCAAGCACGTGAAGATGCACGAGCACGAGCGGCGCCTCGAGGCACTGCGCGCGAGCCAGGTCGACGTGCCCCGCGCCAACGCCAAGCTGAGCCTGCCGGGCTCGAGCCTGATGGGTGCGGCACCGGCGCGCTCGGCCGAGATCGTGGTCTCGGTCGAGGACGTGCTCTGCGGCTATCCGGCGAATGACGGTGGGGCGGCTGTGCCCATCACCCGGGTCGGGCGCCTGGAGGTCCGGCGCGGCGACCGCATCGGGCTGGTCGGGCCCAACGGCGCCGGCAAGTCGACGCTCCTGCGCACGATCGCGGGGGAGCTGCGGGCACTCGAGGGCTTCGTGCGCATCGGCAAGAACGTCATGCCCGGCTATCTCTCGCAGCTGCGCGACCGGCCCTTCGCCGGGCTCGAACGTGCTCGATGCGCTCACGTCGGTGGCGCCGGTCACGCCGGGAGCGGCGCGCTCGTACCTCGCTCGCTTCCTGTTCCGTGGCGACGACGTGCTCAAGCCGGTGAGCGAGCTCTCGGGCGGCGAGCGATCGCGCCTGGAGCTGGCGCTGCTGGGCGTGGGCGCGGTCAACCTGCTCCTGCTCGACGAGCCCACGAACCACCTCGACATCGCGGCACGGGAGGCGCTCGAGGCCTTCCTGCGCGAGTCTGGCGCGACGCTCATCGTCGTCTCCCACGATCGCCGCTTGCTGGAGTCGACCTGCGATCGCCTGTGGGTGGTGGAGCCTTCCGGCCTCGCAGGAGCCGGCCGTGGTGGCACCCTTCGATCGTGGCTACCGCGAGTGGCGGGCGGCCGTGGCCGATGGCTGGACCGCGGCCGGGGCCCTCGCGCGACGACAGCTGCCCGCGGTGCACCTGCCCGCAGCGCGACCGAGCGGCCGTACCGAACGGCCTCGTCCGACTCCGGCACGTCGAGCCGAGCCGAGCGGGCCGCGGCAGCCTCTCGAAGGACGCCTATCGCCGCGAGCACGAGCGCATCGAGGCCGACATCGACCGACTGGGCGAGCGCAAGGCCAGCGCTCGAGTCGGCGCTCGAGGATCCGGGCGTGCAGTCCAACTTCGTCGAGCTGCGCCGACTGGGCAGCGAGCTGGCCGAGGTCGACGGCGCGCTCAACCAGGCCGAGGACGCCTGGCTCACACTCGAGGAGCGAGCACCACGATGAACGAGGACGAGCCGCATGGGCCAGGGCGATCGATGCGCGGCGGACGGCCGGTCGTCATCGGCCTCACCGGGCCCATCGGCTGCGGCAAGTCCACCGTGGCCGCCATGCTCGGCGAGCTGGGCGGGGCCGTGGTCGATGCCGATGCGCTCGCGCGCGAGGTGACCGCTCCCGGCCAGCCGGCGCTCAACGCCATCCGCGACCGCTTCGGGGACGACGTCTTCGAGGGCTCGGGCGCGCTCGATCGGGCGGCGCTCGGTGACGTCGTCTTCAGCGATGCAGGCCGCGCTGCGTGATCTCGAGGCCATCGTGCACCCGCGCGTGCGGACGCTGGTCGAGGAGCGCCTCGATCGTGCCGCCCGCGATGGCGATCCGTTCGTGGTCGTCGAGGCCATCAAGCTGGTCGAAGGCGGCCTGGCCGCCCGCTGCGACGAGGTCTGGCTCATCGAGTGCGCGCCGGAGGTGCAGCGCGAGCGGCTCGCGGGCCGCGGCATGGACGCCGGCCGACGTGGAGCGCCGGCTGGCCGCGCAGGGGACGGACCTGGCCGAGCGCCTGGCTCCGCACGCGTCCCGCCGCTTCGACACGAGCGGGACGAAGGAAGACATCCGCGAGCGCGTCGAGGACGCACTCGCGGATGTACTTGCGCCGAGGTTCGCCGGTCCCATCTGGGGACCGGTGGAGCGCCCCTAGGGAGCGGGCGACTCCTCGGGGAGCGGGCTCTCGTCGACCAGGCCGTCGTACGGTCGGGCTCGCGTCGACGTCGATCTCGATGAGGGCCGCGTCCGGCGAGGGCGACGGCGCCACGGTGAGGTCGAGGTACGGCTCGGCCGGGAAGGGCGAGGGGTAGGCGATCGGCTGCGGGTAGACCGTGCCGTCGATGGTCTCGGGGACGCGGAAGTTGTAGCGGGTGACCAGCGTATCGGTCGTCTCACCGTAGTTGGAGCGGTCCACGTCGCGGATGTCCGTCTCGGGCCGCAGGGCCATGGTGAACTGGGCGCCCTGGTTCTGGGCGTGGGCGATCTCTTCGGCCGTCTGCAGGTCGGTGCGGACGATGTAGGTGCTGCTGTCCTCCGGCCGCGTGATGACCTTGACGTCGAGCCACATGAGCTTGGTCGATGAGCCCGGGATGTAGGTGAAGGTCGCGCCCGTCTCCGGATCGGTCTGCGTGACCGCGCCCGTCTCGGGGTCGACCGGCAGGTCTACCGACATGGGGAAGGTGGCGATGACGTCGACGCGATCGTTGGTGGTGATGAAGCCGCCGACGGCACGGTCGTTGGGGACGTTGAGGCTGACCGCGCGCAGGATCGGTGAGTCCGGGGCGATGGTCTCGTCCGGCTCGAGGATGTCGAGCGAGCCGGCCGTCTGGGCCTGAGCCAGCATGTACGGCGTGATGGGCTGGTTCGCGAGGATCGAGATGGCGGCCACGCTGCCGGCGACCTCGGCCGGATCGGTGAAGGCGCCGGCGTTGGACTCGTCGATCTGGCACCTGGCGCGGCACGAGCATGTCGAACTGGATGGTCTCGCGAGCAGGGATGAAGTCCGCCGCGACGACGACCTCGCGCGTGGGGAAGACGGTCTCGGGCTCTTCCTGGCCCTGGCTACTGAGCATGAACGCGGCCGCGCCGGCTCCGAGGGCGAGCAGCACTCCGACGACAAGCACCAACGTCCGGCGTCGGCTGTTGTCCTTGAACTCCATCTCCATGGTGGCAGGCTCCTGTGCGCAAGTCGCGGGTCTACGGGGCAGTCGGAGGACGCGCTGCGCCCTACCCGTGCAGTCGCCAGCATCGGCGCCGCCGGTCCTGCCTGCCATGGACCCATCGGGTAGCGGCCCATAGGACTCTTTTCTGCCCCACACCCCCGTGGACCGGCATGGACCGCACCAGCGTAGGGCCTCCCGCGGTAGCCGAGCCGCGTCCGGCGGCCGCGTCGCTGGGTCGAACGACTGTTCTGTTTCGGGCGCGTCTCGGGTATCATCGCGGCGCATGCCGGAGTTCGAGCTCGTCGCACCCTTCCAGCCCACCGGCGACCAGCCGCAGGCCATCGAGCAGCTGGTCGAGGGTATCCGCGAAGGGAGCCAAGCACCAGGTCCTGCTGGGCGCCACCGGCACGGGCAAGACCTTCACCATCATCGTAGGTCATCGAGCAGGTCAACAAGCCCACCCTCGTGCTGGCCCACAACAAGACGCTCGCGGCGCAGCTCTACAGCGAGTTCCGCGATTTCTTCCCGGACAACGCGGTCGAGTACTTCGTCAGCTACTTCGACTACTACCAGCCGGAGGCGTACCTGCCCCGCAGCGACACCTACATCGAGAAGGACTCCAGCCGCAACGACGAGATCGACAAGCTGCGCCACGCTGCCACGCGGGCGCTGTTCGAGCGCACGGACGTGATCATCGTGGCCAGCGTGTCCTGCATCTACGGCCTGGGTGCGCCGGTCGACTACGGAGCCACCGTCCTGCGGCTGCGAGTCGGCGGACGCTATCGGCGCGACGGCGTGCTGCGCCAGCTGGTGGACCTGCAGTACTCGCGCAACGACCAGGCCCTCTCGCGGGCCAAGTTCCGCGTCCGTGGCGACACCCTCGAGCTGCAGCCGGCCTATGACGACTTCATCGCGCGCGTCGAGTTCTTCGGCGATGAGGTCGAGCGCGTGACCGAGCTGGACCCGCTGACCGGCGAGGTCCTCGCCGAGCGCAAGGAGCTGAACGTCTACCCCGCCTCGCACTACGTCACGCCGCAGGAGAAGCTGGTCGCTGGCCATCGACGACATCGATGCGGAGATGGAGCAGCGCGTCGGGGAGCTCGAGAAGAAGGGCATGGTCCTGGAGGCCGAGCGGCTCCGCCAGCGCACCACCTTCGACCTCGAGATGATGCGCGAGCTGGGGTTCTGCTCGGGCATCGAGAACTACTCTCGCCACCTCGCGCGGCGGGAGGCCGGCTCACGGCCGTGGACGCTGCTCGACTACTTCCCGCCCGACTGGCTGCTCGTCATCGACGAGAGCCACATGTCCATCCCGCAGGTCGCGGGCATGTACAAGAACGACCGCACCCGCAAGGAGGTCCTCGTCGACTTCGGCTTCCGCCTGCCGTCCGCGCTGGACAACCGGCCGCTGACGTTCGAGGAGTTCGAGGCCCACCTCGACCAGGTCGTGCACATGAGCGCCACGCCCGGCCCCTGGGAGCTGCAGCGCTCGGAGCGCGTGGTGGAGCAGCTCATCCGGCCCACCGGCATCGTCGATCCCGACCATCGAGGTGCGACCCACCGAGGGCCAGATCGACGACCTCATCGACCGCATCAAGGAGCGCGTCGAGCGCGGCGAGCGCGTGCTGGCCACGACGCTCACCAAGCGCATGGCGGAGGACCTCGCCGACTACCTGCACGAGATGGGCGTGCAAGGTCTCGTACCTGCACAGCGAGGTGGACACGCTCGAGCGTGTCCAGATCCTGCGCGACCTGCGCCTGGGCGTCTACGACGTGCTGGTCGGCATCAACCTGCTGCGCGAGGGCATCGACCTGCCGGAGGTCACGCTGGTGGCCATCCTCGACGCGGACAAGGAAGGCTTCCTGCGCAGCGCCTGGTCGCTCATCCAGGTCATCGGCCGCGCGGCACGCAACACCGGTGGTCGAGGTCGTGATGTACGCCGACCGCATCACCGAATCGATGCAGGTGGCGATCGATGAGACGGACCGCCGCCGCGGCGATCCAGCAGGCCTACAACGAGGAACACGGTATCGAGCCGCAGACCATCGTCAAGGAGATCCGCGACATCAACGACCGTCTGGCTGCGGTCGCAGGTGCGTCCCGCGGGTCGAGGCTCCGATGGGAAGGAGCTCTCCGAGCTGGGCCAGGCGGAGATCGAGAAGCTGGTCGCGCAGCTCGAGGCGGAGATGAAGAACGCGGCCAGGCAGCTCGAGTTCGAGCGGGCCGCCGCGTTGCGTGACGAGGTCCAGGATATCCGTCTGCGGGTGCTCGAGCAGGATGCCTCGGTGGCGGTGCTGAAGGACGCCGAGAAGGCAGCAGGGAAGGGGACGCGCGCCCTCGCCGACGGCCAAGCCATCAGAGCGCGCAGCGGCACGGAAGGCGGGTGAGCGGCGCGGCCGGAACGGAGGAGTCGGCCCTGGAGGTCACCGAGGTCAGGGTGCTGCCCGCCGGCGAGGAGCCCGTCGAGATCGACGAGGGCACGGCCGCCGACGTGTTCCCGGGTCTCAAGGATGCGCACGAGGATGACGACGAGGGCTGGATGGCGCGCTGGCTGGACAAGCCGACGTGGGACCGCCGCGTGACACCCAACGTCATCAAGCGAACGGGGGCACGACCGAGAAGGCGTCGATGACCGACCCGACCGTGCTGTGGCGGGCAGCGCTCGCGGACGCGCTCGAGTTCGCGCGCATGAAGAGCGGGGCCGCGTCTTCGCGGCCCCGCTGAGTTGCCGAGCGGCTGACCCGTGGGCTAGCTGGCGGGCTGCTCGTCGGCCTGCTTGGCAGCTTCGGTGATGTCCTTGGCGGTGGTCTCGTCGACGTCCGCGGTGGTCACCTTGGTGGCCTCGGGGATCTGCGCCTTCACCTTGTCCACGTCGACCGCGTGGACCAGCGCGATGATGCCGGAGTGGTTGGGCTGAAGGGCGCCATCGAGCTGGTTCGAGACCTGGTGGCGGTGGTGCAGGTTGCGCAGCTTGCCCAGCACGCCGCCCGCGACGCCCCAGGAGACCATCGAGCCGATGATGGCCGGCGGGAAGAGGATGCCGACCGCAAGACCCGCAGCCGCGCCCCACTTCACACCGGTCTTGGTGCTGTGCTCGGTCAGCTTGTCGATGTTGATCTTGCCCTTCTCGTTGGCATGGGCGGTGAGTACGCCGTCGATGCGCAGCGTGCCGCCGATCTCGGCCTCGAGCAGCGCCATGTAGGCGGCGTTGGCGGCCGCATCGTCGGCGAAGTCCGCGACCAGCACCGTGTTGAAGTAGTCGGTGTCCATGGCCGCCACGGCCTTGACCCCGGTCTCGTCACCGATCGCGGCCACGACGGTGGCACCGCTGGCGTCCGCTTCGCCGACGACGATCCCGGAAACGGACCCGTCCGCACCGGTGGTCACGACCTCGCCTTCGGCGGCCGGCGTGGTCTGGTCCTTCTCGTCTTCGCTCATATCTCTCCTTCGTCTATCTGTTGACAAGCCATGGGCACCCGAGGTGTCCTGTGACCTCAAGATGAAGCCACGACGGCGATCCGGCATCGACCACATCGGATGATGTTGGCCCGGTTGCGAACGGCTCCAGCAGCGCGTGGACCGTTACACCGTCGGCTGCCGACAGCATACCTGCGAAGTCGGGGGCCAGCAGCGCGGTGGAAGTGCGCGACCCGACCGTCGAGCGTCCCGGCAGACGATGATGCCTGCCGGACCTGTCACTCCGCGGCGCGACCGCCCGTCGGCAGGGGCGCCTGATCTACGCCTGCCCGCTCATCCTGCATGTCGAAGACCGTTTGGATGGGGTCGCGTCGACCGATGAGGAACCAGGCAAGCGCGGCGCCAAGGACGCCGACGATCCCGCTCAGCACCAACGCCGCGACCACGCCGTCGAGGTAGGCGACCGAGTAGGCGGCCGACTTGATCGGCTCGCTGCCTTCGAGCGTGGCCCCGTAGACCTCCTTGAAGCGGGGCGTGCCCAGCGACGACAGGGTCTGCTCGAACTCGCGGACCAGCGCAGCGGCGGCCTCTGGTGCCCGTCGCTCGGCGATCTCGCGGGCACTGGCGACGGCCGCAGTCGCCAGCAACGTCGTGGCCGTGACGATGCCGATGCGTGAGCCCAGGCCGACGGAGGCCTCGTTGATGCCCGCGGCCGAAGCCGACAGTCCTCGCGGTGTGCTGGCGAAGACGATGGCCGTTCGCACGGTGGTCCCGAGCACGAAGCCGGCGCCGACGAGCACGAGCGGGGCGACGAAGAGCAGGTAGCTGGCCGCATCGAGCACCACCTGAGCCGAGTCCGGATTGTCCTGGTAGAAGCGGCGCACGAAGCCGACGATGGCGGTCAGCACGAGGGCCAGGAGCAGGTTGGCGAGGCCCACCGCCAGCGTGCCCAGGGACATGATCCCGCGCGGGCCGAAGCGGCGGAGCAGGATGCCCGCCACCGGGCCCGCAAGCAACAGGGCGATGGCGAAGGGCGCGATCGCGAGGATGGCAAAGAAGGTGCCGTAGCCGAGCGCGTACTCGAACACGACCGGCAAGAGCATCAGCGGCACGGCCTGGGCGAAGCCGATGGCCACGCCCACAGCCAGCGCCGTCCCCAGGGCGCGCCGGTCCAGTCGAAGGGCCTCGACAGCCTCCGCTGTGCGAGCGCGTCGCCAGGCCAGGCTGGACAGGCCGACGGCACCGCCGACGACGAGCATGATGGGCACCACGACGCCGCCCTCGCCACCGATGGCCACCACGCCACTCACGATGGCCAGGACCGACATCGACCAGATCGCGACGCCGGCCACGAGCCGGGGGCTGGCCGGCAGGCTGCCCGGGATACGCGGCATGTAGCGCAGCGCAGCCCACATGGCGACCCCGGCAGCCACGGCCGTCACACCGTAGGCAACCGCGGTCTCGAAGGTGAAGATCGAGGGCACCCCCGGCTCACCACTGGGGATCAGCCGCGGAAAGAGCGTGAGCAGCGCCGGTGAAGCCGCCGACCCGGCTCCGAAGGCGCCATAGACGAAGCCGAGGGCGGTGGCACGAGGAATCCCTTCGTAGGCCACCGCGACCGACCCGATACCGAAGGTGAGCACCACGCCCGCGGCCGCGATGCCGATGAAGTTGGCCGCATAGAAGACAGGCCCGCTGTCGACCACCACGGCCACGAGGGACGTGCCGGCCATGATGGCCAGCCCGCCGACGAGCAGGGCGCGTCGCCGCAGCACGTCGCTGGCCAGGCCGCCGAGGAGGACCGTGGCCGTGGAGGCGAAGGCCAGGAGCACGAACAGGTTCTGCAGCTCCGGCTGCGTGCGCAGGGCTGCCTGGGCCGTCGGTAGTCCGGGGGAGAGCACGCGCGGGACCAGCCCCACCGCGAAGAGCGCCAAGGATCCGGCCAGGAGGATGCCGCGCTGACGCGGGTCATCGATGACCTCATGGATGAATTCGGGCAACTTGATGCGACTCACTGGCGCATGGTACCGAGCGATCGGTGGCGGGGAATCATCAATCGGCGGCCATCGACGACCCGCGTCAGGCTCAGGCGCCACCCTCGCATCCCTGGCTGCGGCTCCGTGCGAGGCTCGCGAGAGGCGACCCGACGGTCGTCGGGCAGCGGCCGGCTCACTCTCCGGCGGCGTCTCCCGACCCGAGGGGCACCTCCACCACGGTGCTGGCTTCCAGTTCGACGACCTCACTCGACATCGGGTCAGCGAGGATCTCCACGCGATAGGTCCCGGCCTCAAGCTCGACGCCCTCGTCCCCGACGACGCCCTGTGCGACCAACACGTCAGCCGAGTCGAAGACGAGGTAAGGCGCGGCGCTCACGGATGCGAGGGCAGCGTCGAGACTGGGCCGGTCAGGTGCCTCGAAGTAGCGGCCGCCCCCGAGCGCGGCCCACTCGGCGAGGGCAGCACCGACGTCCTCGTCATCAGGGAGCGCGTAGCCGATGATGTGTACGGCCGAGGTGTAGCCGCTCTCAGCCAGCGCCGCGATCGCCGACGCAGGATCGCCTCCGCAGTCCTCCTTGCCGTCGGTGACCAACACCACGACGCGGTGTCCATCGATATCCTGCATGTCCTGCGGAACCTTGGAGATGGCCTTGGCGATGGGTGTCCGCGTGCCCTTGCGGGTGGGCACATCGCGGATGGTCCGCTTCATGGCCTTGGGGCGAAGTGGCCCGGCCGGCACGCGCAGGACCGTGGCGCAGGACCTGGGCTTGTCCTTGAACGTGCGCAGCGCCACCGTCAGGCCGGCGGGCAGCGTGTCGACGAGCTGCGTCAAGCTCCGTTCCGCGACCTCGAGCTTGGTCGTCTGGCCGAGGCGCTCCAGCATGCTCCCCGATGTGTCGAGCAACAGCTCGACCGCGACGCCGTCACCGAGTGCCGGTGCTGCCTCTCCGGCGGTCCCCACCACGATCCGGGCCGTTGTCACTGCGTCCACGTCCGCAGAGCCAGTGTCGGTGGTCATCGACGGCGACAATCGCAACTCGTAGCCGCGGTCTTCGGTCAACGCAACGCCCGTTGCGGGGTCGGTACGGTCGATGACGATCCCGTAGGTCCCGGCCTCGACCACGAGATCGGTCGCGGCGGTCGCCGCGGTGCCATCCGGTTCGGTTGCCACGCGCCCGACCTCGGCCCCCAGCTCCGCGGTGCTCGACCCGGGATCGGTGTCGATCCGCACGACGCGGGCCGTGGAGACGGTCCCGGGCACGCCTCGCAGCGACAACGACCAAGTGCTCGCTGCCACTTCAGTGTCGACCTGCCAGATGAAGACGTCCTGGTCGTCGACGTCCACCAATGTCCCGGAAACACAACGCGCGCCCTCCAGCGTGACCGCCTCGGCCAGCGAGTCGTTGGGCTCGACCTCGGCACGGCACGCGGTGGCTTCCACGGCCTCCGCCTCGGCGGCAACAGCTGTGGCGGTCGGCCCGCCGAGCAGAGCCCCGATCAGGCACATGCCGACGATGGTGGTTCGAGGGGCTTCAGGCATGTCGCTCTCCCAAGTGTCGACCACGGGCGGCCGTGTGGCCGATCGGCGTGGACCGTGCGCGGCGACCGAGGCCTCGCGCAGCATGAACTGATGGCTTACATGGTAGAGCTCGACGGGCAGGGCGGCGACCGGTCCACGACCGGCGCCGATCCGGTTCGCGGGGCCTACCGGGACGCAGCCGTGCCCAGTCGACTCGCGCGGCGGCAGAGGCCTCGGTACCGTACGAGGGCGACTGCCATACCGACGATGGAGGTGAACGATGACCACCGACCCAGATGTGGGCGCCATCCCCTGGAACAGCCAGACCGAAGATGGGCAGGTCCTGCTGGGCATGCCCTGGGAGATCTTCGTCCTCGGCTGCGCCCTCCTGTCGATCTTCAACCTCGTGTTGGCCCTCATCCTCCGCACCGACGAACTCGTCCAAGTCGTGAGCGCCATCGATGGCATCCTGATCATCGTCTTCGCCATCGATTTCGTACGCCGCCTGAAGGTCGCGACCGACGATCGTGCCTACTTCGTGGATGGGCGCGGTTGGCTCGATCTGGTCAGCATCGTCCCGACGCTGCGGATCGCCCGCATCCTGCGCATCGTGCGCGTGATGCGCATCGTGGGCCGCATGGGCGGGCTGGGACGTGCGCTGTCGATCTTCTTCAAGGACCGAGCCACCGGCGGTCTGCTCATCGTGTTCTTCATCGCCATCCTCGTCCTGGAGTTCGGCAGCCTCGCGATCCTGGCCGCTGAGCGAACCAACAGTGAGGCCAACATCACGACGGCTGGCGACGCGCTCTGGTACGTCATCGTCACGATGTCGACCGTCGGCTACGGCGACCAGTACCCCGTGACCGAGCTGGGGCGGTTCTTCGGCGTGGGCATCATCGTCGTCGGCGTGGGCGTCTTCGGTACGCTGACGGGCTTCCTGGCCAACGCATTCCTGGCGCCGAATAGCCAGGTCGCCGAGCCCGAGGGGTGGGCCGACGAGCCCACCGATGCGCTTGTGGACACGTCCGGCGGCGAGGCATCCGGCGGCGAGGCCTGAGCGACGCACCCGTGGCCGCCAGGAGACGAGTGAAACCTCGGCTCCGATTAGAACGTCTGGTCTACACGCGTCGTCTGCACTAGACTGTGCGCGTGCCCCAGGACCGACTCATCGTTCGCGGTGCTCGTGAACACAACCTCAAGGACATCGATGTCGAGCTGCCCCGTGATCGGCTGATCGTCATCACTGGCCTCTCCGGCAGCGGCAAGTCCAGCCTTGCCTTCGACACCATCTACGCAGAAGGCCAGCGACGGTACGTGGAGTCGCTGTCCGCGTATGCCCGGCAGTTCCTGGGCCAGATGGAGAAGCCGGACGTCGACCAGATCGACGGTCTCTCGCCGGCCATCTCGATCGACCAGAAGGGCGCCTCACGCAACCCGCGCTCGACGGTCGGCACGGTGACTGAGATCTACGATCACCTGCGCCTGCTGTTCGCGCGCGTGGGCCACCCGCATTGCCCGGAGTGTGGGCGCGAGATCGCGCGCATGACCGTGCAGCAGATCGCCGACCGCATCCGCAAGCTGCCCGACGGGACTCGCATCCTCGTGCTCGGGCCGCTCATCAAGGACCGCAAGACCGAAGGCGACCGCGTCTTCGCGGCTGCGCGTCGGCAGGGTTTCGTGCGCGTACGCGTGGACGGTGAGTTGATGGATCTCGACGATGCGACCTCGCTCGACAAGTACAAGCGGCACTCGATCGAGGTCGTGGTCGATCGGCTCGTCGTGCGGCACGCCGACGCGGACGGCAAGCCCTTCGGGCCGGACCACCCGGATCCCGATGCCGGACGCCTGGCCGATTCGGTCGAGACCGCGCTGCGACTGGGGGAGGGGGTCATGCTCGTGGCCGCCGCCGACCAGGGCTCGTTCGAGGAGCAGCGCTACAGCGAGCGCTACAGCTGCGCCTACGACGGCACCACCATCGATGAGCTGGAGCCGCGTTCCTTCTCCTTCAACTCGCCCCATGGCGCCTGCCCCGACTGCACCGGGCTCGGCATCCGCCTCGAGTTCGCGGTCGACCGCATCATCCCGGACCGCTCCAAGTCCATCCCCGACGGGGCCATGGCGCCGTGGCGGACCGTGCCCACCGAGCTCTCCTGGCGGCTCAAGACGACGAAGGCGATCATGGACGCCCACGGCTGGGACTACCGCGCGCCCGTCGAGGACCTGCCAGCGGAAGCGCTGCAGTACCTGCTCTTCGCGAGGAAGAGCGAGAAGGTCGAGGTCCGCTACAAGCACGACCGCGGTGAGAACTCGTACGTGGCCACCTTCGAGGGCGTCGTCACCAACCTCGAGCGGCGCTACCGCGAGACGGAATCGGACTACATCCGCACCGAGCTCGAGAAGTACATGGTCGAGCGCCACTGTCCCACCTGCGATGGGAAGCGGCTGAAGCCCGACGCGCTGGGCGTGACCATCGAGGAACGCAACATCAGCGACGTGGCAGCCATGTCGGTAAGCGATGCGCTGGCCTGGGTGTCAGCGCTGCCAGACGTGCTCAGCGAGCGTGAGATGGCCATCGCCCGCATGGTCAACAAGGAGATCAGCGCCCGTCTCGGCTTCCTCGCCGATGTCGGCCTCGACTACCTGACCGTCGATCGCACGAGCTCCACGCTCAGCGGCGGTGAGGCGCAGCGCATCCGCCTGGCCACGCAGATCGGCTCCAGCCTCGTGGGCGTGCTCTACATCCTCGACGAGCCCACCATCGGGCTGCACCAGAAGGACAACGCCAAGCTCATCTCCACGCTGGTGCGGCTGCGCGACATGGGCAACACGCTCATCGTGGTCGAGCACGACGAGGAGACCATCCGTATGGCCGACTGGGTCGTGGACATCGGGCCGGCTGCGGGCGAGCACGGTGGTGAGGTCATCGCCAGCGGACCGCTGAGGGCCGTGCTCAAAGCGAAGCGATCGGTCACGGGAGCCTACCTTCGCGGCGAGCAGATGGTGGCCGTTCCGAAGCAGCGTCGCAAGGGCAACGGCAAGGCGCTCGTGGTGAAGGGTGCGCGCGAGCACAATCTCAAGCACCTCGACGTGCGCTTCCCGCTGGGCACGTTCACCGCCGTCACCGGCGTCTCGGGCTCGGGCAAGTCGACGCTCGTCACGGACGTGCTCTACGCGGCCCTGGCTCGCACGGTCAGCGGTGCGCGCGTGGAGCCAGGTGCGCATGACGCGCTCGAGGGCACGGAGGCGGTCGACAAGATCGTCGAGATCGACCAGAGCCCCATCGGCCGCACGCCACGCTCCAACCCGGCCACCTACACGGGCCTCTTCGGTCCCATCCGCGAGCTCTTCGCGGGCGTGCCCGAGGCGCGTGTCCGCGGCTACGGTCCTGGCCGCTTCAGCTTCAACGTCAAGGGCGGCCGCTGCGAGAACTGCAAGGGCGACGGCATCCTCAAGATCGAGATGCAGTTCCTGCCCGATGTATACGTGCCCTGCGAGGTCTGTGCTGGCAGGCGCTACAACCGCGAGGCGCTGGAGATCCACTACCGCGGCCACTCCATCGCAGATGTTCTGAAGATGACGGCCGAGGAGGCGCTGGAGGTGTTCAGCGCGGTGCCCAAGGTGCGTAACAAGCTCAAGACGCTGGTGGAAGTCGGGCTTGGCTACATCCGCCTGGGCCAGCCGGCCACGACGCTCTCCGGTGGCGAGGCGCAGCGCGTGAAGCTGGCCACCGAGCTGTCGCGCCGCGCCACCGGCCGCACCGTCTACATCCTCGACGAGCCCACCACCGGACTCCACTTCGCCGATGTCGAGAAGCTGCTCGAGGTGCTGCACCGGCTCGTCGACAACGGCAACAGCATCATCGTCATCGAGCACAACCTCGACGTCATCAAGACCGCCGACTGGATCATCGACCTGGGCCCGGAGGGCGGTGCGCGCGGCGGTCACATCGTGGCCCAGGGCACACCAGAGGACGTCGCGGCCAACAAGGACTCGGCCACCGGCGAGTACCTCGCCCACGTGCTCAAGGGCGAGCCGGTGGTGCCGCTGTCCGACGTGACGGTGACGCCGTCCTCGAACGGGCGACGAGCCGCCAAGACCAAGCCGAAGCGTCCACGCAAGCGGGCGTCATCTGCTGCAAGATGAGCGCACGATCGAGGAGATGGCCATGAGCACACGCATGATCCAGATGGAGCGCATCGTCGACGCTCCGCCTGAGCGCGTCTATCGGGCGTGGTCGGACCCTGAGACCGTGCGCCAGTGGCTGGCGTCCAGCGGTCGAAGGCTCGCTGCAGCCCGGCGTCCGCTCCGTGCTGGTCTTCCCGCGCCTGCGCATCGACGTCGACGTGCTGGAGGCCGAGCCGAACCACACCTTCAAGTTCCGCTGGACGCACCCTGTCGAGGGCGGCATCACCACCGTGGTGACGGTCTCGATCCGGCCCATCGGCTACGGCTCCGTGGTGCATCTCAGTGACGGCCCGTACGAGGTGGCTGATGAGCGGGTCCTCGATGAATACGCCCGTGCCATCTCCATCTGGGCCGCGTCCCTGGCCCAGCTGCGGGCCTCGGTCGACTACTCGGTCGACCTGCGCCGGGAGCGCTAGCCTCCTCAGGCGGTCGCGGAGGCTTCGTTCAGGATGCCGAGCAGTTGCTCGGGGCCGTGGAAGCCCCACTCCTGGGTGAAGACCTCGCCGTCGGCATCGAGCACGATGAGTGGTGTGGACGGTGCCGACAGGATCTGCGGGCCGAAGAGGTCGCTCAGCTCACGCGAGAGCTCGACGGGTGACTGCACGAACGCCAGTCGTAGCCGCGGCGGTCGGCGTACTTGGCCAGTGCGTCCGGGTCCTCGCCCGGATCGATGCCCAGGCTGATGTAGGTCACGCTGGCTGCCTCGATCTCGGGGTAGGCGGACTTGACGTTGTCCTGCTGGGCCTTGCAGTTGCTGCACCAGATGGCCATGGGCTCGATGGCCACCACTTCGCCGGCAAGGCTCGCGAGCGTGAAGGTCTCGCCGCTCGCGGCATCGGTCAGCTCGATCTCCAGCCAGGCGGCAGCTTCGGCCATCGCCGCTGCGGGCTCGCTGGCAAGCGCCTCGGAGGCAGGCTCCGGGGTGGTCGAGGTCGTCGCATCTGCGGCAGCCTCGGCCGTCGCGGCGGGCGCGGTCCCGGCCGGATCGCTCACGGTCGTGGTGCAGGCGGCGATGACGAAGGGTGCGGCGATGAGCACGCCCAACAGGCGACGGGAAGGCGAGGGGATGCGGTTCACGAACGGTCTCCTTGGGTAGCGTGCTACCAGCCTACGGAGCAGTCCGTGACGGTCCTGTGTCGTCGGCGACATGGCGTGCAACGACCGTGACCGTGGGTGAGGTCAGCCGGCGACCCAGGCCACCAGCTGTTGCCACATCGGCGCGTAGCCCGCCCACTCCACGAACGGTGGCGGGCACCAGTGGGGGCCGCAGTCGGAGGTGAAGGCCGCACCACGTCCGGCTCCGAACGCTCCGGCCACGATGAGTGGGTCATCGCCGACGGCGACCACGACATCGGCGTCAGCCTTGGGCGCGACGCGGTTGTAGCCGAGCAGGACCGGCCACTCCGGCGGCAGCCCGGCCACGATGGGGTGATCGGGTCGGCGCACCAGCGGCGTGGCGCCGGCCGGCGACTCGACACGATCGTCGGCCACGGAGATGGTCACCGGCAGGGCTTCCTCCACGGGCGTGCCTGCCCATCGCGCCTTGCCTTCGATGCCGGCGAAGGTGAGGTAGCCGCCGACCATGAGCAGCCCACCGCCCGCCTCCACGTAGTCGCGGACCGCAGCGATGCGATCCGGCCGGGGCTCCGAGCGTGCGAACGTCTCGGGATGGAGCAGCAACGTGTTGGCGCCGATATCGCTGAGGATCACCGCGGCGTAGCCGGCGAGGGCAGCCGCGCTGTCCGGGAAGTCCGTCGCGGCGACATGGCTCGGCAGGTAGGTGACCTCGAAGCCACCGGCCTCGAGGGCGTCGCGCAGCGGACCCACACCTTCCTCGTAGGCGGTGGTGGTGAAGGAGTCGAAGCCCTTCTGATGGATGCTGTGGGTGACCCAGGACTCGCCTGCGATGAGGACCTGCTGCTTGCTCATGCGCCGATGGTAATCGGCCGGGCTTACGCCAGCTCGTCTGGGTCGAAGGCTTCGATGACGAACGTGGAGGGCGCCCCCGGGTCGTAGACGATCGTGAGCGTCGAACGCGCCCGCGTCCAGGCTACGTAGGCGAGCCGCCGCTCCTCTTCGAGGACCCGGCGCGGGTCGTCTGCCTCGCGCAGGGCGCGGCCCGACGGGAAGACGCCCTCGTCGTGGCCGATGCAGGCGACGTGGTCCCACTCCAGGCCCTTGGTGCCGTGCGCGGTCGCGAAGGTGAGGTTCGCATCGTCGCGCCGCAGCTCTTCGTGGGCGGTTCGCCGAGCGTCGATGGTGGCGCGCAAGGCATCGAGATCAGGACAGGCTGCTGCCCAGGCCAGCAGGTCAGCGGTCTGCGGAGGTGCCAGCCCCACCTGAGCGGCCGCACGCGAGATCCCCACCAGCAACGGCGCCCCGGGGTCGACGGCAGCCAGTGCCGCGGTGGCCTGTTCGTCCGGCCAGCGCAGCCGGTCGTCCTCGATGCGGTAGGGCAACCCCAGCTCCAGGGCGACCGCGGCGTATGGCACCAGCTCCCGGTTGGTGCGGGCCAGGACGGCGTGGCGCTCATCGGGTGGATCGGCGGCCCAGGTCGTGAGCAGCAGCCGTGCACGCGCGACCTCGTCACCGGGATCGGGCAGCAAGCGCACCACACCCGCGTTCCGCGGCGAAGCCAGGATGCGCTTGTCGAAGCGCTCCTCGTTGTGCTCGACCAGCCTCGCCGCCCGACGTACGACCTCTGGCGCACAGCGGTGGTTCGTCTCGAGGTCGACCCGTCGCAGGCCGGGCAGGCGCGCGGCCAGGCCGAGGACGCGGCGCACGTCAGCCAGGCGCCAGGCGTAGATGGTCTGGTCGTCATCGCCAACGAGGAAGATGTCGCGTCGCTCTCCGGTGAGCAGCAGCGCGAGGTCGAGCTGCGTCTTGTCGAGGTCCTGCGCCTCGTCGACGAAGAGCACTGCTGCACGCTCCCGCCAGCGGCCGAGAAGATCGGGGTCCGCCTGCAGTGCCGGTCCGGCCAGCGCCACGAGGTCGTCGAGGTCGATCGCGCCGTCCTGGCGCAGCCGCTCCTGGTAGGCCGCGAAGGCTGCATGTGCCTCGATGTCGGTGGCGGGCGGGCCACGCTCGGGGTCCAGCTTGAGGCGGGTGAACGCGTCGTCGAGATGACGCAGCTGCGCCGGGGGTAGCGGACCGCCGGCCAGCGCGGTCAGCACCTCGCTACGCTCCACGATGCGCGCGACGTCGATGCCCGCATCCGCGAGGATCTCCCGGCCCAGAGCGTGGAATGTGCGTACGCGCACCGCACCGGTCTCGTGACCGAGCTCCGCAAGCGCCGCATCCGCCCGTTCCTGCAGCTCGTCTGCGGCACGGCGGTTGAACGTCAGCGCACAGACCGTGGTCGGGTCGGCACCCCCGGCGATGCGCCACGCCAGCCGGGCGACCACGGTCGTGGTCTTGCCCGAGCCCGCCGGTGCTACGCAGAGCACGGGTCCGGGCGACGCGGTCGCCGCCGCACGTTGGTCGGGCGCCAGGCGCTCGAGCCGTTGCTCGACGGCACCTGGGACACCGATCTCGTCAAGGCTCGTGTTCAGCACCTACCGAGCATGGCTGACACGCCTTATCCCGCGGTTACCTGGCGAGACGCACAAGCCCACGCGCGCGGAGGCGCCCCCGCTGGATGCGAGGGCGCCGCGAGCCGCGATGAACGGCGAGTCTACTCAGGCAGTGCGTCCGCATCGGGAAGCGGCGCGGCCTCGCCCTCCCAGATGAGGCCCTGCATCTGTCCGTCGCCCGCTGGGCTGATGAAGTCGGTCATCGAGTAGCTCAGGCCCGCGTAGCCGTCCTGACCATCCATCAGCGCCATGCGGAACTCGAGCCGTCGGGGTAGTGGAAGAAGTGGACGGTCCCCTCCCAGCTGCCGCCCTCGGTCACCAGCCGGCTCGGGCCGACGCCCCGGCTGATGCCGTTGTCCGCAGTGTCGATGACAAGGGCCATGGACACGACGCCGGCGGCGCGCGGATCGTCGGCCTCGACCGTGTAGGTCCTGCCTACCGTGGTGCGGTAGCCCCAATCGAAGTACCCCATCTCACCGTCGGGGACCCCGAAGCCCGGCCCCTCGGTGGTGGTGCCCGTCCAGTGGCTCGTTGTCGCCGGCTGCTCATCAGCCGACTGCGCCGCGACCGCGCCGGGTACGAACGCGAGAGCGATCGACAGCACGGCGGCGAGCGTGGTTCGGTTGGTACGCATGTCGTACCTCCTCTATCTCAGGTGGGATGGACCTGCCGTGGCCTCGGGCCCGTGAGGCTCACGGCAGCAGCGACGGGTCGAGCAGTGGAGGTGGCTCACCCGGCCAGATGGCTCCCTCGACTGCTCGTTCCGCTTCAGCGGTGGTTTGGCGAATGGTGTACAGGTAGGTGAAACCCTCGTAGGTGTCGCTGCCCCTGAGCGAGGCGAACTCGTACTCCTCGCCCGATGGGTAGCGGACGATGTCGACCGTTCCGGCCCAGGCGCCCCAGGCGTTTTCCAGGCGCATGGTCCCGTGGAGCTGACTTGCGCTCCCCGTCTGGACGAGGACGGTCAGGTCCTGGCGCGCGCGACCGTCGATGCGTCGATCGTCGGTCGCGAGATCGATCGAACGGATCAGCTCCGCGGAGGTTTCGGACTCGCTATCAATCCGGGCCGTTCCCACGACCATACGTGGCACGTTGGGGTCCATCAGCGGCGTCGGTCCAGACGTCGGCGATGGTCCAGGACCGCCGCCCAGGAAGGGCACCGAGAAGATGACACTGGCGAGCAGGATGCCGGCAAGCACGGCCGCAAGGGCGCTCACCCTGGCGGTGCGGTAGGTCGGAGCCCAGCGGCCGAGGTGCGCGAGCGGCACCACCAGCAGGCGCCACGCACCGCGCCTCTGGCGTCGTCCCTCGGTCTGCTCGAGGGCCTGATCGATGACCTCGGCTGGAGCGGTGCTGGGCCCAGCGACAAGCCAGTCGGCCAGCTGCCGTTCGAGGTCCTTGTCGCGGGTCATGTCGATCGCTCCCAGGTGCGGGCTGTCCGCGCTTCGGAGTCGAGTGCGGCTCGTAGGCTGCGCATGGCGTAGTGCAGGCGTGAGCCCACCGTGCCCGGCGAGATGTCGAGCGTGTCGGCGATCTCACCCAGCGTCAGGCCCAGGTAGTAGTGCAGCACGAGCACGGCGCGGTGCTCGGGCGACAGGCGGCGGAACCCCCGCTCCATCTCGTCCTGGTCGGCGACCTGGGCCACGAAGGCGGTGGTGTCCGGCTCGGGATCCGTGGGCGCCGGCAGCGCGAAGCGCCGTTCGCGCTTGGCCAGCCGGTAGCAGCAGCGACAGGTGATCCGTGCCGCCCACGCGTCGAAGCGGTCCGGGTCGCGCAGCGCGGGCAAGTCGTCCCACACCTTCACCAGTGCCTCCTGCAGTGCGTCGTTAGCGAGGTCGGCGTCACGCAGGATGCGGTAGGCGATGGCGTACAGCCGCCCGGCGCTGGCGCGGACCACGGCCTCGAAGGCAGCGTGGTCGCCGCGCCCGGCCCGTTCGACCATCTCGCGATACTGCATCTGCTTGCGCTTCCCCCAAGCGTCGTTCGGTGCATCTACTTGTAAGGGGCGGGCGGACCGACGCGCTCTTCGATCTTCGTGCTGCGCCAGCACAGGCTACGCTCTCGACGACCGCTCACCGAGTTCGCCCAGGGCAGCACCGGCCCGCTCCCCGAGCTCCTCGGCGGGGTGGCGCTTATGTCGGCCCGGTCGAGGCTTCCTTCCTGTGCCACCCGAAAGTCCTGCCCACGTGACTATCAGACCTCCCCGCACGGTATCGGCGGGCGATGACGCGGGTGTGCGGCCGGACTAGGCTCGAAGGCATGCGTACGAGACTTCAGACCCGGCTTCCATCCGTGCTGGCCCTGACCCTCGTCTCGCTGCTCCTCGTCCCGCTCGCCACCCTGGCGCAGTCAGGCGCACCGGCGATCTCGATGTATCCGGAGACAGCCGGTCCGGGCTCCACCGTCGAGGTCACGGGCATCGACTTCCCGCCCGAGCGTGTCGTCGAAGTGCAGGTGATGACCCCGGACGGCACGGTTCCATTGACCACAGCAACCACCAGCCCGGAGGGCGCCTTCCGCCAGATCGTGGCCCTGCCCATCGGCGCCCCGGACGGGGCCTGGGAGCTGCAGGCGACCGCAGCCGACGGCACCACATCCACGTTCCCCTTCGTCACTGCAGGCGACGTCGCAGTCGTTGCCGACCTCGCGGCCGACACGGCGCCGACCGAGGCATCCGCGGGCAACTCGGGCGGCGACATCGCCCTGATGCTGATCATCGGAGTGGTGCTCGGCATCGTGGCCTTCGCGGCCATGGTCGTCTACCGTCAGGTCAAGGACGAGAGCCCGCCCGGCATGGGCAAGGGCGACGACCTCATCTGGGGTGGCGGCACCGCGGATGGCCCGGCCCAGACCGCGACCGAGGAGCCCCATTGGAAGGCCGCGCAGGCGGCCGGCACGACTCAGCCCGAGAGCTGATCGGCCCGGCGCCGGTGACGCCGCCGACGCCGACGCTGTCCAGACCGTCCTCGCGCTAGCATCGTGGGGTGATTCCCACCCCGCGCCTCAAGGCGACCCTCAAACAGCTGCCCGATTCACCCGGCGTCTACCTCATGAAGGACGACGCCGGGCGCGTCCTGTATGTGGGCAAGGCCCAGAGCCTGCGTAACCGTGTGCGCCAGTACTGGCAGGCTTCGCGCTCGGCGGCACCGCTGCGCATCGAGTCGTCGATCGGCCAGGTCGCCGATGTGGAATACACGATGACCGATACCGTGAGTGAGGCGCTGCTGCTCGAGGCCAACCTCATCAAGCGCTACCAGCCGCGCTTCAACGTGCGTCTCAAGGACGACAAGTCCTATCCCTTCATCAAGGTCACGCTCGCGGACGACTTCCCGCTCATCGAGCGCACGCGCAAGCTGCCGGTCGACGGCAGCCGCTACTTCGGCCCCTATGCCTCGGCCAGCTCGGTCGACGAATCGATGAACCTCATCCGGCGCATCTTCCCCTTCCGCACCTGCACCATCGAGATCAGGGAAGGGGAGCGGGCACTCGACCGGCCCTGCCTGCTCTATCACATCAAGCGCTGCCAGGGTCCCTGCATCGAGGCCATCAGCAAGGCGGACTACGCGGCTGACATCGAGCAGGTGATGCTCTTCCTCGAAGGCCACCAGGAGCAGGTCAGCCGGGCGCTCCGCGATGACATGGAGGCCGCGGCCGAAGAGCTCCAGTTCGAGCGGGCGGCGGCCCTGCGTGACAAGGTCCGTGCCATCGAACGGACGATGGAAAGCCAGAAGATGGCCGGCTTCGCCAAGCGGGTGCTCGACGTGCTGGGCTACACCCGCTCGGGGGCGGAGGCGGCGGTGCAGCTCTTCGCCATCCGCGGCGGCAAGATGCTCTCGCGCGACATCTTCCTGCTCGAGAACGTGGCCGATGACACCGACGAGGAAGCGCTGGCCTCCTTCGTGAAGCAGTACTACGCACGCGCAGGCTCGATCCCGCCACAGGTGCTGGTGCCCTTCGAGCTGCCGGAGACCGAGGAGCTCGAGGCCTTCCTCGCCGCCCGGGCCGAGCGCAAGGTCCGGTTGCGCGTGCCCCAGCGAGGGGAGGGCCGCAAGCTGATGTCGCTCGCGAGTCGCAACGCGGCCGAGACGCTCGAGCGCGAGCAGGCACGCTGGCTCGCCGACCAGGGCAAGACCGACCGGGCGCTCAGCGAGCTGGCCGAGGCCCTGGCCCTGCCGGCCCCGCCCGAGCGCATCGAGTGCTACGACATCAGCACCATCCAGGGCACCAACACCGTCGGCAGCATGGTCGTCTTCGAGGACGGTCAGCCACGGACCGGGGAGTACCGCCGGTTCCGCATCAAGGGCGTGCCGGGTCAGGACGACTTCGCCAGCCACCAGGAGGTGCTGCGCCGTCGCTTCCGACGGGCACTCGACACCGAAGAGGGTGGCGCCGAGCAGCTGCGCTGGCGGATGCCTGACCTGGTCATCATCGACGGCGGGGTCGGTCAGGTCAGTGCGGCTCGCGAGGTTCTCGACGATCTGGGTCTGCACGACCTGCCCATGGCCGGCCTGGCCAAGCAGCGCGAGGAGCTGTTCACGCCCGGTCGACCCGACCCCATCGTGTTGCCGGCGACCTCGCAGGCGCTGTACCTGCTCCAGCGGCTGCGCGACGAGGCCCACCGCTTCGCCATCACCTACCACCGGCAGCTGCGCGGCAAGGCGGCCACCAAGTCGGTCCTCGACGACCTGCCGGGTGTCGGGCCGGCGCGCAAGCGGGCCTTGCTGCGGGTCTTCGGGTCCGGGCGCGCGCTGAAGCGTGCAACGACCGAGGAGATCGCTGCGGTCCCGGGCATCGGCCCGGCCATGGCTGGGCGTATCCGCGAGCACCTCGACAGCTGACGCGCAGCTCCGTGAGCGGACGCGTCGCAGACCCGCGGCAGACTACCGGCCCCTCTGCTAACGTCAGAAACGATGCAACGCGTCGCTCCGTTCCTTATCTTGGCCTTGTTCATCGTCGCCCTCGTGGTGGCGGTGTTCCCTGTTCCCCGCGCCTGGCAGGACGGCGGTAGCGCCGTCGAGGTCAAGCTGGGCCTCGACCTCGTCGGCGGCCTCCGTGGCGAGTACCAGGTGGTGGCCACCGACGAGCAGGACGTCACGCCCGAGATCCTCGAGCAGACGCGCACGATCATCGAGAACCGCGTCAACGCCACGGGTGTCTCGGAGCCCATCGTCGTCACGCAGGGTGAGGACCGCATCTCGGTCGAGCTGCCCGGTGTCGAGGACGAATCGGATATCCGCAGCCTCATCGGAACCACCGGCGTCCTCGAGTTCACGCCCGTCCCTGGCGACTGCTCAGCGGAGGTGATCCCCAACGCGCCGATGCCGGAGTGTCTGGCCGCGGTCGAGCCGCTGTTCAACGGCACCGAGATCGCCGCCGCCCGCATCGGCCAGGACCAGCAGACCGGCGAGGTCGTCGTCAACCTCGAGCTCAAGGACACCGGTTCGCGCCTCTTCGACGAGTACGCCGACCAGGTCTACGGGCTGCCGGTCAGCCAGCGCCTCTTCGCCATCGTCCTCGACGGGATCGTCGAGTCCTCGCCTTCGATCAACGCTCCCCGTTTCGGCGGGCAGGCCACGATCAGCGGCAACTTCACCGTCGATGAGGCCAACAACCTCGTGACCGTGCTGCGCTTCGGCTCGCTGCCGTTGGAGATCCGGGAGGTCGGCTTCAGCAGCATCAGCGCCACGCTCGGCCTGGACTTCCTCAACCAGACCATCCTCGCGGGCATCGTCGGTATCGCGCTCGTGTTCGCCTTCATGCTGCTCTACTACCGCATGCCCGGCATCGTCGCCTGCCTGGCGCTCATCGCCTACGGTGTGTTCGCGCTGGCTATCTTCGAGTTGGTGCCCATGACCCTGACGCTGGCCGGTATCGCGGCCTTCATCCTCTCGGTGGGCATGGCCGTGGACGCCAACATCCTCATCTTCGAGCGCACCAAGGAAGAGTTGCGCGGCGGCAAGAACCTCTCCGCGGCGGTCGAGTCCGGCTTCAACCGAGCCTGGACGTCGATCTTCGATGCCAACATCTCCACGCTCATCACCGCGCTCATCCTCTACTACTTCGGGACCTCGGTAGTAAAGGGTTTTGCGCTCGTGCTGGGCATCGGCGTGCTGCTCTCGATGTTCACCGCCATCGTGCTCAGCCGCATGATGCTGCGCTGGATCGTGCAGCAGGGCTGGGCTCGACGGAGACACCTGTTCGGCATCGACGACTCCCAGCTCTCGGTCGATGCTCGCGGCAAGCGTGAGGTGTCGGCCTGATGATCGACCTCATCGGCAAGCGCCGCTACGGCTACGTGCTCAGCGCCACGGCGATGATCATCGGCGCGTTCTTCATCCTGGCCACGCTCATCCCCAACGGCAACCTCGGCCTGCAGTTCTCCATCGCCTACACCGGCGGCACCGTCTGGGAGGTCCACTTCGCGGACGGCACGCCCGATCCCAACGACGTCCGTGCTGTGCTCGACGAAGTCGGACTCACCGGTGAGGTCGCGATCACCGAGGCCAACGACCAGGAATTCGTGCTCATCCGCAGCGAGGCACTCGCACTCCAGGATCCGAACATCGCGGAAGGTTCTGCGGCCGCAGCACTCGCTGAGCAGGCATCGCCCGATCCCGCAGCCACCGACGCGGCGGCCGGGTCGCCGGCAGCGACCGAGACGCCGCTCGAGTCCGTGGCCCCGGCGGAGTCCCTCGAGCCCAGCGCTTCGGGTTCGCCGGCCGTGTCGGAGATCCTCGCCGAAAGCGCAGCACCCGAAGCCTCCGTCGGTCCCGGAGCCTCCGTCGAGGCGTCGCCTGTTCCCGACGCCTCCGTCGGACCCGCAGCCTCGCCCGAGGCATCGCCTGGAGCCGACGTGACGGTGGTCCCCGCTGATGGCGGCGCAGATGGCGGCAGCAGTGCCGCGCTACCTACCGAGGGCAAGTTCGGTGAACTGGCCGCTGCACTGCAGGCCGAGTTCGGTCCCATCGACGAGGTGCGCCAGGAGAACTCCGTCGGCCCCGTCGTCAGCCAGGAGCTCATCTACCAGACGCTCCTGCTGGTGCTGATGGCCGCCGGCGCGATCATGATCTGGGTGGCCTACCGCTTCCGTGACTTCCGCATGGGCGTCACGGCTCTCGCCGCGCTGCTCCATGACGTCATCATCGTGGTCGGCAGCTTCGCCGATCCTGGGCACGTTCACCGGGCTCCAGATCGACGGCCTCTTCGTGACGGCCATGCTGACCGTCATCGGCTACTCGGTGCACGACACCATCGTGGTCTTCGACCGCATCCGCGAGAACCGCCAGCGGTTCCTCGGTGAGCCGCTCGAACTGATCGTCAACCAAAGCCTGGTGCAGACGCTCGGCCGCTCGCTGACGACGTCGCTGACGCTGGTGCTCACGTTGCTGGCCCTGCTGATGTTCGGGGGCGAGGCCATCCGTCCGTTCACGCTGGCGCTGCTCATCGGTGTCGTGGCCGGAACGTACTCCTCGCTCTTCGTGGCGACGCCGCTCTTCCTCGACTGGCATCGCCTGGACGACCGGCGCAAGGCCAACGCTCCGGCCACCAGCGACGCCAAGGCCAAGTCGATCAGCGCTTAAGTCGGGAGTGGAGTCCGGCCCGTCACACTGGGGCGCGATGCCGGAGCTGACGCCGCACTACCACTGGGTCGTCCCCGGGGCACAGCCTGTCTCGGAGGCCACCATCGAGGACGCCAAGCGGCGCGGCCTATCCGCTCGCGCGCTACGCGTGTTGTCGCGGCGCGGGCCGGTGGACCTCGCGGAGCTGGCCTCGCGCTTCGACGCCCCGACGGCGGGGCTGCACGACCCGGCGTTGCTGCCTGATGCGGCGATCGTGCGCGAGCGCGTCGCGGCCGCGGGACGAGCCGGGGAGTCGGTGCTCGTGCTCGGTGACTTCGACGCTGACGGACTCACGGGCCTGGCCATCCTGACGCTGGCCCTGCGGGCGCTGGGTCTCGACGTGGAGCCCTACGTGCCCGATCGCACCGGCGAAGGCCACGGCCTCTCGGCTGACGCGGTGGAGCGCGCTCGGGTGGCCGGCCACGGCCTCATCGTCACCGCGGATACCGGCTCGACCAGCGTGGCCGAGGTCGCCACGGCCAATGCCGCCGGGATCGATGTCATCGTCACCGATCACCACGTCCTCGGGGCCCAGCTCCCGGCCGCTCTCGCGCTGGTCAATGCGCAGCGGCCGGACAGCGATTACCCCGACCGCCGGCTGTCGGGCGCGGGTATGGCCTTCAAGGTCGCGCAGCTGCTGCTGGCGGACCAGCCCGGAGGGCCAGAGGCGGCGCTCGGCCTGGCGGACCTGGCGGCCATCGGCTCGATCGCGGACGTCGTGCCCATCGCCGGCGAGAACCGATCGCATCGTGCGCCTTGGGCTGGCCCGTCTCGAGACCGCGCCACGGCCTGGACTCGCGGCCCTGATGGCGGTTGCCCGCATCGATCGGGAGGGCATCTCCAGCGATGACATCTCGTTCGGCCTCGCGCCGCGGATCAACGCCATGGGTCGCATCGGCGATCCGACCGTTGCGGCCCAGCTGCTGCTGGCCTCCGACGCCTGCCACGGCGGAGACGCTGGCCGCGCAGCTGGAGACGGCCAACAAGCGTCGACGGGAGCTGACCACGGCGGCCATGGCCGAGGCCCGGGAGGCACTGGCCGCCGCCCCGGACCAGCCGTTCATCGTGCTCGATGGTGACTGGCCCGTGGGCATCATCGGCCTGGTGGCCGGACGGCTCGCGGAAGAGCACGGCCGGCCCGCGCTCGTGCTCTCCACGGGCGTCGACCCTTGGCGTGGCTCTGCGCGCAGCGCCGGCGGGGTGGATCTGGCCGCGGCCTTCGCCTCCTGCGGCGAGCTCTTCGAGCGCTTCGGTGGGCATCCGGCAGCAGCCGGCTGCCACATCGCCGCGGGCCACGTCGAGGACTTGCGAGCTCGGCTCTGCGCCTTCGTTCGGGAGCGTCCGCCGGCCGATGAGCGACCCACCCTCTCGCTGGACCTCGTCCAGAGCGCAGATGCCGCGGATTACGTACTCTTGCGCGAGTTGGCGCCACTCGAGGGCGCCGGAGACGCACCGCCGCTCGTCGGCATCGCGGGCCTAGCCGTGAACCGGGTCCGTGCCGCGAACGGTGGACATACACAACTCACGCTGCGCCGGGGACGTGAGGTGGTCGATGGCATCGCCTTCGGCCGGGCCGACCTCGCCGAGCAACTGACGGAGGGTTCCGAGATCGACGTCGTCGCACGACTCGCCAGCCGCACTTTCGCGGGACTGGAGACACTCCAGCTCGAGATCCGGGACGTCGCCCCGGCGGGCTGGCTTCGCACGATGCGCTCGAATGGAGCGATGGCACGATGACGCAGCCACCACGGGCGCCGCGCGGTCCTGGCTATCCACCCGCCGGGGGCTACCCATCCGACCCGGGCTACCTGCCGCCGCCCTATCCGCCAGGTCAGGAGCCCATCCCGCCACGGGAGCCTCGCCGCTCATCGCCCATCATCGCCCCGGTCCTGGCCTTCCTTGCGTTGCTGCTCGTGGCCGGCGGCAGCGTCGGCATCGTCAGCTTCCTTGACGCCAACATCGAGACCGCGGCAGCCGATGCCACGGACGCACCCGTCGCGTCCCAGGCAGCGGACGAGTCGGCTGCGCCTCGCAAGACCAAGGCGCCCGCGACCGACGGGGCCGAGCCCAGTGACGATCCCGGTGAGGAACCCGGTCCCACCGATGAGCTCATCGAGGACACGCCGGAGCCCGAGACCACGGCCGAGCCGATCCTGGTGGTCCCGCCGTCCGACGAACGTGCGGACATCACCGGCTCGCTCGTCTTCACGCGCCTCGGCGGTGATATCTGGTCGGCCTCCGGCACCACGCTCGACAACCTCACCGACAGCAACTCCACCAAGGCGGACTCCAGCCCCACCTGGTCACCCGATGGCAAGTACATCTACTTCATCCGCAGCGCCAAGAAGGACGTCAAGGCCGGCAAGGCGCGGCTGGAAGGCAAGTACACGCTGTACCCCACCGACCTCTGGCGCATGAAGGCGGACGGCTCGGACAAGAAGAAGATCTTCAACTCGCTCATCAACGACAGCCGCGGCCTCTGGTTCTCGACGGTGCTGCAACCGTCGGTGAGCCCGGCCGGCAACAACGTGGCGGTCGTCAGCGACGGTCGGGATGGCGTCTGACGACGGCGTGGCGCTCCACATCATCAACTCCAAGTCGGGGCGATCGACCCGGGTCGCCACACCGTCCCAGGCGCTGGGCACCATCTACCTTGGCCACAACGATCCCGACTTCGATCGCTCCGGCACCAGGATCGCCTTCACCTACAACCAGAACGCGGGCACCGAGGGCGATCCAAGGATCGGCATCTTCAGCTGTCAGACCAAGAGCAAGTGCACGACCGGCAAGACCAAGTACCTCAAGTCGGGCTACGCCAATCCCTCGTGGTCGCCCGATGGCAAGCTGCTCGCGGTGGAGACCACCAGCGGCGGCGGACGCGACATCGCACTCATCGCAGCTCGCACGGGCCATGAGCGTGTGCAGCTGACCCAGGGCGGTGACAGCTTCGCGCCGGAGTTCTCGCCCAACGGCGACCAGATCGCGTACCTCCACCGCGATGGCCTCGACATCGACGTGCGTGTGATGACGCTGGAGATCGACGATACGGGCAAGATCACGCTCGTTTCGGACAAGGCCGTCACGAGCGACGGTGAGGTCGACGGTGAGTCAGGCGTGTCCTGGTACATCCCCAGCGGCCAGCAGAACGACCAGGCGTCGGTCGACGCGACAGAACCTGACGCGAGCGATGAGCCATTCGAGGATGTCCTCGACGAGGCACCGCCCCCACCACCCGGGTCATAGGAACGTCATCCGATACGCCCCGCTGGGGGTGCTAGGATGAATTGTCTGATCCGTACTCCTCGGAGGATCGCATGCCCTTCAACGTAGGGCCACTCGAGCTCGTCATCGTGCTCGTCATCGCGCTGCTCGTCATCGGGCCCAAGCGCCTGCCTGAGATGGGGAACTCCCTGGGCAAGACGATCCGAGAGTTCCGCAAGGCCTCGACCGACATCAGTGAGGCCACCTCGATGGAGCCGCAGGCCAAGCCGGCCCCCCAGCAGGTCACCAGCACTCCCGCCACGGCACCCGCCGCAGGCTCCGCTGCCAGCGGAGAAGCTGCCGCGCCGGCTGAGGATCCGACACCCGGGACGGCTGAGACGGCCGAGTCCGGGACCCCGGCCGATCCCAAGTCGGGCGACGCCTAGTCAAGCGGACGTGCGGCTTTGGTCCGGTACGTCCGTGATCGGCAACAGGCATGAGTGAAGCCACTGATCCCGGGTCCGCGATGGCACCTGAGTCGCAGGTGATCGAGGGTCCCGGCTCGTCACCCGATCCGGCGACGATGACCCTCGTCGACCATCTCTCCGAGCTGCGCCGGCGCATCGCCATCAGCATCCTGGCGGTAGGCCTCGGTTCGGTCATCGGCTTCCTCCTCGCCGAGCCCATCATCAAGCTGCTGCTGACCCCGCTTCCCGATGGCGAGGTCGTCTTCCTGACCGTGGGTGGCGGCTTCTTCGTCTACCTGCGAGTAGCCGTGGTCGTGGGCATCCTGCTGGCGCTGCCGGTGGTCCTGTACCAGCTCTGGGCCTTCGTGTCGCCGGGTCTCCTGCCCGAGGAACGGCGGGCTGCGCTGCCCTGGATCCCGATGACCGTGGTCTTCTTCCTGATGGGCGCGGCCGTGGCCTGGGTCACGCTGCCCTACGCGGTCGCCTTCCTCATCGGCTTCCAGATCGAAGGCTCGCTGACGGCGCTGCCCAGCGCGGAGGCCTACTTCAGCTTCGTGACCATCATGTTCCTGCTCTTCGGCCTGGTCATGCAGTTCCCGATCGTGCTCATCTTCCTCGACCGCCTCGGGATCCTGAACGTCGACCAGCTGCGTGAGATGCGCCGCTACGTGCTGCTGGGTGTGGTCATCTTCGCGGTCGTGGTGACCCCGGGTGGCGACCCCATCAGCCCCATCGTCCTGTCGGCCACGATGTACGTTCTCTATGAGTTCACGATCTTCATGCTGCAGCGCCGCCGGCGCAGGATCGAAAGCGAGACCGATGCCTGATCATCAGCCGGCGCCCACGCTCGGCACCCAGCACGTAGCCATCATCACCGGCCTCTCGGGGGCCGGGAAGACCGCCGCCAGCAAGATCTTCGAAGACCTCGGTTACACGGTCGTCGACAACGTGCCCGCGGAGCTGCTGCGGGACCTCGCGGAGCTGGTTGCCAACGACCCCGCGCGCTACGACCGCGTGGCCATCGTGCTCGACGTCCGCGCCGGTGACGCGCCCATGGCCCTGGGCGCGGCGCTGGGTGCGCTCCATGGCCGTGGCATCGAACCCCAGATCGTCTTCCTCGAGGCCAGCGACGAGGTACTGGTCCGCCGCTATTCGGAGACCCGTCACCGCCATCCCCTCGACGATCAGAACGACGGCGTGCAGTCGGCCATCAGGCGCGAGCGGATCCTGCTCGATGAGATCCGCGACATGGCCCAGACCACCATCGACACGTCCGACCTCGCCTTCAAGCAGCTGCGAGAGCGGATCATCATCGCCCTCGGCGCTCAGCCCGGTCCCGAGCAGCTGTCGTTGCAGGTGCTCACGTTCGGTTTCAAGTACGGCGTGCCGCTCGAGGCGGACCTCGTGTTCGACGTGCGTTTCATGGAGAACCCGTTCTACCGACCGGAGCTGCGTGAGCACTCCGGCCAGACCGAGCAGGTCCGCGAGTTCGTGCTCAGCCAGCCCATCACCGAGCAGTTCCTGGCCCACCTCGACGGCTTCTTCGCCACGGTCATCCCTGCCTACCTCGCAGAGGGCAAGACGCGCCTGACCATCGGGGTGGGCTGCACCGGTGGCTTCCACCGCTCGGTCGCGATCGGCGAGGCGCTCGCGGCGCAGCTGGAGGAGCTGCAGATGGGCCCGGTCAGCGTCTGGCATCGAGAGCTCGAGAAGCGACGATGACGCGATCGGGAGGGGAGGGCCGCTTCGGCCGATCGCAGCGCTGGCTCCGCCCAGGCACGGGTATCAAGCGCTGGTTGCTGCTGATGTTCGTGGGTCTGACCATCCTCGCGACGGCCGGCGCCCTGCTCATCCGTATCGCCTTCCGTGAGGTCCCGGCCGACAGCCTCGCCGGTCGACTCTTCGAGCTGCTCAGCCTCAACTTCCTGCCGGACCCGCTCCGCCCCATCGTGGTCATCGCCATCGGCGTCGGTGTCTTCCTGTACGGGCTGTGGCGCCTGCTCAACGTGCTGCTCGAGCCGTTCCCTGCGCGCAGCGAGCCGTTGGTCGAGCTGGTCTACCAGAAGCGTTCGCTGGCGCGTGGCCCGCGCATCGTCGCCATCGGCGGCGGCACCGGCCAGTCCACGCTGTTGCGCGGGCTCAAGGAGATCAGCAGCAACATCACCGCGGTCGTGACCGTGGCCGACGACGGCGGCTCGAGCGGCAAGCTGCGCGCTGAGCTGGGCGTTCCCCCGGTCGGCGACATCCGCAACTGCATCTCTGCCCTCGCCGATGCGGAGCCGGCCATGGCCAGCCTCATGCAGTACCGCTTCCCGATCAGCGAGGCCGAACCGGGGGTGGCCGGCCATGCCCTGGGCAACCTGCTCATCGCGGCCATGGCCGATATCACCGGTGACTTCGAGGAGGGTGTACGCCAGTCGAACCGCGTGCTGGCGGTGCGCGGACAGGTGGTGCCGGTGGCCGGCGAGGCCCTCAACCTCAACGCCGAGCTGGCCGACGGCTCGGTGCTCGAGGGACAGTCGCGCATCGCGCGTTCACGTGGGATCCGTCGGGTGTGGCTGAGCCCTGCCTCGGTCGACGCCAGCAACGAGGCGGTGGAGGCCATCCGCGACGCCGACCTCATCGTGCTGGGGCCAGGCTCGCTCTACACCAGCCTGCTGCCCGCCCTGCTCGTGCCCGGCATCCGTTCGGCGCTCGAAGGCGCGCGCGCCCTGCGCGTGTACGTGGCCAACGTGGCCACGCAGCTGGGCGAGACGGAGGGCTACACGCTCTCGGAGCACGTGGCCGCGCTCTCGGCCCACGATGTGGGTCATCTCATCGACGCGGTGCTGGCCAACGACGACACCACTGCTCGTGTCCCCAGCGGCTATCCCGCGGAGCCGGTGCGCATCGACCTGCCGCGAAGCGACGCCAGACCACGTCTCGAGCTGGCGGCCGTGGTCGACCCGGAAAACGCCCATCGCCACGATCCGCAGCGCTTGACCCGCGCGCTCCTGCGTCTGCTGGCGGAGCAGCCGGCAGCCCGGCCCGTCGCGCCGGTGCGCTCCGCCTGAGTCGTCCCCGCGATGGCCGATTCACGAGAGCGGGAGCTGGCGCAGACGATTCGGGCCGAGCTGGCGGCCATCGATCCGCCCAGGGCCTGTTGCCGCAGCGCCGAGCGGGCCGGGCTTGGCGCTGCCGTCCAGGGTCACGCCCGCTCGCCGGTCATCGCCCGCCTTGCGGTGCGCCTCGCCGAGGACCCGCGGAGCGATGGGGGCGCAGCACCGGCGTTCGCCTGGCCCGAGGCGCGTGACCACTGCCGTTCGGCCTGGTTGCGTGGCCGCTTCCTCGCGGTCGGATCGTTGAGCCTGGGCGTCCGGGGAGCGCACCTGGAGTTCGTCGTCGATCCCGCGGACGGAGAGGAACTGCGCCGACGGCTCGATGAGACGGGCTTCCCGATGTCGATGCGGACCCGACGCGGGCGAGCGGTCCTCACCAACAAGCGCACCGACACGATCCTGGTCCTGCTGCGCTATTGCGGCGCCGGTGCCAGCGTCCTCGAGATCGAGTCGCGCCTGGTGATGCGCCAGCTGCAGGGTCATCTCAATCGCGTGCTCAACGCCGAGACCGCCAACCTGGAGCGGACGGTGGCTTCGAGCGCACGCCAGATCGCGATCATCGGACGCCTCGAGGGTGAGGGTCGGCTGGGCCAGCTTTCAGCCGTGGACCAGTCGGTGGCGCGTGCTCGCATCGACGCTCCCGAAGCCTCGTTCACCGAGCTGGCGACGACCCTCGGACTCTCTCGGGCGCGCGTGCAGCGGGCCTTCGGTCGTCTTGAGGCAGCGGCCAGCACCGACCCGCCTGCCGCCGACTAGACTGGGGTCATGCGACCCGTCATCATCACTGCCAACTGGAAGATGAACACCACTCCTGCGGATGCCGGCCCGTTGGCCGCCGACATCGCGAAGGCCACCGACGTGGCCAACGTCACGCGCATCATCTGCCCGCCCTACACCAACATCGCCGCCGTCAAGGATGCCCTCGAGGGGACCGGTGTCCTCGTCGGTGCCCAGAACGTCCACGCCGAGGCGGTGGGCGCCTACACCGGCGAGATCTCCGCGAGCATGCTCAAGGGTCTCGTCTCCTGGGCCATCGTCGGACACTCCGAGCGTCGCCGCGACCAATTCGAGTCTGACGAGCTCGTGGGCCGGAAGATCCTCCAGCTGGTCGAGGCTGGCATCAGCCCCATGATGTGCTGCGGCGAGCAGCTCGCGGAGCGGGAGGCCGGCTCGGCCGTCGAGACCGTGCAGGCCCAGGTGAAGGGCGCGCTCGAGACGGTCCTTGCCGCCGGCAACGGCCTTCCGTCCGACCTCGTCATCGCCTACGAGCCCGTGTGGGCCATCGGCACCGGCAAGACCGCGACCGGCGCTGACGCGGCCGAGATGGCCAACGCCATCCGCGCCACCGTGGCCGACCTCGCGGGCGCCGAGTACGCCGAATCGGTGCCCGTCCTCTACGGCGGCTCGGTCACGGCCGACTCCTTCGGCGAGTTCATCGCCGAGCCGTCGATCGACGGCGCGCTCATCGGTGGCGCCGGCCTCAAGCCTGACCAGATGTCCGGCATCGCCGCCCTGGCGGCAGAAGCTGCGGCTGCGCGCAGGGACGACTGACCCGCGGCTCGAGCTCACTCGCGCCCAAGGCCCGGAGCGGATGCTCCGGGCACCCTGCTGAAAGGGGGAACTCCCAAGTGACCACGAGGGCCGAACGACCCTGCCCGGTCGTGCTCATCGTCGTCGACGGTTTCGGCTATGGTCCCGACCCCGTCGCAGACGCAATCGCTGCTGCCGAGATGCCCCGCTGGCGGGCGCTGCTCGGCGAGTGGCCCAACTCCCGGCTCGATGCCTCCGCCGGTGCCGTCGGCCTGCCCGAGGGGCAGATGGGCAACAGCGAGGTCGGCCACCTCAACATCGGCGCTGGGCGGCCGGTGCTGCAGGACCTGCCGCGCATCGATGCCGAGATCGCCGACGGCTCCTTCAAGTCGAACGAGGTGCTGCTGGCCGCGGTACGCCAGGCCGCAGCTCCCGGCTCGCGGCTCCACCTCGTCGGGCTCATCGGCCCCGGTGGCGTCCACTCGACCGACGGCCATGCGGTGGCCATCGCCGAGCTGGCGCGCGAGGCCGGCGTCGAGGACCTCGTCGTGCACGGCCTGCTCGATGGGCGCGACACGCCGCCTCGTTCTGCCGACAGCTTCATCCCCGACTTCGAGGGACGCCTTTCAGCGGTCCATCCGACGGCTCGTTTCGCGATGATCGGCGGCCGCTACTACGGCATGGATCGCGACAAGCGCTGGGAGCGGACCAAGGCCTGGTACGACGCCATGGTCCACGGCATCGGCTTCGGCACCGAGCCGGCAGCCTCGGCCGGGGCGGCCCTGGCCGCCGCCTACGCTCGCGGCGAGAACGACGAGTTCGTGAAGCCCACGCTCATCGCCGGCGTGGATGGCACGGTCCGCGATGGCGACGTCGTCATCCACTTCAACTTCCGCGCCGACCGGGCGCGCCAGCTGACGCACGCGCTCGTCGACCGGGACTTCGACTTCTTCGACCGTGGCGACGCGCCCTTCCCGACAGTGGTGACGCTGACCGAGTACGAGGGCGGCCTGCCGGTCGAGGTGGCCTATCCGCCACAGGTGGTGGCCAGCCTCGCGGAGGTCGTTTCGGGCCTCGGCTGGAAGCAGTTCCACGTGGCCGAGACCGAGAAATACGCGCACGTCACGTACTTCATGAATGGCGGTGTCGAGACACCCTGGCCCGGTGAGGTCCGCAGGCTCGTGCCCAGCCCCAAGGTCGCCACCTACGACCTCAGGCCCGAGATGAGCGCCCAGGGCGTCGCCGACGAGATCGTGAAGGCGGTCGAGTCCGGCGAGTACGACCTGATCATCGCCAACTTCGCCAACCCCGATATGGTCGGCCACACCGGGGTGTGGGACGCCACGGTGGAAGCGTGTGCATTCCTCGACGGACGGCTCGGCGAGGTCGCCGACGCGGTCCTCGCGGCCGACGCCGCCTCGGTGGCCGGTGGTGGGAAGGGTTCGATCCTCGTGATCACCGCGGACCACGGCAATGCCGATGTCATGATCGACAAGGACGGCAACCCGGTGACCAAGCACTCACTGAGCCCGGTCCCGTTCCTGCTGGCCGGTACCAGCGTCAAGGGCAAGTCGCTCGCCGACGGCGTCCTCGCCGACGTCACACCCACGTTGATGGCGCTCACCGGTGTCACGCCGGCGGACGGCATGACCGGCCGATCCCTGCTGGAGGAGTAGAGCGTCCCGCCGATCGCTGGCTTGGCCGAGCGTCCCGCCGAGCGTTCGCCCTGGCCGAGCGCATTGGCGGAGCGTCCCGCCGGCCGAGCGTCCCGCCGATCGTTCGCTGTGGCCGAGCGTTCGCCCTGGCCGAGCGTCCCGCCGGGCAAGCCACACGACCGTCCAGGGGCTCTTGCTTCTCCGCCTGTCCCGCCGGCAGAGCCACACGACCGTCCAGTGGCTACTCGTTCGCCGCTTGTCCCATCCGATGGGCCGATCGGCGCCCGAGGCTGGCCTCGCGGACGCGTCCGCGGTCGACTGGCCCTCCGTGTGGGACACCGATCCACGTGGCCGGCACGACCACGCTGCTGGCCCGCGACGCAGTCCCAGCCACCACGCGTCCGGCACGACCACGCCGCCGGGGCGCGCCGCCGGACCCGCGCCACGACGCCCGCGGCGCTGGCGCCCGAAGCCGTGCTACCCTCCTCCAGACCTTCTAACGACTGGAGTCGACTCCTACCTTGGATATCTTCCTTTTCGTCGCGCTGCTGGTCACGGCCATCGGCCTGATCGCATCGATCCTCATGCAGTCGCGTGGCTCGGGCTTGGGCGCCACCTTCGGTGGTGGCGACACGTCCAGCTTCCGCACGCGCCGTGGGGTGGAGCAGCGCCTCTACCAGTTCACGATCGCGCTGTCGGTGCTCTTCGTCATCGTCAGCATGCTCATCTACATCGCGGAGTAGCCCGCACAGCCTGCTCCGGAGCAGCGATGGGTACCAGGGGGCAATGGCTGGCCTTCGTGCTACCATCGGCTCTCGCTCGTAAGAGCGTGTGATCGACGACGTGCCGCGGTGGCGGAATAGGCAGACGCGCTAGGTTCAGGACCTAGTGACCATTACGGTCGTGTGGGTTCAAGTCCCTCCCGCGGTACCAACCTCGATCACGGACGCACACCTGCCCAGGTGGCGGAATTGGTATACGCGCACGTTTGAGGGGCGTGTGAGGCAACTCATCCGGGTTCAAGTCCCGGCCTGGGCACCACTCCTTCCCCTGACGCCGATCGGGCATCCGCCCGTGCCCGGCGCTACCATCCTCGTATCCGGGCGGTTAGCTCAGTTGGTCAGAGCGCCTCGCTTACACCGAGGAAGTCAGAGGTTCGAGTCCTCTACCGCCCACCATCGTCATCCCTCGCGGCCTTGGCTGTACCCTGTGTCCATGTCCGAGCGTGAACCCGATCCGCCCGATGCCCCTGACCTGGTCATCGAGTTCCCGGACGACCCGAGTCTGCCCCAGTTGCCCGACGCCCATGAGCTGCACGCATCGGTCGAGGCCGACGACCCGCCGGACACCCACAGCATCAGGGAGCGATGGGCCAGGCTCGCCGAAGTCGGCGGCGGTGGCTGAGCGACCCGGCTGAGATCGAGGCGATCCCTGCCGCGGTGACGCCAGACCCGCACAAGGGTCTACGATGGCTATAAGACACCATCGGAGGACCGACCCATCCGCTCGCTCGCAATCGCCCTGTCCTTGACCCTTGTCCTGCCTGCTGCCGCCATGGCCCAGGACGCACCCGACGAGATCGCCTGGCCCTCGGCCGACGAGCTCCGTGCCGACCTGCAGACCCTCGGCTACGAGTTCACGTTCGATGGCTCTGGCCGCGCTCAGTCGGCCGAGTTCCGTCCCGAACTGCCAGCACTGTGGACGCTCACCGCGCCTGTGCCCGAGGGGGATCCGCTGCCCGATGGCTCCGGGCTGCAGCCGTTCACGCTGCAGCTCATCGACGATGGCAGCGGAACCGCGCAGCTGCTGTTCGCGGGCACGAGCGCTGATAACGGTGAGGGTGAGTACGACATCATCGCGACCACGCTCATGGAGATCGATTCACGCCTGCCCGAGGGGAATGGCCTCGATGAGGTCGTCTGGTTCCTCGGTAACAAGTGGCAGACCACGGGCGAGCGAAACCCTGCGCTGTGCACCTACCGGGAGTCCGAGGACTCGGTGATGATGGCCTGGTTCGGCGGTGAGGGCGAGGACATCACCAGCTTCTTCGGCACCGTCGGCACCTCCGCCGTGCTGCCCGACGAGCTCGAGGCGTGCAAGCAAGCGCTGGCTCAGCCGCAGCCACCTGCTTCCGGCACGACCGAGGCCTCTGATGGCAGCACCTCGACACCCACCGCTGACTACCGCGTGTCACCCGACGAGGCCGTGGGCATCATCGAGGCCGGCACGCACACGATCATCGACGTGCGCACGCCCGAGGAGTACGCGCAGGCGCACATCATGGGCGCGGTCAACATCGATGTCGAGTCGCCCGACTTCGCCGATCGGATCGCCGAGCTCGATCCGGACGAGCCGTACCTCGTCTATTGCCGCAGTGGTCGCCGCAGCGATCTGGCCGCACAGCAGATGGCCGCAGCGGGCTTCACCGATGTCACGGACGCTGCCGGCTTGGCAGACCTCGCCCGCGCCGGCGCACCGGTCGAGTAGAGCCAAGGAATCACCGCAGCTGTGAAACGACCCCCGGTCCCGAGGGCCCGGGGGTCGATGGTCGGCGCGAGGCTAGCGCAGGAAGCTGTTGAGCCAGCGAAGATCATCGCTGCGATCGACGCGATAGACCCCGCCTTGGCCAGCACAGGTGCTGTTCTTGCCGAACGAGGTGACGCCGCCGATCGTCAACGTGTCGGCGATGAAGTTCGGACCACCTGAGTCACCGAAGCACGTGCCTCCGGTGGAGGTGTTGTTCGAGAGCAGGAGCGTCTGCGTCCCGGTACTGCCTGGAACATTGATCTGGATGAGCTTGGGATGGGCGACCATCCGGATCCGCTCAGCCACGTCCTTCCACCCAGCGGCGGTGGGGAAGCTCTTCTGCAGTCCATATCCGACGGCGGTGAACCCCAGCTTGCGTTTGCCGCTGGAGCCACCCTTCTTGAACACCATCTTGTCGATCTGGTCCAAACTCGGGAGTTCTGCGTACTGGCGTAGACGGACTGGCGTTTGCAGTACGACGACCCCAAGGTCGTGCAGCCACCACGGGCCGTCGTAGTACAGCGGGTGCGTGTGCACCCGGCCCACCACGCCCCCGGTGTAGGGGTAGCCGGTCGCATTGCCCCGCATGTCCGACTCGAGCCATACGCGGGCTGAAACCGCGGGCTGCTCGGTGCAGTGGCCGGCCGTGACGAAGACCGTCGGGGAGATCAGCGTGCCGCTGCAGCGCCACATGGGATTCCCGTCTCCGTCGTTCGCGACCATGAGGCCGACCATGGGATGCCCGTTCCTGTCGAGTTCGCCGTCGGTGATGGCCAGGGCCGGTGTGGCGCTGAAGACGAGCAGCAGCGACACGATGAGCAAGAGTCTGCGCATGTTCCCTCCTCTGGTGCCGCACGGTGGCACCCACGCCAGTTGGATCTTGGTCGGCGCAGGATAGTCGCCCAAATCGCCTCGCGCAGGTAGGCTGGACAGGTTCCGAGCCGAACGCTGCAAGGGAGCCATGAACACGATCACATCAGCGGTGCGTTTCGTCACCATCGCGCCCGTAGCAGGCCTCGCCATCGCGGCCTCCCTGATCGCCGCACCCGTCGCTGCAGGGGAGTGGACGCCGTTCGGCGAGGATGCCGGCGCCGTCTGCGCCGACGGCAGCCCGGCGTACTTCTTCGAGCGGGTCGCGGACCCCGAGAAGGTCGTGCTCTACTTCGAGGGCGGCGGCGCCTGCTGGAGCGAATCCACCTGTGCCTTCGACGGCCCCGACAAGACCTATACCTCATCGAGCGACTTCAGCGCCGAGTCGTTCAGTGAGCGAGGTGGCCTGTTCGACTTCGAGAACCCCCAGAACCCCGTGGCCGACCACTCGTTCGTCTACGTGCCCTACTGCACCGGTGACCTCCACCTGGGCAACACGACGCAGACGTATGGCGACGACCTGGTGGTCGCGCACCGCGGCGCCGCCAACGCCGAGATCGCCATCGATCACCTCGTCGAACGCTTCCCCGAGGCCACGGAGCTCGTGGTCGCGGGTGTGAGCGCCGGCTCGGTCCCCACCCCGCTGTACGCGGCGGTCCTGGCCGACGCGCTCCCGGACGCACGCATCGTGACCCTCGGTGACGGCTCCGGCAGCTATCCCGACGAGCCGGTCCTGAACGCGTTCATGGGTAGCCTCTGGGGCGTGATGGACAGCGTCCCCGACTGGCCCGAGACTGCCGGGCTGACGGCACGCGACTGGAGCGTGCCCGGCCTCTATGTCTATGCCGGACAGCACGCGCCCGACGTCACCTTTGCCCGCTTCGACTTCGCCTACGACGACGCGCAGGCGTTCTACGGTGAGCTCGTGGGCGTCGCTGCTGACGAGCTGGTCACGCTCATGGACCGCAACGAGGCCGACATCGAGGCGCAAGGCGTCCCGCTCGCGAGCTACACCGCACCCGGATCAGAGCACACCCTGCTCTGGCGTGACCTCGTCTACACGATGGAGGTCGAGGGTGTGCCGCTCATCGACTGGATCGCCGAGCTCGTGGCTGGTGAGACCCCGGCAGACGTCCATTGCGTCGCCTGCCGTTGACCGGCCGCTGGTCCCGTCCTCGGGCGTAAGGCGCGCGTGATGCGCTCGGATGCCCGGAGCGGGTACCCTTGGAGTCGCAGGTCGGTCAGTTGACCCCCTGACGCCGATCGGAGGGATTGTATGGAGATCTTGTTGATCGTCGGGATCGTCGTGGTGATCCTGTTCGCTGTCGGCATCCTCATCTACAACGGACTCGTGCAGCGGCGCCTCCGCATCGACGAGGCGTTCGCGCAGATCGAGGTCCAGCTGAAGCGACGCTGGGACCTCATCCCCAACCTCGTCGACGCGGTCAAGGGCTACATGGGCTTCGAGCAGTCCGTGCTCACGGCTGTGACCGAGGCGCGTGCCAATGCCGTGGCCGCCGGAGCCAAGGGCACGCATGAACAGGCCATGGCTGAGAACGCTCTGACCGGCACGCTGCGTTCGCTGTTCGCCACGGTCGAGAACTACCCGGAGCTCAAGGCCAATCGGAACGTGCTCGAGCTGCAGGAGCAGCTGACCACGACGGAGAACCAGATCAGCTTCGCGCGCCAGCACTACAACGCGACCGTCCTGGACTTCAACACCTCGATCGCCACCTTCCCCAACGCCCTCATCGCGGGGCCGCTGGGCTTCCAGCGGCGCGAGTTCTTCGATGCGGAGCCTGAGGCCGAGCAGGTGCCAGTGGTCGATCTCGGCTTCGGCAGGAGACGATGACGACCAGCCGGCCGCTGCCCGTGCCCGCCTCCGCCGTCCAGCAGGCACCCCCACCCCCGCCGCGCCAGGCTCCTCCGCCCCCGCCTCCCCAGCAGCGGGCTAGCCAACGCGAACTCGTCCCCGCTCAGCCCGGACTGTAGGCAGCAGCCCGCCATGACGGTCGTACGCCAGACATTCCACCAGCAGATCAGCCAGAACAAACGGCGTTCGATCTTGCTGATGGGTGCGGTCGTGCTGCATCTTCGCCGTGCTGGCGTGGTTCTTCGGCTTCTACCTCGCGGGCGACCCGGCGAACGCCCTCTGGTTCGTGCCCATCGGCGGCATCATCGCCGCGGTCATCAGCATCGGTGCCCTCTTCGGCGGCGACAGCATGATCCTGGGCATCTCGCGCGCTCGACAGGTGACCGATGCCGACGAGCCGAAGCTGCTCAACGTCGTGCGTGAGCTGTCGCTCGCGGCCAACCTGCCCGAACCCAAGGTCTACGTCATCGAGGACACGGCGCTCAACGCCTTCGCCACCGGCCGCGACCCCGAGCACGCCAGCGTGGCCGTTACCCGCGGCCTGCTGCAGCGGCTCGACCGCGAAGAGCTGCAGGGCGTCGTCGGGCCACGAGCTGGCCCACGTGGCCAACTACGACATCCGCTTCAGCCTGCTGGTGGGCGTGCTCGTCGGCTCCATCGCGCTGATGGCCGACGTCCTGGCGCGCATGACCATCTGGGGCAGCATGACCGGTGGTCGCCGCAGCAGCAGCCGCAGCGGTGGGGGTGGCGGCGGTGCCCAGGTGCTGATCTTCTTCGTGGGTCTGATCGTGGCGATCCTGGCGCCGCTCTTCGCGCGCCTGGTGCAGATGGCGGTCAACCGCCAGCGCGAATACCTCGCGGACGCCACCAGCGTCGAGCTCACGCGCAACCCCTACGGGCTGGAGCGAGCGCTGGCCAAGCTGGCCACCGACACCGAGAAGCTCGACGGTGCCAACCAGGCGACGCAGCACCTCTACTTCGTCAACCCCGTCAAGAAGCTGGACATGAGCGCGCGCGGGCTTGTTCAGCACCCACCCGGCCATCGTCGACCGCATCAACCGCCTGCGCAAGCTCACCGGCCAGCCGGACATCGACGAGAGCGAGATCGGCGACCATCGCCGGCCTGCGCTGAGGGGCGTAGAGCAGCGCGGCTCCGGCCTCGAAGGCCGCGATGCGCTCGGCGGTGCCGTCGGGCAGCCGCACCAGGCCGGTGATGCGTCCGTAGAGCAGTGCGCCTGCTCCCGCGATGGCCAGGCAGAGCACGAGCCCGCCCGTCTCATCGATGAGCCCGGCGTTGACCGGTGCCATCAGTACGAAGGGCACGACCAGCCCGCGCAGGCCCATGATCGAGTTGAGCCCGGCAGCGACGGCGGCCTGCTCGCCGTCAGGAGCGTGGTCGGCGATCAGGAGCGGCCAGGCGGCGTTGACCGCGGCGCTGCTGGTGCCCAGCACGACGGTCGCGACGATGACCGCCCCGAAGGTCGGGGCCCAGGCGAAGAGCCCGATGGCCAGGGCGCCAAGGAGCGTGCCGGCCGAGGATGGTCGCAAGCGAGCCCAGGCGCCCGGCGATCCGCCCCCAGATCCCGATGGTGGCGGCGGTGCTGCCGTAGCTCAACAGACCGGCCAGCGCGATGTCGCTGATGGCCAGCCCGAGTCGATCGACGTGGACCATGGCGATGAAGGCCGGCGCCGCCATGACCCCGGCGCCGAAGAGCAGCTGGGCGCTGGCGATACGTCGGATCATGGGCGTGCCGACCACCGCCCGCAGGGAGCCCTTGGCGCTGAACGACTGGCCGGACTCGACGCCGGGAACCTCCATGCGCCCGACGGCCAGGCTGCTGATGGCTCCGATGGCGGCGACCACGGCCACGACCGGCACCCAGCCGTCGGCCGAAGCGGCGACCGTGATGGCCAGCAGCGCCAGGGTGCCGGCAGCGAAGCGACCGGTGCCCACGATGCCCAGCAGCCGGCCGCGGTCGGGTGAAGGGTAGATCGTGGCCCAGATGCGCTGCTGTAGCGGTGCACCCAGCGCGAACGTGACCCAGAAGGCGAAGGTGGCACCCGCGATGAGCAACGGATGCGGCGCGATCAGCACGAGCAGCAGCCCGAGGGCGCCGACCGAACGCAGGATCGCCAGTCGGGCAGGGGAGCGGGGACCGATGCGCCCCGCGAACATCGTCAGCAGCGTGGCCAGGAAGGGCAGCGCGGCGAGGGCTGCGAGGCCCATGTCGCCGAGGCCTTCGCGACGCGCGACGGACGGCAGCAGCACGCTCACGATGGCCATGGTGGTGCCCAGTCCCACCGCAGACGCGAGGTCGAGCGACAGGTTGCGTGTCAGCGTCGACGGGCGCGGCAGGGATCCAGCGGAGAACACGTCCCGCCGGAACGCCGGGGGCTGGGGCCAAGCCAACGAGTACACCTCGATCGAAGAACGGCTTGGCCTGCGAGGTGAGCTGTCGGGCTCGGCCACTGACGTGGTGGCCTGCGCGGACGGTCCGCGTTTCGCCCCTGGTTGGGAATGGTTCCCCCGTCCCCCGCACGCGGGGGTTCGGCCATCTACCTACTCTAGCGCGCGCAAACGTTTCCCACGGCCGCCGCGCGGTGAAGAAATCCGCTAGACGGCGATGCCGAGCGGCTATACCGAGCCGTCGCCCGCCTCGGGAAGCCGTTTGTGTCCAGCGGGCCGAGATGTGGTGTAATGTCCTGACCGCAACGGCGGGCCGAGATAGCTCAGTTGGTAGAGCACACGACTGAAAATCGTGCGGTCGCCAGTTCGAATCTGGCTCTCGGCACCATCACATGGCGCCGTTGCAGCGCTCGAGATCGGGCGGAAGTGGCTCAGTTGGTAGAGCATCACCTTGCCAAGGTGAGGGTCGCGGGTTCGAGTCCCGTCTTCCGCTCCACTCCCTCTTCCCACCTCGTAGACTGTCGTGGTGATCCGTTGCCCCTTCGTCTAGTGGTAGGACACCGGACTTTGGATCCGAGAACCGAGGTTCGAATCCTCGAGGGGCAGCCACCCACTCCCGCTGCGGCTGGTAGCATCTTCCGGCGCGGGGCGACGTAGCGAAGAGGCCTAAGGCGACGGTCTGCAAAACCGTTATTCACCGGTTCGAATCCGGTCGTCGCCTCCACCAGCACTTCCGCGGAACACAGAACGATGGCCCTCCGGTATGTCCGGAGGGCCATCGTCGTTGTCGCTATCGAGGTGGGATGGCAGCTACGGTCCGCAGCCTGCCTCCACGTCCACGCAGGTGCCGCCGGAGTAATTCGCTACCGAGTCAGGGGCAGGTCCGCCGAAGAACGTCCCGCCGCTCATCGTCGTGACGTTGTCCGGGCTCTGGGCACCGTTGAACGTACCAGCGCTGAGGGTACCGACGCTGTCCTTGCCATCGTGACCGTTGAACGTGCCGCCGGACATCGTGCCGACGCTGTCCTTGCCGCCCCGGCCGTTGAACGTGCCACCGGTCATGGTCAGCACGACGTCGTCACCTGGCCCACCGCAGATGAGGTCACCGGGCCCGACCACGTCGGATAGGGTCCCACCAGCGTCTGGAAACGTGTAGTCACACGCCGGCGTCGTCGGAGGCGAAGGCGTCGGATCGGGAGTGAGTGCCGGGGTCGTCGGCGTCGTGGGAGTCGTCGGCGTCGTTGGTCCAGGCGCGGTCGGTCTCCAGTACGGATGGTCGAGCGCCGGTGCAGTCTGTGGGCCGGGGCGTCAGCAAGGTACCCAATGGGTTCGGGTGGGGCCCTTCCCTCGTTGGTACCCATTCCTGCGGGGGCCGTGCGTACGGGAGGCACCCCAACGCAGTGCAACCAACCATCGGTATCCGCACAAGTGGGTGTGCGGGCGTTCTCATCTCGGTGCTCCGGCGCGCCGGCAGATCTGGGGGTGCCTCGACTCCTCCGACACCCAGGGCTATCATCGTGGCGACCCAGTAACGCCTATGCGTCTGCCCGCACCGTCGTGACCGCACGTACCGAGGAGGGAACGCGAAGATGACGAGACGAACCTTCGGCTCGGCGACGCTCGCCGCGGTTCTGGCAATCAGCGTTCTTCCGGGAGCCGCAGCTGCCCAAGACTCCGCCGATCCGGTCGACGAGAACAAGCCTGATAAGTCTGTCACCGGCACCATCACCGAAGTCGATGGGGCTTGGTACATCACCCCTGATGGCGGCGAACCGATCGCGCTGAGCTTCGGTCCTGCGTGGTTCAACGACCTCTACGAGCTGTTCGGTCTCTCCAACGACGACGGAGACGTCACCATCGGCGGCAACCTCCGCGATGGGATGCCCAACGAGCATGCTTCCGACGTCGCCAAGGAGGCCGCGGCCAAGGCACCAAAGATCAAGGTCCTCGCGGTCAACGAGCAGAAGCGCGAGAAGGGCAAGCCAGCGTGGGCCGGTGGCCCCAAGGACGACATGCCGCCCGGCCAGGCCAAGAAGGCAGCGGACGACATGCCGCCCGGCCAGGCCAAGAAGGCCGGCGCTCAAGTCAGCAGCGGCAAGCCCGACAAGCCGGGCAAGGGGCCCAAGAGCCCGCTCGAGGACGATTAGTCCGAACGGCTCCGCCTGTGGCCGACGGGGCTCATCGCGTGTACCACCTCGCGCCCCCGAACCGGGTCATAGAGATGCTCGCGACGGCCCAGATGCGCTGGCACGAATGTGCATGAGCGCTCCCGCGACGTGTGTTGCGTGGGCGGACACGTACAACGTCACGCACCGAGGGAGGGCATGGGGCCGCTACAGTGGCGCCGTCGGGTGTTTGCTCGGCCAGGGCCGAAGTGGCGGAATGGCAGACGCGGCGGTCTTAAACACCGCTGAGGGGCAACCCTCGTGTGGGTTCGAGTCCCACCTTCGGCACCACATCCTGAGCGTGAACTACCCCTCATGTGGGACAGTAACTTGCTCCTATGTCAAGCGACTAGCGCATCTGGTGCCTCGCGGAGCGCCAGCGCGCTCGTCTCGTCCGCCTGGAGTCGGCGATAGACGACGTCGGAGAGCCGCCGCCGCAAGAGGCGCAGGGCCTCGGTCTTGGTGGCACCGGCGGCAATGCGGCCCTCGACGTAGGCGCGTCCATCGTCGCCCACGCCCCGCAACTGGGTGACCGCGATCCGATGGAGCGCCGCGTTGACCTGACGGTTCCCGCCACGGCTCAGCCGGTACCTGGGGCTGTCGCCGGACCACACGGGGATCGGCGCGGTCCCGTTCCAGCGGGCGAAGGCGGCCTTGGAGCGGAAGCGGCCCACGCCGGCGGCCTCGCCGACGATCTTGGCCGCCGAGAGCGGGCCGCAGCCGGGCAGCGCGAGCAGCGAGGGCGCCAGGCGACGCACGATGCCGGTGATCCGGGCCTCGAGCTCGTTGGCCCGACGGGTGGACTCCCGGCAGCGGACCACGAGTTCACGAGCGATGTCGGCCACAGGGCCCGCGACGCCAGCGAGGCGCTCGTCGAGCTCATCGAGGACATGCTGCCGACGCAGGGCCTTGGGCGGGATCTCGAGTCCCGGGAAGAGTTCGTGGAGGTACCAGCGCAGCCGGCTCTGCATCCTCGTCCGCTCGGCCACGAGGTCCTCGCGGTGATCGACGAGGAGGCGCAGCGCTCGGGCCTCGCCGTCGAGACGGGCGACCGGGAGCTCCGGCTCGCGGAGGGCGGCACGAGCGACCGCCAGGGCGTCGATCGGATCGGACTTGCCTCGCTCGCGGCCATTTCGGCGGGCCTCGGCCATGAGGCGGGGCGGCACCCGGAGCGCGGCCTCGCCAGCCCGCAGGAGATCGACCTCCAGCCGGCGTGTCAGGTGTCGGCAGTCCTCGACCGCGAAGAGGCGCTCGGGCCAGCGTGCCGCCCAGGCGACGGCAGCGAGATGGCCCTCGGACGTCGCCGCGACGGTCCTCTCGCCGAGCACGCGTCCGGCCTCGTCCACGGCCACGAGCGTGTGGGTGCGCTTGTGCGCGTCGACTCCGATGGTCACTCTCATCCCGGACCTCCCTCTGTGTTCCCTCGACGAAGCGTCGCGGGCCGGACGGGGACACGCCTTTGGTCTCGACCAGGCTCCTATCAAGTCACTCCGAGCGGCCCGACTGCGCCCGGCAGGTGGCACAACGCGGAGAAGTCACGGGCCGATGCGGCCGGGGACAGCGAAGAAACGAGCCAACCTACCGGGCAGCGCCGACGATGACAGAAACGCGAAGAAAGCCGATGCGCTCTTGAGGATCTCGTTGGCCCGGCGCAGCTCGCGGTTCTCCCGTTCGAGCTCCTTGAGGCGCTGCAGCTCCTCGGTCGTGATGCCGGCGCGCCCGCCGCGGTCGACCTCGGCCTGGCGGACCCACTTGCGCAGCGACTCGGGGCCGATGCCCAGCTCGTCCGCGATGCGGGTGATCGTGCCGAAGCGCTCCTCGCCCCGGTCATACGAGTCCAGCACCATGCGGATGGCCCGCTGCTTCAGCTCGGGTGGGTACTGCGCGCGGCTCGGGCGCCCGCTGCTGCTGTCGTTATCTGCCATGACTCCATGTTCCTCCAACTGCTGGAGTCTCCATCGAAGTGCGGGCGGTTCAAGTTGCCACCGCCTGAGACAGTAGGCCGACGCCACGCATCTGTTGGATATGGAGGCCCTCACGCGGATGTCTCAGCCAGACCGGACCGATCTCATCGCGTCCGCTGCTGCCGGTGACGAGGTCGCCTTCCGCCAGATCATTGCCGTCCACCACGACGACATGCGTCGGGTCTGTTCCTACGTGACCCGCGACGAGGCGGTGGCCGACGAGGCCACGCAGGCCGCGTGGTCAGTCGCGTGGAAGAAGATCGGCAGCGTCCGTGACCCTGAACGGCTCCGCCCGTGGCTCGTGTCGGTGGCGGTGAACGAGGCCAAGCAGCTCCTGCGCAAGCGCCGACGACGCGCCGAGATCGAGATCGTCGGCGAGGCACCCGAGGAGGCGGGCGGCATCGACCCGGCCACGGGTGTCGCGATCATGGATCTTCGGGCGGCGCTCGACCGACTCGATCCGGACGACCGTGCCCTCCTCGCGATGCGCTACGTCGCCGGCTTCGACTCCAACGAACTCTCTGCTGCCATCGGCATCAGCCCTTCAGGCGTGCGCAGCCGCATCGAGCGGACTCTGCACCCGTCTACGACAGGAACTCGGTGATGACTGACATGGATGCCTTCGACCGACTCAGATCGCCAGGGAGGTCACGCACGCGACCGGCCCCGCCCGCCCCGTCGATGACGCCGCGATCTTCACCGCCATCACCGCTACCCAGTCCCCCAAGTGGAGGTTCGGTTCCATGTTCAGCGCGACCAAGCTCCTGGTCGCCGGTGCCATCGTGGCGCTGTTCGGCGGCTTCCTGCTGGCGGGGGTGCTGACGCAGCAGCCGAGCGATGAGGTCGTCCCAGCCGTGGGTGCATCAGCTTCGCCATCGGACGCGACCCCGTACGCAGTCACCGTTGTCCCCAGCCCAGGTTTCGCGGGACATCGTTCGGTGGCGACCGACGATGCGCTGTGGGTCATCAATGCGGGCCGTGGTGTATCCCGGATCGACGCGAAGACCGGCGACGTCGCGGTCGCCGACGAGTTCGGGACACCGATCCGGTGGCTGGTGCCGGCCATCGACGGGGTCTGGGCGGTGGACACGTTCAACGCACACCATATCGATGGCGTGCCCGTGCGCCCGGGCGAACTGACCGTGAGCGACTCCATCCGTCGGAGTCGCGGCCAGCCGTTGATGTGGGAGTCTTCTTGCTTCGGTCCGATGACCGCCGACGGATCGCTCTGGATCGCGGCTCCCGGCAGCGAGTCCCATACGCTCATCGAGATCGACATCGCGACGCGATCCATCCGCGACGAGTACGTGGCCGACGAAGACTGGTCATCCGGGGGCTGCGGCCCGTGGATGGACGTCATCGGCGATGCCATCTGGGTGCATTCCAAGGATCCCGCGACCAGAGGCCGCCGACTGACCCGGTTCGATCTCGGCACACGCGAGTTCACCGACAGGATCGAAGTCCCGACGACCCAGCGGTGGTGCTGTTCCACGAAGTGGAGCATCGTGAGCGACGACGCGATCTGGCTCATCGACCAGCCGAACATCAGTCGCTTCGACCCGAGCACGCTCAGCGTCACCGAGACGCTCGCGCTCGGTGGCCACCTGACCGGGGGCATCGCCGCCGCGGGGGCCATCTGGGTCAGCGGCTACGGTAGTGACACCGATGACAGCAACGAGGGCGTCGTCTACCGGATCGACCCGGTGCTACGAGAGGTCACCGACGTCATCACCGTCGGGATCGGTCCGGAGCGGCCCGCGTTCCTGCATGGAGCCATCTGGGTCGCGAACCACAGCGACAAGTCGATGTCACGGATCGATCCCGAGTCGCGACAGGTGACCGATACGGTGGTGTTCCCGGTCAAACATCTGCACACGCCTCTCGCGTCAGATGGTGTCATCTGGGCATATACGGAAAACGGCGAGATCCTCCGTGTCGATGGTCCGTTCGCCGTCGAGTAGTCGGTCACCTCTACATTGGGACCCACCTATGTCATCACCCCCGAGGCCGTGGCGGCGGCCGAGTCGTAGGTTCGCGGCAGCCGCCAACCAGACCACCACCCGACCACCCTCCACGCTCAGCGCCGCGAGCCAGATCATCCATGAAGTCGTTACTCCGACACCATCGACCACTGGTCGTGTGCGGTCGGTCCATCGGCGCCATCACGACAGCTCCCGCACGCTGAGACAGCGCCGCCACCCCATGCGCATCCGACCACCCTTGGCCTGGGGTCTACGATGGAGCGCGACGGTCACTCCGCCCCTCGTTGCGGCGAGAGTGCGGAGGCCGGACGCCAAGGGCGTCGCCATCAACAAGCTCCACCTACGCTGAGCTCGAGCGCGAGTACATCACTCTGACATCTCATCAGGGACTCTGCGACGCACGGCATCAGCGCCCTCCTCGTACGGTGCAGTCGAAGAAGCACGACTGGCCGCGAAGCGCGAGGTCCATCAAGGGGACACGTCCCGGATCTGCTGGAAAAGCACTGACGGCTCAGGCTCCTCCGCGCTGATAGGTTAGGCCACCTGCTGGCCGGTCTGTGGGGTGGACCGCTTGGCGACCATGGCAGCGATGACATGACGCTCGGGCAGGGTCAGGCCCAGCCCCTTGCCGCCGGCGATGACGAGGTCCATGACGGCCCAGGCCATCGTCAGACAGCTGCTCTCACCGGGGAAGCGGCCGATGACCTTGGTCCGCCTGCGTACTTCCTCGAGCGATCGTTCCAGCAGGTTGGTCGACCGCAGCCGCTTGCGGAGCCGAAGCGGAAAGGCGAGATGGACGGTGAGGGCTGGCAGGTCCTCGGCCAGGCAGGCCGCGGCCGAGGGGAACTCGGCCGACGGCTCGCCCACGAGGACCCGCAGCCCCGTCTCGGCCTCGGCTGGGGATGAGGCCCCATCGAGGGCCGCCCAGTAGGCCGCCCGCACCCGCTCGTGGAGCCCGGGCCGCTTGGGTAGCTTGGCGAGGACATTCCGCAGTCGATGCACGCTGCAACGCTGACGATCGGCGTCGGGCCACAGCTCGCCGATGGCGCGGATGAGACCCGGTGCCCCGTCGCTGACCACGAGCAGCGGGCTGCGCAGACCCCGGGCGCTGAGTCCCCGGCCCAGATCGAGCCAGTCTTCGAGCCGCTCACGCTGGCCGAGGCTGACATCGAGCAGGAGCCGCTGGCCCTCGGTCGTGAAGCCCCAGGCCACCAGCACGCCCTCCTTCGGTCCCTCCGGACGGACCGGCAGGTAGATGGCGTCGAGCATGAGCGCGAGGAGCCGGACCTCGGCGAGGGAGCGTGCCCGGAAGGCCCGGTAGCGGTCGCGCAGCTCGCGGCAGATGGACGAGACGGTCGTCTTGCTGATGGTCCCCAGACCCGCCTCGGCCGCGAGGGACTCGATGTCCCGATCGGAGAGGCCCCGCACATAGGCCCCGATGACGAGCGCTTCGAGGGGCCGGGTGCGGACGATGGCCCGGGTGTCGGGGATGGTGGCACTCACGAAGCGGGTGAGCGAACCCCGCACCTGGGGCACCGCGATGCTGATCTCGCCCTCGGCGGTCTGGACACGGCGAGGGCGGGTGCCATTCCGGGAGCCCCGGGCCTCGGGCGTCCGTTCGTAACGGGTCCGACCCAGGAAGGCGGTGACCTCCTCCTCGACCGCCCGCTGCAGCACGAGTCGCGCGCCCAGGCGACCGAGCTCGCTGAGGCGATCGGCATCGTCGAGTCCTCCGAGGAGCACCTCCTCGATGGCTTCCTCGATCTTGGCGCTCGGAGCTATCCTTGCTTCCACGGCGTAGTCCTCCTTGGCGAACTTCCAGGTCCGCTTCGGAGCCTATGCCGTCTCTACTTTTCCAGCGATCTCAGGACGCCACCGGCAGCCGCCAACCAGACCACCACCCGACCACCCTCCACGCTCAGCGCCGCGAGCCAGATCATCCATGAAGTCGTTACTCCGACACCATCGACCACTGGTCGTGTGCGGTCGGTCCATCGGCGCCATCACGACAGCTCCCGCACGCTGAGACAGCGCCGCCACCCCATGCGCATCCGACCACCCTTGGCCTTACATCACCTCTGACATCTCCATCAGGGAACTCTGCCGACGCCACGGCATCAGCGCCCACTCCCTCGTCACGGTGCAGTCGAAGAAGCACGACTGGCCCGCGAAGCGCGAGGTCTATAAGCATGCGCCAGCGAGTCCTTCATCGAGAAGCACGCCGAGCGCATGGCCGACAGGCAGGCCGAGATCCACGACGACGCCGTCGAGGCCATCGCTGAGGCGATGGACAAGTTCAGGGCCGACCTGAAGGCGACAAAGAAGGTCAGGCAGCCCGACGGCAGCATCACCGAGGAACCCGCCTGGTTCATGACGCCCAAGGACCTGTGCCAGATCATCGACAGGTTCCAGGTGCTGTTCGACCGACCGTCGTCCATCAGCCAGCACCAGGGCCTCACCGTCATCTCGCAGATGTCCGCCTGATGACCTCAGCGCGAGTTCATCGATGCCACCCGCGGTGTCGATGGGTCGCCGCCGGTGGCATCACCGATACCGAGATCCGCCCGCCGGCTGGACGACTGAGGAGGCGTTGGTGGACACGGTGGACATGTCCAGTGGACTGTCCACTCAACACGTACCCGGCTACCCGACCTCGGGTAGTAGTCCACGGGGTCTGCGTGGCTGTTGGGGGTCACGCCCGTCCGAGGGTGCCATGCCAACACACCTCCGCGAAGAAACGGGCGGCATAGGGATGAGTTTCGACGCGCTCAGCACTCATATGTGTTAGCGGCCTGCTACAACATGGTCGCCCGACGGTCGCCAGACCGGCGGTCACAGAGCGTGGTGGTATGGACCGAGACCTCATCCTCCGGGCACAAGCGGGAGATCAGCGAGCGTTCGACGCGCTCGCCCTCAGCGACTATCCACGTCTCTACAAGGTGGCGCATGGGTATCCTCCGTGATCCGTCCCACGCCGAGGACGCGACGCAGCAGGCCTACCTCGACATCTGGCGGAACATCCAGCGCCTCCGGGACCCGGCCAAGTTCGAGCCGTGGTCGTACCGCCTGCTCGTCCATGCCTGCTACGCCGAGGCCAAGCGGACGACCCGAGTGGATACCGGATACCGAGGTGCGCACCGAGGCATGAGCCGAGGGCTGCCGATGCGTATGGCTCGATCGTCGATCGTGACCAGTTGGAGCGTGGCTTCCGACATGTCACGGTCGACCAGCGTACGGTCATCGTCCTGCACTACCTGCTCGACATGACCTTGGAGCAGGTGGCCGAGACGCTCGGGCATCACGCCAGGGCACCGTCGACTCCCGCCTCAGCCGGGGCATGCGAGCGATGCGAGCGGCGATGGGCGCCGACTTCGAGGCGCAACGAAGGACCACGGCCCGGCGAGGAGGTGGCATCGATGAACGAAGCAATTGGCTCCCGAAGGTCCGGGACGTGGCTGAAGAGCACGGATACCGCGCCCGGACGTCCGACGAAGCGTCGGTCGTCTGGTCTGGCCGAGCTGGCGGAGACCCGCCAGCGACGGACGGTGGTGGCCGCTGCCGATCGTCTCCGACGAAGGACTCAGTCGCAACCAGGCCCAGACCGACGTACCAGCCCAGCCCCATCCCGGCCACGAACGGCCATACCCCCACCGTCATCGGGAGGACCCAGTCCATGCTCAGCCCAGTCAAGGCCATCGCCGCAGGTGCCCTCGTCTTTGCCCTCGGTGGCATGTTCCTCATCGCCCAGCCGTTCGACCAGCAGGGGGACAGCGTCCCCGCCGCTGAGTCCACCGACTACGTCGAGCCGGTCGAGTTCACGGCGGTGTTCATCCCGTCGAGCCAAGTCCGGGACCCAACTTGCGAGGTCGTCGAAGGCGTCACCCAGTGCCGGGGGATTGCATGGTCCCCCATCATCTCGGAGGTGAGCGACCCGCGGCTGGATGGGAGGATGACCTACAGCGAGAACGTGGACCAGTATCCCGGCCGCCCCTTCTTCGCGACGGGGACCTACCGCATCGTGAACGACGACGGGGCCTGGCAGGGTTCGGCTCCCGTCATGATTGACTTCGGTGACCACGTGGGCGGCAGCATCGTACTCGTCGGAGAGGGAGCCTACGAAGGCCTGTATGCGTGGATAGGAGATACCACGGACTGGGAGGCCATCACTGGAGTCATCTTCCCGGCTGCACCGCCAGAGGCCCCCACGGCACCGTAGACATCGACGGGTCTCTCGGCCTTCGGGCTGAGGGACCCGCTTCTGCGTCATCCGCCCACAACACTGCTTGGGGCACCGAGTGCGCTCGCGGCCACGGTCGCGGGGTGATAGCGCACTTGCGTGATCACGACGGGACCGGGCGCACCTAAGGCAACGGGTTAAGGCTATGGGTGTCCACACCTGTCCTATGCCCTCGGCCCAGCCTGAGCGTGGCTGAGCGTGAAGCGAGGTACACGAGTCCCCTGGAGTCCACTCCTGCCACGCACTTGAAAACCGTTGGGCGTGCAAGCGTCTCGTGGGTTCGAATCCCACCCTCTCCGCCAGTGTTGAGCGTGAAACCCTCTGATGTGAGGTCATCGGGGGTTCTTCTTGTGTTCGCGCTTCACACCTCTCGGCGGCACGCTCTGGACGAAATCGGGGAATAACTGGCTTGGACCGCATTCTTACCTTATAGAGGACCGAACCGCTCGGCCCTCGCAAGAAGTGAGGGTATGGACCTAGACCTCGTGACTCGTGCTCAGCAGGGCGATCAACGCGCCTTCGAGGCGCTCACGGTCGCTGACCAGACCCGCCTCTTCAAGGTCGCCCACGGCATCCTGCGTGACCGGCATCTCGCTGAGGACGCCGTTCAGCAGGCCTTCCTCGACATATGGCGTCATCTGCCTTCGCTCCGCGACGCTGCCAAGTACGAGGCCTGGTCCTATCGGCTCCTCGTCCATGCCTGCTATGCGGAGGCCAAGCGCAAGCCGACGTGGGTGACGGAGACGAGGTCCTGCAGGCCGACGTGGTGAGAGCGCCTGACGCGTACCACGAAGTCATCGACCGTGATGCTCTCGAACGTGGCTTCCAGCGTCTCACCATCGACCACCGTGCTGTCATCGTCCTGCGCTACCTCCTCGATATGACGCCGGAAGAGGTCGCAGACACCTTGGGCATCCCTCGCAAGACCGTCTACTCGCGCCTCGACCGGGCGGTGCAGGGCATGCGTGGTGCCATCGAGGCCGACTCCCGACCCGCAACGCCTACGCCGAGTGGTCAGGAGGTCGTCCGATGAAGGACGAACGCTACTGGCCCGTACTCGGGACGTGGTTGAAGGACACCGCCGCGATCCCGCCTGACCCACAGCAGACGGCTCGCAAGGTGGCCGAGCGCATCCCGGAGACGCCGCAGGTCCGACGTCGATGGTGGCTGCCATCCCTGCGACGCACAACGATCCCCCCTCACAGCAACAACCAGTCGACGCCCATCCCGGCCACCAACGGCCATACCCCCACCGTCATAGGGAGGACCCAGTCCATGCTCAGCCCCGTCAAAGCCATCACCGCCGGTGCCCTCGTCTTCGCCATCGGCGGCGTCTTCCTCATCGCCCAGCCCTTCGAGCAGCAGGGTGTCGTACCGGGGGCGACAATCTCGGAGCCATCCGAGGCGGTCGAGTTCACAGCGACCATCCCTTGGGGACCCGAAATCGCAGTGGGCACATCCGAGGGGCTGGCATCCGGGGTCGTGGAGCAGGTCGGGTGGGCACATCGGACCGCAAGTGCCTCTGCCAGCGACCCACGGTTTGACGGTGAAGTCGTCTATACGTGCAACTCCCACCTCTACCTAGATGGCCAAGGGCGGCTGTTCGACTGCGTCTTCCGTGTCGAGAATGCAGAAGGGGCTTGGCAGAGCCAGCCAGCGCTGCAGTTGGACTTCGGCAACGCATCCTTCGGACCATTCGGCGTCTTCACTGCGGTGTTCGATGGCGAAGACGGCTACGAGGGCCTGACTGCGGTCGTCGAGGTCACCGAGACCGAGAGGGACGGCTACAACCTGCACGGCTTGATCGTGGATGGGTATCTGCCTCCCAACGCTGAGCACTTCGAAGCCGAATAGGCGAGCTACGGCACCAGCATCAAGAGCAGGGTCCCTCGGTCCGCGTGCTGAGGGACCCGTGGTTCGCGACGGTCACGCCGCGCTGCTACGCCGCCAGCAACTCCATCACGAGCACATCGACACCGTCGATGGAGAACGTTGGCCGAGCGCCCCTGGAACCGTCCGGGGGCGCCTGCCCAAGCTGCTCGTCCACGTCGTCTGCTGGCGTCACGAGCCGTAGCCCATCCACGTCAGAAGCCAGCTCCCCTTACTGGAAGGCTGCCGTCGCTATTGGTCCCAGGCAAAGGTCCGGGCCACGGCATCCGCGAGGTCTTCTTCGGGCTGCGTCAACATGAGTTGCGCAGATACCCCTCGATGGTGGAGCACGAAGACAGTGATTGGGCAGTTGCCCACTCGACCTAACCCATTTGTCTCCAATGACCTTGTGGGTATCGGCACCGGATCGTTGTAGGTGCCAGGCGTGCGATGGAGTAGACGTGCTGGGAGCCTAAGCGGGAGCATACGGGTAGGACGAGGGCCGATGCCCAGGTGCTCTGGAGGCCCCGGCCACGCTCAATCCCTGACACGGTTGGACGCGGTCAGGAAGCCTACGGCCAACTTAAACACCGCTGAGGGGCAACTCTCGTGTGGGTTCGAGTCCCACCTTCGGCACCAGATTAACCATTGTTCTCGTCGATATTCCACGCCCCTTCACCAGCCTTGGTGCGGCAGTTGCCGCCGGAACCACGGGGCGCCCCCACACCTCTCCTGCCGTCCTCGTAGTACGCGTTCGCGTCGGCCCGGTTCTCAAAGAGTTCGTACCAGACCTTGTCGACCACGTTAGCGGCAGGACGACACGCCACAGACGCTATCGCACCCCTGGCGCGCTCGGCATCGCGCGTGGCCTTGCAGTCACCAGACTTGACGATGCCCTTGGGCATCATCGCCGTTACTCGCGCCTTCGGTTGCCTCCTGGAATTCGTCGTCCCGCTCTGACCGGACGAGGCACGAGAAGGCCCGCCCTTCGCGGGACGGGCCTCGTCAATGGCCTGCGAACGCCGGACTGACGTGGTCAGTAGGAAGGCATCGGGCCTAGTAGCCCAGTATCGAACACAGCGCCTCCACGTCAAACTTGGATGCACCCTTTAGGTCGCGGAGTTCTGCGTAGTCGACGTAGAATTCGTCCGCATCGGGGTCGTACTTGACCTCGGCAGTCTGGCGGAAGTTGCCGGCCTCCTTGGACACCGGCCCGTAGCCAGGCACGTTGATTCCCCAGAACTTGCCGGTCACGGTCTCGGTCCACTTGGGCAGTTCGCTCGAGAAGTCCGGGTCGTAGAGGTGCGAGGTGAAGCCGAAGGGGCCGGAAATGACGGCTCCAGTCATGTTTCGGGCCGCTGCTGAAGTAGTCGACACCATTCCTGCGATATTGGCCCTTGATCCAGGGGTCCACGAAGGGGATTGCGTCGTTCGCACCCCACCACTTGAGCGTTTCCGTGCCGTAGCTGCCGTAGTAGACCGGGTTGCCCTCCCCGCAATCGAACTCCCAGCCGCCCGTACGCAAGGCCCAGCGCGCCGAGACGCGTGTCAGCCATCCTGGAGCGTCACCACACGGCCGCTGAGCCGGGCCTCCTCGGCCGCCCACACGATGCGATGCGTCTCGAGGCTGGCCCGGCCGTCGGTCGGGACGTACGACCAGTCATCGGTGCTGAGCGCCTGCAGCCAGGCCCTGATGAGCCCGGCATCCCCGCCGTCATGTCCATCGTCCGCAGACCATCCCGCGCCGGCCAGATCGGTCGCCGTGAACGGGGTGGTCGAGCGGTCGATGAAGCGGTACAGCTGTACGGTCCCATCTGCAACGTCGAGGTGTCCCAGGGTGCCACCGATACGTGTCTTTCTCCCTCCCATCGGTGTGAACGCGGAGAGCAGGAAGCTGGCTACGGCTCCGGACGCATACTCGATGTTGACGGCCTGATGATCGAGGACGTCGTTGTCGCTGTGGTAGACGCAGCGTCCGTAGGGACCGGTCCGCAGTGCCGACACGAGCGCGTCGCGTGTGTGTAGGTCCGACACGACCGTGGTCGGCCAGGCCCATGGATCTCCTCGCTCGACGGCGTCGAGGTACAGCCGCTTGGCAGAGAACGCACAGCTCGGCTCGATCGGGCAATCCAGGCAGCGCTCACCGGCGCCTTCCGGAGCCCGGTCCCGTCGGAACTCGTAGAGGCCCCCGAACGAAGAGACGCGCACGGCCCGCGAGCCGACGATGTGCGACAGCCAGTCGATGTCGTGGCACGACTTGGCGAGCAGCACTGATGACGACTCGGCCTCGTTCCGCCAGTTGCCGCGGACGTAAGAGTGCGTGAAGTGATAGTCGCCGATCGGCTCGAGGTGCTGGACGGAGGCGACCTCGCCGATGCCATCTGGCCCCAGGAGCGACTCGACCGCCGCGGTCACGGGCTGATAGCGCAACACGTGAGCCACCGTCAGGTTCGCTTGGTGGCGCTCTGCCACCTCCACGATCTCCGTCGCTTCTGCGTCGGTCGGCGCCATGGGCTTCTCGAGCAGCACGTCGTAGCCTTGACTCAGCAGCTCCACCGCGGGATCGCGATGGAGCCGGTCCGGTGTGGCGATGACGGCTGCGCTCGCACGACGGCCTGCGTCGGCCAATCCCTGCCAGCTGTCGAACCGTCCCTCGTGCGTGACACCCAGCTCATCTGCGAGCGCGTCGCGCCGCTCGCGGACGGGGTCGGCGATGGCGGTGACTCGGGCTCCGAGGCGGGCAGCGAGCCTGGCGTATGTGGCGCCCCGCTGGCCGGCCCCGACCACGACGAGCGTCACTGACTCCTTGGTGCCCATCTCGGCTCCTCGTGTGCTCTGCCCAGGCAGTGGTGGTCGACAGGATCGTCGCCACACGTTCCCGAGTCGGCGTCGCAAGCATAGCGGCGAGCTGCTCGGCGACACTCGGGATGCGCTCGCCCATGCCATCGATCGCACGGGTGCGGCGTGGCGCTGGTGCGTTCGGTCACCGCGTACCCGTTGCCTCGACGCATCACTCTGGTGCCATTGTTGAATCTCGCCCTTGGCACATCGGCTCAGCCCGGTCGTGGCACGATGCAGCCATGAGCACCGACCGATCACGACCTGAGTGGGACCTGCGCGTCCCGACGCCGGACCAGCTCCGCGCCTATATGGCTCCGACCCATATCGCCTTCGCCGAGTCGACCTCCGGACCGGCGGTCGACGACTGGGCCAAGCTCCTCGAGGCCGACCGCTGGCTGGGTGCCTTCGAGAGCCCGGCCAGCGAGGAGCCGGTGGGCGGGGCTGCGGCGCTCAGCTTGCGGCTCACCGTCCCCGGCGGCGAGGTTCCTGCGGCAGCTGTCACCGCCGTGGGCGTACGCCCGGACCATCGACGGCGCGGCGTGCTCAGCGCGCTGATGCGGCGGCAGCTCGACGACGTCCGCGCGGGCGATGAGCCGGTGGCCATCCTGTGGGCTTCGGAGGGCGCCATCTACCAGCGCTTCGGCTACGGGCTGGCCACGTTCGACGGCTCCTTCGAGATCGCCAGCGCCCGCACCGCCTTCGCGCGCGCGCCGGTGCCAGAGGGCCGTGTGCGGCTGGTCACCGAGGAGGAGTCGCGGCAGCTGATCCCGGTGGTCTATGAGGCCATGCGCACGACGACCCCTGGTGCCATCACGCGCAGCGACGACTGGTGGAACATCGGCATCCTGGCCGACCCCGAGTACAGCCGCGAGGGCCTGAGTGAGAAGTACCGCGTGGTCTACGAGGTCGATGGGGCCGCCGAAGGCTACGCCATCTACCGCATCAAGCCCGACTGGGATCCCCTGGGCCCCAAGGGCGTCATGGAGGTGTACGAGGCGGTGACCACGACGCCGCGAGCGCTGCTCGCGATCTGGCGCTATCTCTTCGATGTCGATCTCGTGCGCTCGGTCAAGGGACACCGCGTGGCGATCCCGACCCCGCTCCAACACCTGCTGGCCGAGCCGCGGGCGCTGGGCCTTCGGGTCAACGACGGTCTCTGGGTGCGCCTCGTCGACCTGCCCGCTGCGCTCAGCGCGCGACGCTACACCACGACCGAGGAGCTCGTCCTCGAGGTCACCGACCGGTTCTGTCCCTGGAACGAGGGCCGGTGGCGGATGCGCACGAGCGGGGAGCCCCGTGCCACGACGGCCACCATCGAGGCCACGACAGCCGCGCCGGACCTGGCCCTCGACACCACCGATCTGGCCGCTGCCTATCTCGGTGGCTCGAGACTCATCGACCTCGCCGCCGTGGGCCGGGTCGCTGAGCTCACGCCGGGGGCGGTGGCGCGGGCGAACGCGCTCTTCACAGCCGGCCGCGAGCCCTGGTGCGCCTCGATGTTCTAGCTCGGGTCCAGGCTGACGTGGAACTGGCAGCCTGCGGCTGGCCGCGTGTCCCATGCCGACGGCCACGCGACCGCGGAAGCGCCCAGGAAGGTGGTTTCCGGCGCCGATCGGCTCGCTGGGTGGGACAAGTGACGAAGCAGGGGCCGCCCGGCGGTCGCGTGGCCTCCCCAGCGGGACGCACACCCGAGAGAGTGAGTGCCGACCAGCGCCCGCGACACACAGCGCAGAGAGCGGCCGGCGGGACACACAGCGCAGAGAGCGACCATCCGGACGCATAGCTCAGAGAGCGGCCGGCGGGACACACAGCGCAGAGAGCGGCCGGCGGACGCACAGCGGCGAGAGTGGCCAGCGGGGCATACAGCGAGGCTGGACCCGCGGCTTGATGGGGAGGACCGGCAGCAGAGGATCGGCGGCCGCGTGCTATCCTTCGTCGGTCCTTTCAGTCTTGCCGTGGGGCGACCACGCCCGGCACACGAGTGAGGCAAACCCGTTGGGAGGAGTGAACGCCGATGCGTCGCTATGAACTGATGCTGGTCCTGCGGCCGGACACCGCTGATGACCGCGTCCAGCAGATCCTTGATCGCACCACCCGTGGTATCGCCGAGTCCGAAGGCCAGATCGTCAAGGTCAGCCCCTGGGGTCGCCGCCGCTTGGCTTACCCCATCTCCGGGCATCGCGAGGGCTCGTACTTCATCGTCGTCTTCGATGCGCCGAGTGAGTCGATCGATGAGCTCGAGCGTGGCCTCAACATCACCGAGGAGGTCATGCGTCATCTCGTGACGCGCATCGAGCGTCCCGCAGGCCGCCGCGGCGACAAGGCTGACGATGAGGCTGACGAGGCCGATGACTCCGAAGACTACGACGACGAGACGGACCTCGAGGACGACGGCCCGCCGCCTGACGATGACGACGAGCTCGAAGGCGAGATCATCGACGAGTCCGAGAGCGAAGCCGCACCCAAGGCCGTCTAGCAGGCACCCGCTGCAGGGAGGATCCGCATGTCGCTGAACAAGTGCATGATCATCGGCAACCTCGGCCGTGATCCCGAGATGCGCTACACACCCAGTGGGCAGGCCGTCACGCAGTTCAGCGTGGCCACCAACCGCAACTTCCGCGACCCGCAGGGCGAGTGGCAGAGCGAGACCGAGTGGTTCCGTGTCGTCGTCTGGGGCGACCAGGGCGAGCGGGTGGCCGAGTACCTGCGCAAGGGCCACAAGGTCTACGTGGAAGGCCGTCTGCAGACCCGCCAGTGGGAAGACCAGACAGGCAACAAGCGCTATACCACCGAACTGATCGCTAACCGTGTGCAGTCCCTCGAGCGGCGCGAGCGCGACGGCGACCCGCCCTTCCCCGGGGAAGGCTCGGGGACATCCTCCGGCCAGGGCTCGAGCTCCGATCCCGGCAGCGCCTCGGGCGGCTCCTCGGGCGGCTCGGGCAAGACGGCCTCCGGCTCTTCCAGCTCCTCCGAGGACTTCGACGACCTCCCGTTCTAGCCACGCTGCCGGCTAGCTCATACCGACACCGAACAGAAAGGGAACCCGCCCATGCCACCGCGCAAGCATCGTGACGACTACTACCGCGACCGCCGTCGCCGCAAGGTCTGTGCCTTCTGTGCTGACAAGTCCAAGACCATCGACTACAAGGAGGTCAATCGCCTCCGCCGGTACATCAGCGAACGGGCCAAGATCGAGCCGCGCCGCAAGACCGGTACCTGCGCCCAGCACCAGCGTGCCCTGGCCGTCGCACTCAAGCGTGCCCGTCATGTTGCGCTCTTGCCGTACGCACCGCAGCACATGCGCCCCTAGCTGATCACCACCCGGCTCCGATCGGGACCGCGCGACGAGGAGGACCCGGCCCTCAAGTGGCCGGGTCCTCTGCTAGGCAAACCCAGGAGTCTCGAGACGGTCCGGTGGGCGCTCCGCGTATACTCCCGTCCATGTTGAGCCAGAAGCCAGCCCCGACACCTGCGGAAGCCACCTCCGATCCCCACGGCTCGCGCCCCGGTGCCCGCCCGCAGGACGATACGGTCTGCTGGTTCGAGGACGCGTGGACCCCGTTGGCTGAGGCCAAGGTCAGCGTCATGACCCACTCGTTCCTCTACGGAACCGCGGTCTTCGAGGGCATCCGCGCCTACTGGAACGCGGAGGAGGAGCAGCTCTACCTCCTCAAGGCCCGCCAGCACTTCGAGCGCATCATGGACTCGTCCAAGATCCTGATGATGGATCCGCACTACAGCGTCGACGAGATGATCGAGCTGACGCTCGAGCTGCTGCGCCAGAACCGCTACCGCGAGGATTGCTACGTTCGCGCCACGGTCTACAAGTCGGACGAGGCCATCGGCGTGAAGCTGCACGGCCTCGACTCCAGGCTGAACCTGCTCTCACTGCCCTTCGGGGACTACATCTCGGTCGACGAGCCCATCAGCTGTGGGACCGTCTCGTGGCGCCGCACTGGCGACCTCAACATCCCCTCCCGGGCCAAGATCACTGGCTCGTACGTGAACCCGGCGTTCTCCAAGACCGAAGCCGCGCTCAATGGGCACGAGGAGGCCATCGTGCTGACCCAGGAGGGCAAGGTCTCCGAGGGCAGCGCCGAGAACCTGTTCATGGTGCGCAAGGGCCGGTTGGTCACGCCCGGTGTCACCAACGACATCCTCGAGGGCATCACCCGCGCGGGCATCGTCGAGATCGCGACGCGAGAGCTGGACCTCGACTGCCAGGTGCGCCCTATCGACCGCAGCGAGCTCTACGTCGCAGACGAGGTCTTCCTGTGCGGCACCGGCGGCCAGATCTCGGCGGTCGCGTCGATCGACCACCGGCCCATCGGCGATGGGGGCATCGGGCCGGTCACGCGGGCCATCATGGACACGTACTTCGCGGCGGTGAAGGGCCAGCTCGAGGGCTACCGCGACTGGGTCGTCCCGGTCTACGAGTGACGTCCGCGGTCAGGCCCGACCGCGATCACTTCTAACCGGCCCTGCTGCTACGGCTTGAGCGCCTGCGTCTTGCTGCCGACGACGATGATGAAGTCCGCCTGGGCGTTCTCGTCGTCGATGAACTCCACGGACCGCTTCTTGTCCTTGAGCGTGCCCTTGAGCTTCTTGAACGTCTGGGGCATGGCTTCGTCGGCCCCGTTGTAGACACGGATGACGGTACCGCTGAAGTCGCTGCTCTCGGCCTTGCCGTCGTTGACCGGCGGCACGATGGCGTCCATGCCCTTGCCGCCGAGGTTCGAGGCGATGTTGATGGCCTTGGTGTTGCGCCCGCCCTGCCCGTTGAGCACGTAGACGACCGCCTCCTCGTCGCGGACCCGGTTGATCGACCGCTGCTTGGCCTTGCTGGTGCTGAAGACGTTCTTGACATCCGCCTTGATGGTCGCCGGCTTGGCCTTGAGCATCCACAGCCCCGAGCTGCCGCAGGGATAGCAGGTCTCGACGTACTTGCCGCTGCTGAGCACGAGGTTCTCGCGGCTGTCGATATCGAGGTCCTGCGCGAGGGTCATCATCTTGGGCACGAGCTTGGGCGGGATGTTGGTCTTGACATCCTTCTGGAGGTTCTTGATCAGCTCGGTGAGGACGCCGGGCTCGAGCATCGAGTCGATGTCCGTCTGGGCGCGCACCGAGGTGATGACGCGCTGCTGCCGCGCGGAGCGGTCGAAGTCCGATGAGCCGTGGCGAGAGCGCGCGTAGGCCAACGCGTCCTGACCGTTCATCTTGCGGATGCCCGGGGGCACGTACAGCTTGAGCTTGCCGCGACCGTCGCTGGCCGAGTAGGTCGTGTCCATGACCGGTAGCTGCACGTCGACGACCACGCCGCCGAGGGTGTTGACCACCGACCGGAAGCTGTTGAGGTCGACCGCCATGTAGTACTTGATGTCGAGGCCGTAGAGCTCACCCAGGGCGCCCATGAGCGCCCGGTAGCCACGCTGCTTGTCGTTGCCGGGGAAGAGGTCCGGGCGCGAACGCGCCGTGACGTAGAGCGTGTTGATCTTGTTGTTCCACTTGCCGCCGAGGGCGCGGTAGGCCGCCCAATCCTTGGGTAGCGGGATATTGCTGGCGTCGCGTGGCAAGGAGATGAAGGCCAACCGCCCGGTGGTGGGGTCGACGCTGATGGTGATCATGGTGTCGGTCAGGAGGCTGGCGTCGTTGATGCCCTGCCGTCCGCCGTCCTGGCCGATGAGCAGGATGTTGAGCCGGTCGGTGCCGTCCCACTCGGGCGCATCGGGCTCGTCGGTAGCGTCGGGCTCGGTCGGGGCCTCGGTCGCCGCGGCGGTGGGTTCGGCCGTGGGTTTGCGGGTGGGCTTGGCCGTGGCGCCGGGATCCCGGGCCGCGTCCCGATCTCGCTTCTCCTGCTGGGTCAGCTCTTCGGTGATGAGCACGAACTCATCGCCGCCCTGCTTGACCAGCTCCTCTGCCGAGAGCACCTCGCTCTCATCGCCGGCGTTCTGCTCGATGGCCGCGTAGAGGTCCGTGGCGAAGAGGACGGGACGAGCGATGGCGATGTGGCTGCCGACGAGCACGACCATGAGCGCCAGCAGGCCGGCCGTCGAGAGGATGCGAGTGGAGGCATTGCCGATGGTCCTGTCTCGGGCCAGGCGGTAGGCATCGATGACCGCGGCGAGACGGTAGAGGAGGTCGAAGACGAGGAAGACGAGGAGGGCGTTAAGGAAATCCGGATCGGCGACCAGCTCGATGATGTCGTCCCGGCTGAAGCTCAGGCCGAGGCCGGCGACGGCGGCGATGCCGATGATGGGCAGGGCCGCCCACATCAGGGCCCTCAGCCATCGACCCAGGTAGGCATGGCCAAGGCCCGGGAAGATGAAGGAGAGGAATGCCGCGGCGAAGGCGCTACGCCTGGGACGCACGGCTACGTCTGGTGGGGCCACGGTCGGCATCGTAGCCGCTCTTCTCGAAGCCTGCCGGTGAGCCACAGCGCGGTGCGTGCGCGCACCACCCGGCGGACCGAAGCCCTCGGCTAGACTTGGCCGACCGATGACACAGAGCCCCTTCCCGGCTGTCGCAGCGCAGCCTGACCTCGCTGCCCAGGAACACCGCACGCTCGACTTCTGGCGAGAGCGGTCCATCTTCAGCAAGCTCCGCGCCCAGAACGCGGGCCATGAGCACTGGTCGTTCGTGGATGGTCCCATCACGGCCAACAACCCGATGGGCGTCCACCACGCCTGGGGGCGCACCTACAAGGACGCGTTCAACCGCTATCAGGCCATGCTCGGCAAGGAGCTGCGCTGGCAGCAGGGCTTCGATTGCCAGGGCCTGTGGGTGGAGGTCAACGTCGAGCGAGAGCTCGGCTTCACCAGCAAGAAGGACATCGAGACCTACGGCATCGCCGATTTCGTGCGCCTGTGCAAGCAACGCGTGCTGACCTACGCGGCGGTGCAGACGGAGCAATCGATGCGCCTCGGCTACTGGATGGACTGGAACGATCCCGGGGAGCTGCGCCGCCTGCGCGACCTGCTCGAGCAGGATCCCGGCCAGGTCATCACCGTCGAGGGCCCGCGCGGACCGGTCACCGACACCGTCGAGATGATCGTCGGGCGCCTGGGCCTGCCCGAGCTCGGCGGCTCGTACTTCACCTTCAGCAACGAGAACAACGACCTCATCTGGGCCTTCCTCGCCGAGTGCGACCGGCGCGGCTGGCTCTATCGGGGCATCGACTCCATGCCCTGGTGCACGCGCTGTGGCACGGGCATGAGCCAGATGGAGATGAACGAGGGCTACCAGGACCGCGAGGACCCGGGCCTGACCGTTCGCTTCAAGCTGATCGAGCGCCCCGGCGAGTCGCTGCTGGTATGGACGACCACGCCCTGGACGATGACCGCCAACGTGGCGGCCGCCGTGCATCCCGACCTCGACTACGTGCTCATCGACCAGGGTGGCGACGAGCGGTTCTGGGTCGGCAAGGTCGCACTCAAGACCGCCGTGCAGGGCGACTTCAAGGTCGTCGACACGAAACCCGGGTCGTTCCTGCTGGGCCTGCACTACACCTTCGCCTTCGACGACCTGCCGGTCGTGCGGGAGGCATTCGCCGAGGGCGTCGACGAGAAGGGCGCGTCGCCCTACGTCCACCGCGTCATCGAGTGGAGCGAGGTGGGCGAGGACGAGGGCACCAGCATCGTTCACATCGCGCCCGGTGGCGGCGCCGAGGACTTTCAGCTAGGCAAGAAGCTGAACCTGCCGGTCATCGCCCCGCTCGACGAAGCCGGCAGGTACCTCGCCGGCTTCGGGAAGTTCCAGGGCAAGGACGCTGCGGGCATCGCAGGCGAGATCATCGAGGAGCTCGAGGCGCTCGACTTCTTCTACCACCTCGAGCCCTACACGCATCGCTATCCGCACTGTTGGCGCTGCGGCACGGCCCTGCTCTTCCGCGTGGTGGACGAGTGGTACATCTCGATGGGCGAGATCTATGACCAGCCGCGCGAGACGCTGACCGAGGAGCAGATCGACGCCAGCCTGCGCTACCAGATCATGGAGATCGTCGACCACATCGAGTGGTACCCGGGCTTCGGCCACGACCGCGAGATCGACTGGCTCTTCACGATGGGCGACTGGATGATCTCCAAGAAGCGCTACTGGGGCCTGGCGCTGCCCATCTGGGAGTGCACCGATCCCGAGTGCGATGGCTACCAGGTCATCGGCGGCCGCGAGGAGCTGGGCGAGCAGGCCAGCGCCGGCTTCGAACAGCTCGAGGGGCGCTCACCGCATCGTCCCTGGGTCGATGAGGTGGTCGTGCCCTGTGCGCGCTGCGGCGCCGACAGCCGCCGCATCAAGGATGTCGGCAACCCCTGGCTGGATGCGGGCATCGTGCCGTTCTCCACGCTCCACTACCGCACGGATCGCGAGTACTGGGAGAAGTGGTTCCCGGCCGACTGGGTCAGCGAGTCGTTCCCCGGCCAGTTCCGTAACTGGTTCTACTCGATGCTGGCCATGGGCACGGTGTTGCGCCGCGAACGCCCCTTCAAGTCGCTCTTCGGCTACGCCACGCTCTACGGTGAGGATGGCCGGCCCATGCACAAGTCGTGGGGCAACGCCATCGAGTTCAACGAGGCCGCGGAGCGCATGGGCGTCGATGTCATGCGCTGGATGTACGCGAGCGCCCGCCCCGAGGACAACATCCTCTTCGGTTATCACACCGCCGACGAGGCTCGACGCGAGCTGCTGGTGCTGTGGAACGTGCTGGCGTTCTTCACGACCTATGCCCGGCTGGGCAGCTGGAAGCCCGCGCGTGCGGTCATCGGCGAACAGGCCCCTGATCCCGACCGCTCGACCCTCGACCGGTGGATCCTGTCGCGCGCGGCGAACATGGCCGCGTCGGCCGGTGGTCGCATGGACGTCTACGACACCCGCGGCGCCACGCGGGCCATCAGCGACTTCGTCGACGATCTGTCGCAGTGGTGGCTGCGCCGTTCGCGGCGGCGACTGTCGCGCGGCGACGACGCCACCGACCGTGACGCGGCCTTCGGCACCCTGCACCTGGCGCTCATGGCTGTCGCGCGCACGGTCGCGCCGCTGCTGCCGTTCATCGCCGAGGAGTTCCACCAGGTCCTGGTGGCAGCGGCTGACGAGGATGCGCCCGAGTCGGTGCACCTGACGACCTGGCCGGCGGCCGATCTTGCGTCCCTGCGCGACGAGCCGCTCGAACGGGCCATGGCCGACCTGCGTCGCGCCGTCGAACTCGGCCGCACCCTGCGCAGCCAGGCCGGCATCAAGGTCCGGCAGCCGCTGGGTACGCTCTGGCTGGCGATGCCGTCAGGGGCACTGGCTGACGAGGTGGCCGATGAGCTGCTGGCGCAGCTGGCCGAGGAACTCAACGTCAAGACCGTCGAAGTCATCGGCGATGAGTCGGACCTCGTGGACCGGCGCGTGAAGCCGTTGCTGCCGGTCATCGGCCGGAAGTACGGGAAGCAGATCCCGGCCATCATGGCCGCCGCCCGCAGCAACGAGGTCGAGTACCACGACGACGGCTCGGTGACGTTGGCCGACCTGACGCTGGGACCCGATGAGGTCGAGATCCTGGCCACGCCACGCCCGGGCACGGCCGTCGCCCACGACGAGGGCATCGTCGTGGTCATCGACACGGAGCTGACCCCGGAGCTGCTGGCCGAGGGCGACGCCCGTGAGTTGACCCGTGCCATCCAGGACCTGCGAAAGCAGGCGGAGCTCGCGCTCGACGCCCGTGTCCGGCTGTCGCTCGATGGCCCGGCCGACGTGCTCGACCGCCTCGCGCCGTACCTCGCCGGGGTCGCCGCCGACGTGCTCGCCGACGAGATCCGTCGTGAGGCTGCAGCGGCCGGCACCACCGTCTCGGAGGTGGCTCTCGGCACGGGGACCGTCCGCGTCGGACTCGAGGACGTGGGTGGCTGAGGCCCCTGACTCGGCCGGGCTCGACGAAGCTCGCGAGACACCGTCGCAGCAGCGACGCCGCTGGGCCCTGTTCGGCGGGATGGCGACGGTCGTGGTGCTCCTCGACCGGCTCACCAAGGCATGGGTCGACGCCAACTTCGAGCGCGCTGCCGATGGCGGCTCGACCGCGTTCATCGGCGATCTCGTGCGCATCTCGAAGGTCTACAACGACGGCGCCATCTTCGGCTTCCTCGATGCCACGGCCCCGCTCATGGCCGTGCTCACGGTGCTCGTCGTGGCCGGGGTGACCTGGTACGAGTGGCGCTACGGCGCCGGCCTCGGCCCGCTGGTGACGGTGGGGCTGGGCCTGCTCGTCGGTGGCGCCATCGGCAACCTCATCGACCGCCTGCGCTTCGGGCACGTCATCGACTTCGTGGACATGGGCATCGGCGGAACCCGCTGGTACGCCTGGAACATCAGTGATGCTGCGGTCTTCCTTGGCATCCTGGCCCTGTTCGCGGCGGCGTTGCTGGGTGACCGTGCTCCGGGGGTCAGGCCGAGGAGGTCCGGGTGAGCGAGATCGTGCGCATCGATGTGCCCGAGGGTGCCGACGGCAGTCGTGCCGACCGGTTCGTCGCGGACGCCGCGGGCTTTTCGCGAGCCTACGTCCAGCGCCTCATCGCCGACGGCCGCCTCACCAGCGGCGGCGCGCGAGTCCGCTCGCGAGACCCGGTGCGGCCAGGACAGGTCCTCGAGCTGGACGTCCCCGAGGTCACGAGCACGGAGCTGCTGCCCGACGACATCCCGCTCGAGGTGGTCTATCGCGACGACGATGTCATGGTCATCGACAAGCCCGCGGGCCTGGTCACGCATCCGGCGCCGGGGCACGAGCGAGGCACGCTCGTCAACGCCCTGCTGGCACTCGATGCCGGGGAGGGCGGACTCGCGACCACGGGTGGGGCCGATCGGCCGGGTATCGTCCATCGGCTCGACCGTGACACCTCGGGACTCATCGTCGTGGCCCGCAACGATGCGGCCCAGGTCTCGTTGCAGGCGCAGCTCAAGGCGCGACGCGTGCGCAAGACCTACCTCGCGCTCGTGGGCGGCGTGGTCAATGCCCAGCTGGGGCGGATCGAGAAGCCCATCGGACGCGATCCGCGCAACCGCATGCGCCAGGCCGTGACCGCCGAGGGCAAGCCCGCCACTACCGGCTACCGCGTGCGTGAGCGGTTCGCCGGGTGGACGATGCTGGAGCTCGACCTCATCACCGGCCGCACGCACCAGATCCGCGTCCATCTCGCGTCGATCGGCCACCCGGTCGCGGGGGACACGGTCTACGCCACCGGCGCCGTCCGCCGCGGGCCCGACCGTCTCGAGCGCCTGTTCCTCCACGCCTGGAAGCTCGAGTTCCTGTCGCCCGGGTCCGGTCGGCTCGTGCGATGTGAGGCACCATTGCCCGACGAGCTCGAGTCGGTGCTTGAGGGACTGCGGGCCAGCGACGAGGGGAGGGGTTGAGGATTCGAGCGATCGAAGGGCAGCCGGGAGCCCAGGTGGTCATCATCTCCGGCCCGTCCGGTGTGGGCAAGGACACCATCATCGAGGCCATGAAGCGACGGGAGCCAGAGCATCCGCGCCGCTACATCATCACCGTCACCACGCGTGACCGGCGCGATACCGAGACCGACGGCGTCCACTACCACTTCTACTCGGTCGACGACTACCAGCGGCTGGTCGCGAGCGAAGGCCTGCTCGAGGCCAGCCTCGTCCACGACCACTGGTATGGCACGCCGCGCGACCAGGTCCAGTCAGCCGTGCGCAGCGGTCGCGACGCTGTCCTGAAGATCGACGTCCAGGGCGCCGACAAGGTGCGCGCGAGGATTCCCGACGCCCTGCTCATCTTCGTCGTGCCGCCCTCGATCGAGGAGCTCGAACGGCGGTTGCGCGCGCGCCGCACCGAGACCGCTGCACAGACCGAGCTGCGGCTGCGCAACGCTCGCATCGAGATGGCGCGGATGGGTGAGTTCGACCACGTCGTGGTCAACGAGACCGGCAAGGTCGACGAGACGGCTGAGGCCATCGACGGCATCATCGCCGCCGAGCACCGCAAGTACGCCGACCGACGCATCCGCGTCTAGGCGCCATGACGGGGCCACGCTTCGTCGAGGTCGCGGTCGATGCACCGGGCGTCCCTGGCGGCCGCACCTTCACCTATCGCGTGCCCCCGAGCCTGTCCGACATCGAGCCGGGCGAGGCCGTCATGGTCGAGTTCGGTCGGCGCCGGGCGGTGGGGGTGATCCTCGATGCAGGCTCCGAGCCACCGGTCGAAGCCAAGCCGCTGCTGGCCCGGGTTCGCTCCGATCGAGCCCTGTTGGGCCCGCTGGCTCGCCGCCTCGCGAAGCACGTCGCCGAGCACTACCTCGCGCCGCCAGGGTTGGTGGTGCGCGCGATGCTGCCGCCGGGCACGCTCGAGCGTATCGAGCTCTACGCCGTCGCTGCCGACGCCGGGGAGGGGACAGCCGGTCTCGATCCCCTGCTCGCGGCCGTGGTCGCCGGTGGTCCCGCCGGTGTGCCCCTCGATGACCTGCCCGAGGCCTCCAGCCGGGCCATGCTGCTGCGAGCCCTGCACGCCCTCGAAGCCGACGGCCTGCTGCGGCTGGAGTGGCGGGTGGTGCCCGCGAGCGCCCGACCGAAGCAACGACGGTGGGCGGTCATCACCACAGAGGGACGTGCCGCGGCGGTGTCGCTGGCGGCTGGTGAACGTCCCGAGGGTGGCCGACTGGGACCCCGGCAACAGGCTCTGCTCGCGGAGCTCACCGAACCCGGGCACGACGGCTCCGAGGTGGCCGCCCGCCTGGCCGAGCGCCATGGCTCGGCGGCCGTGAGCGGACTGGCCAAGCGGGGCCTGCTGCAGCTCGAGGTACGCACGGAGGTGCGCCGCCCCCTCGCCGGCCGGCCGGAGCCGGGCCGCGGCAGCCGTCCCCACGGCAGCCACCTCGACGCGGAGCAGTCGGCCGCGTCCGAGCTCGTCAGGACAGCCATCGACCGGGACCGGCACGAGGTGGTGCTGCTCGATGGCGACACCGCCAGTGGCAAGACCGCCGTCTACGCTGACGGTATCGCAGCGGCGCTCGCGGTCGGTCGGGGAGCGCTCGTGCTGGTGCCCGAGATCGCCCTCGCCACGCCGCTCATCGACCGGCTGCGGCACGACCTCGGTGAGGACGTGGTCATGATCCACAGTGCCATGAGCGACGGCGAGCGTGCCGACGAGTGGCGCCGCCTGCGCGCCCGCGAGGCGCGCGTGGTCGTGGGCACCCGCACTGCCGTGCTCTCGCCACCGGAGCCGCTGGGCCTGGTAGTCGTCGACGAGGAGCACGACGCGGCCTACAAGTCCGATCGCACGCCGCGTTACCAGGCTCGGGACGTGGCCGTGGCCCTCGGCGCCCTCGCAGAGGTGCCGGTCATCCTCGGTTCGGCCACGCCCGACATCATCAGCATCGGGCGGGCTCGTGAGGGCGAAGCGCACCACCTGCGGCTGCGAGGACGACGCTCCGGTGCGCCGGTGGCGGTGGAGATCGCCGACATGCGCGCGGAGCTGGCGGAGGGCAACCGGGGCCTGCTCTCGTCGGCGCTGGCCGGCGGGCTCGAGTCGCTCGACACCGCCGCTGGTGACCGGGCCATCCTGCTCATCAACCGGCGTGGCGCAGCCAGTGTCATCCTCTGTCGCGACTGCGGGTACGTCCAGATCTGCCCCGAGTGCCAGCGCCCCCTCGTCTTCCATGCCTCGACGGTGGCCCTGCGCTGCCACCACTGCGGTGCGAGCGCACCGGTGGCGGTGCGCTGTCCCGCCTGTGGCTCGGTCCGCATCCGCTATCTCGGTGGCGGCACCGAGCGCGTCGAGCAGGAGCTGCGGGTGCGGTTCCCGGCCCTCCGTACGCTCCGCCTCGACCGCGACGTCGTCGAGCGCAAGGGAGCCGCGGCCCGGGTCATCGACGACTTCACCGCCGGCACCGCCGACGTGCTCGTGGGTACCAGCCTCGTGGCCAAGGGCCTCGACATCCCGGAGGTCACGCTGGTGGGCGTGGTCAGCGCCGACATCGCGCTCAACCTGCCCGACGAACGCGCCGCCGAGCGCACCTGGCAGCTGCTCACCCAGGCTGTCGGCCGGGCCGGGCGCGGGGAGCGGCCGGGGCGTGCCATCGTCCAGACCTACCAGCCCGACCACCCCGCCATCGCGGCCGTGGCCGCCGGCGATGCCGGGCCGTTCATCGAGTCCGAGCTCGAGCGCCGCCGCCGGTTCGGTTCGCCGCCGTTCGGGCGGCTCATCAAGCTGACGGTCTCGTTGCCCGAACGTGACGATGCGGAGGCCGTGGCCACCGAGATGGTGAAGCGGCTGCGGGCACGCTCGACGGAGCTTGGTGCCGGCGTGGCGGTGCTGGGTCCGGTGCCGGCCTACATCGCCCGTCGCGGCGGCCGGTGGCGCTTCCACGTGGTGCTGCGCGGACCGGACCCTGCCACCGTGCTGGGCGGCGACCCGGGCTCACCATGGTCGGTCGACGTCGATCCCGAAAGCCTGCTTTGAGCCCCTCGGAAGACGGATGGCCACCCGTCATATACTCGCGCCATGACCGTGAAGCCCATCCTTACCCTTGGTGATCCCCGGCTCCGCCTCAAGGGCGAGCCCGTCGACAGCTTCGGCCCCTATCTGCAAGAACTCATCGACGACCTCACGCACACGATGCGTGACGCGCCCGGTGTGGGCCTGGCTGCGCCCCAGATCGGCGAGCCGCTGCAGGTGTGCGTCATCGAGGTCGAGGGTCGGCTGTACGAGCTGGTCAACCCAGTGATCACCCGCTCGACAGGCGAGGACAAGGACATCGAGGGCTGCCTCTCGGTGCCCGGCTACGTGGCCTACGTGCCGCGCAAGGAGAAGGTCTGGGTCGAAGCCCAGGATCGCGATGGCCGCCGCATCAAGGCCAACGGCAGCGGCCTGCTCGCCCGTGCCATGCAGCACGAGCTGGACCATCTCAAGGGCATCCTCTACATCGACTACCTCGAGTCGCTCGATGAGCTCATCCCGGTCAGCAGGTTCGAGGAGGAGTTGGAGGCATCCGGCGAGGAGATGCCGGCGCTCGGTTGAGCCTCAGCGACGCGTCCTCGACGCGCACGGTCTTCTTCGGCAGCGGGCCGGTCGCGCTGCCGGCCCTGACCCACCTGCTCGCGAGCGGACTCGTCCAGATCGACGCGGTCGTCACCGCGCCGCCGCGCCCGGCTGGCCGGAAGGGACAGCTGAGGCCGACGCCCGTGGCAGAGCTGGCGTCCGAGCACGGCCTGCCCATCCGCACCCCGCCGACCCTGCGCGACGAGCACGTGCAGTCCGAGCTGCGGGCAGCCGGACCCGAGCTGATCGTGCTGGCCGACTACGGCCGCATCATCCCTCGCGCGGTCCTCGAGATCCCCCGCCACGGAGCGCTCAACATCCACCCCTCGCTGCTGCCTCGCCACCGGGGAGCGGCGCCGGTGGCGGGCACGCTGCTGGCCGGTGACGCCCTCGCTGGTGTGACCGTCATGTGCATGGACGAGGGCCTCGACACCGGACCGATGGTGGCCCAGCGTGAGCTGCCGCTGGCCGGTACGGAGGTGGCCCCGGCGCTGGAGGCGCGCCTTGCAGAGATGGGAGCCGAACTGCTGGTCGAGGTGCTGCCGGCCTGGCTCGAAGGCTCGATCAGCGCGACCCCGCAGCCCGATGAGGGCGCCACCCTCACGCGCATGCTGCGGCGCGAGGACGGGCGCCTCGATCCTGCTCGGCCTGCCGCCGAGCTGGAGCGCCAGGTGCGGGCCTATCAGCCCTGGCCGGGCTCCTTCCTCGAGCACGGGGGTGACCGCCTCAAGGTCTGGGCCGCCAGCGTGCTGGCCCAGGACGTCATGGTCGAGCCCGGCTCGATCATCCTCACAGAAGGCACGCTGGGCCTGGGCACCGTCGATGGCGTGCTCCGACTCGATGAGGTGCAGCCCGCCGGCAGGCGCCGCATGAGCGGGGCCGAGTATCGCCGCGGCAAGCGCCTCTAGCGACGGCCGGGCCGCGCCGGTCAACCCCCTGCTCGGCCACATCCGGCGTTCGGCGCTACCATCACGCCTCGATGCCTGATCCCGAACCTGTGCCCATGCCCGATCCCGCCGTGCCGCTCAACGGCGGCGCCGACGGCGCGCTTCCGCTCCTCGACCTGGCCCCCACTGGCCCGCGGGACCGACGCCCCGGTATCAGCGACGCTTCGCCACAGGAGCTGCTCTCCTGGTTCTCCGAACGCGGCGAGGCCGCCTTCCGCTCGCGCCAGCTGGCCGACCACGTGTGGTCCGGTCGGGCCGGTTCGTTCGACGACATCCATACCCTGCCGGGACCGCTGCGCGCCGCGCTCGAGGCGACCTATCGCTTCACCACGCTGACCGACACCGAGCGCCGCTCGTCCGACAGAGGTCTCACCGACAAGGCCCTGCACACGCTCGATGACGGCCGCGTGGTGGAGTCGGTGCTGATGCGCTACCCCGCACGGGGGTCGCGCCGTGAGCGCACCACGCTGTGTATCTCGAGCCAGGCCGGTTGCGCGGTGGGCTGTCCCTTCTGCGCCACCGGCGAGCTGGGCTTGTGGCGAGACCTGCGTACCTCCGAGATCATCGACCAGGCGCGCTACTGGCGGAACGAGCTGGCAGCCGAGGGGCGCCGGCTCACCAACATCGTGTTCATGGGCATGGGTGAGCCACTGCTCAACCCCGATGCCGTGTTGGCGGCCTGTGGCGCGCTCAGCGACGGCAACCGCTTCGGCCTGGGCCAGCGCCACATCACGGTCTCGACCAGCGGCGTCGTCCCCGGCATCGAGCGCATGACCTCGCTGCGTCGCCAGTACAAGCTGGCCGTCTCGCTCCATGCCGCGCGACCGGACCTGCGTGACGTGCTCGTGCCGCTCAACCGCAAGTACCCGCTCGACGAGGTGGTCGCTGCGGCCACCGACTACGCCGACGCGACCGGCCGGCGGGTGACCTACGAGATGGTCATGATCGATCGCATCAACGACACGCCCGCTGACGCCCAGGCCACGGCCGCGCTCCTTCGTGGCCGCCTTGCCCACGTCAACCTGATCCCCATGAACCCGGTGGCCCATACGCCCTGGCAGCCGTCGTCTCCCGAGCGAGTGGAGGACTTCGCCACGACCTTGCGCGCGGTCGGGCTGCACACGACCGTGCGGCGCAACCGCGGGATCGATATCGGAGCTGCCTGCGGCCAGCTGGCCGCGGAACGGGCCGGCCAACCTGCGCCGGCTGCGGTACAGCGACGGCGGGACGTCATCGAGCGACGAAGTGCTCAGGCGCTCGCCAGTGACGCCAGACGTGGAGCCGGGGAGGGCTATCCCGCATGAAGGGCGCTCACGAGGTCCTGGTCTCAGCCAGCATCCTCAACGCCGACTTCAGCCGCCTGGACCGCGTCGTACACAAGATGGAGCGGGCCGGTGCCGACCGCCTGCACCTCGACGTGATGGACGGCAACTTCGTCGACAACATCACCTTCGGGCCGGACCTCGTGGCCGCTTTCCGCCGCCTCACCGACATGCCCCTCGACGTGCACCTCATGATCGCCGAGCCGGCACGCTACATGGACCGCTTCATCGAGGCCGGTCCACAGACGATCAGCTTCCACGTCGAGACGGCCGAATCCGCCGAGCGCAAGTCCGAGGCCATCGAGGCCATCCATGCCGCGGGGCAGGGGGCCGGCCTGGCCGTGAGCCCCGATACGCCCGTCTCGGCCGTCGACCCCTGGCTCGACGAGCTGGACGTGATCATGATCATGAGCGTCTATCCCGGCTGGGGCGGGCAGGGCTTCATCCCCGAGACGGCGCCCAAGATCGCCGAGGCTCGGGCCAGGCTGGGGCGGGCCGGACGGGATGGGCTGGTGCATGTCGACGGTGGCGTCAACAGCAAGACCGCCGAGCTGGTGGGCGCCCACGGTATCGATGTCTGCGTCGTCGGCTCCGCGCTCTTCCAGCGCGGCAGCGACGCCTCCGATGAGGTCGAGCTGGTCAAGCAGCTCGCCCTGCGCGGCTATGCCGCCGCCTCCGCCGGCGCTCGCTAGCGCGTGCGCGTCCTGCTCCAGCGCGTGACCCGCGCCGAGGTCAGCGTCGACGGCGCGGTCCTCGGGTCGATCGGCCCCGGCATCATGGCCCTCGTCGGGGTCGGCCCGGACGACACGGCTGCGACCGCGAGTGCGCTCGCGGTCAAGACCGTCGACCTGCGCATCTTCCGCGATGCGGACGGCCGTACCAACCGCTCGCTCATCGACACCGGCGGGGCGATGCTGGTGGTCAGTCAGTTCACGCTCTATGGCGACACCCGCAAGGGCCGCCGCCCCTCGTTCATCGGCGCAGCTCCGCCCGATCTCGCCGCCGAGCTGGTGGAGGTGTTCGCGGCCGCCGTCGAAGCACGCGGGGTGGAGGTCGGTCGGGGCCGCTTCGGAGCGGAGATGGCCGTCGAGCTCGTCAACGACGGGCCCATGACCATCTGGCTCGACAGCGCGGCCTAAAGATGGCCGCCGGCCCGCTGCTGGACCGCCTGCGCAACCGCGTCGAGCGGCTACGGCAGCACCGCTGGCGCATGGCGCCGTACGCCTCGGGCGAGCGACACATCGTCATGGGTGGTGCGCCTCGCAGCGGCACGACCGTCCTGCGCAAGGTCTTCGATCGCCATCCCGAGATCTGCTCGGGCGCCGAGACCAAGCTGTTCGTACCGGCCGCCTACAACCTCGAGTGGCTGGCCCATGCGTACGCCATCCCGCTCGATGAGCTGACGAGGATGCGCGACGCGGCGGGCTCGCAGGCGGCCTTCATCGATGCCTTCTCGGCACGTGTCCGGGCCGCCGCGGGCAAGGCTCGCTGGGCGGAGAAGACGCCGCAGAACATCCGCCACCTCGAGTGGATCACGGCGCGTTTTCCGCAGGTCTCGATCGTCCACATCATCCGAGACGGTCGCGATGTGATCTGCTCGATGCGCCATCATCCCGACTGGCGCTGGGTCGATGGCAAGTGGCAGAAGGTGCTGGTGCCCCGCTCGGTGGAGTCCTACGCACGCCGCTGGCTGGCAGACACCGCCGCCGGCCTCGCCTGGCGCGATGATCCCCGCTACGTGGAGATCCGCTACGAGGACCTCGTGGCCGACCCGCCGGCGGTCTTGCGCTCGATCTGCGACGCCATCGGCGCCGGCCACGACGCGGAGTGGCTCGCGCAGGTCGGGCAACGGGAGGCCGCCGCCGAACCTGACGGAGGGCAGACGAAGCGCCCCGACTACGAGGGCGCGGTGAGCGCGGTCTCGGTGGGGCGCTGGCAAACCGACCTCAGCCCCGATGAGCAGGCCGAAGTGGAGCGGCTGTGTGGGCCGCAGTTGCGCGAGCTGGGCTACGAGCGGTGAGCGGCGTCGCCTAGGAGGCAGCCTTCATCATCGTCCGGCGGCAGCGTGTGCAGATAAGCGTTCGCGTGACCCGACCGTTCTCGTAGACCTTGAGCTGCTGCAGGTTGACGTTGTAACGGCGCTTGGCTCGAACGCGGTTCATCCCAGAAGACTGGGGATTGAAGCCGCCCATCGAGGACTTGCCGCACTTCGTGCAGGAGCGAGCCATGATCTTCCTCAGGAGTACATGAAAGGGAGACGGTCGGGATACGACCGCACGGTCGCGTACTATACCATCGGCCTCGCGAGAACGGAGGGAGCCGAGCCATGTCACGCATCAGTCAGGCCATGACGAGGCGCCCGCAGCAGGCGGAGAACACACCGCGATGACGCGCCTCTATGTCGACGGGCCCATGCTCATCCGGGCGGTCCATGCAGCCACGCGGAACCTCGAGCGGCACGTCGACGAGGTCGACTCACTCAACGTCTTCCCGGTCCCCGACGGCGACACCGGATCCAACATGCTGGCCACCATGAAGGCTGCCCTCGCCGAGGCGGAGGCACTGCCCGAGGACCGTCGGGATCTTGATTCGGTGGCCGATGCCCTCAGCCAGGGCGCGCTGACCGGCGCGCGCGGCAACAGTGGCGTCATCCTCTCGCAGATCATCCGGGGCATGACGCACGGTGCCGACGGCAAGCTCCGGGCCACCGGGATCGAGTTCGCCGAGGGCCTGCGCCGAGGCTCCGAGATCGCCTACCAGTCGGTGCTCACGCCCGTGGAGGGCACGATCCTGACCGTCATCCGCGACGCGGCCGAGGCGGCCGAGACGGCGGCCGGGCGGCAGCCCCACGTGGAGGCGGTCCTGGCTGAGACCATCGAGGCTGCCGCCAGCTCGGTGCAACGCACGCCCATGCTGCTGCCGGTGCTCGAAGACGCGGGCGTGGTGGACTCCGGTGGTCAAGGTCTCTACCGCGTGCTGGAGGGCATGCTGCAGGTCGAAGGCGGTGCTCGTCGTCCGCGCCCGACGCGACGGCTCCAGACGGCCGCCGCAGCCAAGGCCGGGGACGACGCCCAGACCGCCGCAGCGGGGCACCTCGACCACCAGGCCCACGGCCAGGGCGCTGCCGCGGAGCACGGATACGAGACCCAGTACGTCATCAGCTCGCCCGAGGGCGCGATCGACGTGGCCGCGCTGCGCGAGGCCATCGTGGCGGTCGGAGATTCGGTCGTGGTCGCCGGTGACGAGAAGCTCATCCGGGTCCATGTCCACGGTGAGCGCCCGGACCTGGCCATCGCCGCCGGCCTCGGCTGGGGCCGCTTGAGCCAGGTCGAGGTGCTTGACCTCGACGACCAGCTCGACCAGCTCGACCAGGTCGCCCACGACCCCGCGGTCCCGGAACCCGGCCCGCGCCTCGAGGACGCCGAGCAGGCCCGGGCCGAGACGCGGGCCATCGCGGTGGTGGCCGTCACCGGGGCCCGTGGGCTGGCGGACGTGCTGGCCTCCTACGGCGCGCGCATCGTGGTGCCCAGCCACGGCAGCCGCCCGTCGGTCGGTGAGATCGTCGAGGGCATCCTGACCTCGGGTGCGGACCAGGTCATCGTCCTGCCCAACGATCGCGACGCCATCCTCGCTGCCAGCCAGGCAGCGGTGCTGACGCCGCTGGTGACCGTCGAGGTCATCCCGACCCGCAATGCCGCCGAGGGCATCGCCGCCGCCTTTGCCTTCGATCCGGCCGACACGCTCGAGGCCAACCTCGAGCGCATGCGCAGGGAGGCAGCGTCCCTGCGCTCGTTCACGGTCATCACCGCGGCCAAGGACTCGGTCGTCGATGGCCAGCGCGTGGAGCACGGCCAGGTCCTGGCGCTCGACGCGTCGCGCCACCTGATCGCCGCAGGCGACGACATCGAGTCGGTCGCGGTCAAGGCCCTCACGACCTACGAGGACTTCGAGCTGGTCACGATCTACTGCGGCCGGAGCGAGGGTACCGGCGCCAGCAGCGCGCTCTGCGAGCGCATCGAGCTGAGCGGTTTCGGCGTCGAGGTCGAGGTCATCAACGGCGGCCAGTCGCACGACCACCTGCTGGTCGCGGTCGAGTAGCGCGTGGCCCGCGCCACCGGTACGGCGGATGGCCCGCGCGACCTGAGCACGTCCATCGGGCGCTCCGGCTTGCCCGGTGTGACCCCCCTGCGGCGCTACGGACGGCGCCTCGGCATCGAGACTGTGGGCGACCTGCTGACCACCTTCCCGCGGCGCTACGAGGACCTGCGCGAATTCACCCGGGTGGCCGACCTCTCGCAGCTGGCACCGCGGACGCCGGTCACCATCCGGGCCACCGTCGAGTCCTTGCGCGTCGAGAAGACGTTCCGTCGGCGGGTGCAGCGCACGATCGCGCTGCTGGCGCAGGAGGGCGCCGAGTGCGAGGCGGTCTGGTTCGGCCGTCGCTTCATCGAACGCCAGGTGCAGGAAGGTGACCAGCTCATCCTCAGCGGCAAGGTCAAGCTCCGCGGCTGGCGCGCACAGCTCGACAATCCCGAGTTCCAGCGCGATGACGGTGGTGACCTGCTGCACGCCGGGCGCATCGTGCCCATCTACCGCCTGACCCGGGGGGTCACGGCCAAGTCGCTGCGAGCCGCCATCCGGGGTGGACTCGACGAGTACGGCCACCTCCTCGAACCCGACTACCTGCCCGACGAGCTGCGAGGCGCGCGCCCGACGATCCGCGAAGCCATCACCGCGGCCCACTTCCCGGATGACTTCGAGCAGCGCGATGCGGCCGTTGGTCGGCTGGCCCACGATGAGCTGCTGGCGCTGCAGGTGGGCATGGTCCAGCGGCGGCGGCAACGCCACGAGGACGTCTCGCGGGCCGCGCTCGAGACCACCGCAGACGAGAGCGAGCAGCTGCGCGTGGCCATCAGGGCGGGGCTCTCGCGCCGCGTCGGCCGCGAGGTCGAGCTGACCGCCGATCAGCTCGCGGCCATGGACACGGTCCGTGAGGACGCGGGAGAGCGCCTGCCCATGCTGCGGCTTATCCAGGGCGACGTGGGCTCGGGCAAGACCGCGGTCGCAGCTTATGCCCTCGGGCTGGCGGCTTTGGCCGGCGGTCAGGGCGCGCTGCTGGCGCCGACCGACCTGCTCGCTCGTCAGCTGGCCGAGACGGTCGCCGATCTCCTCGATGAGGCCGGCCTCACGGTCACGCTGCTGACCGGTACGCTCGGCGCAGCCGGTCGCAAGCGCGCGGTCGAAGCCGTGGCCACGGGGCAGGCCCAGGTGGTGGTGGGCACGCACGCGCTGCTGCAGGAGTCGGTCTCGTATGCGCGACTGGACCTCGTGGTCATCGACGAGCAGCACCGCTTCGGCGTGGCCCAGCGCGAGGCGCTCGCGTCCAAGGGGGTCAGCCCGCACGTGCTGCTGATGACAGCCACGCCCATCCCGCGGACTCTGGGGCAGGTGCTCTACGCCGACCTCGACGTCTCGGACCTGCGCTCCGCCCCTTCGGGTCGCCCGACGACCCGTACCGGCGTGAAGGCGCCCCACGAGCTGGCCGGGACCTGGCAGCGCGTGCGCGAGGAGGCCGCGGCCGGCCACCGCACCTTCGTGGTCGTGCCCCACATCGACCCGCAGGGCTCCGAAGATGGCGATGACAGCGCGGAGCTGCCTCCGTCGCTGCCCGCCGGTGAGGGCTTCGAGGAGGCGCGGGGAGCGGAGGAGGTGGCCCGGCGCCTGGCGGTCCAGCTGGCGCCGGTCTCGGTCGGCCTCCTGCATGGCCGCATGCGCGCCCACGAACGCGACGCCGAGATGGCCCGCTTCCGCGACGGCCAGATCGAGGTGCTGGTGGGTACGACGGTGCTGGAGGTCGGCGTGGACGTGCCCGAGGCCACGCTCATGATCGTGCTCAACGCTGACCACTTCGGCCTCTCCCAGCTGCACCAGCTGCGTGGACGCGTGGGACGGGGCACCGAGCAATCGTTCTGTGTGCTCGTGGCCGACGTCAGCGAGGACACCACGGCTCGAGCCCGTCTGAAGGCCATCCACGACTCGGTCGACGGCTTCGCCCTGGCCGAGGAGGACTGGCGCCTGCGGGGGGAGGGTGATGTGCTGGGCCTGACCCAGAGCGGCCTGCCGCGGATGCGCCTCGCCTCGCTGAGCAGCGAGGAGGACCGCCAGCTGGCGGTGAGGTGCCGGGAGCTGGCCGAGGAGATGGTGGACCAGCACGGCCGGCTGGGTCCGCGTTGGGCGGCGCTGGAGCACACGCTCACCGAGGGCTGGTTGGCCGACATCGCGGCCGGCGAGGGCAGTGACGAGGACTCCATCGGTGCCTGACGCGGGCCGGGTGGTCACCGGCGTCGCCGGTGGTCTCCGGCTCGAGGCACCCGGAGCGGGCACGCGACCGTTCTCCGACAAGGTCAAACAGGCGCTCTTCTCGATGGTCGAGGCCGAGCGCGAGGACGTCTGGGAGCACCCGCTGCTCGATCTCTTCGCCGGCTCGGGTGCGGCCGGGATCGAGGGTCTCAGCCGTGGCGCGCCGGCTGCGGTGCTGGTGGAGAAGGACGGCCGAGCCGCCGCGGTCATCCGACGCAACCTCGAGCGTACCCACCTCGCGGCCGGCGCCACCGTGGTCCGCCGCGACGTCGTCTCCTTCCTCTCCGCTGTGGCCGGGTCGCCCGCACCCTTCGGCTGCGTGGTGCTCGACCCGCCCTACGCGCAGGTCGCCGACCTGTCGGCGGCGCTCGAGCAACTGGGGCGTGCCGAGGCAGCCTGGCTGGACGCCGAGGCCGTGGTCGTGGCCAAGCACTTCTGGAAGGACGCACCACCCGCGAGCATCGGTACCCTCCGGCGTGTGCGCGAACGGCGCTTCGGCGAGACCGCCCTGAGCGTGTATCGTCGAGGGCCCGAGCACGTAGAGGGAGGTCCTTGATGCGCCTGGCCGTCTATCCCGGTTCGTTCGATCCCATCACGCGAGGGCATGTCGACGTCATCGACCGTGCCCGCGCCGTCTTCGATGAGCTGGTCGTGGCCGTCCTGGTCAACACGCGCAAGACGCCCAGCCTCGACGCGGGCGAGCGGGCTGAGCTCATCGCAGCCGCCATCGAGGAGGAGCTGGACCGTGACGTCGCGGCCGGTATCGAGGTCATCACCTACGAGGGGCTGACCGTCGATCTTGCGCGTGAGCGCGGTGCGACCTCGATCGTGCGCGGCCTGCGCGCGCTCTCGGACTTCGAGAGCGAGCAGGCCATCGCTCACCTCAACCGGCAGCTCGCGCCGGAGGTCGACACGGTCTTCTTCATGACCGGCATCGAGCACGCTTACCTGAGCTCGAGCCTGGTGCGCGAGATCGCGGCCTTCGGCGGAGACCTCAGCGCGATGGTCCCCGACGTGGTGGCCCGGCGCCTGCACGAGCGGCGACAGGCATAGGGGACGCAAGACTGGGTCCGCTACAGTAGGAGGCGAGGGAAGTGGACTACAATGCTCAGTCGTCCCTCCCTGTCCAGCAGGAGTCCGTGCCATAGACCTCATGTTCCTCATCGAGCGACTCGATGCTCTCGTAGAGCAGGGTCGCCGACTTCCCGGCACCAACGCCGTGATGGTCGACAAGGTGGCTGCGACCGATCTGATCGAGCAGCTGCGTGTCGCTGTGCCCGAAGAAGTCCGCCAGGCCAAGCGCATCAACGAGGAGTCCTCGCGGCTCGTCGAGCGGGCGCAGGATGAGGCTGAGCGCATCATCGCCCGTGCCCAGGAGCAGGCCGCCTTCCTCATCGAAGAGCGTGAGCTGACCCGGGCCGCGGAGCAGCGTTCGGAGGAGATCATCGAAGAGGCCAGGGGTGAGGCCGCGGAGATCCAGCAGGGCGCGGATGCCTACGCCGCCAACGTCCTGGTCAAGCTCGAGGGCGAGGTGGTCAAGGCGCTGCAGTCCATCCGCAGGGGCCTCTCCGCGCTCGACGAGCGTTACCCGGCCGACGGCAGCGAGCCCAGCGAAGCAGACCCCGAGTCCGCGACTGACGAGCGGACCCATGCTCAGCTATAACGTCGCCGACCTGCTGCGTTCGGCGCCCGGGACCAGCGAACGTCACCAGTTCGTGCTCGCGGCCTTGCCCATCGCGGACGGTGTCGAGCTGGCCGAACCTGTCGGCGGCGAGGTGCGCCTGACCAACACCGGCCGCAGCATCATCGTCCAGGGACACGTCGAGACCGCGCTCGGTGAGCAGTGTTCGCGCTGCCTGCGCCCGGCGGTAGCCGGCCTGCGGGTGGACTTCGAGGAAGAGGCGCTGCCCTCGGTCCACCTCGATAGCGGCAGCCCGCTGCCGCCCGACGAGGAGCCAGATGCCATCCGGCTGTCCGATCACCACGAGCTGGACCTCGAGCCGGTCGTGCGCGATGCCATCTCGCTCGCTGAGCCCATCGCCCCCTTGTGCCGGCCCGACTGCCCGGGCCTGTGTGAGACCTGCGGCGTCGACCTGACCGACGATCCGGGGCACCGTCACGCCGATGAAGACATCGATCCCCGCCTGGCCGCCCTGGTCGGGATCCGCGAGCAGCTGAACTGATCCAAGAAGGAGAAGAGGTAATCCGATGGGAGTCCCCAAGCGACGTGTCTCGAGCACGCGCAAGCGCGAGCGGCGCTCGCACCACGCGCTCTCGATCCCGAGCCTGGACGAGTGTTCGCACTGTCACCAGCCCAAACGCCCCCACCATGCCTGCCCCAACTGTGGCTGGTACGGCGGTCGTGAGGCCGTGAAGATCCGCGAGAAGTCCACGCCCGAGCAAAACGCCTGAGCGCCGCCCCCAGTTGACCGAGCGAGGCGCCTGACATGGACGTCGAAGCCCTGACCCGTGAGGCCGGCGCCGAGTACCTGCAACGGCCTCGTGTAGCGGTCGACGCCATGGGCGGAGACCACGCCCCCGAGGAAGTGGTCCGCGGGGCCGTCGATTGGGCCCGCCAGAATGACGACGTCGACGTCATCCTCGTCGGCGACGAAGCGCGCATCACACGCTTCATCGATGAGGCCCTGCCCCCGCACGTGACCATCGTCCACGCCAGCGAGGCCGTGAGCATGGACGAGGGGCCGGCCGTGGCCGTGCGGCGCAAGAAGGACGCCAGCATCAACGTGGCCATGCGCCTCGTGCGCGACGGCCAAGCGGACGCGGTAGTGACCGCCGGCCATACCGGTGCCGGCGTGGCTTCGGCCATCCTGCATCTGAAGCGACTGCCCGGCGTCGACCGCCCGGCCCTGGCCGTGCAGATGATCACCGAGACGGGTCCGCTGACGCTGCTCGACATCGGCGCCACCACTGACTCCACCGGCGTCAACCTGGCGCAATACGCGCTGATGGGCTCCATCTTCAGCGAGCAGGTGCTGGGCGTCGAGGACCCCAGCGTGGCGCTGCTCTCGATCGGCGGCGAGGAAGGCAAGGGCGAGATCCGCGTCCAGGACGCGACCGTCCTGCTGCGCGACGGCCATCTCAACTTCAGAGGCAACGTCGAGGGTCGTGATGTGCCGCGCCACCCCGCCGATGTGGTCGTCTGCGATGCCTCGGTGGGCAACGTCGTGATGAAGTTCTTCGAGGGCCTGTCGCTGACCATCTTCGGCATGCTGGAGCGTGAGTTCCGGCGCCCGCCGTGGGGTCCGCTGGGCTACCTCTTCATGCGCCCCGGCATCGGCCGCATCCGCGAGCGCTTCGACTACGAGAAGCTCGGCGGCTCGCCGCTGCTCGGTGTCAACGGCACCGTCCTCATCACCCACGGCAGCGCCAAGCGCCGCATGATCGGCTATGCCGTCGAGGTCACCGCGGCGGCAGCCCGCGCCAACATCCCCGAGCGCATCCGCACCAAGCTCGTGGAGGAGGGTGTGGACAAGTCGACCGCCCAGCGCAAGACCGCCCAGCTCCACCCGGGCAGTGGGACGCCGGTCATCGCGGACGAGGTCGAAGGGGGTGCCTGAGGCGCCCGAGTCGCGGGGCGGCCCGGGCGTCCACGCCCCCGAGCGGGAAGGCCGTCAGGTCGCCCTCGCCGCGGTGTTCGAGGCGGAGTTCGGCCAGCGCACCGCCCTCGATGCCTTGCACCGGCGCCTTGCCGAGGGCGATATCGGCGATCGAGCCGGTGCCCATGCGAGGCGTATCGTCGAGGCCGTGGTGGCCCACCGTGACAGCATCGACGCGCGCATCGAGGAGGTGGCCCCGACCTACCCGGTGGTGCAGCTTGCGCGCATCGACCGCGCGTTGCTGCGTTGCGGCATGGGCGAACTGCTACACTGCCCGACGACGCCAGCACGGGTCGCGATATCGGAGTGGGTCGAGCTTGCTCGCACCTACAGCGGAGAGCCCACCCGGCGGCTTATGAACGGCGCTCTCGGGCGTGTCGCCAAACAGGCGGCCGTGAACGAAGAGGGGACCGACGGTGACGATGGGTCTCCGCCTGCCCCTGGGAGCTCCGCCGATACAGTGCCCATAGCCCATACGGAGGGACCAGCAGAGTGACCGCTTCGACCTACGAGCGACTCAAGAAGATCATCGTCGAGCAGCTCGGTGTGGACGAGGCCGAAATCAAGCCAGAGGCGTCGTTCGTGGATGACTTGAACGCCGACTCCCTTGACCTCGTCGAACTCGTCATGAGCCTCGAGGAGGAGTTCGGAACCGAGATCTCGGACGAGGATGCGGAGAAGATCCGCACCGTCCAGGACGCTGTCGACTACGTCGACGAACACCTCAACCAGTAAGTCCCACAGGGGTCGATGCCAACGAGCGCCGGCGACCTGGCCGAGCGTCTCGGGCTGCATTTCGACGACCCCGCGCTTCTGACCGAAGCGCTCGTCCACAGCAGCTATGTGAACGAGCACCCCGAGGCAACCACCGAGTCCAACGAGCGACTCGAGTTCCTGGGGGATGCGGTCCTCTCGCTGGTGATGTCCGAGGCGCTCTTCAAGCGCCACCGTGACGAGCCCGAGGGGACCCTCACCACCCGGCGAGCCGCCATCGTCTCCACGCGTGGCCTTGCCCGGATCGCCCGCCGGCTCGGGATCGGCGATGCGCTCGTCCTGGGCCAGGGTGCCGAGAACTCCGGCGAGCGTGGTCGCAGCTCGGTGCTGGCGGGTCTCTTCGAATCGATGGTGGCCGCCATCTATCTCGATCAGGGGCTCGAGGCGGCTCGCCGGTTCATCCTCGACTCGGCCGCACCAGAGCTTGAGGCGGCGCTGCCCATCGATGCGCTCAAGGCACCCAAGAGCCGCCTCCAGGAGCGTGCCTTCTCGGCCACCGGCCACGCCCCCGCCTACCGCATCGTCAGCAGCGACGGCCCCGATCACGATCGCCACTTCGTGGTGGAGGTGGCCATCGAGGGCGCGGTCGTCGGTAGCGGCGAAGGCCGCAGCCGGCGAGAGGCCGAGACGCACGCGGCCGAAGCTGCGCTCGAGCGTCTCGGTGCCGAAGACGCCGAGGCGGTGAGCCCGTGAGCCTGGCCCGGTTGCGCGAGCTGCGTATGGTCGGCTTCAAGTCGTTCGCCGAGCGCACGACCGTGGAGTTCGGGCCAGGTATCTCGGCTGTGGTCGGGCCCAACGGGAGCGGCAAGTCGAACCTCGCCGACGCCTTGCGCTGGGCGCTGGGCGAGCAGGGACGGGCCCTGCGCAGCCGGCGCGCGGAGGACCTCATCTTCGCGGGCTCGGCCAACCGCCGCGCGGTGGGCATGGCCGACGTCAGCCTGGTCATCGACAACGAAGACCGCCTGCTCTCTGTCGACTTCGAGGAGGTCGAGCTCTCCCGCCGGCTGTTCCGCTCGGGTGAGAACGAATACCTGCTCAACCGTCAGCGCATCCGCCTGCGCGACCTCGTCGAGCTGCTCGACGACGCCAACATCGCCGACAATGCCTTCCTCTTCATCGGCCAGGGCATGGTCGACCAGGCCCTCGCGCTGCGGCCCGAGGAGCGTCGGCCCCTCTTCGAGGAAGCGGCCGGCATCCGCAAACACCAACGCCGCCGCAAGAAGGCCGAGAGCGAGCTCGCGGAAGCGGAGTCCAACCTCGAGCGCGTCCGTGATGTGCTCGCCGAGCTGCGGCCCCAGGCCCGCCGTCTGGCGGCCCAGGCCGAGCAGCAGGAGGCCCGCATGGTGGCCGGCGCCGAGCTGGCAGAGGCGCTCGTGGCCGGGGCCCGCGCACGCCTGGCCGCAGCCGAGATCGAATCGCGCCGCCACGCCGAGGCACTGGCCGCCTCGCGACGCGATGCTGATGCGGCGCTCGGGGCCCTGCGCGACGCCGAGGAGCAAGCCGCAGCGCTGACCCGCGCGCTCTCAGAGCGGGCCGATGCCGAGCAGGAGCTGCGCCGGCGGCTCGACGAGGCTCGAGCCGCGGTCCAGCGCATCGAGCTGGCCCAGACCCGCTCCGCGAGTGAGGCGGCTGCTCTCGTCCGCGAACGTGAGCGCATCGCCGAGGAGCGTGCCGCTGCCACGGCCCGGGCCGAGGATGCCCGCCGACGCATGGCTGCCGTCCTGCCCGAGCCCGATCGCGGCGCCGAGGATGCTCTCGAGCAGGCCGAGCAGCGCCTGGCTGAAGCGATCCGTGACGCCGAGGAGCTGCGCGCCGCTGGCCGCGCCGACGAGGAGCGCGCCTCCAGCGCCCGGGCCGCTCGTCAGCGGCTGGCCAGCGACGCCGACCGTGCCGCCCGTCGCGTGGCCGAGGCCGATCGCCGGCTGAGCAGCCAGCTGGCGCAGGTCGCGGCCGCCACCGAGAGCGCCACCACCAGTGCAGCGCGCGCTGCCGCGGCAGCCGAAGCTCGCAGCGAGGCCCATGCCGAAGAGGAACGCGCGGAGGCCGCGGCCCAGGCCACCCGCGTGGCTGCCAGCGAGGCCGAATCCGTGGCCGCCGCCGCGAACGAGGCGCTTAGCCGCACTCGCGCCGAGCTCGAAGGGCTCAACGCTCGTCGCGAGGCGCTCGACGCCCAGCTCGAGACCGGACCCGACGAGACGGTGCTGCGTTCGGCACGCGCCCGCGGAGGTCGCCGCTTCAGCGACGGTCTCGAAGTCGAGCCCGACCTGCGTCTGGCCGTGGAGGCAGCACTCGGCGAGGTGCTGACCGGCCTGGTGCTCGACCCCGACGACGCCCGCGCGCTGGCTGACGCCGCCTCGGTGATGGTCCTGCGCGACGGTGGTGATGGCCGCAGTCGTGCCGGTGACCGAGCTGCGCTGCAGTTGCAGGAGCGCGTCGGCGAGGTCGGTGGGGGCCTGCTCTCGGCAGCCTTCCGCCTCGATCCCGACGCCCATGCTGCGCGTCTGCTGGCACGTGTGCTGTGGGTCCCCACGCTCGACGACGCGTTCAGCCTGCGTGAGCTGCTGCCACCCGGCTGGCGGCTGGTCACCCGTGAGGGCATCGTCCTCGACGATGTTGGCGTCATGCATCCCGCGCCGGGTGTCTCGACCCTCGAGCGCCGAGCGGTTCGTGACGAGGTGGTGCGGCGAGCCGAGCGGGCAGCCGCGGAGCTGGAGACCGCCGGTGCCCGCGCCACCAGGGCCACCGAGGCTCGCACCTCTGGCGAGGCCGCCGTGCGCAGTGCGCGCGAAGCCCTCGACGCGGCTCGGAGGGCTCGCCGCGTGGCCGACGAGACCGATCGCGCCGCCGCGTCCGCAGCCGAGAACGCGGCCCGCGAGCTGGCCTGGCAGGAGGCGCTCCTGGAGCGGGCACGGAGCGAGGCGGCCACGGCCACCGACGAGGCCGCCCAGCGAGCCGCCGAGCTGACCGCCTTCGATGCGACGCGCACGGGGGAGGGCGCCAGCGACGAAGCGAGGGCCGCACTCGAAGCCCTCGAGACACGCGTGGCCGCCCTGCGCGGCGAGCGGGACGTGGCGGCCGAGGTGGCCGGCGAGGCACGAGCCGCGCGTGACCGGGCCATGGAGGACCGACGCCGCGCGGAGGTGGCCCTCGGATTGGCCGAAGCCCGCGTCGAGGAGCTCGATCGCGACGAGGTGGCGACCAGCGGCCGGGACGCCGACCTGGTCACCGAGCGGGAGCGCCTGGCCGGTGAGCTGGCCGCGGCCCAGGGCCGGCAGCAACGCGAGCACGAGGCCTTCGAGGCCTCGGTGGCATCGGCGCGCGCCGAGCGGAACGACCTGCTCAAGGCAGAAGCCGACGCCAGCGCGGCGCGTGAGCGCTTGCGGCAGGCGGAGAACCACAGCCGGGGGAGCGAGGTCGCGGAGATGGAAGCGCGCATGCAGGTCGACGCCGCGCGTGAGGGTCTGCTGGTGGAGCTGGCGTCGATCGGCGGCGATGGCCTGCGCACGTTGCTGGTGCAGGGCGAGCAGGCGCCGCCCCACGAGCTGCCCGGCGCCGACGAGCTGCCGGAGCTGCTCGAGGCTGCGCTCGATGCGGCCCTCGATGCCTGGCGCGAGGCTGGCGCGGCTGGGCCCGAGCTGCCCGAACCTCCTACCCGCAACCGCATCGCGGCGCTGCGCCGACGCTTCAACGACGTCGGCGCCAGCAACCCGTTCGCGGTCCAGGAGCTGGCCGAGCTCAAGGAGCGCCTGGAGTCGCTGGAAGCGCAGCGCGAGGACCTCGAGAAGGCCATCCGCGACACGCGCGAGATGATCGCTCGCCTCGAGAACCTCATGACCGAGCAATTCCGTCAGACGTTCGAGGCGCTCGAAGGCGCCTTCGGTCGTCGCTTCCACCAACTCTTCGGTGGCGGCGAGGCAGTGCTTTCGCTGACCGACCCGTCCGACCTCGCAGCCACCGGCGTCGAGATCACCGCTCGACCGCCAGGCAAGAAGAAGCAGCCGCTCGCGATGCTTTCGGGTGGCGAGCGTGCGCTCACCGCGGTGGCGCTGCTGATGGCCATGTTGGAGGTTCGGCCGGTACCCTTCTGCGTGCTCGACGAAGTCGATGCCGCCCTTGATGAAGCCAACGTCGGGCGCTTCTCATCAGCGCTCCGCTCCCTTGCCGAGGAGATCCAGTTCGTGGTCATCACCCACAACCGCGGCACCATCGAAGCCGCCGACGCGCTCTACGGCGTGACCGTCGGTGACGACGCCGTCAGCCGCGTCATCTCGCTCAAGCTGGCCGACCTGCCCGAGGATGATCCGCGCCTGGCGGCCAGGGCCGCCCGATGACTGCCCCTGGACCTGGCCCGGCGCCGGCAGAGCGCATCCTGCTCCAGGATGCCCTGAAGCCATCGCGCATCGGCTTCGCCGAGCGGGTCCGCAGCCTGCTCGGCAGCGGCCACCCCGACGACGAGACGTGGGAGGAGGTCGAAGAGGCCCTCATCTCGGCAGACCTCGGAGCGGAGCTGGCCATCGAGGTCTGCGACCGTGCCCGTGCCCGCACCGACGTCGGACCCCAGAAGGCGCTGCAGCTGGAGCTGCTCGACCTCTTCGCAGACCGCAAGCAGGTGCCCTGGCCGCGCATCCCGGGCCCCGGGATCCCGGCGGTCATCCTGGTGGTCGGCGTCAACGGCACCGGCAAGACCACGACCATCGCCAAGCTGGCCCACCGCTTCAAGTCGCTCGGGGCCAAGGTCCTGTTGGCGGCAGCCGACACGTTCCGTGCCGCGGCCATCGAGCAGATCGAGGCCTGGGCCGAGCGGATCGACGTTCCGGTCATCGCGCACTCGGCCGGTGCGGATCCGTCGGCGGTGGTCTTCGACGCGATGGACGCGGCGGTGGCGCGCGGCATGGACGTGGTCATCATCGACACCGCCGGTCGGCTGCACACCAAGTCCAACCTGATGGAGGAGCTGGCCAAGATCCGGCGCACCATCGGCAAGCGCCTCCCCGAGGCCCAGCCGGAGGTGCTCTTCGTGCTCGATGCCACCACCGGCCAGAACGGGCTGATGCAGGCCAAGGCGTTCAACAGCAGCTCCGGGCTGACCGCCATCGCCCTGACCAAGCTCGACAGCACGGCCAAGGGTGGTGTGGCCTTCGCCATCGAGCGCTCGACGGGCGTACCCGTGCTCTTCGTGGGCCTGGGCGAGAAGATGACCGACCTGCGCGACTTCGACCCCAACGCCTTCGTGGCCGCCCTGTTCGCTGTCGATGGAGAGCCTGGCTAGCGCCGTCATCGGCCGCAACTCCGTGCGCCGCTAGACTGAGCCCATGTTCGACGCCCTCTCTGACCGACTGCAAACCGCGCTCGCGGGCCTGACCGGCCACGGTCGCATCAGCGAAGACGATGTCAACGTGGCCATGCGCGAGGTCCGTCTCGCACTCCTCGAGGCCGATGTCAACTACAAGGTCGTCAAGGATTTCGTCAAGCGCGTCAAGGAACGTGCCGTCGGCGCTGACGTCATCGAGAGCATCAATGCCGGCCAGATGGTGGTCAAGATCGTCCACGAGGAGCTCACAGCCATCCTCGGCGAGGGCGACCGCACCTTCCGCTTCGACGGCTCGCCGGCGGTCATCGTGATGGTCGGCCTGCAGGGCTCGGGCAAGACGACCTCGTCGGCCAAGCTGGCACGCTGGATCGTGCGCCAGGGTCGCCAGCCGATGCTGGTGGCGGCGGACATCTACCGGCCCGCGGCCATCGACCAGCTCAGGACGCTCGGCGCCAGCCTCGACATCCCCGTCTACAGCGCGGAGCCCGGCACCCGTGTCGTCGACATCGCCACCGGCGCGCTGGCGCACGCGAAGCAGACCGGCCGCGACGTGGTCATCCTCGATACCGCCGGCCGCCTGCAGATCGACGACGCGCTGATGGCTGAGATCCGCGAGGTCCACGAGGCGGTGCGACCGAAGGAGACGCTGCTGGTGGTGGACGCCATGGTCGGCCAGGAGGCCGTCTCGGTGGCAGAGGCCTTCCACGCGAACACGCCGGTGAGCGGTCTCGTGCTGACCAAGATCGACGGCGATGCCCGAGGTGGCGCGGCCCTCTCGATCGCGGCCGTCAGCGGCCTCGCGGTCAAGTTCATGGGCACCGGCGAGAAGCCCGACGAGTTCGAGGTCTTCCATCCCGATCGCCTGGCCGGCCGCATCCTGGGCATGGGCGACGTGGTCAGCCTCGTCGAGCGCGCGCAGGAGGCCTACGACGAGAAGGAGGCCGACCAAGCTCGCCGAGAAGCTGCAGAAGAACGCCTTCACGCTCAACGACTTTCTCGAGCAGATGCAGCAGGTCAAGAAGATGGGCCCCCTCGGTTCGATCATGGAGATGATCCCCGGCATGGGTGGAGCGGCCAAGCAGGCTCAGCAGGCCATCGACCGCGGCGATCTGGCCCACGTCGAAGCCATCATCCGGTCGATGACACCCGAGGAGCGCGAGGACCCCGGCCTGCTCAACGCCTCACGTCGCCGGCGCATCGCCAAGGGTTCCGGCACCAGCCTGCCGGAGGTCAATCGGCTGGTGAAGCAGTTCGGCGAGATGCAGAAGGTCATGAAGATGATGCGCGGCAAGGGGGGCCGGATGCCGGGACTGCCCATGGGACCGCTGGGCTAGGTGTGACGTTCGCGGCATCGGTGAGACAATGCCTCCGTTGAGATCGTCCAACGACCCTTACCGAGCCTCGGAGGTATCCATGTCTACCCCCTCAGCGATGGCTTCGACCAGCCGACGCGGATTCTGCGCGCTGGTCCATCGCGGCTGTCGCGACCGCTGCACTCGTCGTCTCCGGCTCGGGCCTGGTGGTGTTCGCCCAAAGTGGCGCTGGCGAGTCCCAGGGCCCGGACTTCGTCCCTGCGGGGGCAGCCGGCTACGTGGAAGCTCGCCTCGACATGCCCGGTGGTCAGGCTGAGGCACTCGCCCAGATGATGACCGCCTTCCCCGGCTTCGCTGACGCGGGCAGCTTCGACATGAAGGTCGATGAGCTGCTTTCCGGTCTGGGCGGGCAGATGGGTGTGGCCATGCCGGAGGGCGATCTCTTCGGCGATGTCCTCACGGGCGAGATCGGCCTCGCTCTCTCCGACCTCGAGGGCGCCATGATGGGTGGCGATCCGTCGCTGCTCATCGGCATCGCGGTCGCGGACGCCGAGGCGGCGGGCTCGATGATGGATGCGCTCATCGCCGACGGTGCGACCATGGACGAGACGACCTACAACGACGTGACCATCTACACCGATGCCAGCTCATCTCCGCCCATGAGCGTGACCCTGTACGACGACTGGATGCTGATGGGCACCGGCGAGGCGATGGTCCAGAGCTCCATCGACGCCCTCGACGGTGCTGGCCCGAACCTTGCCGACGACCCTGCCTTCACGACGGCCTGGGACCGCGTGCCAGACGCCCGCCTCGGCGCCGCCTATGTGGACTTCTCGCCGTTCGCCTCGATCCTCGACATCGCGGTCATGATGGCCGAGGGCCAGACCGGCATGAGCGTCTCGACCGCGGACATCGCCGCCATGTTGCCCGACGACATGGTCGCGTCGCTGGCGGCCGAGGACGATCGTCTGAACTTCGAGGTCCTCGTGACCCCGGGCCAGCAGACCCCCGCGCCGCCCGTCGGCGAGTCCGACCTGGCGCATCTCCTTCCCGGCCGACACGCAGGTCTACCTCGAGACGCGTGAGCTGGGTGTCGACGGTCCAGAGCGCTCTCCTCGGTGCGGTCGATCTGCTCGCAGCTCAGGACACCGGTGCCGCCGAAGGTTCGATGGGCATGAGCGACATCGATATGCTCCTCGGCGAGGACAGCCCCTTCACGGCCATGCTGGGCGTGCCCCTGCCCGAGTTCCTCGACTTCGTGGGCGATGCCGGCGTGGGTGCCGGCCTCAGCTCCGACGGGCTCTGGCTGGGCATCGCCGCAGAGGTCAACGACGAGGCCGTGGCGCAGGAACGCATGACCAGCCTGATGACCGTCCTGCGTTTGGCCCTCCTCCAGGGCCCGGATCAGGGCGTGGCCATCGACACCGCTGAGGTCGCAGGCGTAGAGGTCACCACCATCACGCTGCCGATCGACCAGATGCTGGCCGAGTCTGGCCTGCCGCTCTCGGTGGGCGACAGCATCGACGTGGCGCTCGACGGCGACCGGCTGCTCATCGGCCTCGGCGACTTCGTCGAGTCCGCGCATCATCGCCGACTCGGCCGACTCGCTTGGCAGCAGCGCCGGCTACACCGACGCCATCGCGGCTGACACCGCCAACAGCGGCGTGATGTACATCAACATCAGCTCGCTGCTGGCGGCTCTCGACCCGATGCTCTCGATGATGGCGCCGGAGTGGGAGATGATCGCGCCATACGCCACCGGCCTCGACCGCATGATCGTGGTCGGCACGGCCGATGACGAGGTGCTCAGCGCGCGTATGACGGTCATCGCCGGCCAGTAAGCAGCCGAAACGCGGTACCATTCGCCGGGCGTCGTCCTGACGATGCCCGGCGTTATCCATGCCCGCGGGACACCAACTCTCGCGGCAACGCCATCGCCCCACAGGAGGTCTCCGAAACACCTTGGCAGTCCGAATCCGCCTCACCCGAGTCGGCGCGACCAAGCAGCCCAGCTACCGCTTCGTCGTCACCGACAGCCGCAACGCCCGTGACGGTCGCTCCATCGAAACGCTTGGTCACTACAACCCGCGCACCGAGCCAGTCGAGATCAACGTCGACGCCGAGAAGGCCACCAAGTGGATGGCGCAGGGCGCCAAGCCCTCCGCCACCGTGGAGCGGCTCTTCCGCCAGGTCGGCATCCTCCCAGACGCCAAATAGTCATGGCAGCAGTCGAACTGGTCACCTTCGTGGCCAAGTCCCTCGTCGATGACCCCGATGCGGTCAGCGTCGAAGTCCACGAGGAAGATGGCGGCCAGGTCATCGAGCTGTCGGTGGCCGAGGACGATATGGGCAAGGTCATCGGCCGCAACGGCTCCGTGGCCAAGGCCCTGCGGACCCTGCTGAAGGTCGTGGCCACGCGCGAGGGTCAGCCCATCTCCCTGGAGATCGTCTAGCCAGACGTGACGATGCCCGCCGAGGAGCGCGTCGCGGTCGGGCTCGTGCATGGACTCCACGGGCTGCGAGGCGCGGTCCGTGTCGAAGTCCTCAGCGACGAACCCGACGCGCTTCACTGTCGGTGCGGTGCTGTTCGTCGAAGGGGACGAGCGGCCGCTTGACCGTGGCCTGGACCGGCCCCGCGAAGCAGGGCCTGCTGGTGCGCTTCGAGGAGTTGCCCGACGCGCGAGTCGGCGGAGCACCTGCCTCGACCAGTACCTGGAGGTGCCCGCGGCCGAGCCGCTGCCCGCGGGTAGCTACTACTGGCACCAGCTGCACGGCCTGGCGGTCACCACCACCGGGGGAGAGCCCCTGGGCACGGTCGTCGATGTCTTCCGCGCCGGCGAAGCCGAGGTCTACGTCGTGCGCGGGCGGAGCTTGCGGCGAGATCATGGTCCCCGCTGTGGCGAGCGTGGTCGTCGAGCTCGATCCCGGCGGCGGGCCGATTGGTCGTCGACCCTGTCGCCCTGGACCTGCCCGCCGCAGCCCCGCCCGACGCCGTCGCCGACAGGAGATCATCCGACGCTCACGCAAGGCCGCCCGCGCTGCCAGCGGCGCCGGCACGGGCCAATGAGCGCGAAGCGGATGCGGCCGGGCAGGGGAGCGAGTCGTCGACGGCAGTAGACGTGGACACGCCAGCGGTGCCCCCGCCGGCCGAGCGCGCCGCGGAGCCGGGCGAGCCGTCCTGATGCGCATCGACGTCATCACCCTCTTCCCCTCGATCTTCCCGGGCCCGCTGGCCGAATCGATCCCCGGCCGAGCGCTCGAGCGAGGGCTCGCGCAGCTGCAGGCGCACGACCTGCGCGAGTGGGGCACTAGGCAAGCATCGCTCCGTCGATGACTACCCGTACGGTGGTGGCGCGGGCATGATCCTGCGGCCGGAGCCGGTGGCCGAGGCGCTCGACGCGATCGCCCCTGCCGCTTCGGACGCCTTCCGCATCCTGCTCGATCCCGGCGGCGAGCCGTTCCGTCAGGCGCGCGCCCAGGACCTCTCGGAGCGCGATCACCTCGTCTTCGTCTGCCCGCGCTACGAGGGCATCGACGACCGGGTGCGCTCGCTCGTCGACCTCGAGCTGTCGGTCGGTGACTTCGTCGTCTCTGGCGGCGAGATCCCCACGCTGGCCGTCATCGATGCGGTCCTGCGGCTGTTGCCCGGCGCCATCGAGGACGCCTCGACCGAGGAGGAGTCGTTCTCGCAAGGGCTGCTCGAGTATCCGCAATGGACCCGGCCGCCCGAGTTCCGGGGCATGTCCGTGCCCGAGGTCCTCGTCAGCGGCAATCACGGTGCGGTCGATGCCTGGCGTCACGAGCAGGCCTTCGAGCGTACGCGCCGCAACCGGCCGGACCTGCTCACTGCGGCAGAGCTCGAGGACTGACCGCCTCTCCCGGTGAGCCTGCTATACTCCGGCATCGACCCGGATAGGACATCCCCGCCCACGCATGCCCGTCGCTGGCTGCGGCCGAGGCCCCAGTACCAGGAAGTGACCCAAGTGACCGTTCTCGACGAGATCGTCGCCCACCAGATCCGAACCGACCTGCCAGAGATCGCAGCCGGGCGATACCGTGCGCGTCTCGGTGAAGGTCGTCGAGGGTAGCCGCGAGCGTATCCAGGTCTTCGAAGGCACCGTCATGCGCATGCGCGGTGGCGGCATCACGCGCTCCATCACCGTCCGCGCCCTGCGTAGCGGCGTCGGTGTCGAGCGCACCTTCAAGGTCAACTCGCCTCGCATCGAGAAGATCGAGGTCGTGCGCCACGGCGTCGTGCGTCGCAAGCAGCTGTACTTCCTGCGCAAGCGTGTGGGCAAGGCGGCCACGCTTCGGGAGCGCCGCGCCTAGGACGTGTCTGGCGGTCGCCGCGACCGCCTGTCCTCCAGCTCATCGGTCATGCCGGCGCCGCAGCATGTCCATCGCGCGCTAGCATCGGCTCGTGCCGCCACGCCGTCCCCACCTCAAGGCCGAGTTCGCGCTCTGGAGCGCGGGCAAGCGCTACGTCGTGGGCGTCGATGAGGTCGGGACCGGCCCGCTCTGCGGGCCCGTCGTGGCCGCGGCCGTGTTGGTCAAGCCGCACACGCGCAAGATCGAGGGTGTGCGCGACTCCAAGACGCTGAGTGCCGCGCAGCGCGAGCGTGTCGTCGAGCAGATCAAGGCTCGCTCACTGGCTTGGGGCATCGGAGCAGCGTCGGTCGCCGAGATCGAGCGGCTCAACGTGCGCAATGCCGCCCACCTCGCCATGCGACGAGCCCTGCGGAACCTGCCGCCCTACGACCACGTGCTCGTCGACGGCCAGAAGATCACCGGCATGGAGGAGCACATCGGTCCCTACACGCCCATCGTCAGGGGTGATGCCTCGTCCTACGCCATCGCCTGCGCCTCCGTGCTGGCCAAGGTCACGCGTGACCGCCTCATGGTCAGGCTCGCGGTGCGCTACCCCGGCTACGGCTGGGAGCACAACGCCGGCTATGCCACCCGCGACCATGTGACCGGGCTGCGCGAGTACGGCGTGAGCCCGCACCACCGGCGCACGTTCCAGCGCATCCGCGGCATCCTCGAGGGTGACCAGCTGGCCTTCGACCTCGGCGTCGGGGCCGATCTCGATGAGCGGACCGACTTCGATGAAGGCCCGGCGCAGCCGGGGATGCGCGAGACGTAAGTGGCATCGGCCACGATGGCCGCATGTCGTCCCAGGAGCGCCCTCCGGCCGGTCCACGCGGCCGCATCGGCGCCTCCGCGGAGGCCGCGGCGGCCGCCCACCTGACGGCCCTGGGATGGCTCGTCGTCGCTCGCAACCTGCGCGTCGGGCGTGACGAGCTGGACCTCGTCGCCTGGACACCGGCACCAGAGCGCCGGCTGGTGGTGGTGGAGGTGCGTGCTCGTTCCGGCGACGCGTTCGGGTCGGGGCTGGAGTCGGTCGATGCGCGCAAGGTCGCGCGTCTGTACCGGGCCGTGCGGGCCCTGCGGCGGTGCGGCCACCCTGCGCTGGGGCCAGGCCCGCTGGCGCATCCGGTCCGCGTCGATCTCGTGGTGCTGCGTCGCGCACCCTCGGGCGCATGGGTCGTCGAGGCCCATCTGCACGGGTTGGAGCCGCCGGCCTGAGGGGGTCGCGAAGGGGGCAGGACCGCGCTTCGTGGTAGATTCTTCCGGGCTCGTCTGACGAGCTACCCGAGCGCAGCGCCCGCTGCGTATCACACACGCGAAGCTGCTCCCCGCAGGGGTGCCGGTGTCCAGTCATGGTCGTCGGTCTGCGGAACCACGAGGCTCGCGGAGGAAGAACCGTACCGGAGGTCCACGCCCCATGCCCCAGATCTCGATGCGCCAGCTGCTCGAGGCCGGTGTCCACTTCGGCCACCAGACTCGCCGCTGGAACCCGAAGATGAAGCCCTACATCTTCGCCGAGCGCAATGGCATCCACATCATCGACCTGGCCCAGACGGCCAAGCTGCTCGGTGAGGCTCTCGACTTCGTGACCGAGACGGTCGCCAATGGCGACTACATCCTCTTCGTGGGTACCAAGAAGCAGGCCCAGGAGCCCGTCCATGACGAGGCCGGCCGTGCGGAGCAGCCCTACGTCAACCACCGTTGGCTGGGCGGCATGCTCACCAACTTCGTGACCATCCGCAAGCGCGTCGGCCTGCTCGATCAGCTTGAGGCGCGGCAGGCGAGTGGCGATTTCGATCGCCTCTCGAAGAAGGAAGCCTCCCGGCTCACCGACGAGATGGCCCGTCTGCAGCTGAAGCTTGGCGGCGTGCGCAAGATGCGCCGCCTTCCCGGAGCCATCTTCGTGGTCGACCCGCAGCGCGAGAAGATCGCGGTCACCGAGGCCCGCCGCCTCGAGATCCCGGTCATCGGGACCGGTGACACCAACGTCGACCCGGACATGATCGACTACATCATCCCGGCCAATGACGATGCCATCCGCGCCATCCGGTTGCTGTGCAAGATGGTCGCTGACGCCGCCATCGAGGGCATGGGTCAGCGCCAGGCACGCTCCGCTGAGGAGACGCCCGTGGGCGTCGCTGTGAGCGACGCCGAGACCGCCAGTGACGAGATGGTCGCCAAGGTGGCCGCGGGCGGCACCTACAGCTTCGCTCCCGAGCCCGACGAGGACGAGGCGGTGCTGCCAGGCGAGGACGCCTCCGAGAAGACCCCGGGCGCTGAGGCGCCTGCCGCCGAGGGCGCCGAGGCCCCCGCAGTCGAGGCCCCCGCAGTCGAGGCCCCCGCTGATGCGCCGGCCGAGGCAGCTGCCCCCACCGACGTGGCTCCCGAAGCCGCAGCCGAGCCGGCTTCCGCCGCTGGCGACGAGAAGCAGGACGAGGCCTCCGTCGAGGCCAAGGCCTGACCCCCAAGCACACGAAAGGATCAGCCACGAGCATGGCAACTGAGATCTCCGCCGCCCTGGTGAAGGAGCTTCGCGACCGCACCGGTGCGGGCTTCATGGACTGCAAGAAGGCGCTCGCCGAAACCGACGGCGACCTCGAGGCCGCCGTCGGGTACCTCAAGGAGAAGGGCGTGGCCAAGGCTGCCGGCAAGGCCGGCCGCGATGCCCGTGAGGGACTGATCAGCTCCTACATCCACGCCGGTGGCAAGCTGGGCGTGCTCATCGAGGTCAACAGCGAGACGGACTTCGTGGCCCGCAACGACGACTTCCAGAAGCTCGTCCGGGACATCGCCATGCAGGTCGCGGGCATGGCGCCCACATACGTCACGGTCGACGCCATCCCGGCCGAGGAGCTCGCGGCCAAGAAGGCCGAGCTGCTCGCCGACGAGGCCACCCAGAAGAAGCCCGAGGAGATCCGCGAGAAGATCGTCGAGGGCCAGCTCAACAAGTGGTACAAGGAGGTCGTGCTCTACGAGCAGACCTTCCGCGATACCGAGATCACCGTCGGCGAACTGGTCACCGAGGCCATCGCCCGCATCGGCGAGAACATCCGGGTTCGCCGTTTCGTGCGCTACCAGCTCGGGGAAGCGCTGTGACCGACGGCTCCACCAGAGCCGCTGAGCCCCGGGCGCTCGATGAGGGCGCCCGTTTCGGCCGTATCCTGCTCAAGCTCTCCGGCGAGGCGCTCCTCGGCTCGCGCCAGTACGGCGTCGATCCGGAGACTTGCGTGTTCATCGCGAAACAGGTCCGCACCGCGATCGACCGCGGTGTGCAGGTCGCTATCGTGGTCGGTGGCGGCAACATCTTCCGGGGCCTGGCCGCGTCCGCCAAGGGCATGGATCGGGCGACCGGCGACTACATGGGCATGCTGGCCACGGTCATGAACGCCCTGGCCTTGCAGGACGCGATGGAGTCGGCGGGCGTGGAGTCGCGCGTCATGACCGCGATCGGCATGAACGAGGTCGCCGAGCCCTATATCCGCCGTCGCGCGGTGCGACACCTCGAGAAGGGGCGCGTGGTCATCCTCGCCGCGGGCACCGGCAACCCCTACTTCACCACGGACACCGCGGCCGCCCTGCGGGCGGTGGAGATCGGTGCCGCGGTGCTGCTCAAGGCCACCAAGGTCGATGGCGTCTACACCGCCGACCCGCTCAAGGACAGCAGCGCCACGCGCTACGACGAGCTCACCTATGGCGAGGTACTGGCCAAGCGCCTGGCCGTCCTTGACTCGACGGCGACCAGCCTGTGCATGGACAATGAGATGCCGATCGTCGTATTCGACATCAACAAGGAAGGCAACATCAGTCGGGCTGCCCTCGGCGAGCCCGTTGGTACGCTCATCCATGGAGGGACGAACGCATGAGCGATGCTCAGGACCGACCGGTCGACGCCCGCATGTCCGATGCCGTCGAGGCGATGGACCGAGACTTCAACCACATCCGCACGGGTCGTGCCTCGACCTCGCTGGTCGAACGCATCATGGTCGACTACTACGGCACGCAGACGCCGCTGAACCAGCTCGCGAGCATCAGCGTCCCGGAGTCCACCACCATCGTCATCCAGCCCTGGGATCGCGGTGTCCTCGGCGCTATCGAGAAGGCCATCCAGAAGAGCGACGTGGGTATCACGCCGAACACCGACGGCACCGTCGTGCGCCTCAACATCCCGCCCCTGACCGAGGAGCGCCGCAAGGACCTGGTCAAGCAGGTCCACAAGCGGATGGAGGAGGCCAAGATCGAGATTCGCAACTGCCGCCGCGATGCCATCGATGCCATCCGCACGCGCGAGAAGGACAGCGAGATCGGCTCCGACGAGTCGCATCGGGAGCAGGAAGCGCTCGAGAAGACCACCCACAAGTGGACCGACGAGGTCGACCGCGTGGGCGCCGCCAAGGAGGCGGAGGTCCTCGAGGTCTAGGTGGCGGCACCGCCGGTGACTCCGCACGTGGACGAGACCACCGAGGCGCCGAGTTCGGCTGCGCCGCCGATACCTCGGCACGTCGCCATCATCATGGATGGCAATCGCCGCTGGGCCCGCGCCCGTGGCCTGCCCGAGGCGCAGGGCCACGCTGCCGGCGTCGAGGCCATCCGACCCATCGTCCGGCGCGCCGCCGCGGTGGGCGTGAAGGCGCTGACGATCTACGCCTTCAGCCGCGAGAACTGGCGGCGCTCGGGCGACGAGGTCGAGACCCTCATCGGCCTCCTGGAGGGCGCCATCCGGGATGAGACGCCGGAGCTCATCGAGCAGGGCGTACAGGTCCGCCTCGCGGGCCGCCTCGGGGAGCTGCCGGCCCATACCCGTGCCTCGATCGAGCAGGCCATCTCGGCCACGGCGGCAGGCTCGCGCATGGTTCTCAACGTCGCCTTCAACTACTCATCGCGCTCGGAGATCGTGGACGCCGTGCGGGCCTACGTGGACGACGGCAACGCGCTCGCGACGCTTGACGAGAGCGGCCTTGCCAGGTACCTCTACACGGTCGGCCTGCCCGACCCCGACCTGCTCATCCGCACCGGCGGGGAGCAGCGCGTGAGCAACTTCCTGCTGTGGCAGGCCGCCTACGCAGAGCTCTACTTCTGCGACTGCTTCTGGCCCGACTTCGGGCCCGACGAGCTCGACGAGGCCATCGCGGAATTCGGGCGCCGCAGCCGGCAATTCGGCCGCTAGGCGGCGTCGCAGATGCGTGAACGCGCCATCTCGGCAGCCGGCATCGCGATCGTCGTCGTCGTCTTCTTCCTGCTCGGTCAGCCGTGGCTGACCTTCGGGATCGCCGCGCTCTCGCTGCTGGCGGCCCTTGAGGTCTTCCGCCTGCTGCCGCCGGCCGGCTTCCCGGTGCAGGTGCTCCCGGGCGCGCTCCTGCCGCCGCTCCTGGTGCTGGCCATGGGCCTCGGGATCGTCGATGCTGGCTGGCTGGCGGTCTACGTGGCGGCGGTGCTGGTGATCCTGGCCATCGACGCCTTCAGACGTCCCGAGGTGCGCGACGGGTTCCTGGCCTGGGTGGGCGGCACGTTCGGTGCTGTCTACCCGGCCATGCTGGCCTTCATGGCCGGCGTGCTCGTGGTCGCCCCCGACGTGCCCGACGACGCGCTCCTCGGTGACACCTTCCTGAGCGCCGGCCAGACGTGGTTGCTGGTGCTGGTCCTGACCGTCTGGTCGTTCGACACCTTCGCCTATCTCTCGGGCCGGACCTTCAAGCGTGGCCGCTTCCTGAATCACATCTCGCCCAACAAGACCTGGAGCGGCGTCATCGGCGGCACCGTGGCTGCGATCGTGGTGGCCGGCGCCCTGGCCTCGGCGGCGGGTCAGTGGCTGCCCGGCGGGCTGCTGCTGGGCCTGCTCGTGGCGGTCGCGGGCCAGTCCGGTGACGTGGCCGAGTCGATGCTCAAGCGCACGGCCGGGGCCAAGGATTCGAGCAACCTCATCCCCGGACACGGCGGCATCCTCGACCGCACCGATTCGTTCCTCTTCGCGGCACCGGTCGTCTACGCGTACCTGCTCATCGTCGGCGCCTGATGCCTGACCCGAACCGGGCACGCGGCCGCACGGGCGTCGCGCTGCTGGGCTCCACCGGCTCGATCGGTCGCCAAACGGTCGATGTGCTGACCGCTGGCGGCACCGGTGGCTTCGAGGTCGTGGCCCTGGCTGCCGGCCGCGATGCGGACACTCTGGGCGAGCAGGCCCAGCGAACCCGCCCGCGGGTCGTCTCGCTCGCAGACGCTGACGCGAGGCCACGCCTGAGGCTCCCACAGGGCACGGCCGTGCTCGCTGCCGACGATGCCCTCAGCCAGATGGCCACCCGTGACGACGTGGACCTCGTGATCGTCGCCACCGGAGGAGTCGTGAGCCTGCGCCCGGTGCTGGCCGCCTTGGCGGCCGGGAAGGTCGTGGCCACGGCCAACAAGGAGACGCTGGTCTCGGCCGGTCACCTCGTGATGCCCCTCGCCAAGGCACGCGCCGCCACGGTCGCGGCAGCCGACCCAGCCGACCCCATGAGCTCGCCGCTGGCCTGGCTGCGCCCCATCGACTCGGAACACTCGGCCATCTGGCAATGTCTCGTGGGTGAGGACCTCGCCGCGATCTCACGCCTCATCCTGACGGCCTCCGGGGGGCCCTTCCGCGAATGGACAGCCGGGCGTATGGCCGAGGCGCAGCCGGCAGATGCCCTGCAGCATCCCAACTGGACGATGGGCGCCAAGATCACCATCGACTCGGCCACGCTCATGAACAAGGGCCTGGAGGTCATCGAGGCGCACTGGCTATACGATGTGCCCTACGAGCAGGTGGACGTGGTCGTCCATCCGCAGAGCCTCGTCCACTCGTTCGTCGAGTTCGTGGACGGTTCGCTCAAGGCCCAGCTGGGCCTGCCAGACATGCGCATCCCTATCCAATACGCCGTCACCTACCCCCAGCGAACGGCCGGGCCGGCACCGCGGCTCGACCTCACGGAGCACTCCCAGATGACCTTCGAGGCCCCCGACGTCGAGCGCTTCCCGGCGCTCCCCATCGCCCGTGCCGCCGGCCAAGCCGGACCTGGCGCCACCGCCGCCCTCATCGCCGCTGACGACGTCGCGGTCGAGCGCTTCCTCGCGGGTCAGCTCTCGTACCCGGGCATGGCCCGGCTGGTAGCGAGCGCGGTCGATCGCTTCAGCGTTCCCCACGCGCCCCCGCTCGAGGAGCTCGAGGCGATCGACCTCGAGGTCCGCGCCTGGGCCCGCTCGGTCGCGGAAGGTGCACTGGCATGATCGACGTCCTCATCAACATCGTCCTGCTGCTGACGCTGCTGACCGTCCTCGTCCTGCTCCATGAGCTGGGCCACTTCATCGCTGCGCGCCGGGCGGGCGTGACGGTCCACGAGTTCGGCATCGGCTTCCCGCCGCGAGCGCGCGTGCTGTTCAAGCGCGGCGACACCACCTACACGCTCAACTGGCTGCCCATCGGCGGCTTCGTGCGCATGGAAGGGGAGGAGCGCAGCCCCGCGGACGGCACCCCCGGCGAGGAGGATCCGCAGCTCGAGCCCGAGCGCGCGGACGTGGTGGAGTCGGTCGACCCCCGCGCCTTCGTCAACCAGTCACTCGCGACACGACTGCGCATCCTCTTCGCCGGCGTGGCCGTCAACTTCGTGCTGGCCTGGGTCATCTTCACGCTCATCGCCCTCGTGGCCCAGCCCATCTGGAAGGTCAGGATCGGAGAGGTCCTGCCCGATTCGCCGGCCGCCGCCGCAGGACTCGTCGGTGGCAGCTATCTCGAGACCAGGACCTACGAGTACCTCGACGAGGAGGGCGTCACTCAGACCGCCACCTACGATGTGTTCGACGATAGCGGCGACGCCATCGTGGCCGTCGACGGCCGCACCTTCCCGGTCTTCGACGAGCTCGCAAGCTCGGACCCAGAGGCGGTGGTTCGGATCGCACCGCTCCAGTACATGCGTGACCGACCTTCAGAGACCCTCCTGCTGACCGTCGAACGTGCAGACGGTTCGGTCGAGGAGATCGAGGCCACGGTACGCAGCGCAGATGAGATCGCGGCCGACCTGGGACCGCTCGGCTTCCAGGCCCAGCCGTTCGAGTTCGACTCGCAGCAGAACGGGCTCGTGGAGTCGGCAGTCATCGGACTCGAGCGTACGGTCGAGACCTCGACGCTCATCCTGCGTGCCGTCGGCGACATCTTCGCCGGTCTCTTCAGCGGCAGCGGCGAGGCCATCGAGGACGTCGCCGGACCGGTCGGCATGGTCGGCGTCATCGGTGACGTGCGCACCGGGCTCCCGCCGGTGTTCCTGCTCTGGTTCGTGGGCCTCATCTCGGCCAACCTGGCGGTCATCAACCTGCTGCCTATCCCGCCGCTCGACGGCAGCCGCATGGTCATGGCCATCGTGCAGCGACTGAGCGGTGATCGCGTCAGCGCCACCACCGAGCGACTGGTCTACTTCACCGGCTGGGTGGCCCTGATGCTGTTCCTGATCGTGGTCACCTTCGGCGACATCCAACGGCTGTTCGACTGACGATGGCCGAACACATCCGGCGCCCCACCACGCGTGTCGACATCGGCGGCGTGAGCGTGGGCTCGGACGCGCCGGTGGTGGTGCAGTCGATGACCAACACCGACACCGCCGACGCCGACGCGACCGCGCTGCAGGTGGCGGCCCTGGCGCACGCGGGCTCCGAGCTCGTGCGTGTCACCGTCAACAACGACGCGGCCGCCCGCGCCGTGCCGATCATCCGCCGCAAGCTCGACGACCTCGGTATCGGGGTGCCGCTCATCGGTGACTTCCACTACAACGGCCATCTGCTGCTGGTGGAGCATCCGCAGATGGCAGCGGCGCTAGCCAAGTACCGCATCAACCCCGGCAACGTCGGCTCCAAGCGTCGCGACCAGAACTTCAGCACCATCGTGCGCGCGGCCATCGAACATGGGAAGCCCGTGCGCATCGGCGTCAACTGGGGCTCCCTCGATGGGGACCTGCTCACCGAGCTGATGGATGCCAACGCCCGCTCGGCCGTGCCCACCGACGCGCGCGAGGTGATGATCGAGGCCATGATCCAGAGCGCGCTCCGCTCCGCGGAGCTGGCCGAGTCGGTGGGGCTGGGCCACGACCACATCGTCATCAGCGCCAAGGTCAGCGGCGTGCGGGACCTCGTCGATGTCTACCGAGAGCTCGCGACACGCTGCGACTACCCGCTCCACCTGGGCCTCACGGAGGCCGGCATGGGCATGAAGGGCACGGTCGCCTCGACCGCCGGCCTGTCCATCCTGCTCGATGCTGGCATCGGCGACACGGTCCGTGTCTCGCTGACCCCGGCGCCCGGCGGCGATCGTACCGAGGAGGTGCAGGTCGCCATGCAGGTGCTGCAGTCGCTGGGGCTGCGCTCGTTCCGGCCACAGGTCAGCGCCTGTCCCGGCTGCGGCCGCACCACCAGCACGTTCTTCCAGGAGATGGCCCAGGCCATCGAGGGTCACATCGCGGAGCGCATGCCCGAGTGGGCGGCCAACTACCCCGGCGTGGAGGACATGTCGGTGGCGGTCATGGGCTGCGTCGTCAACGGCCCCGGTGAATCAAGGCACGCCGACATCGGCATCAGCCTGCCGGGCACCTTCGAGGAGCCCAAGGCGCCGGTCTTCATCGATGGCGAGCTGCACGATACGCTCAGGGGTGAAGGACTCGTCGACGAGTTCATCGGCATCCTCGAGGGCTACGTCGAGCGGCGATATGGCGCACCGCCCGGGTAGCGACCCCGCGCGGGCCGCTACGCTACGATTCCGCTCGCCCGCACCCATCGACCACCAGGAGGTCCTGTGTCCAAGTCCGGTTTCGTCAGTGAGCTGACCCCGCAGTCGGAGGACTTCCCCGGCTGGTACAACGACGTCGTCCTGAAGGGACAGCTGGCCAGCTACTCGCCGGTGCGCGGCTGCATGATCATCCGGCCCTACGGCTTCGCCATCTGGGAGTCGATGCGCGACGAGCTCGACCGCTACATCAAGGCCACCGGGCACGAGAACGTCTATTTCCCGCTGTTCGTGCCCAAGTCGCTGCTCGACCGTGAGGCCGACCATGTCGAAGGCTTCGATCCGCAGGTCGCCTGGGTCACCCGTGCGGGCGGCAACGAGCTCGAGGAGCCGCTGGCCATCCGGCCCACCAGCGAGGCCATCATCGCCGAGGTGGTGAAGGACTGGATCCAGTCGTATCGCGACCTGCCGCTGCTGATGAACAGCTGGAACAACGTGGTCCGCTGGGAGATGCGTACGCGCCTGTTCCTGCGCACCGCGGAGTTCCTGTGGCAGGAGGCCCACACCTTCCACGCCACCGAGGAGGAGGCGGCCGCTGAGGTCGCGACCGGCCTGGCCGGCTACGTCAAGGTCTCCGAGGAATGGCTGGCCATCCCCGTGGTGCAAGGGCGGAAGAGCCCCGCTGAGACCTTCCCCGGTGCGGACTACACGCACGCGGTCGAGGCCATGATGCGCGACAAGAAGGCGCTGCAGGCGGGCACCAGCCACATGCTCGGGCAGAACTTCGCAAGGGCCGCCGACATCACCTTCCTCGACCAGCACAACGAGCGCGTCCACCCGTACGGCACGAGCTGGGGCTTCAGCACGCGCATGGTGGGGGCCACGATCATGGCCCACGGCGATGATTCGGGGCTCGTGCTTCCGCCCAACGTGGCACCCACGCAGGTCGTGGTCGTGCCCATCTTCCGCAAGGAGGAGGACCGCGTGGCCGTGGCCGGGGCCATCGAGAAGCTGGAGGCCAGCCTCGCCGACGTCCACACCGTCTCGGGCCCGCTGCGCCTGAAGGTCGACTGGCGTGAGGAGACGCCCGGCTACAAGTACAACCACTGGGAGCTGCGCGGCGTGCCCTTCCGCCTCGAGATCGGTCCGCGTGACGTCGCGAACGACGCCGCCATGCTCGTGCGCCGCCTCGACCGGGCCAAGGAGTCGCTGCCGATGGCGGGCCTTGCCGAAGCGCTGCCGGCGCGCCTCGTGCAGTACCAGGCCGACCTCTTCGAGCGTGCCCTGCGGTTCCGCGAGGAGAACACCTTCTCGGTCGATACGCTGGGCGAGATGAGCGAGGTGCTCGACGGCAGCGGCGGGTTCCTGATGGCGCCGTGGTGCGGTTCGGCCGAGTGCGAGAAGGCGGTCTCGGGCCAGACCGGCGCGACCATCCGGGTGGTGCCCTTCGACTCGCCCGACGAGGCCGGCACGTGCATCGTCGACGGCGCTCCCAGCGAGCGGCGCGTCCTCTTCGCCCGCTCGTACTAGCGCCCGCGCGAGACCGGTCCGGTGGCCATCCTCTGCCGTGACATCGGTTTGCTCTTCCTGCAGGCGCCGCACACTGGCTCGACCTCGCTGGGCACGCTCTTCCGCGAGGATTTCGGTGGCGTCAAGTTGCTCGAGGATCGCGTTCGCGACGCACGCGGCCGCATCGTGCTGCGCCAGAAGCATCAGAGCCTGCCGCAGCTGCTCGAAACGGGGCTCATCACCCCCGCGGAGCGAGCGAGCCTGCTGGTCGTGGTCGGCGTGCGCAATCCATACGACCTGGTGTTGACCGAGTACGCCCGCAATCGCGAGGCCGGCACCATCTCCGCGGGCCAGCGCGTGCTGCGGCACCTGCCCGGGGTCAGCGACGATTTCTCGGCCTCCGACTTCGAGCGCTTCGTGGCTCGGCGCTACCGACCCAACGCCGTCTACCGGGCGCTCGGTCGCAAACCCACGGTGCCGGTCGACTGGACCGCCGGCGCCGACCACGTCATCCGCTTCGAGGCCATGCAGGCAGGCCTTGACGAGGCGCTCCGCAAGGTGGGTATCGAGGAGCCCCATCCACTGCCGCATCGCAATCCCACGCCCTCGCGCCGAGACCGTGACTACCGTGCCATCTACACGCCCAGGGCCCGCGAGATCGTCAGCGCCGTCTACGCTCGCGAGCTGCGCATGCATGGCTACGTCTTCGATCCCGACGCAGAGGGAGGGTCGGGAAGGGAGTGATATACTCCGCGTCTGAGCATTTGGCCGCCTGAAACGTGGGTGACCCCCACGTTTTGTTGTGAGCGGAAGAACGCAGACCGAAAGGAGCGCGACGTATGAGCCGGGATTTCATCGGCGCGCTCCTGCAGCTCAACGCTGAGAAGGGTGTTCCTCGCGAGCAACTGATCCGCACGGTGGAGGATGCTATCCAGAGCGCCTACCGCCGCGTGGCGCCAGGCTACGAGGACGTCTACGTCAGCCTCGACGCCGAGAGTGGCGAGATGCGCATCTATCGCGCTCGCCTGGTCGTCGCGGAGGTCGAGGACGACACCACCGAGTGGAGCATCGACCAGGCTCACGAGCACGACGCCAACGCCGTGCTCGGCGACCTCGTCGAATACGAGCAGCTGGAGCCCACGCACTTCGGCCGCGTCGGCGCGCAGGTCGCCGGCCAGGTCGTGCGTCAGCGCCTTCGGGAGGCGGAGCGCGAGACGATCTTCGACGAGTTCGCCCACCGCGAGGGCGAGATCATCACCGGTTCGGTCGGTCGCGTGGAGCCCGCGGGTGTGATCCTCGACCTGGGCAAGGCTGAGGCCATCCTGCGAACCACGGACCAGTCCGCGACCGAGCACTACCGCATCGGCCAGCACGTCAAGGCCTACGTCTTGGAGGTCCGGCGCACCACGCGCGGCCCGCTCATCTACGTCAGCCGCACGCACAAGAACTTCCTGCGCCGGCTCTTCGAGCTGGAGGTACCCGAGATCCAGTCCGGCACCGTCGAGATCCGGGCCATCGCGCGTGAGGCCGGCAGTCGCAGCAAGATGGCGGTGGCCAGCCGCCAGGACGGTCTCGACCCGGTCGGGGCTACCGTCGGCCAGCGTGGCGGACGCGTCCAGGCCGTGGTGGCCGAGCTCGGCGGTGAGAAGATCGACGTCATCCCCTGGTCGGACGACCCGGACGTCTTCGTGGCCAACGCCCTCAGCCCGGCCCAGGTCGTGGCCGTCGAGATCGACGAGGACGAACGCATCGCGTCGGTCACCGTGCCCGAGCGCATGCTTTCGCTGGCCATCGGCCGAGAGGGCCAGAACGCACGGCTGGCCGCCAAGCTCACTGGCTGGCGTATCGACATCCGCTCCGAGACGGGCGCTGCGCCTGACGACGGGGGTGGTGTGCCCGCCATGACCGTGGCGGAGCCCGATGAGCCCGAGACCAGCGACGACACACCCGCAGCCGAGACCGAAGCCGCAGCCGAGACCGAGGCCGCGGCTGAGGTGGTCGAGGAGACGCCCGCGGCAACCGACGCTGCCGGGACGGCCGAGCCTGCCGCCGAGACCACTCAGCAAGACGAGGAGCCCGACGTGGACGAGGGTGCGGCCGAGCCTGCCGCGGCCGTCGAGTCGACGGAGGTGACCCAGTAGCGGGCCGCACGGTCGCCGAGGCGCGACACGTTCCGGAGCGAACCTGTGTCGCCTGCCGAACGCGCCGAGACAAGGCCGCCCTGCTGCGCTTCGTGCGCCGGCCCGATGGTACCGTCGTGGCCGATCCCACCGGCCTGCTCGAAGGGCGCGGTGCCTATCTCTGCGCCGATGGCTCGTGCTGGCACACGGCGCTGAAGCGTTCTTCGCTGCAGCGCGCACTACGAAGACAACTACCCCAAGACATCAGGACACGACTGGAGCACGGTGACGTGGCGGCCTTTGGCGCCATGGCCGAACACGGGGCTCCTGCAACGATCACAGGAGGCACCCATGGCTCGTAGCCGCAGCGGGACCCGCGGACGGCGGGGACCCCGGAAGCCGCGCAAGCGCAATGACAACGTCCAGGCCACGGTCCAGGTCGCGGATCCCGCGACCCGAGGCGCCGTCGAGATCCCCGAGCAGATCACCGTCAAGGAGCTCGCAGAGCTCATCGGCATCAACTCGGCGGACGTCATCCGCGAGCTGATCCGCAGCGGCATCTTCGCCACCATCAACCAGGCTATCGACCGCGATACCGCGGCTCTCGTGACCGAGGAGCTGGGGTTCCAGGTGGCCGAAGGCGGCCCCACTGTGGCCTCCGACGAGGACGAGGAGGCCGAGAAGGCACCTGCCGCCAAGGACGAGGACGTCTTCGCCGAGACCGAGCCGGACAAGCTCGTGGAGCGAGCGCCCATCGTCACGGTCATGGGTCATGTCGACCACGGCAAGACCAGCGTGCTCGACGCCATCCGCAAGACCGCGGTGGCCGACGGCGAGCGCGGCGGCATCACCCAGCACATCGGAGCCAGCGAGGCCACCGTCAACGGCCGACGCATCGTCTTCCTCGACACACCCGGCCACGAGGCCTTCACGGCCATGCGTGCGCGCGGCGCCAAGGTCACCGACATCGCCGTGCTGGTGGTGGCCGCCGACGACGGCATCATGCCCCAGACGGTCGAGGCCATCGACCATGCCAAGGCGGCAGGTGTGCCCATCGTCGTGGCCCTCAACAAGATGGACCTGCCCGATGGCAAGCCCGATCGCGTCAAGACCCAGCTCAGCGAGCGCGGCATCGTCATCGAGGAGTACGGCGGCGAGGTGCCGCTGGTGCCGGTCAGCGCCAAGACCGGTGATGGCCTTGCTGACCTGCTCGAGACGATCTTGCTGACCTCTGACGCGGTCGTCGAGCCGGTGGCCAACCCGGACCGGCCCGGTATCGGCACCGTGGTCGAGGCGGAGCTGGACCGCGGTCGCGGTCCAGTGGCCACGATCCTCGTGCGCACCGGCACGCTCCGGCAGGGCGACGCGGTCATGGTCGGCAACACCTATGGCAAGGCGCGCGCCCTCGAAGACAGCAGCGGCAAGCGCATCCAGTCAGCTGGTCCCTCGACGGCGGCGGTCCTGCTGGGCCTGTCGGACGTGCCGGAGGCCGGCGAGATCCTGCGTGTCGTCGACAGCGAGAAGATCGCCCGCGTGCAGGTCGAAGAGAAGATGCTGGCTGCGGCAGCCAAGTCCGAGGCCGGTGGCCACGCCACCCTCGAGGACCTGTACCGCCAGGTGCAGACCGGTCAGACCAAGGAGCTGCGCATCGTCCTCAAGTCGGACGTGCAGGGCTCACTCGGTGCGGTCGTCCATGCCCTCGAGCAGATCCAGAACGACGAAGTCCGCTTCAACATCCTGCTCGAAGGCACCGGTGACATCACCAATAACGATGTCAACCTCGCGGCCGCCTCGGATGCGGTGGTCGTCGGCTTCAACGTCCGCATCGGTGGCACGGCCAAGGCCATGGCCGAGTCCGAGGGTGTCGAGGTCCGCCTCTACGACATCATCTACAAGCTGACCGAGGACATGGAGGCCGCGCTCGCCGGCATGCTCGAGCCGGAGATCGTCGAGACGGTCCAGGGTCGGGCCGAGGTCCGCCAGATCTTCAGCGTCGGCAAGAACGCACAGATCGCGGGCAGCTACGTGACGGACGGCCGCATCGTCCGTGGCGGCGCACGCGTCTACCGCGGCGGTCAGCTCATCGCGACCGACAAGATCTCCTCGGTGCGTCGCTTCAAGGACGATGTCCGCGAGGTCACGGCCAATCTGGAGTGCGGTATCGCGCTCGCCGGCTTCCATCAATTCGAGGAGTTCGACATCATCGAGTCGTTCACCACGGAGACCATCGCGCGGGCTGTCACGAGGTAGCACGTGAGCGAGCGCACCCGGCGCGTCGACCACCTCCTGCAGGAAGAGATCAGCGCCATCGTCCAGCGCGAGGTCCACGATCCTCGCGTGGGCTTCGTGACCATCACCAGCGTGGAGACCACGCCGGATCTTCGGCATGCCCTGGTCTATGCCTCGGTCATCGGCGACGAGGCCCAGCGCAAGGCCACCATGGAGGCGCTCGGCCGAGCCATGCCCTTCGTGCGCCACAACCTCGGGGTCCTGCGCCTGCGGCGTATCCCGGAGCTGCACCTGCGCGAAGATGACAGCGCCCAGCGTGGCACTCGCGTGATGCAGCTGCTCGAGCAGGTCGAGAAGGAGCTGGACGGATCGGGCGAGCGCGTCGACGAGGCCACCGCCGAGGGACCTCAGCTGCCCACGCCCACCTCGCTCAACGACTCGGCCGATCCAGCGGCCGTCGAGGATCCCCTGCCCGCCGGCTATCGACGCCGTGTGGATCGGGTGTCTTTGCGCAAAGCCAGGAAGCGCCGTGGCCGCTGAGGGCATGCGCTCCTTGCTGCCCGACGACCTCGCAGCGGTCCCAGCGGAAGTACCTCGCGCGCTGCTGGCGGGTCGGCGCGTACTGACCACCGGCCACGAGAGCCCGGACGCTGATGCCATCGGCTCAGCGCTCGGGATCGCGCTGGCGCTCGAGACGCTGGGTGCCCACGTCGAGACCGTCTTCGCTGACCCGGTACCGGCGATGTATGACTTCATGCCCGGCGTGGAACGCGCCCGCCTCGCGCTCAGTCCAGACCTCGATCCCGACCTCATCGTGGTCTGCGACGGTGACCCGGCGAGGACCGGGGCGGTCATGAACGAGAACGCGGAGCTCTTCGGACGCGTGCCTATCGTCAACATCGACCACCACGTATCGAACACCGGCCAGCAGGGAACCGCCTGGGTGGACGCCGAGTCCGCCGCGACCTGTGAACAGGCCGCGCTCCTGCTGCCGCACCTGGGCCTTGGCTTCGACGTGGCCGATGGCGACGTCGTCGGGCTGTTGACCGCCGGGCTCGTCTTCGACACGGCCAACTTCGCGCACTCCAATACCACGCCCCGGACGCTGCGAGTGGCCTCCGAGCTGGTCGCGGCGGGCGCCGAGCTGCCGATGATCGCGCGCCGTATCTACCGCACCAAGCCCAACGCTCAGCTGAAGCTCTTCGGACGTGTGCTTTCGCGCCTCGAGACCGCCGCTGAGGGGCGCGTGACCTGGTCGATGGTGAACCTCGAGGACTTCGCAGCGGCGGGGGCCACGCAGGAGCAGGCCGAGGGCCTCATCGACCTGTTGGCGCAATCGGACAGCGCCCAGGCCGCGATCCTCTTCAAGGACCTCGGCGATGAGGTTCGCATCTCGATCCGGACACAGGACGAGGGCGTGGACGCCACCGTGCTGGCCGGGGCCTTCGGCGGTGGCGGACATGCCCGGGCCGCGGGGGCCAGTCACGAGGGTCCCTTCGAGGACGCGCGCGATGCCGTGCTCGAGCTCGCCGCCCGACTGCTCGACGAGCGTTCCGCGGCCTGATGGGACGTCGTCGCCGCGATGACGGCCCACGCATCGACGGCATCCTCGTCGTGGCCAAGCCGGCTGGGCCCACCTCGCACGACATCATCGACACGATCCGGCGGCTGACCGGTGTGCGGCGCGTCGGCCACGGGGGCACGCTCGATCCTTTCGCCATGGGGGTGCTGCCGGTGTTCATCGGTCGGGCCACGCGCATGGTGGACTACCACCGCACGGACTCCAAGGCCTACCGCGCTTCGGTGGTCTTCGGGGCCAGCTCGAGCACTGACGATATCGACGGTGAGATGACCCCGGGCGGGGCTCCTGCGCCAGACCGCGCCACGGTCGAGGCGGCACTGTCCGGCTTTCGCGGCGAGATCGAGCAAGTGCCACCGGACCACTCGGCTGTCCACGTGGCTGGCAAGCGTGCCTATGAGCTGGCCCGGGGAGGGGAGAAACCCGAACTGCAGGCGCGCACGGTGACGATCCATTCGCTCGAGCTCACCGATTGGGACACCGCTGACCCCGAGAAGCCGATGGCCGAGCTCGACGTGCACTGCAGCGCCGGCACCTACGTCCGCTCGCTCGCCCGTGATCTCGGAGGCCAGCTCGGTTGCGGGGCCTACCTGGGCGCCCTCACCCGTACCGCCAGCGGCCCCTTTGTCATCGATGCTGCCCACTCCCTGGAGCACGTGCGTTCCGAGCTCGCCGCCGGGAACCTCGAGTCGCTGCTCCTTTCGCCCGACGCCGGTCTCGAGCACATCCCGATGGTGCGCATCCCGGACAAGGACCGCGCTGCCATCGCCCGGGGCCAGATCATCCGCGTCCGCGGCGAGGTCACAGGCCCGCTCGATCCGGCGGCCGTGCTGGAGAACGCCGAGCTCGTGCGCGTGCTCGATGAGCGAGGGTCGCTCGCAGCCATGGCGCACGTCAGCAAGGGGCGGCTCTACCCTGACAAGGTCTTCATCACCCCGGAGGACGTGACCCCGGCATGAGCGACTACGTCCGCGGCATCGACCGGCTACCCAAGGACACACGCCTGGCCGTGACCGTCGGCGTCTTCGACGGCGTCCACCGTGGCCACCAGCAGGTCTTTCGGGTGCTCGAGAAGACGGCTCGCCGCCTCGGCGCGATGCCCGTCGTGGTCACCTTCGATCCGCATCCAGACGCCGTCGTGGCCGGACGTGCGCCGGACATGCTCATGGACCGCAGAGAGCGCATCGAGCGCATCAGCCGTCTCGTCGGCGGGTTGGTGGTGCTGCAGACGTTCGACGAGGTCTTCCGGCGGACGACCGCCGAGGAGTTCATCGAACGGATCGGCGGGGGACGCAACCTCGCGGCCCTGGTGATGACTCGCGTATCGGCCTTCGGGCGGGATCGCGGAGGGACGGTGCCGGTATTGCGCGAGATGAGTGCGGACGCGGATTGGGAGCTGGTGGAGGCCCCCACGCTCGACTCCGGTGGTGCTCGTGTGTCGAGCGCGCGCACCCGCGAGCTCGTGGCCGAGGGCCGACTCAAGACCGCGGCTGAGCTGCTGGGTCGTCCGTTCGCGCTCGTCGGCTCCGTCGTCCACGGGGAAGAACGTGGGCGTGAGCTCGGGTTTCCCACCGCCAATCTCGACTTCAGCCAGCCCGTGGCGCTCCCGCCTGACGGCATCTACGCGGCGCGTGCCTCCTGGGGCGGTGACGCCGTCCTCGAGCCGTGGGAGAGGGCTGATGCGGTAGTCTCGCTGGGGACCCAGCCGACCTTCGGTGGTCGCGTGCGCCTGATGGAAGTCCATCTTCTGGACCGTGACGACGATGTCTACGGCGAACGCATGCGCGTGCAGTTCTGCACCTTCATCCGTGGCCAGCGTCGCTACGACTCGGTCGAGGGGCTGATCGCGCAGATGGGCGATGACGTCCAGCGCTCGCGCGTGATCCTGGACGAGTGCACGACCTGTTGAGGCTGATACCCCGGCCCAGCGCGGGTCAGGCTCCAGCCTGGCTGTGCCCATCGGGTCCGGTGCTCGAGGCCTGCGAGGCCCGTTGACCTGTTGACCGGGCGACCCCTCGAGGCTCGCCTGCGGAGCTACGCGAGCCGAGGACCGAAGCGGCCGTCGATCGCCCGGCAGAGGACGCGGACGAGGGCCAGGGCCGACGTTCCGTCCGGGTCGAGCGCGGGCTCGAACTCGGTGACCACCAGCCCCTGGAGCGATCCCCGCGCCGCGAGCGCGGCGAAGAGCTCGCCCACCACCGCCGCACCCGGTCCGCCAGGCACCGGCGCGCGCACGGCGGGGATGTCGGCGGGGTCGGTGCCGTCGACGTCGTAGACGATGACGAAGCGCTCACCTTCGGCGAGTCGCCCGGCGACGGCCCGGGGGCCGTCGTGGGCCAGTTCCCTCGCGCGCACGATGACGTTGCCGGCCTCGACCGAGTCCTGCACGTCAGCGGGACGGGCCGAGCCCACACCGCGCTGGCCGATGTGCACGATCCGGCGCACCCAGCGCATCTCACTGGCCCGGCGCATGGGGCTGCTGTAGCCGTGCGACTCCCCGTCCACCTCGTCGCGGAAGTCGAGGTGAGCGTCGAGCTGCACGACCGTCACCGGCCCATGGTGGCGCCACCCGGCCACGAACGGCTCGGCGACCGAGTCATCACCTCCCAGCAAGACGGGCATGGCCCCGCGCCCCACGATCCCGCCGATCGCGTCGGCGATCCGCCGGCGGTTGCCCGCGGCGTCGTGGGGCACGCTGTCGATGTCCCCGTCGTCGCCGATCAGCGGCAGCCACGAGGCGAACGGGCCATCGATGTCGAAGTCGTAGTTGCCGCCGAAGCGCGCCAGGCGACGTGAGGCCGCGCGGATGGCCCGGGGACCGTCGGTCGCGTGCGGGTCGCGCTGCGGGTAGACGGTCGCCATGGCGGCTCCCAGCACGATGGCCTCGCTCGAACGGCTGGGCGCTCCTGCGCCCATGAACGTCTCAGTCATGGGTCTCCCCTCCGAACCACGTCCACGACGGCCGGACGCCACCGAGCCGGTGGACGAAGGCACCCTCATGCTCGGCATCCCAGGCCACGATGTCGGCGAAGGAGCCGGGCGTGAGCCGTCCCACCGTGCCGTCGAGCCCGAGCGCACCGGCGCCACCAGCGGTCGCGGCCCACAGCGCCTCATCGACCGTGCAGCCGAGGACCACCGCGAGGCCGATGGCCAGGGGCATCGACGGCTCCCCGAAGGTGCCCGCGTTGGCGTCGCTGCCGATGGCCACGGTGGCACCCGCGTCGAGCAGCGCCCGTGCCGGCGGCAGACCGGCGCCGAGCATCAGCGCTGGGCCAGGCAGGATCGTGGCCACGGTCGATGTTCCTGCCAGCACCCGTGCGTCAGCCTCGCTGATCTGCTCGAGATGGTCGACCGAGAGCGCCCCCAGCTCCGCTCCCAGCAGCGCCGCCCCCGAGCGCTGCAGCTGGTCGGCGTGCAGCTTGAGGGGCAGGCCATTGATCCTCCCGGCTTCGGCGATCGCTCGGGTCGACTCGAGCTCGAAGATGTCCGGCTCGCAGAAGACATCGATGTAGTCGGCCGCAGTGGCCAGTTCCGGCAGCGTCTCGAGGATCGCCTCCTGTTGCGACGCGGCACTCGAGCCGGCCGGGATGGCGTGGGCTCCGAGATAGGTCCGGCGCACGCGCAATGAGAGGCCGTCGGCAGCATCGGAGATCAGGCGCAACAGGCGATGCTCCTCGTCCGGCGCCAGACCGTAGCCCGACTTGACCTCGATGGTGGTGGTACCTCGGGCACTTGCCGAGATCAGCCGCAGCCGCGTCTCCCGAACCAGATCCTCGTCGCTGGCCGCGACCGTGGCCGCGACCGTGCGCAGGATCCCGCCGCCCGTGTAGCGCTCGCCCCGCGTCCTTGCCGCGGCCTCGTCACTGCGATCGCCCGCGTAGATGAGGTGCGTGTGTGGATCGACGAGGCCCGGCGTCACGAGCGCGGTGCCCACGTCCTCGAACGCGTCGGGGTCCCCTGGCTGCAGCCTGCCGGCGCGGACTTCGAGCACGTGGTCGTCTTCGACGATGAGCACCCATGGTCCATCGATGGCGCCGGTCGCGCCGGTCGTCGCGCCAGCCATCGGCAACAGGCGGCCCTTGCCGATGATCGCGCGACGGCTCATCGCGGGTCAGGCCCGAGCCATGATGTGCTGATGCCCGAGGGTGGCCCGGCAAGATCGACCAGGGCGCCGTCCTTCACCAGGCGGAAGGCGGCCTCGAGATCCGGACCGGGCTCACGATCGTCCTCGAGGCGGGCGATGACCTCGCGAACCCGCACTCTCGCCTCGGCCACGCCGGCACCGGGCGCCGTGTCAGGCTGGAGCTCGAGCCGCAGATCGAGACCCTGCGTGGCGCACAGGAGCTCGATGGCCACGATGCGCTGCGAGTGCTCGAGCACGGTCATGGCGTGGCGTGCCGCGATCGAGCCCATCGAGACGTGGTCCTCCTGGTTGGCGGAGGTGGGGATCGAGTCGGCCGAGGCCGGGTGCGCCAACGTCTTCGATTCGGAGGCGAGGGCAGCCGCGGTGTACTGCACGATCATGAGACCGGAGTCGAGTCCGGACGAGGCGCCGAGGAACGCCGGCAGCCCGTCATTGAGGCGTGGGTCGAGGAGCAGGGCCACGCGACGCTCGCTGATCGCACCCAGCTCCGCGATGGCCAGCTTGGCGTAGTCCAGGGCGAGCGCCACGGGCTCACCGTGGAAGTTGCCCCCGCTGATGACGAGACCGTGACCGGTGGCGAGGGCGTCCTCCGGCACGTTGCCACCCTCGGCGAAGACGAGCGGGTTGTCGGTCGCGGAGTTGAGCTCGATGTCGAGCACGCGGCGAAGGTTGTCGAGGGCATCGCGAGCTGCACCGTGCACCTGCGGCACACATCGCAGCGAGTAGGGGTCCTGCACGCGGTGGTCGTTCCCGTGGTGCGCGGTCTGGATGGTCGAGTCCCGCAGCAGCCAGCGCAGCTCCGCCGCCGTCTGGACCTGCCCCGGATGCGGCCGCGTGGACTGCAGGGCCGCGGAGTAGGCCACGACCGTCCCGCGCAGGGCCTCGACGGAGATGGCTGCGGCCACGCTCGCGGTGAGCGCGAGTCGGTCGGCAGCACCCAGGACGAGGGCGCCGATGGCGCTCATCATCTGCGTGCCGTTGAGCAGTGCCAGCCCCTCCTTGGGTTCCAGCACCAGCGGGTCCAGCCCCGCGGCCACGAGCGCCTGGCGTGCGGGCATGACCACGCCCTCGACCTCGACTTGGCCATGACCGATGATGGGCAGTGCCAGATGGGCGAGGGGCGCGAGATCGCCGGAGGCTCCCACGCTGCCCTGCGCGGGCACCAGCGGATGGATACGCAAGCGCAAGAGGTCCAGCAGGCGGTCGATCAGCTCGGGACGGCAGCCGGAGTGACCCAGGGCCAGGGTATTCGCCCGCAGCAGCAGCATCGCGCGCACGACCTCCGTCGGCAGGGGCTCGCCCACGCCCGCAGCGTGACTCAGCAGCAGACGCTCCTGCAGCTCGCGAGTCCGCTCCGGTGGCACGTATGTCGTCGCCAGCGCGCCGAAACCGGTGGTGACGCCGTAAACGACCTCGCCCGCAGCCACCAACCGCTCGATGACCGCCCGTGCCTGGGACACCCGGCCGCGTGCGTCGTCGGCCAGCACCGCGTAGCGCTCACCCCGCGCCACCGCCTCGACGTCAGGGACGGTCAGCTCAGCACCGTTGAGGACGACAGCGGAAGGTGCCATCAGTAGTCGAGCATGGGTACGCGCAGCCCGCGTTCGCGAGCGACCGCGATCGCGCGCTCATAGCCCGCGTCGACATGGCGCACCACGCCCATGCCGGGGTCGGTGGTGAGCACGCGGTCGAGCTTCTGCGCGGCGAGGTCGGTGCCGTCGGCGACCACCACCATGCCCGCATGCTGGCTGTAGCCGATGCCGACGCCACCACCGTGGTGGATGCTGACCCAGCTGGCACCCGCGGCCGTATTGACGAGGGCGTTGAGCATGGGCCAGTCAGCGACCGCGTCGGAACCGTCGCGCATGGCCTCGGTCTCTCGGTTGGGCGAGGCCACCGAGCCGGCGTCGAGATGGTCGCGGCCGATGACGATCGGCGCGCTGACTCTGCCCGAGCGCACGAGCTCGTTGAAGGCGAGGCCGGCCCGTCGTCGCTCGCCGTAGCCCAGCCAGCAGATGCGTGCCGGCAGGCCCTGGTAGGCGACCTGGTCCCGCGCCTTGCGGATCCAGCGAGCGAGCCCCTCGTCCTCGGGGAAGAGCTCGAGAACGGTCTCGTCGGTGGCCGCGATGTCGGCCGGATCGCCCGAGAGTGCGACCCATCGGAAGGGCCCCTTGCCCTCGCAGAAGAGGGGTCGGATGAAGGCCGGCACGAAGCCCGGGAAGTCGAACGCATCGGCGACGCCTCCCGCCTCTGCCTGGGCACGGATGTTGTTGCCGTAGTCGAAGGTGACCGCACCCGCGGCCTGTAGCTCGAGCATGGCCCGCACATGGTCGGCCATGGAGTCGATCGAGCGGCGGGCATACGCATCGGGGTCCGTGGCTCGCAGCTCCGTCGCCGCCTCGAGCGAAAGCCCGGCCGGCACGTAACCATTGAGCGCGTCATGGGCGGAAGTCTGGTCGGTGACCACGTCGAACCGCTCGCCTCGGCGGACCAGCTCGGGTTCGATCTCGGCCGCGTTGCCGATCAGGCCGATCGAGCGCGGCGCGCCCGCCCCGGCCGCCTCGCGAGCCCAGGCCAGGGCCTCGTCGAGATCGGTGGTCGAGCGGTCCAGGTAGCGCGTCTCGAGCCGACGCTGGACGCGTTCGGGATCGACCTCGATGCACAGCGCGACGCCCTCGTTCATCGTCACCGCCAGCGGCTGCGCGCCACCCATGCCGCCGAGCCCGGCGGTGAGCACCACGCGTCCGCGCAACGTGCCGTCGAAGTGCTGTCGTGCGAGCTCGGCGAAGGTCTCGAAGGTGCCCTGCAGGATGCCCTGGCTGCCGATGTAGATCCACGAGCCGGCCGTCATCTGGCCGTACATCATCAGCCCCGCCCGTTCGAGTTCGCGGAAATGCTCCCAGGTGGCCCACTTGCCGACGAGGTTGCTGTTGGCGATGAGCACGCGGGGCGCCCACTCGTGGGTGCGGAAGACCGCCACCGGCTTGCCCGATGCCACCAGCAGCGTCTGGTCGTCCTCGAGGCGTCGCAGCTCGCGCACGATGGCGTCGAACGCGTCCCAAGAACGCGCCGCGCGTCCGGTCCCGCCGTAGACGACGAGGTCGTCGGGTCGCTCGGCTACCTCGGGGTCGAGGTTGTTCATGAGCATGCGCAGGACCGCTTCCTGCTGCCAGCCGCGACAGCTCAGCTCGCTGCCTCGTGGTGCCCGGACCGGTCGTGCGCCGCTGGACATGGGTACGTCCTCCATTCGCTGGAGACAGCGTATCGCGTCGTGGCTTGCGAACGGGCAATCGTTTCGGACAGGTTCGATCGCCTCCGATACCGTCATCGGCAACGGAGTCGCGAGCCGCGCGGGGCCGCCGCGGGCCAGCAGCGCGACCGGCGGCCCGTTGCGGGCGTCCTCCGAATCGGTCACAATGGCACACAGATCACCGACGGACGCCCGCGCTGACTCATCGACCATGCGGCGTTGCGCCGGCTTCTCGTGTGGCATGAATGCACGCCTATCCTGAGACCCTGTGCTATGCTGCCGCTCGTTAATAGATAGGTATATGGATAGGCTGGAGGACCAGTTGCCGCTTACGCGGGAAACGAAGGCAAGCGTCGTTGCCGACTACGCCACCAAGGAAGGTGACACCGGATCGCCGGAAGTCCAGGTCGCACTGCTCACCGAGCGGATCGCCGGGCTGACCGAGCATCTCCGACGCTACCCCAAGGATCACCACTCGCGCCGCGGCTTGCTCAAGCTCGTTGGCACGCGACGCCGCCTGCTTGCGTATCTGATGCGCAAGGATGCTGCCCGGTATCAGTCCGTCATCGAACGGCTCGGCCTGCGCCGCTAAGGCGAAACGGCTCCGGCGGGCGCGGCCCGCACGATCCCTGAACATCGCATACGCCGGACGACCTCAGGTGAGGTCAGCGTAACCACATCCCAACGTGCCCCGGTCCGTCGGTCGTCCCCGTTGGAGGACAGATGACGGTAACCACCCTTACGACCGAATTCGGCGGTCGCCCGATCACCATCGAGACTGGCAAGATGGCCAATCTCGCTGGTGGCTCCGTGACCGTGCAGTACGGCGACACCATGCTGCTCGGCACGGCCAATCGGGCCGACCCTCGCCCCGGTCTCGATTTCTTCCCGCTCACGATCGATTTCGAAGAGCGGATGTACGCCGCGGGCAAGATCCCCGGCGGTTTCATCAAGCGTGAGGCCCGCCCGTCTGAGGCGGCCATCCTCGCTTGCCGCCTCACCGATCGTCCCATTCGGCCGCTCTTTCCCAAGGGCTACAAGGACGACGTGCAGTGCGTGCTCACCGTGCTCTCGACCGACCAGGAGAACAATCCTGATGTCCTCGGCACGATCGCTGCGTCAGCTGCGCTGACCATCAGTGAGATCCCCTTCCAGGGCCCCATCGGCGCTGTCCGCATCGGCCGCATCGACGGCGAGTTCGTGGTCAACCCACTGGCCAGCCAGATGGAAGAGTCGGATCTCGACCTCATCGTCGCGGGTACCCGGGACGCCATCATGATGGTCGAGGCCGGCGCCAAGATCCTGCCCGAGTCGGTCATGGCCGACGCCATCATGTTCGGGCACCAGAGCCTGCTGCCCGTCGTCGAGCTGCAGGAGCAGCTGCGGGAGCTGGTCGGCAAGGCCAAGCAGATCCCCTACCTCGAGCCGTCCGTCGATTCCGTCGTCGACTTCGTGGACGCGCTGGAGGCCGGCGAGTCCTTCGTCGTCTTCGACACCGAGACCACGAGCAAGGACGCCCGGACCGGCGAGCTCGTCGAGATCGGCGCCGTCCGCCTGTCGGGTGGCAAGGTCACCGACCGCTTCGAGACGCTCGTCAAGCCCACCCGCGGCATCGTCGGCAAGCAGATCCACGGCATCACCGACGCCGACGTGGAAGACGCACCCAGCCCGTCGGAGGCCGCGGCCCAGCTGCTCGACTTCGCGGGCGACGACATCCTCGTCGGCCACAACGTCGGCTTCGACATCGGTTTCATCGAGGCAGCCCTCGCTGACGGCACTCGCATCGAGCCGGGCACCTACCTCGACACGCTGGTGCTCGCGCGCGCCGGCTACCCGGACCTCGACGCCCACAAGCTCGTGGACCTGGTCCGGTTCTTCGAGCTCGCGGTCGACCCGACGCATCGAGCCCTGGCCGATGCCGAGGCTACAGCAGCCCTGCTGCAGCGCATGGCCGAGGACATCCCCGTTCGCGTCAACGCCTTCAAGTCGGCCGTCGCTGACTCGATCCGCATGCGCAAGGGTGGCCAGAACAACGACGTGGCGGACGCAGCCTTCGAAGCCGCGCTCGTGGTTTCGGGCCTGTCCAAGTCGTTCACCACGCTGCTCCACAAGAAGACGGTGCGTCAGGTGACCCTCGACGAGGGCATCCGCATCGACGGTCGAGACGTCGACACCATCCGTCCCATCTCGGTCGAGGTCGGCCTGTTGCCGCGCGCTCACGGCTCGGGCCTCTTCACCCGTGGCGAGACGCAGGCGCTCACGGTGGCCACGCTTGGCCCCTCGAGCGACGTGCAGCGCATCGACACCATCAGCCCTGATGAGTCCAAGCGCTACCTCCACCACTACAACATGCCGCCCTACAGCACCGGCGAGAACAAGTTCATGCGCGGCCCCGGTCGGCGTGAGATCGGCCACGGTGCACTCGCCGAGCGAGCGCTCGTTCCGGTCCTGCCCGACCAGGCGGACTTCCCCTACGTCATCCGGCTGGTCAGCGAGTGCGTGACCTCCAATGGCTCCACCTCGATGGCCTCCACGTGTGGTTCGACGCTGGCGCTGATGGACGCGGGTGTGCCCATCAAGGCTCCGGTCGCCGGTGCCGCCATGGGCCTCATCACGGACGGCGACCGCTTCACGGTCCTCACCGACATCCTCGGCAAGGAGGACTTCTTCGGTGACATGGACTTCAAGGTCACCGGCACCGAGGAGGGCGTGACCGCCCTCCAGATGGACATCAAGGTCCAGGGCATCAACGAGGACATCATCCGCCAGGGCCTGCAGAAGGCCTACACCGCGCGCATGACCATCCTCGAGAAGATGACCGAGGTCATCAGCGGTGCCCGTGAGGATGTCAGCAGCTTCGCGCCGCGCATCACCACCATCAAGATCAACCCCGAGAAGATCCGCGACATCATCGGCAAGGGTGGTGCCACGATCCGCAAGATCCAGGAAGAGACCGGGACCGAGATCAACGTCGAGGACGACGGCAGCGTGGAGATCGCTGCGGTCGACCAGGAGCGTGCGGCCAAGGCCATCGCGTGGATCGAGTCGATCACCAAGGAGGTCGAGGTCGGCGGCCTGTACCTGGGCAAGGTCACACGCATCATGGGCTTCGGCGCCTTCGTCGAGATCCTGCCGGGCAAGGAAGGCCTCGTCCGCATCGGGGAGCTGGCTGACTACCACGTCCCGACCGTGGAGGACGTCGTCCAGATCGGCGACGAGATCATGGTCGTGGTCATCGAGATCGACCGCCAGGGTCGCGTCAACCTCAGCCGCAAGGCAGCCATGCAGCGACACCTGGCCAAGAACGAGGAGGGTGTCGAGGCCTAGCGCCTCGCTCACTCAGTCCACGAGGCCGGGCTTCTCGAGTACGGCCTCGTAGACCTCCCGGGTGGCTTCGGCCACGCGGCTCCAATCGAATCGAGAGAGGTCGGTGCCGTTGTGGCGCCCCATGGCCTCCAGGTCAGCATCCATCGCGACCCGCAGTGCGCCCTCGAGGCCCTGCGGGTCGTCCGCGTCGTAGAGGATCCCGCCGGCTTCGTCGAGCACGTCGGTGACACAGCCCCGACGAGGGGCGATGACCGCGCGCTCGAAGGACATGGCCAGCAGGACCGAGCCAGAAGTGAAGATCTCAAGGAAGGGTGCCGCCACCACATCGGCAGCGCGCAGGTAGAGCTGCAGGTCCTCGTCGGGCACGAAGCCGAGCGAGAGGTGGATGCGCTCGTCGCCCTTGGCGGCAGCCGTGAGCCGGGCCCCGTAGGCGCCATCGACGGCCTCGCCGGCGATGACCAGGCGGGCGTTCGGCTCGTCGAGCTTGGTGAAGGCCTCGTACAACTCCCACACGCCCTTGTACGAGCGGACCCAGCCGACGAAGGAGATGACCTTCGCCGTGGGCGGTAATCCGAGGCGGGCACGGGCCTGCTCGCGGGTGACCTCATCGGCATAGGCGCCCCGGTAGTGCCCATGGGGGATGACTGCGATCTTGTCGCGCCCGGAGGCGCCCACACCCAGCGTCTGCAGCAGGCCGTCCGCGGCTGACTCGCAGTGGACGATCACGGAGTCGGCGAGCCCGAACAACGAGCGCATGAAGGCCAGCTCGGCCGGATCTTCCCGGCGATCGTGCCGGAAGAGGTCATGGGCGGTCCACACGAGGCCCATGCCCGCGCGCTTGGCCAGGCGCAGCTCCACGAGCGTACGCTGGGCCTTGACCCGGCTGACCCGGCTGCTGCCGCCGGCGATGTAGGGCTCGGTCCAGTGGATGTGGATGACGTCCGGTCGCCCGTGGCGTCGCAACGCCCCCATGATGGGCACCACTCGGCGCGATCCGGTGGGGTCGGCGCTGACGGTGACACCCCGTTCCTCGAGACCCTTGGTGAGCGCCCGCTGGTAGGCGTTGGCAGCCGAGTAGTCGGGCAGGAACAGGACCTTCACGAGCGGATCAGACCCCGATGTCGTCGTAGACGCGCAACAGCTCCTGCACCTGGTGCTGCCACGCGTAGCGGCTTCGAGCAGCCTGGAGGCAGCGCATGCGCAGCGCGATCCGCTCCTCCTCGGGTGCATCGATGATGGCGCGGATGGCGTGGGCCACGTCGCTCGGGTCCGATGGATCGCAGAGCTCCCCGCAGCCGGTCTCCCTGACGATGGGCGAGATGCCGGGTAGCTTGCTGGCCACCACCGGCACGCCCACGCCGATGGCGTCGTAGAGCTTGGTCGGCGTGTTGAAGCGGTGGTTCAGGGTATCGGGCTGGACCGGCATGGCCGAGACGTCAGCACCTCGCGTCCAGGTGGGGATCTCTGCGGGTGGCACGGAGCCTGCGAAGTGGATGCGGTCGGCGTGGGGGAGGGCGGAGGCGATGGTGCGGTAGCGCTCGTAGTCGGGGCCGAAGCCGGCCACCACGAGGGCCGCGTCGTCCACCAGCGAGATGGCTTCGAACAGCTGCCGCAGGCCGCGTCCGCGCATGACCTGACCGATGTAGAGCACGACCCGCTGGTCGCGCGGCAGGTCGAACATGCGCTGGAAATGGTCGGTGCGAGCCACCTCCTGTGGCTCCGGGGGCGACTCGAGGTCGTCCACGAGCGCAGCGTTGCGGACGACCGCATCGACGGGGCGGCCGAGCACCCGCTGCAGGATCTGGGCGTAGGGATCGGAGACCGTGACCACCGCGTCGGCGGATCGGGCGAGCCGCTTCTCGTGGCGGCGCAGCAGCTGTTTCCATGGTCCGGGCAGGCTCGCCATGCGGCCGGCCTCGCTGTCGATGTCGTTGGCGTCGTAGACGATCAGGCCGCCGAAGTGCCGCCGCAACGAGACCGCCAGCGAGAGCGTGATGACCGATTCCGCCTGCCACACGTCGAAGGCATCCACCTGCCCCGCGATGATCTTCGACCAGGCGCGCGACATGCGCAGGTAGCGCAGCGCCTGGCTGGCCCGACCGACCGTATCGCGCACGCGGCGTCGCAGTCCTCCGGTGCGACCCTGCGGATCGTCGCCGGTCTCGGGCAGGCTCGGTGCCGGCAGCCACGCGAGAGGCTGGGGCTGACGGATACGCGTGACCGTATGGTGGTCGCGCTCCTCGGTGGTGGCCAATCCCGGGCCCCAGCGGGCGATGACGGTGACGTGGTACCCGGCCTTGCCGAGCGAGACGGCCGTCTTCCAGGCACGAGCGTCAGCCACGTAGGTGTTGTTGATCAGGATGGCCACCCGCGTAGGCGTGTGCCGCACGGCGGCCTTGGGCCGACGGGTGGCCCTGGGCGTGGTGGCAGTCACCGGAGGAGCGGCGGACAGTCGCAAATCACCATTCCACGGTAGCGTAAGCAGCGTCGAGGGAGCGTTGTAGACGCGTTATCATCGTCACGTGCCCTCGATGGAAGATCCACAGGAATAAGACCATGCCCATCGAGTCCTCCCACCGCCCCCTCACGGTCGCCGTCGTCGGTGCGACCGGCCTGGTCGGGCGAACCATGATCGCCATCCTCGCCGAGCGTGACTTCGCGGTCGGCGAGCTGCGCCCGCTGGCCTCTCGCTCTGATGGCCGCACCGTCGAGTTCGGCGGCCGCAGCTGGCCAGTGGAGGTCACCACGCCGGACGCCTTCGAGGGTGTCGACATCGCCATCTTCTCGGCCGGCGGCGGCACCTCCAAGGTCTTCGCGCCAGAGGCTGCTGCGCGCGGGGCCGTGGTCGTGGACAACAGCAGCCAGTGGCGCATGGAGCCGGGTGTCCCGCTCGTGGTCGCCGGCGTCAACGACGAGGACGCGGCTGAGCACGAGGGCATCATCGCCAACCCCAACTGCTCGACGATGCAGCTGATGCCCTTGTTCAAGGCCCTGCGTGACAGCGTCGGCATGCGCCGCGTGATCGTGGACACGTACCAGGCCGTCAGCGGCAGCGGCAACAAGGCCGTCGTCGAGCTGGAGGACCAGGTCCGGGCCTACGCTGCCGGGGAGGAGTTGCAGGCCTCGGTCTACCCCTATCCGATCGCCTTCAACGTGCTGCCGCACATCGATGTGTTCCTCGACAACGGCTACACCAAGGAGGAGTGGAAGGTCGCCACCGAGACGCGCAAGATCCTGCACCTGCCGGACCTGCCGGTGTCGTGCACGGCCGTGCGTGTGCCGGTGGTCACCTCGCACTCGGAGGCGGTCCACGTCGAGCTGGAGGGTTCCATGACGCCTGACGAGGCGCGCGAGCTCTTCGCGCAGGTGCCAGGTGTCATCGTCCGCGACGATCCGGCCAACAACATCTACCCCTTGCCGACCGAGGGTGCCGGTGTCGACGAGGTCTTCGTCGGCCGCATCCGCGCCGATGCCTCGTTGCCGGCGGGCAAAGGGCTCGCCTTCTGGGTCGTCTCTGACAACCTGCGCAAGGGTGCCGCGACCAATGCCGTCGAGATCGCCGAACTGGTGGCCCGCAACGGCTGGCTGGCCAAGGCCTCGGAGCGCGCTGCTGGAGCCGTGTGACGAGCGAGGAGCGAGCTGCCGCACTCGAGGCCATCGCCGACGAGGTCCGCGCCTGTACCCGCTGCCGCCTCTCCGAAGGGCGCACCAAGGCCGTTCCCGGGGAGGGCAACCCCGATACCGAGGTGCTGTTCGTGGGCGAGGGCCCGGGCCAGCATGAGGACCGCCAGGGTCGGCCCTTCGTCGGCGCCGCCGGCTCGCTCCTGCAGGAGCTGCTGGCCATGATCGGCTGGCGTCGCGAGGACGTCTTCATCACCAACGTCGTCAAGTGCCGCCCACCCAACAACCGCGATCCCGAACCCGACGAGATCGCCGCCTGCGGGCCGTACTTGCGGCGCCAGCTGGAGGTGCTGGACCCCGCGCTGCTGGTGACCCTGGGGCGTTTCAGCCTGCAGACGTTCATGCCCGGCGACCGCATCAGCCGGGTCCACGGCACCGCTCGGCCCATCGACCCTTCCACCGGTGCCCGGGCTGCCACCGGCTATGCCCTGTACCACCCCGCAGCCGCGCTGCGCCAGGGTTCCCTCAAGGTGACGATGCAGCGCGACATGGCGGCCGTGCCTGAGGTGCTCATCCGCGCCCGCGCCGAACGGGCCGCCGCCGAGACCACCACCGCCACGCGAGACTCGAACGAGGCACCTGCCGCGACCGACCCAACCAGCACGGACGCCTCCCCGGCGCCCGACCAGCCGAAGGATGAACCCATGACCGACTCCGAAGATCAGTACGGACTCTTCTGATGGCCGTCAAGCGCGCGCCCAAGTCCAGCCCGGAGATCCTGCGCGTCACTCCGCTCGGCGGCATCGGTGAGATCGGCAAGAACATGACCGTGTTCGAGTTCGCCGACGAGATCATCGTCGTCGACTGCGGCCTCGCCTTCCCTGATGAGGAGATGTACGGGATCGACATCGTCATCCCTGACATCTCCTACCTGCGCGGCAAGCGGGAGAAGGTCAAGGCCTTCGTCATCACCCACGCCCACGAGGATCACGTGGGTGCGCTGCCGTACGTGCTGCCCGAGTTCCCCGGTGTCCCCGTGTTCGCCTCGACCCTGGCTCGCGGCCTGCTCGGTAACAAGATCAAGGAGCACAAGCTCCGCAACAATCCGCTCAAGGCGCTCGACCCCGGTGAGACCGTCGAGCTGGGCCACTTCGACGTCACGGCCTTCCGCGTGGGCCACTCGATCCCCGATGCCATGGGCCTGCGCATCCGCACGCCGTTCGGCGACATCGTCCATACGGGCGACTTCAAGTTCGACCAGACTCCCGTCGACGGCAAGCTGGTCGACTTCCAGGCCATCGCCCGCTTCGGCGAAGAGGGCGTGCTCTGCCTGATGTCCGACTCCACCCGGGCCGAGGTGCCCGGCTGGACACCCTCGGAGAGCACGGTTCGTGAGGCCTTCCACGACATCATGGAGGGGCTCGAGGGTCGCGTCATCGTGGCCACCTTCGCCTCCAACATCGCCCGCGTGCAGCAGGTCTTCGACGCGTCCGAGACCTTCGGGCGGCAGGTCGCGGTCATCGGGCGCTCCATGGAGCAGAACACTCGGATCGCGGCTGACCTCGGCTACCTCCGTCCGCCCAGTACCGGCCTCGTGAACAAGGGCAAGATCAAGGACATCGCCGACGACAAGCTGACCATCATGACCACCGGCTCCCAGGGTGAGCCCATGGCCGGTCTGGCGCGCATGGCCAACCGCGATCACCGCTTCGTCGAGATCACGCCCGGAGACACGGTCATCGTCAGCGCCAGCCCCATCCCCGGCAACGAGGAGGGCGTGGCACGCACGGTCGACAATCTCTTCAAGGCCGGCGCCAATGTCTACTACTACGCCATCAAGCGGGCGCACGTCTCCGGTCACGCCAGCCAGGAAGAGCTGAAGCTGATGCTCAACCTGACCCGGCCCAAGTTCATCATCCCGGTCCACGGTGAATTCCGGATGCTGGTGCAGCACGGTCGGCTGGCCGCCGAGGTGGGCGTCGACCCGGAGAACATCCTCATCCTCGAGAACGGCCAACCCATCGAGTTCCTGGCCGATGGCAGCGCGCGTCGCGGAGAGCGGGTGGAGGCCGGCCAGGTCTACGTCGATGGTGTCTCGGTCGGTGAGGTCGGTGACATCGTCCTGCGCGACCGCCGTGCCCTGGCCAAGGACGGCATGTTCCTGGTCGTGGTCACCGTGGACAAGCAGCACGGCACGCTGGTCGGAGCCCCGGAGGTGGTGACTCGTGGCTTCGTGTCCAAGGCCGACGAGAAGCTGGTGGCCGGAGCTGCCGCCCGCATCGCGTCGTCCATCGAGCGACCGGGCGAGCACTTCTCGGAGCCCGGCCTGCTCAAGGCCCAGATCAAGGATGGTCTCTCGAACTACCTCTACGAGCAGACACGCCGACGTCCGCTCGTCTTCCCGGTGATCGTGGAGGTCTAGCCGCCGATGGCCCAGCGCAAGAAGAGCAGCCGCTCCAGCCGTTCCCGCTCGACGAAGAACCAGACGCCTCGCGTCGATCCGTCGACGCTGCGTTCGGTGGCTGCGGTCGTGCTCATCGTTGTCGGGGTCATCACCCTCATCGCCCTGCTCTTGCCTGGGGGCGGCATCCTCAACGGCTACGTCGACGGCTTCCTGCGTCCACTCTTCGGCCAGGGCGCCTGGCTGCTGGGCATCCTGCTGATCGTGGCCGGCGTGCTGGTGGAGCGGGCGCCCAGCGTCGACTACAGCTGGGTGACCGTCGCGCTCGGCGGGCTGATCGTCTTCATCGGCGGACAGGGGCTGATCCACCTCTTCAGCGGAAAGGGGGGCAGCGAGTCCGACCTCGAGCAGGGTGGGGGAGCGCTGGGCCAGGCACTGGCATCGTTGCTCTCGGACCTGGTCAGCCCCATCGGAGCCTTCGTCATCCTCGTTGGCATCGTGCTCGTGGGCATCCTGCTGCTCTTCAACATCACCCTGGTCGCGTTCGTGACCCCCTTCGTCGATGGCGCTCGCGCGGCCTGGGCGATGGCCGGCGCAGGGGTGGCCAACACGCAGAGTGCCGTGCGCTCACGGCGTGAAGCGCGCGCCCACCAGGCAGCCATGATCCCGGTCGCGCGCGCAACCAGCCGGGGACGACGGAGCATGGCCGATGAGCCGGCACCCGAGCTGCCATCACCCACCCCCAGTCCGGCGCCCGTGAGCCTGACGGTCTGGACCGGGGGAGGTCCGAAGCGCCCCGCGAGCGCCAGCGCCGCGACCGCCGTGGTTACGCCTCGGGCACCGGCCGGGGGCACGCTCCCGGCGGGTGCCGCCGCCGGCGTCGGTGCCGCCACGGCCGAGGCGGCCACCGGCGATGCTCCCGATGCGCCTCTCGAGAAGCCCGCCCTCCACGACTACCAGAGCGATCGAGACGAGGCGCATCCCGATGCCGCCGAGGTGGCCCGCCGACGGCTCCACCAGAAGGCCTGGCGCCTGCCGGCCGTGACGCTCCTCGACCCGGCCACCGAGACCGCTGACGTCGAGCGACACGACCACGAGCAGAACGTGCGCATCATCGAGGAGAAGCTGCGCTCGTTCTCCATCCCGGCCACGGTCGTGGGCACCAACACCGGTCCGGTCGTGACGCAGTACGAGGTGCGGCCCGACGCTCGTATCAAGCTCAGCCGCATCGAGGGCCTCGCCGACGACCTGGCCATGGCCCTCGCGGCGCGCAGCATCCGCATCGAGGCCCCTATCCCTGGTCGCGACGTGGTCGGCATCGAGATCCCCAACCACGCCTCGGAGATGGTCGGCTTCCGCTCGGTCTATGAAGACGCGCAGATGTCCGACGCCACCAGCGACCTCACCTTCGCGCTCGGACGCGATGTCTCGGGCAAGCCATACGCGGTGGACCTCGGGCGCATGCCGCACCTGCTCATCGCCGGCGCGACAGGCTCCGGCAAGTCGGTCTGCGTCAACGCCATCGTCACCAGCATCCTGATGCGTGCGAGGCCGACCGAGGTCCGCTTCGTGCTGGTCGACCTCAAACGCGTCGAGCTGGCGCCGTACGGGCGCATCCCGCACCTGCTCACCGACGTGATCATGGAGGCCCACGAGGCGCGTGCCGCGCTGGCCTGGGCCGTGGGCGAGATGGAGGAGCGGTACAAGAAGCTGGCCAAGTCCACGTCCCGCAACATCGCGGCCTACAACGCCGGCCCCGACCTCGACCCCACCGATCACATGCCCTACATCGTGCTCATGATCGACGAGCTGGCCGACCTCATGATCCAGGAGGGTCGCAAGGTCGAGGAGCCCATCGTCAAGCTGGCCCAGAAGGCGCGCGCGGTGGGCATCCACCTGGTGCTCGCGACCCAGCGACCCAGCGTCAACGTGGTGACCGGCCTCATCAAGGCCAACGTGCCCAGCCGGATCGCCTTCGCCATGGCCTCCATGATCGACAGCCGCACGGTCCTCGACCAGCCTGGCGCGGAGGACCTCATCGGCCGCGGCGACATGCTCTACCAGCCGGCCGACCTGCCGCGCCCCGTGCGCATCCAGGGTGTGTTCGTGTCCGATGCCGAGGTCAAGGCCGTGACCGACTTCTGGCGCGAACAGGAGCCCGAGCCACCCTATGATCCCGGTGTCCTCTCGACTTCGAGCGACGGTGACGATGGCGAGAACGGCGAGTTCGCCTGGTTGGCGAGATTGTCCGAGGACGAGCTCACGCCTCGCGCCGCGGAGCTGGTGCAGCTGACCGGCAAGGCCAGCACCTCGATGATGCAGACCAAGCTGAAGGTCGGGTTCAACCGGGCCAGTCGCATCATCGACGAGCTCGAGCGGGTGGGCATCGTGGGGCCGCAGGATCCACGCAACCCGGCGGTGCCGCGAGCAGTCTACGGGCCCGAGAACTGGCTCAAGGGGCCCGACGACGCAGACTCGTTGTAGTTCGAGAATCTTCATCGAACTCGGTGCTCACGAAGCGCGCCCAGCGGGTAGACTTGGTCGGAACGTCGCGACTGCCGTGGTCGTGGCGCATGCCGTGATATTGAGTGAGGGCTCCATCGCCGGATGACCGCGCGCCAGGAAGCACGCGTCGGGACTCGAGCGACGAGCGAGGATACGTGGTCGTACGAGACCCAACGTGCCCCCGATGTCGGTGAGATCCTGCAGACCGCCCGCGAACGCAAGGGCGTCGATCTCTCTCGCGCCGAGCGCGAGACGAAGATCCGCGCGCGTCATCTCATGGCGCTCGAATCCGGCGATATCGCAGACCTGCCGGCGCCGGTCTACGCCAAGGGCTTCCTGCGCAACTACTCCACCTACCTCGGGCTCGATGCTGACGAGATGCTCGCCCGCTGGCGCAAGGAGATCGACCAGCCACGGCGGGCGGACACGCCCACGGTCAAGCCTCCGCCCCAGCCCATCACCGCCCCCAGCCGCGGCTTCAAGCTGACCAGCAGCCTGGTCGTGGCCCTCGTGCTCGCATCGATCGTCTTCGCCTTCGTCGGCTACGTCGGCCTCCAGCTCGTGCGCTTCACGCAGAACCCTGAGGTCACCCTCAGTGGCCCCGCCATCCGCCAGCTGCAGCCCGGTGACGAGTTCGTCACCCTGCGCGGCGGCGGCACCCCGAACGCAGCCATCACGGCCACCGGTGCCGACACCGGTGAGGCTGACCAGTTCGTGCGTACCGGTTCCGCGGACGCGAGCGGGGCGTGGATGCTGAGCCTGCCGGTGAACAAAGGGGAGAACCACTTCACCATCGTCGGCAAGGACCCCGAGACCGCGCGTGACTCCGCCCCGCTCAAGGTCATCGTGAGCGTGCCGGTCGAGGACACCGCCCTGCCCCAGGGTGACCTCGGACCGGTCCTCCCGGAGGGCGTCGAGGACACCAATATCACCGGCATCCCGTCGGCCGAGCTCACCCTCACCGAGCCCCTGAAGGGCTACCAGACCAAGGACGGCCGGGTCAAGGTCGTCGGTACCAGTGACGCTGAGACCGTCACCGTCAGCTTCGAGTGGCGCGGCAACATCGATGATGCCAAGACGCCGCCGCCGCCGGAGGCGCTGCCGGTCAAGGATGGCGTCTTCCGAGGCACGTTCCAGCTGCCCAAGGGCCGCTGGATCACGTGGGTCAGCGCTTCGATCGACGGCGGCTATCCGGCAGTCGCAGATGTCAACGTGCGCTCGCTCAACGACAAGATGGCCGTGCGCGTGGAGGCCATCGACGGCAAGACGCGCGTGAGGCTGACCAAGCCCGACGGTGAAGTCCTCTTCGAGAAGATCCTGCTGCAGGCCGGTCAGAAGAAGGTCTTCCGCGTCGATCCCGACGTCATCTTGCGCGTGGGCAACGCCAAGGCGGCCAACGTGGCCGTCGACGGGCGGAGCTACGGCGTGATGGGCAACGCGGCGGTCCCGGTAGAGTGGCGCATCCAGCAGGGCAAGCCACCCAAGACGCTCGACTGAGTATCGGGGCCGGGTGGACCTCGCCGCGTTGGCCGCACGCCTCCAGCAACTCGCGCTCGAGCGCGGTATCAGCGTGGGTACGGCCGAGTCCTGCACCGGCGGGCTCATCGGGCATACGCTGACCGCGATCGCCGGTTCGAGCGCCTACTACCTCGGTGGCGTGGTGAGCTACAGCGATGCCCTCAAGGTCCGCCTCCTCGACGTGCCGGCCGGGTCCATCGAGCGCCACGGAGCGGTCTCGGCGCAGGTGGCGGTGGCCATGGCTGAGGGCGCTCGTGAGCGCCTCGGCTGTGACTTCGCCGTTTCGGTCACGGGCGTGGCCGGCCCGGCGGGCGGAACCGAGGCCAAGCCCGTCGGGCTGACGTACGTGGCTGCGGCCGGCCCTCGGAGTCACCGGGTCGAGCGGCACCTGTGGGATGGCGACCGGACGGCCAACAAGGAACATAGCGCGGCCGCGGCGCTCGAGCTGCTGCTGACGCTGGTCGAAGGGGAGGGCTGATGATCCGCGGGGCCGCAGACGTGGCCCGCGGCCTGGCGCCTGCACGCGAGGCCCGTCCCATCGCGCCGGGAGAGCGGATCCACGTCGTCGGTGCGGCAGGGGCTGGTGCCTCGGCCGCCGCTCTGCTGGCGTTCGAGGCCGGTGGTGCGCCCGACGGCTGCGACCCGGGTGCTCCCACCGCGTACACCGTGGCCCTCGAGGAGCGTGGCCTCTCCATCGCGACCGAACACGACGCGGCGCACATCGGCGAGGCTCCGCCGGCTCGACTGGCCGTGACCAAGGCCCTCACCTCGGTCCATCCCGACCATCCCGAGCTGGTGGCCGCTCGCGTCGCAGGCATTCCCATCGAGGCCTGGCAGCAGACCGTCGCAGACGCGGCCCTGGTCCAGGGTGGTGCCTTGGTGGCCATCGCCGGCACCCACGGGAAATCGACCTCCGCTGGCTGGCTGGTGCACGTCCTGGTGATGGCCGGACGCGACCCCGGCGCCTTCGTGGGTGCGCTGTTGCCAGCGTCGCTGACACGCGGTACGCCTGCCACCGCGCGTTGGGGGACCGGTCCCGCCTTCGTGGTGGAGGCTGACGAGTACGCCGGCAACTTCGATGCCTTCCGACCATCGCTGGCGGTCGTGCTCAATGCCGAGTGGGACCACCCCGACGTGTTCGAGGACCGCAGCGCGGTGGTGGATGCGTTCGAGACCTGGTTGCGCGCTCCTGGCGAGGCCAGCCGCCGCGTCATCATCAATACCGGGGACGCCGGCGGGGCGGCGCTCGCCGAGCGCCTCGTCGAGTGGGGCGATCGCCTCATCACGGTGGCACCCGCTGTCGAGCCTGCAGATGGCGTGGGCTATCGTCTCGACGGGTCGCTGCTCCGGCTCAGGGGCCTGCCCGGGCCGGACTCGCAGGTAGTGGCCCCGCTGCGGCTCGCGGGCGCGCACAACGCGGCCAACGCCGCCTGTGTCGCTGCTGCCGCCGCTGCCCTGGGCCTGCGCGGGCCGGAGATCGCTGATGGGCTGGCTTCGTTCGAGGGTGTCGGCCGTCGGTTCGACGTCAAGGGCGAACACGGCGGGGTGCTCGTCATCGACGATTACGGACACCACCCCACGGCCATCAGAGCCACGGTCGAGGCGGTCCGCAGCCGCTACCCCGGTCGCCCACTGTGGGTCGCCCACGAGCCGCTGACGTTCCACCGCGCCGCGGCCATGCTCGACGAGCTGGCGGCGGCCCTGGCTGAGGCCGACGAGGCGGTCATCGCTGACATCTGGGCCGGACGGGACCCTGACACGACCATCACCAGCGCGGCCCAGCTGGCAGAGCTCGTCGCGGCGCGGACGGGCCGCGTGGTGGCTGCACCCGGCAGCCCCGAGTCCACCGCCGACTACCTCGCGGCGCGTGTCCGGCCCGGCGACCTCGTGCTGACCATGGGCGGCGGTCGCTCGTATGTCATCGCCGACCGCCTCGTCTCGCTGCTCGAGGTCGCGAGCGCCGAGTAGAATGCGGGGGTGCCCACCAACCTGACGCCCGGCGACGGGCAAGACCTGTTCGCCCGTTTCAAGCGCGCTTGGGAGGAGCGGGATCCCGATGCCATGATGGAGCTCTTCAGCGACGATGCCGAGTACCGCATCGACCCGTTCACCGAGCCGATGTCCGGAGTCGTGGCCATCCGCGAGCACTGGAACAGCGTGGTCGCCGCGCAGGATCACATCGAGTTCGACGCCGAGCGTGTCTGGGTCTCGGGCCGGACCGTGCTCGGCAGCTGGCACGTGGCCCTCACCGATCGGGCGTCCGCGGACCGCGTGCGGGTGCGAGGTTTCAGCGCCATGGAGATCGACGATCGCGGCCGCATCGCCCGCATGCGCGAGTGGCCGGTCCGTCGCGTGGTCGGTATCGACAGCAGCTACAGGCAAGTTGCCGCGAGCGAGGCAGGGGAGTAGAACGATGGCCAGCAACGTCTCATTCGACATCGTCAGCGAGTTCGACCGCCAGGAACTGGTCAACGCGCTCGACCAGGTTCGCCGCGAGGTTGCCACGCGCTACGACTTCAAGGGCTCCAAGGTCCAGATCGACATGACCGACAAGGACATCACAGTGGTGACCGACTCGGAGATGCGATCGGCTGCCGTCCAGGACCTCATCGGCTCCAAGGCCGTGCGCCGCGGACTGTCCCTGAAGGTCTTCGACTGGGGGGAGGTCGAGCCGGCGGGTGGTATGACCTACAAGCAGGTGGCGAGCCTGCGCCAGGGTCTGCCCGATGATCTGGCCAAGAAGATCACCAAGCTCCTGCGCGACGACTTCCCCAAGGTCAAGAGCCAGATCCAGGGCGGCGCCGTGCGCGTCACCGGCAAGTCCAAGGACGAGTTGCAGCGCGTCATCGCACGCCTCAAGGAAGAAGAAGAGGGCTACCCTGTGGCCCTGCAGTTCAAGAACTATCGATAGGCGACCATGATCGACACCCAGGGCCGGTTCGCCCGGCTCATCCTTGCCGTCCTCGCGATCCTCATCATCGCGTCCCTCATCTTCACCATGGTGTACTAGCTTGACCGACCCCCAGCATGGCCAGACCACCGAGCCGGCCGACGCGCCGAGCGAACTCACCGAGAGCTCGCCGGCGGAGCCTGCTCCCGAGCCCGAGCCCGAGCCCGAGCCAGAGCCGACGGCCCAGCCAGAGCCCGAGCCCGAGCCCCAGCCGACGGCCCAGCCAGGGCCCGAGCCCCAGGTAACGGCCCAGCCAGAGCCCGAGCCCGAGCCGACGGCCCAGCCAGAGCCGCAGCACGAAGTGGCGGCGGAGGCCAAGCCGATAGCCGAGCCGGTGACCGAGCCTGCGCCGGCGCCCGAGCCCCCTACGACTGCCGAGGCCGGTCAGGCCGATCGCGCTGAAGAGGCCAGCAGGCCGGAGACGCCTCAGGCGGAGCCGGCCGGGGAGGCCACCGCAGCCGAGGTACAGGCCGAGCCCGTCGAGCTGCCTCCACCGCCCGCGACCGTGCACAGGACGGTCTCGCAGGAGGTGGCCCGGCAGGTCTGGGCTGCTGGCGCCCGCTACTGCTTCACGGTACCCGCGGAGCCCATCCTGCCCCTGCTCGATGACCTCGCTGAGGCCGGGATCCGTATCGTGACCACACGCCACGAGGGCGGCGCCGCGTTCATGGCCGAGGCGTTGTCGCAATCGACGGGTCGTCCGCAGATCGTGGCTACGTCGCGGACCGTGGGTGCCGCCAACGCCGCGGTCGGCATCCACACGGCGTCCCAGGATTCGGCCCCGATGGTAGCGCTCACCGGTCAGGTGGCCACCGGCGTCGCGGGCCGCGAGGCATTCCAGGAGTCGGATCTCGTGGGTGGGATCGGTTCATTGGCACTGTGGGCAGGTCAGATCGATCGCGCGGACGACGCCCCTGTGGTGCTGGGCAAGGCCTGGCGTCGACTCCACACCGGCAGGCCGGGTCCAGTGCTGCTGTCGGTGCCAGTGGACGTGCAGACCGAAGAGATCGAGCTGCTCGACGAGCCGGCGCCCAAGCCGCCCGGCGCCCGTGGGCCGGCGGCCGACCGTGCCGCCGTGAGCCGCGCCATGAAGATGCTGGCTGCTTCCGAGCGCGGCGTCATCGTAGCCGGTGCGGGCGTGCTGCGAACGCGCGCGACCAAACGCCTGGTGGCCCTGTCCGAGGCGCTCGCCGTCCCCGTCATCGCGACCTGGCGACGTCCCGACGTGTTCCCCAACGACCACGTCAACTACCTCGGTATGGCTGGCTCCTGGGCAGCATCCACCGTCCATCGGCGCCTGGCCGATGCCGATGTGATCCTGTTCGTGGGCACGCGCCTGTCGGAGATCTCCACCGACGGTTACACCATCCCCGGGCCGGATACACAGTGGATCCACGTCGATCTGCAGCCGCGCGTGGCTCACGCCGGCCTTGACGCACCCGCGCTTTCGATCACGGCGGACGCGTCCCGGTTCCTCGACTCGGCTTGGTCGGATGTCCGGGCGGCCGCGCTCGACAACGAGATGCGCAGCCGTCGCGAAGCCCGGAACGCCGCCGATCGTGAGGCCTACAAGGCCGCCAGCGACGTGTCTGCAGGGGAGTGGAGTGGCCCCGGTGCGCATCCTGGTCGGATCCTCGCCCTGCTTCGTGCTGCGCTGCCGGACAACGCGACCATCACCACCGATGCCGGCAACCTCGCCGGCTTCGTCGCTCGCGGGTTCCGATTCCGCCGGGCCGGCACGTTCCTGGGGGCGACCTCGGGCACGATGGGCTATGGGCTGCCCGCGGCCATCGCCGCATCACTCATGGATCCTGATCGCATCGCGGTCGCCATCTGCGGGGATGGCGGTTTCGCCATGACCATGAACGAGCTGGAGACCGCCGTCCGCGAGGACGCGCATCCCATCGCGGTCGTGTTCGACAACGAACGCTACGGGACCATCGCCGACCAGCAGCTCAAGGAAGGCCGCGCGACACGCTCCAGCGACCTGGGACCCGTCGACTTCGCCGCCGTGGCTCGTTCGCACGGTGCACTCGGCCTCACGGTCGAAGACGACGCCGCATTCGAGTCAGCGCTGCGGGAGGCCATCACCTCACGCCTGGCCTCGGTCATCCACGTGAAGGTCGACCGCGCCTGGTTGTCGGCCGACGACAACCCGATCACCGCCGCATAGCCCGCCGCAGGGCATCCATGAGCTCTGCCCTGCGCTGGCTGTCGTTGCGCAAAGACACCATCGGTGCCTGGACGCACCGCTCTCGTGGTGCTCTCTGTCACCGGCCAGGGCGGCCGCTTTCGGGCTGGTCAGGAGGGGGAGTGGATGTCGCGACGCATGGCCAGGGCTCCGAAGCGAGCACCCGACTCGGCGTCCTGACCGCCCTGTATGACCTCGAAGCCGAGATCGCGATAGAAGCGGATGGCCGCGGCGTTGCCGCTGTAGACCCAGAGGATCGTCTCGGTCGCGTCCCAGCCACGACCCCAGTCCTCGAGGGCTTCGATGAGTGCGCGTCCCACGCCGAGCCGTCGCGCCGACGGGTCCACCCACATGCTGAACAGCAGCAGCGTCGAGGGCCGACGCTTGCGGCCCTGGACGAGCCCGATGGAGCCGTCAGCGGACTCGGCGATGAGCCAGGTGCGGTTGTCGCCGCGTGATGACTGTCGGGCGCTGCGATGCCATTCGGATTCCGGGCCGGTCCCGCGCCTCCTCGAGCGGCTGTCCGAAGGCGTTCGGCGCATCGGCGAGGCTGCGCAAGCGCAGGTCGCACAGGATCAGGCCATCGTCGGGGCCGATCCGTCGGACCCGGACGTCAGCAGCGGTGGGTTCCACCACCCAACGGTAGCAGTGGCGACTGCTACTCCACCGGGGCGCCGGCCGCCGCGAGGTCAGCTAGGCCACCGGCGTCGGCGATGTCCCCGATGCCGATATCCTCCATCTGCGAGGCGGCTTGTGCGCTCCGGTTGCCTGAGCGGCAGTAGACGAGGACAGGCTCCTCCGGGTCCAGCTCCGCGATCTGGTCGCTGAACGCGGCGCCGTTGACGTCGTAGTTGAGCGCGCCAGCGACGTGGCCGGCTGCGAACTCCTCGGGTGTGCGCACGTCGATGATGGTGCGGTCGCCGGCGTTGATCATCTCGACGGCCTTGTCGGCACTGACGGTGTACGCCCCGGGCGCGTCTGACGACGTATCCGAGTCGCATGCGGCGATGGCGAAGACCGCGACGAGCGCCAGGACGGCGAGCACCAGTAGACGACGTGACATGGAAGACCCCCAAGATGCGATAGCTTCGGTGTAGGGCCTATCATTCCAGTAGTTGCGCAATCACGCAAGTACCAGACCCCGAGCCGCGACGGGACCCACGTCGCGGGTCCGCTCGGTTGGTTCAGCGCTCCCTGGCCGATCCCATGGGCTTGGAGCCTCCGAGGTCTGTGGCGATCCCGGAAGGCGACCGTCGACCGCTGTGAGTTTCGTCCGACCCTTCTACGAGATTTCACCCAGCCTGCGCAAGCGGACCACTGGACAATGTTACATAACTTACATTATCGGAAGTGCTATCCCACGCAAGATGTAGTGGCTGCGAGGTTCGTTCGCTTCGTTGTATCCGCCTCAGGGCGCGTCTGCTGCGAGGACGAGGATCTCGATGGCGCCCGTGTTGCCGCCGGTGGAGGCGTCAACGTCGAACCGGAGCACCTGGGCCTCGATGCCACGGTCGCTCAGCTCCGCGTACGGTTCTCCCGCCGGGAATGGCCCGTAGGTGACACCGTCCGCGGTCACGCTATAGCTGGCGGTCGTTGCCGAGCCGTCGCTCATCGAGCGGGTGCGGAAGATGATGTCGCCGATCGCCCGTGGGGACCCAAGGTCGATCTGGACCCAGGCGTCGTCGCCGTCATCCCGTGTGGACCACTCGGTCGTGGGGTCGCCGTCGAAGGCGTTCTGGGCCGCGAATGCGTCTGACCACTCGGAGCTGACGCCGGTGACCGTCGCGCCAAGCGCCAGGTTCTCCGGCCCCGCGACAGCTACGGGCGTCTGGAAGCTCATCACCTCGCTGACGTAGATGGTGCCGTCGGGCGCCGTGCCCTGGAGACGGTAGCGGTACGTGGTGGCAGGCTCGAGGCCGCCCATGACGGGCTGGTGTTCGGCGTGTGCGCCACCGTCCATGTCGCTGTCGACGGCGATGAGCCCGAAGGACTCGTCGGTGCCGTAGACGACCGAGCAGGCCACGTCGATGGTGGTGTCGACCCTGAGGGTCGCAGCACGACCGCTCGGATCAGGCGTGATGAGCACCTCAGACGCGGCGATGTCCTCGAAGTCGCGTACCTCGGCGGCACTGGCATAGGCCATGGCTCCGAGCACGAGCATCACGGCGATGGCAACGGCGCTCGAGGCGCGACAGGCGGTTCTCAACATACGGAAAGCCTACCTCGGACGGGGAGTACGCCGGCTGACGCTCCTCTGGCCGCACGGTGGACAAGGGCAGCCCCCTGCCCTGTCCCTGCGCAAAGACACGCGTGTCCGGCCGTCAGCGGGCCATCTGGCGTTGGATCTGGGCCTCGTAGCCGGGGAAGTAGCGCTCGATGACCGGCAGCTCGAACTGGCGCAGGATGGACTCCCGTGGCTCCCGTTCGAGCAGGAATGCGAAGGATGCCGTCACCAGCTCCTGGGGATCGTAGTGGCCGGGGGCCAGGCGGGCCAGGTCTTCGCGGCTCACCAGCACGATGTGGCGCGTCGCTCCGGCGTCAGTGCCGACGCTGACGTCGCAGGCGAAGCCGCTGGCGGTGCCGCGGCAGACGACGTTGAGCGGCTGGCTCACGTGAGGGCCTCGTGCCGTGCGGCGTCCCACCGCGCCGCCGCCGCGCGCAACTCACCTGCAAGCGAGGGCACCACGCGACCGCTGATGTGGACGTCGCTCCCGCGGTATTCGACCTCTACCGTGCCTCGCTCGCGCACGCGCGCCAGCAGCTCGCCCTCGGCGTAGGGGAGCTTCACATCCACGTGCTCCCAGAGGCTGGAGATGGCAGTCGAGAGCGACAGCCGCAGGGTGTCGAGCCCGTAGCCGGTGAGGGCCGACACGGGCACGACCTCGCCGAGCACCGGAGCCGGCGTCTCGGCGGCCGGCGTGGGTAGCGTCGTAGAGGTCCGCCTTGTTGAGCGCGACCACGCGCGGCTTGTCCCCTGCCCCGAGCTCGTCGAGCACGGCCTGGACCGTCTCGCGGTGCTCGTGGGCATGCTTGTCGGCGCCATCCACCACCTCCAGCAGCAGGTCGGCGCGGGTGACCTCCTCGAGCGTGGCCCGGAAGGCATCGACGAGTTGGTGCGGCAGCTTGTGGATGAAGCCCACGGTGTCGGTGAGCACGACCGACTGGCCCTCACCCAGCTTGACCTGCCGGCTGGTGGGGTCGAGCGTGGCGAAGAGCTGGTCCTCGGCGCGCGCCGCCTCGCGGCCACTGAGGGCGTTGAGTAAGGAGGACTTGCCCGCATTGGTGTAGCCCACGATGGCCACCGACGGCACCAGGCGTCGGTCGCGCGCCCGACCGGCGGTCTCACGCTGTTGGCGCACGTGCTCGACACGCTCCTTGAGCTTCTTGATGCGGCCACGGATGACGCGCCGGTCGGTCTCGAGCTGGGTCTCTCCCGGACCACGGGTGCCGATGCCACCACCGGTGCGCGACAGGTGGGTCCACAGGCGCGTCAGACGGGGCAGCTGGTACTCGAGCTGTGCCAGCTCCACCTGCAGGCGACCCTCGTGGGTGCGGGCGTGCTGGGCGAAGATGTCGAGGATCAGCCCAGAGCGATCGAGGACCTTGACCGAGAGCAGCTCCTCGAGCGCCTTCTGCTGCTTGGGGCTGAGCTCGTCGTCGGCGATGATCATGGTCAAGCCGGTCTCACGCTTGGCTTCGAGCAGCTCGTGCGCCTTGCCCTTGCCCAGATACCAGTTGGGATCGAAGTGGCGCCGGTTCTGCCATTCGGCGCCCACCACCTCCGCGCCCGCGGTATCGGCCAGGTTGGCCAGCTCTTCGAGCGAGTCTTCGGCGGTCCAGCCCTCGTCGTCGCCGGTATCGACGGCGATGAGGAAGGCGTGCTCGCGCTCGGGGGTCAGGTCGAACGGTTGGCTGCGGCTCATCTGGTCCCAGCATAGTCGTCGCGCCCGATACGCTCGATCCACGGCGCCAGCGCACCACGGGCCTGGTCGAGCGATCCCTCCCCCGTCCTGATCCAGGCGAGGCCGGGTTCGGAGCGGAACCATGTGCGCTGACGGCGAGCGTAGGCCCAGGTGCGGGAAGCGTCCGTGGCCTTGGCTGTCTCGGGGTCGCAGCGACCCGCGAGCACGTCGAACGCCTCCCGGTAGCCCATGGCGCTAAAGGCGCTCAGGTCCTCGGGGTAGCGTTCGTGCAACCGCGTGGCCTCCTCCAGCAGGCCTCGCTCGAAGTGCTCGTCGATGCGTGCCTCGATGCGTCGGCGGTGCTCGGCGTCGTCGAGCCTGAGCCCGAGCCAAGTCACCGGCGCAGGGTATCCCTCGGGCTCCGGTGGACGCGCCGAGCCGGTCAGGGTCGCCCGTTCGAGGGCGCGCACGACGCGTCGCGGGTTGCGCTCGTCGATGGCGGCGGCTCCCGCTGGATCGAGTGCGCGCAGATCGGCGACCAGTGCTTCGAGCCCGTCAGCCTCCAGCCGGGCCTCGAGCTGCGTGCGCAGGGCCGGGTCGCTATCGCCGCGGCCGAGTAGCAGGCCCCGGGCGATCGTGCGCAGGTAGAGCCCTGTCCCACCCACGAGCAGGCCGATCCCGCGCCGTGCGGCGATGCCGTGCAGGGCCGCGAGAGCAGCCTCGCGGTAGTCGGCGGCGCTGAAGCGCTCGTCGGGATCGACAAGGTCGAGCCCGTGATGCGGGGCCGCTGCGCGCTCTTGCGGCGTGGGCTTGGCCGTGGCGATGTCCATGCCGCGGTAGACCTGTCGTGAGTCGGCGCAGACGATCTCCGCGCCCTGCAGCTCCTGGGCGAGGGCTACAGCCAGTGCAGTCTTGCCCGTGGCCGTGGCGCCGGCGATGACGATGAGCGGCGGTAGCTCAGGCGTGGTCGGCCCCCTCGGGGCGGGAGCCAGAGAGCGCGTACGCGCCGGCACGGTCGATCTCGACCTCGACGAGGCGACCCACCAGCGACGCGGGCCCGTCGAAGTGGACCAGCTTGTGCTCGCGGTTGCGACCGACCAGCCGCGGACCGCGTGCCTCTGGGCCCTCGTGGTCATGTACACGCGGCTGCCGAGCCTCGTCCACCAGCACCTCGGTCCGGCGCCCGACCCAGGCCTCGTTGAGCTCGCGTCCGATGACCTCCTGCACGCCGAGCAGTTCGTTGAGGCGGCGCTTCTTCTCGCTCGAGGGCACATCGTCAGCGAGATGCGTGGCGGGTGTGCCCGGCCGCTCGGAGTAGGCCGCGGCGAAGACCTGCTCGAAGCGCACCGTACGCAACAGCTGCAACGTCGACTCGAACTGCTCCTCGGTCTCGCCGCAGAAGCCGGTGATCACGTCGGTCGTGAGGGCGATACCTGGCACCGCCGTGCGCAACCGTTCGACGAGTCCAAGGTAGGCCTCGACCGTGTACTGGCGACCCATACGCCGCAGGACCTCGTCGTCACCCGCTTGGACCGGCAGATGGAGGTGTTCGCAGACCGAGCCGCACTCGGCCATGGCTTCGACCAGCCGCTCGGTCAGGTCCCACGGGTGGGAGGTCACGAAGCGCACGCGCGGGATGCCCGCTCGCCCCACCTCCTCACCGATCGCGTCGATCGCGCGTAGCAGCGCCGCGATGTCCGGACGGCCGGTGCGCTCCTGCGCTCGCCCCAGCGTGCGCTGGCTCTCGAGATCGGCGAAGCGCTCGTCGGGCGGCAGGTCGTGGCCGTAGGAGTTGACGTTCTGGCCCAGCAGCGTGAGCTCGAGATAGCCGGCCTCGGCCAGCGCCTCGACCTCGGCCACGATGTCGTCGAAGGGGCGGCTTCGTTCGGGGCCACGGGCGAAGGGCACGATGCAGTAGGTGCAGGTCTTGTCGCAGCCGTAGACGATGGGCACCCACGCCTTGGCGCCACGGCTGCGGGCGATGCTTCCCTCCTGCACGGCTGCGGCACGTGTGCCCGGCAGGCGATCGGCCGTGGCCGCCACCGAGCGGCCGACCCGCTCGAAGCCCGCCGCGCCCAGGCCTTCGGGCGTGGTCGGTCCCCCGAGCCCCAGGCGCGCCGGCAGCTCCGGCTCCTGGTCAGGGCGCAGGAAGAGATCCACGGCCGGATAGCGGTGCGCGAGGGTGTCGGCATTGTCGGCGCGGACGGAGCAGCCGGTGAGCACCACGCGCAGCGCCGGATTGGCCTGCTTGAGGTTGCCGATGGAGCCCATGCGCCCGATGACCTTGTTCTCGGCTGCCTCACGGATGGAGCAGGTGTTGATGACGATGAGCTCCGCCTCCTCGAGGGTGGGGGCTTCGGCACAGCCGGCGGCCAGCAGCGCCCCCGCCATCTCTTCGGAGTCCGAGCTGTTCATCTGGCAGCCGAGGGTCCACACGTGGAAGCTCGGCAGGACGGTGGCTTCGGTGCCGTACTCCTCCACGGCCGCGTCGGGGCGCGCGGGCGTGCGCGGCTCGGCCGCGACCGGCGGCGGTGCTTCGAGGATCGTCAGGGTGGCTCGGTCAGAACGGATCGGCATAGGCAGGTGATGGTAGCGCCCATGCGCACGCGTGCCTGTTCGGGCTCTCCGGCCCTTGCCGCATGAGTCCACGTATCACCGGCCCGGCATCTCTGGCACAGGTCGGGGCTGGGAAGCAGCAAGGGATACCGTTGATCTCCGACGAGGAAGCCGAACGCCGTCAGCGAGCTGCTGATGCTGCCCGAGGCCGTCGTCGGATCCTGCGTGTGGTCTTCGCCGGCGCAGCCGTGCTCATCGGTGCGGGAATCGGGCTGGTGCTGCTCACGCCGGGATCCTGAGAGCACGGTCCCAAGCAGCCTTGGCCGGGCTAGTGGTCGAGAGCATCCAACAGTCGCTCGCCGACGACCTCCGGCACGCACACGGCCGCCTGGGCCTCAGCGTAGGTGCCGGTGTCGCCGTGGTAGTCGGAGCCACCAGTCCGCAGCAGGCCGCGGCCATCAGCGAAGGCACCCATGCGCTCGATACGCTCGTCGTCCCAGTGGTGGTAGTGGACCTCGAGGCCGCCCAGTCCCCAGCGCATCAGCTCGTCGATGACAGCCGGCCCATCAGTTGCCCACGGTGCGTGCGCCAGTGCAGCGATACCGCCCGCCGCGTTGATGGCTTCGATGGCAGCCCGCGGACCGATCCCCTGCCGGCGCACGTAGGCGGGTCTGCCCGGGACCAGGTAGCGGGTGAAGGCGTCCTGGACATCCTCGGCATGACCGGCCGAAACGAGCGCTCGGGCCACGTGGGGTCGGCCGAGTGCGTCGATGCCACCATCGACCTCGGGTAGATGGTCGTCGACCGGTAGGCCCAGCTCGCGCAGCGACCGGAGCGTGCGCTCGAGTCGCACCTCTCGGGCCGAGCGCTGCTGTGCAAGGGTAGTCTCGAGCATCGCGTCGTCCGGGTCCACGCCGAGGCCGAGCAGATGGAGCTCGCCGATGTCCGCTTCGGTCCCGCCTGCGGCTTCCACCTCGGCATCGACCATGGTGTTGATCTCGACACCCACGATGATGCGGGGTCCGGTGGTGCCGGTCGCGCCGCAGCCGGCGGCGAGCAGCTCCTTCGCGCCCGCGAGCGTGTCGTGGTCGGTGACGGCCACCAGGGTGGAGCCCCAGGCACGCATCTGCTCATACAGCTCGAGCGGCTCGAGCACGCCGTCGGAGCGAGCGGTATGGGTGTGCAGGTCGACCGTGTTGCGACAGAGCGTCGTCACACCTCGAAGATGCGGCTGATGCGCTCGATGCTGTGAGCGCCGCCGCTGCCCGGGTCGATGTCGATGAGCACCGCGTTGAAGAAGACCGGCCCAGAGCCGACCGCGAAGCGGGTGGGCAAGCCGTTCATGAAGCGCGGCAGCACGGTCTCGGGCTCGAAGCCGATGACGCTGTCGAGCGGCCCGGTCATGCCCAGGTCGCTGACGTAGGCGGTGCCCCGCGCGAGCACGCGGTGATCGGCGGTGGGCACGTGCGTGTGGGTACCGACCACGGCGCTGACGCGTCCGTCGAGATGCAGCCCGAAGGCGGTCTTCTCGCTGGTCAGCTCACAGTGGAAGTCCACCAGGCGCACCGGCGGCAGCCTGTCCGCACCTCCGTCGAGCAGCTCGTCCATCTCGGTGAAGGGGTTGTCGATGGGGATCATCGTGCTGCGGCCCTGGGCATTGACGACCGCTACTTCGGTGCCGTCCGCAGCATGGAAGGTGCCCCAGCCGTGACCGGGCACGCTGCCGTAGTTCAGGGGCCGCAGGATGCGCGGCTCGCCGTCGAGCTGGGGAATGAGCTCGCGCTTGTCCCAGATGTGGTTGCCGCTGGTGATGACGTCGGCGCCGGCGTCGAACAGCGCCTCCGCGGTCGACATGGTGAGGCCCATGCCGCCGGCCACGTTCTCGCCGTTCACGGTGACGAAGTCGACGCCGCGCTCCTCGCGCAGGCCGTGGAGCTCGCGCTCGAGGGCCTGCCGGCCGGGCTTGCCGATCGCGTCTCCGATCATGAGCACCCGGAGTACGCCCGGTTCCGGCAGCAGCGGCATGGCCGGCAGCTGGTCGGCAGCGAGCGTGCGCTGCTTGTCGCGTCGGGTCATCGATGGAGGTGGGCGCCTGCCCTGCTGCCGCGGTCAGGCGACAACGTCACTTGGCGTACTCCACCGAGCGGGTTTCGCGGATCACCGTGACCTTGATCTGGCCCGGGTACGTCAGCGTCTCTTCGATCTGGCGCACGATGTCACGAGCGAGTCGCGTGGAGGCCAGGTCGTCGATCTGGTCCGGCCGCACCAGGATGCGGACCTCGCGGCCGGCCTGTACCGCGAACGACTTCTCCACGCCGGGGAAGGCATTGGCGATCTCTTGCAGGTCGGTCAGCCGCTTCATATAGGTGTCCATCGTCTCGCCGCGCGCGCCCGGTCGCGAAGCGCTGATGGCGTCGGCGATCTGGACGATGGGTGCCTCCTGGCAGGTGTAGTCGACCTCCATGTGGTGGGCGGCGATGGCATTGACGGCCTTGGGCGAGAGGTTGTGCTTGGCAGCGATCGCTGCGCCGATGGCGGCATGCGGGCCCTCCACCTCGTGGTCGATGGCCTTGCCCATGTCGTGGAGCAGGCCGCCCAGCTTGGCCGCCTGGACATCCGCGCCCAGCTCGGCGGCGATGATGCCCGAGAGGAGCGATGTCTCCTTGACGTGGTTGAGCACGCTCTGTCCGAAGCTGGTGCGGTACTTCAGCCGTCCGATGAGCGTCAGGATCTCCGCCGGCAGGCCCGGCACGCCGGTATCGTAGGCGGCGGAGTCGCCGGCCTCGCGGATGACCACGTCGACCTCGGCCTGGGCCTTGTTGACGACATCCTCGATGCGACCGGGGTGGATGCGACCGTCCTGGACCAGCTTGGTCAGGGCCAGCCGGGCGACCTCACGGCGGACCGGGTCGAAACCGCTGAGCATCACCGAGTCCGGCGTGTCGTCGATGATCAGATCGACGCCGGTGGCCTGCTCGAGGGCGCGGATGTTGCGACCCTCGCGGCCGATGATGCGGCCCTTCATCTCGTCGGACGGGATGGGCACGACGGTGACCGTGGCCTCGGCGGTCTGGTCGACCATCACGCGCTGGATGGCGGTGATGACGACATCGCGGGCCTTGTCTTCGGCACCTTCCCTGGCCGAGCGCTCGATGGCGCGCACGAGGCGCACGGAGTCCTTCTCGGCCTCTTCACGGACCTGTTCGACGAGGGACGACTTGGCCTCCTCGGCGGTGAGGCCGCTGACGCGCTCGAGCGCGGCGACCTGCTCGTTCTTGATGTTCGAGAGCTCTGCTCGCTGCTTGTCGAGCTCCTGCTCGCGGATCAGCAGCTTGCGGTCGCGCTCCTCGAGCATGTCGGTGCGCTGGTCCAGCTGCTCGTCGCGCTGCAACAGCCGACGTTCGAGGTTCTGCAGGTCGGTCCGCTTGGCGCGGCCTTCTTCATCGACCTCGCGCTGGATCCTGACCTGTTCCTCCTTGGCCTGGAGGATGAGCTCCTTCTGCTGGGCTCGCGCTTCGGCGACGATGCGCTCGGACTTCTCGTTGGCGGACTTGATGGACTGGTTGGCGACCACGCCTCGCGCGAAGAATCCGACAAGGAGCCCGCCGACCGCCGCCAATACGATGACGACCGCCAATACGACGGGTTCGTTCACTGTTCCCTCCCGTCCGACCGCGAAGCCGGAGGTGAATCAACGTCTCTGGGTACGCCACCGCGAGGTGGCTGAGCAGCGCTACTCCCTTTGGTGCCGCTCGACCTCAAGGGCCAGTAGCGAAGCCTAGCGGTGCGCGGACAAGAGCGTCAAACGGGCCTGATGCCTACCCGCTGTCAGCCTCCGCGACGGTCGCTGCGACCTCGTGGCAGACGTCCGGAGCAAAGCCGTTGCGGGCCAGGAGGGCGTAGGCCTTTTGGCGCCGCCGGCGCGGGTCCGGCTCCCTTCCGAGGGCGGAGCCGCGCCGCTCGATCAGCCGCTGCGCGGCGACACGGTCCGGGTCGCCGATCCCCTCCTCTGGGTCGACAGCGGCTGCCACGAGCTGCGCACGGTCAGCGAGCACCTCGGCGACGACCTCGTCCGGGACGCCCTTGCGACCGAGCTCTCGGCGGAGCGCGACGGCACCACGTGGGCGGGCGCGATCGCGGCTTTCGACCCAGGCCCGAGCAAAGGCGAGATCATCGAGGTAGCCGATCTCGACGAGCCGCTCGACGACCTGCTCGACGATGGGCGGCGGATAGCCCAGGTGGACCAGTCGCTGGCGAGTCTCTCCGACCGAACGCGAACGCACGGCGAGGAACGCTGCGGCGGCCTCCATGACCGCATCGGGTTCGGTGACCGCCGCCCGGCGAGCACGCCGTGCCTCGGCCGCCTCGCGGCGTTCCTGTGGTGAGCGTGCTCGGTGGGCCATCTACTCGGCCTCGGTGATGCCCTCCACGGGGACGTCGATGTCAGCGACCTTCGCGCGGATCTGGTTCTCGAGCTGCTGGACGATGTCCTGATTGGCGCGCAGGAATTCCTTGGACTGCTCGCGGCCCTGACCGAGGCGGATCTCGCCATAGTTGAACCAGGCGCCTGACTTGGTGACGACGTCGCTGGCCACGCCGACGTCGAGGAGGCCGCCCTCGCGAGAGATGCCGGTGCCGTACATCACATCGAACTCGGCCACCCGGAACGGTGCCGCCACCTTGTTCTTCACGACCTTCACGCGAGCCCGGATGCCGATGGCCTCCTGGCCCTGCTTGATGGTCTCGATGCGACGGATGTCGAGCCTGACGCTGGAATAGAACTTCAGCGCGCGGCCGCCGGGCGTGGTCTCGGGGCTACCGAACATCACGCCGATCTTCTCGCGCAGCTGGTTGGTGAAGATGAGGGCCGTATTCGAGCGGCTGACCGCGCCGGTGAGCTTGCGCAGAGCCTGGCTCATGAGCCGGGCCTGGATACCCACGAACGTGTCACCCATCTCGCCTTCGATCTCCGCCCGCGGCACGAGCGCGGCCACGGAGTCGACCACGACGGCGTCGACGCCACCGGAGCGGATGAGGGTTTCGGTGATCTCCAGCGCCTGCTCGCCGGTGTCCGGCTGGCTGACGAGGAGGTTGTCGACGTCCACGCCACAAGCGCGGGCGTAGATGGGGTCGAGCGCATGCTCGACATCGATGAAGGCGACGACACCGCCGAGCTTCTGTGCCTCCGCCAACACGTGCTGGCAGACGGTCGTCTTGCCTGACGACTCTGGACCGAAGATCTCGGTGATGCGGCCGCGCGGGATGCCGCCTACGCCGAGCGCAAGGTCAAGGGCGATCGAGCCCGTGGGGATGCTATCGACCTGCTGATGTGCGTCCGAGCCGAGGCGCATGATCGAGCCCTGCCCGAACTGCTTCTCGATCGACATGATGGCAGCGTCGACTGCCTGCTGGCGTTCCTTGCCTGAGCCGTCTCCGGCCCCGTTCTTACCGATCTTGCTGTTCCCGGTCGACCGACCGGCGCTGGTGACGGTCATGCCTGGTTTCCTCCATGGCTGTCACCCGAGAGCCGGTCTGGCGAGTGGCGCTACTCCGACCACTCCTCCTCGTCCTTGGGCTTCCGCTTGGGCTTGATCACCTCAACGGTCGGCATCGGGGGCTGGGAGAGCGGCTCGAGCGTGGTGGCCTTCGCCTTCTTCGACTTCTTGGGCTTCTTCGATTCGCGGCGGGAGGGGACTTTTCCTGCCATGTTCCTCGCGCCTCCAACTGGTGCCGCCTAGTGTGGGCGGCGGGGTTTCACTCGGACTTCACCCTCCCTTCATCGGCACTATCAGCGCCGTTCGTGCCAGCTCTGCTGGCACGAAGCTCTCGCATCGATTCAGGGAACGTGCCGGTCCGGATCGCATTCCGGATCTTGGCCATGAAGTCTAGGGTGAAGGTCAGGTTGTGACAAGTTGCCAGCCGAAACCCGAGCATCTCGTCGGCGCGCATGAGATGCGCCAGATACGCTCGGGAGAAGGTGCGACAGAGTCGGCATGGACAGCCGTCCTGGACCGGCCGTGGATCATCGAGGTGGCGGGCGTTGCGCATGTTCAATCGACCCTCGGGGACCCACAGCGTGGCGTTGCGGGCGACACGTGCCGGCAGCACGGAGTCGAACATGTCCACGCCGGCGTCGACCGCGTCGAGCAGGTCCAGCGGCGAGCCGAGACCCATCAGGTAGCGGGGGCGAGGGTCATCCTCGAGGAGTGGCACCACGACATCGAGTGCAGCCCGGCGCTGTGCCGGCGTCTCATCGCCGGCGAGCCCTCCGATACAGAGCCCGTCGAACGGCAGCGCCGCGATGGCCTTCGTCGATGCCTCTCGCAGGTCCGGCTCAAGGCCGCCCTGGATGATGCCGAAGAGCGCCTGGTCCGCCCGGGTGTGGGCCGCGAGGCAGCGCTCCGCCCAGCGATGGGTCCGAGCCGTGGCCTGCTCCACTTCGGCGCGCGATGAGGAGCCGGGTGGTACCGGCTGGTCGAGGCAGACCGCGATGTCCGAGCCCAGCGCCTCCTGCACCTCGATCGCATGCTCCGGCGTGTAGTCGATGAGGGCCCCATCGAGATGCGAACGGAAGCGGACACCCGCTTCGGTGATCTTGCGCAGGTCGCCGAGGCTGACCACCTGGAACCCACCGGAGTCGGTGAGGATGGGCCGGTCCCAGGCCATGAAATGGTGCAGCCCGCCGAGGTCGCGGATACGTTCGTGGCCTGGCCGCAGCGAGAGGTGATAGGTGTTCGAGAGGATGATCTGGGCGCCGACCTCGCGCAAGTCATCGGGGTCGAGGGTCTTGACCGTGGCGTTGGTGCCCACGGGCATGAAGATGGGCGTCTCCACGACACCATGGGGCGTCTGCAGGCGCCCGGCGCGCGCCCGGGTGCCCTCCCCCGTCGCTCGTGCGATGACCTCGAAGGAGATGGGCGAGGTCCGTCGCTCGGTTACCGTCACTGGGTGATCTGGGCGCGACGGGCAGCGACCGCGGCGATGGCCAGCGCGAGCACGAGGTAGCCCACCGACCAGAGCACGGCCTGGTCCGGGTCGAGCGTCGCCACGGAGCCGAAGCCGCCGCCATCAAGCTCGTCGGTGGTGGCGATGACGGCACCCGAGACGCTGAAGGGGAAGTACACGAGTGCGTCACGCAGGATGGGCACGAGTGCCAGGAACAGCTCGGCGAAGTAGAGGGCCAGGCCTGCGCCGATGCCCGCGAGCTGGCTCTTGAAGAGCATGGCGATGGCGAAGCCGATAGCTGCCGCCTGGGACACGCCCAGCCAGGTGCGGGCCAGCAGGTCCGGCAGGGTGCGCAGCGTGTCCGGGTCCGTAGCACCGTCGCTGCCCACCCCGGCCATGTCGGCGGCCACGATGGCGGCGCCGGCGCCCAGCGTGAACGTTACCAGCACGCCGACCGCGAGCACCAGGGCGATCGCCGCGAAGGTGACCAGTGTGTAGCGGACGCGGCTCTCACCGCGGGCGATGACGGCGCGGATCGTGCCCCAGCCCCAGTCGGCGCCGATGATGGCGGCTCCGTAGGCCACGGCCAGCAGACCACCGAACCCGAGGATGACCCCGACGACCATGGTGTAGGCCGTGGGGAATGCCAGCAGGAGCCGGACCTGCAACTCCTCGCCCGCCGAGTCGAGCTGACCGGCGGAGGCGCCGAGCGCGAGGAAGATGAGCACGATGAGGCCTGACAGGATCGCGAAGACGACCCACGTGGCCGGCCGTCGCCCGAGCTTCAGGAGCGACATGCGCAACAGGGCCATCAGCCGCGCTCCCCCCAGCCGGTCGTGGCTGGCGCCGAGGGCGTGGGTGCAGTGGCGGTGAGAGAGAGGAAGATCGACTCGAGATCGCTGCCCGACTCGATGGCGCTGGCGTAGACCCCGGCGGCCACCAGCGCACGATTGATATCAGCCGCCCGGGTGGGGTGGATGCGGATGTCGATCCAGCTGAGCCCAGGCGTCTCAGCCGGCCGCGGAGTCGCCGGTGCGCCGAGTGCTCCGAGCGCACCCATCGCTGCCGGCAGCTCGGCCGCTGCGACCCGAACCTTGACGTGGCCCCCCTCGTTGAGTAGCTCACCGAGGCTACCCTCGCGGATGAGCCGCCCGCCGTTGACGATGCCCACCACGTCTGCCAGCTGCTGCACCTCCGGGAGGATGTGGCTGGAGATGAAGACGGTCTTGCCCTGGCGCGTGAGGTGGCGCAGCGTCTCGCGCATGGCCACGATGCCACCGGGATCGAGCCCATTGGCCGGCTCGTCGAGCAGTAGTAGCCGCGGGTCCGAGAGCAGGGCGGCGGCGATGCCGAGGCGCTGTTTCATGCCCAGCGAGTAGCGGCCGGCCTTGTCGCGTCCGCGCTCGGCGAGCCCGACCAGCGCCAGCACCTCATCGACGCGTGCGTCCGGGACCCGGGCGCCGGACGCAGCCAGCGCCCGCAGGTTGTCACGGCCCGAGAGGTAGTCGTAGAAGACCGGCGATTCGACCAGGGCGCCGACGTCGTGCAGGCGCTCGCGTTGCCGCCAGTCGTAGGGCTGGCCGAGGAGCTCGATCCGGCCGGCGTCCGGGCGGATCAGCCCGACCAGCAGGCGCATGAGCGTGGTCTTGCCCGCGCCATTGGGTCCCAGGAAGCCGTAGACCACGCCTTGCGGCACCGCCAGGTCCAGGCCCTGCAGTGCCGGTCGGGAGCCATATCGCTTGACCAGGCCCTGGGTGCGCAGGGCGAAGCCGGTGCCCGGCGGCGAGTTGGTGACCGCGGTCACGCCTGCGACTCCGCCTCTGTCCGTCCCTCGCTGGTGACACCGTCCCAGAGGCCCGGGTCCTCACGCTCGGCGCGTCGCGGCTGCGGGACCTCGTAGCCGAGCTGGCGCAGGTGGTCGCGGGCGAGCTCGGTCGCGACACGCCCCTGCGGTGTGCGGTCGAGGAAGCCGAGCTGCAGCAGGTACGGCTCGTAGACATCCTCGACCGTCTCCACGGACTCGCCGATGACCGCCGCGATAGCCGCCCCACCCACGGGGCCGGAGCCGAACTTCTGGATGATCGCCGCCAGCAGCCGGCGGTCGGTGGTGTCGAGGCCGATATCGTCGATGTCCAGCGCTTCCATGGCCGCCGAAGCCTGGGCCCTGGTGATGCGGCCATCGCCCTTGACCTCGGCATGGTCCCGCGTGCGGCGCAGCAGGCGGTTGACGACCCGTGGGGTGCCGCGGCCGCGCGACGCCAGCATCTGCACGGCGACCTCATCGATCTCCACGTCGAGGATGCTCGCCGAGCGGTGCACGATCTCTGCCAGCTCATCGGTGGTGTAGTAGTCGAGGCGATAGACCGCACCGAAGCGGTCGCGCAGCGGGGCGCCGATGCGTCCGGCCCGGGTGGTGGCGCCGACGACCGTGAAGGGCTTGAGCGAGAGTCGCAGCGAGCGTGCGCTGGGCCCACGTCCGATCATCACGTCGATGGCGAAGTCCTCCATGGCCGGGTAGAGGATCTCTTCGACCGAATGGTTGAGCCGGTGGATCTCATCGATGAAGAGGACGTCGCGCTCGTCGATGTTGGTGAGGATGGCCGCGAGGTCACCCGGCCGCTCGATGGCGGGACCGCTGGTGGTGTGGATGTTGACACCCAGCTCGCGTGCGACGATGTTGGCCAACGTGGTCTTGCCCAGGCCGGGCGGACCGTAGAGCAGGATGTGGTCCGCGGCCTCCTCGCGCTTGTTGGCGGCCTCCAGCAGGATGGACAGGTTGTCCTTGACCTGCGTCTGGCCGATGTATTCCTCGAGCTGGCGTGGTCGTAGTGACGACTCGACGGTGTTCTCGTCGAGTGGCTCTACCTCCGGCGAGACCAGCCGGGCGTCATCATCCATCGCGTTCGAGTCTAGCAGAGAACCGGCCAGAATGGAACGGACGTTCTACGACCGCGAGCCCGTGAAGCGTCACTGGCGCAAGGCCTGCAGGGCCTCCTTCACGCGCTCCTCGAGCGAGGCATCGGGCGGCAGCCCGGACACCGCGGTACGGGCTGCCTCGCGCCCTTCCCGAGAGCTGTACCCGAGTGCCTCGAGGGCGGCCACGACCTCCGTCTCGCCGCCGCCACTGCCGCCCGCCGCGGCGCCCGCGGCGTCGACCTTCTCCTTGAGCTCGAGCACGATGCGCCCGGCCAGGCGCTTGCCGACGCCCGAGACCGCGGTCAGCACCGCGTCATCGCCTTGCAGGATGGCCAGCTGCAGATCGGCCACCGGACGCGAGCTGACGATGGCCAGGCCGACCTTGGGGCCGACGCCCGAGACGGTGGTGATGAGCTCGAAGAAGGCCAGCTCCTCGGTCGTCCTGAAGCCGTAGAGCGCCTGGGCATCCTCACGCACCAGGTGGTGGGTGTGCAGCTTCAGGCGTCCGCCGAGCGACAGTCCCGCGAGGGTCGCGGGGCCGAGGTAGACCCGGTAGCCCACGCCGCCGACCTCGAGCACCACATCCGTACCGCTGACCTGGGCCACCACGCCATCGAGCGAGGCGATCATGCGAGCGCAGCCTTGTCCGGGGTGACCGCGTGGGCGGTGCAGACCGCGACCGCGAGGGCGTCGGCGGCATCGTCGGGCTTGGGCAGGTGCTCCATCGAGAGCACGAGCTGGACCATGCGCTGGACCTGGTCCTTGGGGGCCCGCCCGTAGCCGGTGACCGCGAGCTTGACCTCATGGGGCCCGTATTCGAGCACCGGTAGGCCGTGCTGGGCGGCCACCAGCAGGACCACGCCGCGCGCCTGGCCCACGGCCATGGCGGTCTGGACGTTCTTGTTGAAGAAGAGCCGCTCCACCCCCACGGCCTCGGGGCGATAGGTCCGGATGAGGTCGTCGATGCCCTCGTGGATGATCAGCAGCCGCTGGGAGAGTGGACGATCGTTGATGGTCTCGAGGCAGCCGTAGTCGAGCATGGTCAGTGCGCTACCTTGTCGCTCCACGAGGCCGTAACCAAGGCGAGCGGTGCCGGGGTCGATCCCCAGCACGATCACGAGCCGGCAGCCTCCGCGAGGATCTCGTCGGGCAGGTCGAAGTTGGCGGTCACGCGCTGCACGTCATCGCTGTCCTCGAGGGTTTCGATGAGCTTGAGGTTGGAGCGGGCCTTGTCGAGCTCGACCTCGATGGGGGTGGTGGCCACCATCGTCAGCTCCGCCGATTCGATCTTGACCCCAGCCGCCTCGAGCGCGGCCTGCACGCTGGCCAGCTCGCCGGGCTCGGTAGAGATCTCGATGGGATCGGACTCGGTGTCCACATCGGTGGCGCCGGCGTCGATGGCTGCGAGCGCGACATCGTCTGGGTCGCCTGAGCCACCCTCGACGCTGATCAGGCCGCGCTGCTCGAACTGCCAGGCCACGCTGCCCTGCCCTGCCAGCTGTCCGCCGGCCTTGGAGAAGATGGATCGGACCTCGGCGGCGGTGCGGTTCCTGTTGTCGGTCGCCGTCTCGACGATGAGCGCGACCCCACCGGGCCCGTAGCCCTCGTAGACGATCTCCTCGAACTCATCGGCCTTGTCGCCGCCGGTGGCCCGATCGATGGCGCGCTTGATGTTGTCAAGCGGCATGTTGGCCACGCGAGCCTTGTCGACCGCGAGCCTCAGACGATAGTTGGCTTCGGGATCTCCGCCTCCTGCGCGAGCCGCGATGCTGATCTCTTTTCCGAGCTTGGTGAACAAGGCACCACGCTTGGCATCGTTGGCGCCTTTCTGGCGCTTGATCGTTGACCACTTGGAATGTCCGGACATGGTCAAGGATTCTATATGATGGGCGACACGAAACCGACTCGGTCGGCCTGAGGGACGAGGCCCGCTCAAACTGCCTTTGCCGACCCTACTTGCTGCTTGGAGGTCTGCGCGTGCCGCACGTCGATATCTCACGACTCCGCAACGTGGTTCTTGCCGGACATGCAGGGTCCGGAAAAACCACCATCGCCGAGCACCTGCTCCACAAGGCCGGCGTCATCAACCGCATGGGCAGTGTCAACGACGGCACCGCCTCGCTCGATTTCGAGCCAGAGGAGCAGAAGCGGCAGCTGTCGCTCTCGCTCGCGGCCAACACCTTCGATCGCGACGGCAACCACGTCACGCTCATCGATACGCCAGGCTATGCGGACTTCGTGGGGGAGGTCATCAGCGGTTTCGCGGCGGCTGATGGCGCGCTCATCACCATCGATGCCTCCGGCGGCGTGGAGGCCGGCACCGAGAAGGCCGTGCGCCTGTCGCGCTCGACCCACACCCCAGCCATCTTCGTGATCACCCGTTGCGAGCGAGAGAACGCCGATCCGACGGCCGCCCTCGATGCCCTGCGGGCGGAGTTCGGCACCAAGATCGCGCCGATCCAGATCGCCATCGGCAAGGGTGAGACGTTCTCCGGCTACGTCGACCTCGTCCATGGCAAGGCCTATCGCTACGAGGGTGGCGAGCGCGAGGAAGTGCCGGTCCCCGAGGACATGGTCGACGAGGTCGCCACTCGCCGCGAGCAGCTGCTCGAGGCCGCAGCGGACGCCGATGACGAGGTGCTCATGAAGTTCCTCGAGGGTGAGCCGGTCAGCGACGCGGAGCTGGAGCTGTGCCTGCACAAGGGCGTCAAGGACTCCGTGCTCGCGCCCGTGATGGTCACCTCGGCCAACCAGGACGTGGGCATGAGCGCCATGCTCGACGCGATCATCCGCTACCTGCCCACGCCGCTCGAGGAGCCGCCCGAGGCCGCGACCGACAATCGCGGTGACGAGGTCGAGGTCACTCCTGACCCGGACGGCCCGCTCCTGGCGCAGGTGTTCAAGACCACTGCTGACCCCTTCGTCGGTCGCCTCACCTATTTCCGCGTGTGGTCGGGCCGCATCAAGGCCCATGACACCGTCTGGAACGCCGAGAAGGGCGAGGACGAGCGCATCGCCCAGGTCTTCTATATCAAGGGCGCCGAGCAGGAGTTGGTCGACGAGGTCCGCGCCGGCGAGATCGGCGCCGTGGCCAAGCTGGCCCACACCGTCACCGGGGATACGCTCTCTCGCAAGGAGACGCCGCTGACGATGGCCCCCATCGAGTATCCCGAGCCGACCCTGCCGGTGGCTGTCGAGCCCGCCAGCAAGGCTGACCTCGACAAGCTCTCCGGTGCGCTCGCGAAGCTGCAGGAAGAGGACCCCACGCTGAAGGTCGAACGTAGCGCGGAGACCGGCGAGCAGCTGATGTGGGCCCAGGGTGAGAACCAGATCCAGGTCGCGGGCGAACGCCTCACGCGCAAGTTCGGCACGACCATCGTGACCTCCGCGCCGCGAGTGCCCTACCGCGAGACGATCCGTGGCACCGCCAGGGTCGAGGGCCGGCACAAGAAGCAGACCGGCGGTCGTGGCCAGTTCGGCCATGTCTGGCTGGAGATCAGCCCCAACCCCGGTGGCGGCGTCGAATTCGAGACCAAGGTCGTCGGCGGCGTCGTGCCCAAGCAGTTCTTCCCCGGCGTGGAGAAGGGCGTGCGCGCTGTCGCTGAGAAGGGTCCCACGGCGGGCTATCCGGTCATCGACTTCAAGGCCACCCTCTACGACGGTTCGTTCCATACCGTCGATTTGGACGAGCTCAGCTTCCGGCTGGCCGGCTCTGCGGCGACCCGCAAGGGCATCGCGGAGGCCAAGCCGATCTTGCTCGAGCCGATCATGGAGGTCGAGGTCCGCGTCCCCGAGCAGTACATGGGTGATGTCAACCGCGACCTCAACACCCGGCGCGGTCGGCTCCTGGGCATGGACGCGGCAGACGGCCAGCAGATCCTCTCGGCGCACGTGCCGCAGGCGGAGCTGTTCACCTATGCCACCGAGCTGCGCTCCATCACCGGCGGCCGCGGCACGTTCAGCGCCAAGCTGGCCCAGTACGAGGAGGTGCCCTCGCACGTTGCCCAGAAGGTCATCGACGAGCACCAGGCCGAGGAGGAAGAGGGCTAGCGAGCCTAGGGTTCGATCTCGAACTCCAGCTCGTGGCGGATCGGGATGTCGTCGTAGCCGGTCTCGGCGATGCTCGGCTTCAGGCGCGCGCGCGCCTCGGTGATGCTGTCATGCCGGAGCGTGGTCAGGTCCATGCCCCACTTCTGGTAGAACGCGATGGCGGGTACGTTGTCGTTGGTAGTGACCAGCCACAGCCGCTTGCAGGCGGCTGACTTGGCACGAGCACGGATCTCGTCCATCAGGGCCGTGGCGATGCCCAGGCGTTCCTGGTAGGCCTCCATGGCGACGATCTCACAGTCTTCGCCGCGGATGACATAGGTGGCGACCCCGATGATCTGGTCGTCATCGGCGTAGGCGCCCAGCAGGGTGCCTTCGACCGGGTCGATGGCCTCCCCTCGCCGCACCACCGTCTCGCCCCAGGTGGAGCGGACACGGCGCGCCAGTCGCTTGGCCTCCTCGTCACCGACGGCGCCACGAACCTCGAAGTTGCGGCCATCGTCCATCTCCGTCCTCCTGCCCTGCGCCAGCCGACGTCGAGCACCTCGCTCGTGCTGCAGCTCCCGGCAGCGGCGATCCGAGACCGCCGCCGCCCCTCAAGGGGCTGAAACCGACGTTCGCCGGCTGCACGCGACCGGCTGTGGTCTATCGGACCGCCGACTCCTCGGCCAAGGACCCCTCGGTCTCCGACGACGACGTCTCCACCGGTACCGCCGCCCACTCAGGGGCCCCGGCTGGGGCTGCTCGTGCCCTGCGACGGCGACGGATCAAGGCCGCGACCGCGACTGCGACACCCGCGGCAATCGCGACCAGGGCACCAGCCACCAACAGCGTGCGAATCAGGCTCCTGCCCGCCAGCTCCGCAGAGGTCTCTGCGGTCGCTGACTCCAGGTCTGCGGCCGACGAAGCCAGCTCCTCGATCAGCGCCGTCTCGAGCAGCTCCTGCACCGGGATGCCGATCGTCGAGGCGGCAGACTCCTGTGCCCGCTGTCGCCACTTCGCCACCATCCGGCGCACTATCGGCCTCACCAACGTCACCAGCAGCACTGCGTTGACGGTCCCTCGCATCGATCTCACTACCGCACCTCCTTGAGCTGACAGCCTGATGGGTCCCCGGCGTGTCGGCAAGAGCCGGAGGTCATCGGGCGCGGACTTGGCGCCGACCGCGGGGCGGGCGGCGCCGGTCCTCCGCGGCGACCACCTGATACGTAGCCGGAGGCCCCGACGCAACGACGGCCGATCGGACTCTACCTGCTGAGACCCTACGTCTCGCGCGCCAGGAGGCTCAGGGTGCTCGGTCGTCGCTCCGTCTCGAGAGGGCCGACACCAGGACGACGATGCCGACGCCGATGAGGAGCAGCGGCCACCAGCGCAGGAGGTCACTGTCAAACCCCGTCTCGGTGAGCACGATCACACCGACGAGCGCGAGGATGCCGCCCGGGATGAGCGGCCACCAGACGGCTCGGACCGCGTCCCGGCTCGTGCCCCGCGGCCAATCCCTGTCGACCCGCCGGAGCAGCACGCTCACGACCCAGATGGCGATGAACCCGCCTGCGAGCGAGAACAGCACCGCGGTCCCCGACCAGGGATCGCCGACGATCCCCGTGAGCACGACACCGACCCCGACGCCCGTGATGATGCAGCCTGGGATGAGGAGCCCGTACTCGCGCTGTGGGAGGAACGCAGCGAGGAAGACGAGCCCGATGAGCAGCGGGATCCAGCGGCCGATGTCGGGGATGAATTGCGCGAGCAGGAAGAACGCCCCGATGCCGATGATGATCACGCCGGCCAGCAACCCACCTCGATCCCGAGGCGGAGCGGCCGATGGAGGGGTCGCCGGCGGCGGGGACCCTGCCGCTGGCGGCGGCCCTCCGGGGCCCGGGCCTGGAGGGGGCGGAGGCTGTCCTGCCGGCGGTCCGTATCGAGGCTGAGGTGGCGGTGGCCAGTCGTTCCGTGGCGCGCTCATGGGGGCGAATGTGCCACCAGGCTGCGGGCGACCACAAGAGCCACACGGCCCGGCGCCCAGCATCTGCTCGTCGCGATGGCCCGCATCGGTGCCGGTGGGTTGGACGCGGCTGCTACGGTGGCCGCCTACCTGCTCGGATCGTCGGACTTGTGGCCGATCGATGATGGGCGATGCATGGGGGGTAGGGAGGTCCTCGTGAAGGGACTCAAGACCACGATCGCCGCCGCCATGGTCGTCGGCCTGATGGCCGGTTCCGCGGTCGCTGCCGCGGCACAAGACGGTGCCTCGTCGGAGGCGGCGTTCGTGACCGGCACCGTCGGCGCTTCGACCGTCATCGGCGAGCCGGTGAGCACCATCGCCGATGGTGTCGAGAACGTCCGTGGGCTAGTGCGTGAGGGGCCGATCGAGATGAGTGACCCACGCCTCACGGGCTCGCTCTCACGGGTGCTCAACTTCAGCGTCCATCCTGTGGGCGATGACGGGGCGCTCGTGATCCAGACAGACCTGTGGCGCATCGAGAACGATGGCGGGTCCTGGGCGGGGCCGGGCACGGCCATGAGCGGCATCGGCGAGATCCCGAGCGACATCACGGTCGATCTCGAGACGGTCGTCCTGACCGGCGAGGGTGGCTACGACGGGCTGAGCGCGTACCTCGTCGCCGACTGGTCTCCGGAGACCGGCGCCGACATGCAGGGCGCCATCTTCACAGGCGAGATGCCGCCCCTCCCAGAGGAGATCCCAGCGGGCGAGTAGCGCCATGGCCCTGCCTCGGCTGGCAGCGCCGTAGCGGCGCAGATCAGACGAACCCGTCATTCATGGCGATTCGGATGGACCCGGCATCCCACCAAGCGCGGTCTCCAATCTGGCCGCGGTTCCCGGGTCGTGGGCTGGCAGGATGGCGGCACCACCCAAACGCTCGGCGAGCTCGAGCACATCGTTCGTGCTTCGCTCGAGTACGGCCCGGGTACCGATCCCGGGGACCGTGCCTCGTGCCATGAGTGCGTGGTCGTAGGAAAGGTCGCCGACGAGCAGCAGCTCAGTGCCGGGGCGACGCACGAGCAGCGACATCGAGCCCTCGGTATGGCCCGGCGTGGGCAGCAACACCAGCGATCCGTCGGCGACGAGATCGTGGCGGGCGGCGAATGGCGCCAGTTCGTCATCGGTCGTGGCATCGAAGGTGATGCGCTGCCACTCGAGGCCCGGCAGGTCGATGTGCCGGGTGAGGTAACCCTGTGCCTCGGCCCGCGGCCGTCGCATCTCCTGCCATTCAGCGTCGGCGACGACGAGGCGGGCCTGGCCAAGCTCACCGAGACCGCCGATGTGATCCTGATGGAGGTGCGACAGCACGACGGTCCGGACGTCGTCGACCGTGTAGCCGGCCGCTCGGACTTGGTGGCCGACGCTGTCCTCAGGCGCTAGCTCGAACTGCGCGAGGCGCCGGTACAGCAGGCCCGTCAGGCCCCCAGGGAAGTAGCGGGGGTCCGATACGGATGCTGGGTCCTGACCCGTATCGAACAGGACCAGTCCGTCGACGTGCTCGATGAGGAAGCAGTGGATCGGTCGTGGTGGGCCCCACGTGCGTGAGAGGAACAGCCATATCGGAACTGGCCAGGCGCTGTGCTCGACGTGCTGCGGATGGATGCGCACCTGGCCGGTGCTGAACGTCTTCACCGCCCTGATGGGATGCTCGCTCACGCCACGCTCCACTTCTGCTGCTGGGCGGACAGTATGGCGGCGGGCACAGACATCGTATGCCTGACGGCCCAGAACGGAGTCCTGATCAGTCGGCCGCCGCCGCCAGTCCCTCGGCCAGGCTGAACGCGCCCTCGTACAGGGCCTTGCCCGTGATGGCCGCGTCGAAGCCGCGGGCGGCCAGCTCGCGGACGTCGGCGAGCGAGCTCACTCCGCCAGAGGCGATGATGGCCGCACCCGGTACGGCGGCACGCACAGCCTCCAGCAGCTCGTAGTCGGGGCCGTTCATCTGGCCGTCTCGCGCGATGGCCGTGACGGCGAACCAGCGCACGCCCTTCTCGGCCAGTGTCTGCGCCAGCTCGATGACCTCCGCCCCACGCGCGCCTTCGACCCAGCCATCGCCGAGGGCCTGCCCGTCGCGCACATCGAGTGCCGAGACGATCCGGTCCGGTCCATAGCGCTCGGTGAGCGTCCTGGCCAACAGCGGGCTGCCGATCAGGGCGGAGCCCAGTACCAGTCGATCCGCCCCGGCCCGCAGCCCGGCAGCCACCGCATCGGCATCGCGGACGCCACCGGCCACCTGGCAAGGCACGTCTACCGCGGCCACGATCGAGGCGATCACGTCCGCCTGCATCGCCCTCCCCTCGCGGGCGGCATCGAGATCCACGATGTGGATACGCGCAGCCCCTGCCTGCTCGAAGCCACGTGCCACCGCCACAGGATCGTCGCCGTACTCGGTGACCGCGTCGTAGGCACCCTTCGAGAGGCGCACCACGCGACCGCCCAGCAGGTCGATGGCCGGGATCAGCTCCATGCCGCGCCGCTCCTTTGGTCATTGTAGCGTTGTACCATGCTACTATGCTAGCATAGCGACACGGACCCGCACGCCCACCAGGAGACCATGAGCATCGACCCCACCGAGTGGCGCTCCGAAGACTCGAGCGACCTCCTTGACACCATCCTCGCGCTGCCCGACCGCCCTGCGGCCGAGCGGTTCTTCCGCGACCTCTGCACCCTGCGTGAGCTGCACGACCTGGCCCAGCGGTGGCACGTCGTACGCCTGCTCGACGCTGGACACCCGTACGCGGAGATCAGCCGCCGCACCGGCGCCAGCACCGCCACCGTCACCCGCATCGCCCAGTGGCTCAACCACGGCACGAACGGGTACCGCGAGGCGCTCGACCGACTGGACAGCGGGGAGTCCGCCGAGTGATCGCCAACGAAGGACGCGTCACCGCCTTTCCGGGCTCCGAATCGGGCCGGCTGCGGCTGGCCATCCCCAACAAGGGCCGCATGCAAGGCCCGTCGCTCCAGCTGCTCCACGATGCGGGGCTGCGTTTCGAAGACGGCACGCGTGCGCTGACCGCCTCGGTCGAAGGCTTTCCGCTCGACATCCTCTTCGTGCGCACCGACGACATCGTCGAGTTCGTGGCCGACGGCGTGGCCGACCTGGGCATCACCGGCACCAACCTGCTCATCGAAGCCGGTGCTGACCTCGACACCCTCGCCGAGCTGGGCTACGGCTACTGTCGCCTCGAGGCCGCGGTGCCCAACGAGTCCCCTGCCCGCTCGCTCGAGGACCTGGCGGGCATGCGACTCGCGACCAGCCACCCCCACGCCACCGAGACGACCTTCACGCAGCGGGGCATCGAAGCCGAGATCGTGACGGTCTCGGGTGCGGTCGAGGTCGCGCCCACCATGGGCCTCGCCGACGGCGTGGTGGACCTCGTCTCGAGTGGATCGACGTTGATCATGAATGGCCTGCGCTCGGTGGGTCCGCTCTTCGCCAGCCAGGCCATCCTCGTGGGCCGCAGGGACGTCACGCCGCAGGCCGCGGCGGTCATGGCTGAGGTGCGCACCATGATCGAGGCGGTCATCGCCGGGCGTGGCGTGAAGTACCTGATGATGAACGCGCCGACCGACTCGCTGGAGGCCATCGAGGCCATCCTGCCCGGGCTCGAGTCGCCCAGCGTGCTGCCGCTCGCGCACGAGGGCATGCACGCGGTCCACGCGGTGGTGGGCGCCAACGACGTCCATCGCATCCTCGTTCCGCTGCGTGAAGCCGGCGCGACCGGCATCCTCGTCATCCCCGTGGAGAAGCTCCTGCCGTGACCGATACCACCGCACCGACCCTCCGACGTTTGCGCCTGGCCGGTGCCAGCGACGCCGAACGCCGGGCTCTCACCGACCGCGCCTCCACCGCCACGCCGGACATCCGGGCCAAGGCGCGCGCCATCGTCGATGCCATCCGCGATGGTGGCGATGCTGCGCTGCGCGACGCCAATGCCCGCTTCGGCGGCGGCCTCGCGGAACCAGCGGACGCCCCGGCCCTGCGGGTGCTCCCCACGGAACTACGCGCAGCCCGCGATCGGCTGCCGGCCGAGCTGCGTCGGGGACTCGAGCAGATGGCGCGCAACATCGAGTCGTTCCATGCGGCCGAGGTGCCGCCACCCGAGCAATGGGTCGAGACCGAGCCCGGTGTCAACGTCGGCCGCGTCTGGCGCGGCCTCGATCGTGTGGCGGCCTACGTCCCCGGCGGCACCGCGGCCTACCCGTCGTCGCTGCTGATGAGCGCGGTCCCGGCACGACTCGCGGGCGTGGGCACCTTCGTGGTGGCCAGCCCCGCGGGTGCGAACGGCGAGCTCTCCCCTGCCCTGCTCGGGGCAGCCGGGCTGATGGAGGTCGAGGAGTTCTGGGTCATGGGCGGCGCCCAGGCCGTCGGTGCCCTCGCCTATGGCACCGAGTCCATCACTCGCGTCGACAAGATCGTCGGGCCCGGCAACGCCTGGGTGACCGCGGCCAAGCTCGAAGTGCTGGACTCCTGTGCCATCGACATGCCGGCCGGGCCGACCGAGGTCATGGTCGTCGCCGACGAGACCGCCGATCCCGTGCACGTCGCGGCCGACCTGCTGAGCCAGGCCGAGCATGGTCCTGACTCGCCCTCGCTGCTGGTCACGCCGTCCGAAGCCCTGGCCGATGCGGTCGAGGCCGAGATCGCGCGGCAGCTGCCCACGCTGCTGCGGCGCGACACGCTGGCCGAGTCCGTCCGCGCTGCCGGCACCATCGTCATCACCGCCGACATCGACGCGGCTCTGGCCTTTGCCGACGAGTACGCGCCCGAGCACCTGTCGGTCGTGGTCGTCGACGAGGACGCCGCCCTCGCGAAGCTGCGCCACGCGGGCTCGCTCTTCCTTGGCCCCTACGCCCCCGAGTCCGCCGGTGACTACGCCGCCGGCTCCAACCATGTGCTGCCGACGGCCGGTGCCGGCCGGGCCTACAGTCCGCTGGGCGTGGAGTCGTTCGGTCGCTGGATGCAGGTCAACCGGGTTACCCGCGACGGGCTCGCCCGTATCCTGCCGGCGGTGGCCGCGGTCGCTGAGGCAGAGGGCCTGACCGCCCATCGGCGCGCGGTGGAGATCCGCTTCGAGGACCGGAGCTGAGATGTCGCTCGAAACGACCGAGGCCCTCGTGGCCTCGTCGAACGTCTACACCTGGGAGCCACCGAACCGCGTCATCGCGGCCCGCTATGGGCTCGACCCGGCAGACATCCTGCGCTTCGATACCAACACCAGCCCGGCGGTGCTCTCGTACCTGCCGGAGGCGCTCGAGGGTCCCTGGGATCCACCCCTGCACGAATACCCCGATTCCACCTACGCCGAGCTGGCAGAAGCGGCGGCAGCCTACGTCGGAGCCCGACCGGACGAGATCCTCGTCGGCTGCGGCGCGGACGAGGTCCTCGACATCATCGCCAAGACGTACCTCGCGCCGGGTCAGCGATCGGTCGTGCCGGTGCCCACCTACTCGATGTACGCGGTGCTCACGGGCCAGCGCGATGCCGAGCTGGTCTCGGTCGTGCGCCGAGGCCCCGAGGATGGCTACCGGCTGGACATGCCGGCCATGCTAGTGGCACTGCAGGACGCGTCGGCCGTCTGGCTCTGCGCGCCCAACAACCCCACCGGCACGCCCGAATCCCGCACGGACCTCGTGGCCCTGCTCGACGCCGGGGCCGCCCTGCCCAACGGCGGACCCGCGATCATCGTCGATGAGGCCTACATCGAGTTCCACCCCGGGTCACTCGTCGAGCTGCGCGACCAGTACGCGGCGCTCATCGTGGTGCGCACGCTCTCGAAGGCGTTCGCCCTGACCGGACTACGCGTGGGTTATGCGGTGGCAGCGCGCCCGACCATCGAACAGCTCGAACGGGTGCGTCCGCCGGGGTCGCTCAACACGCTCTCGGCGGCGGCCGCTGCCAGGGCCCTGCGCCAGCCGGAGATCGCGGCCGCCAACGCGGCCGCCCTCGGCGAGGAACGCGAGTGGCTGGCCGCCCGCCTGAGCGCGGCCGGTCTGCCACCGCTCCCCAGCGTCACCAACTTCCTGCTCTGTCGTATCGGCACACCTTCGGAGGCCGACCAGCTCAACGAGTCCCTCCTGCGAGGTGGCATCGTGGTGCGCACCTTCGGTCCCGACAGCCCGCTGGCCGGGCACCTGCGGTTCACGGTGCGCAACCGTGAGCAGGACGAACGCTTCATCCACGTCATCGAGGCCTGGTCGGCCGGGAGGTCAGCATGAGCGGAGCACGGACCGGCGAGCGCATCCGCGAGACGAGGGAGACGCGCATCGTGGTCAGCGTCGACCTCGACGGCACCGGTGTGGCCACCATCGCCACCGGCGTCGGGTTCTACGACCACCTGCTCAGCTCGCTCGCGCACCACTCGCTCATCGACATCGAGATCAAGGCCGTCGGCGACACCGAGATCGACGATCACCACACCGTCGAGGATGTGGCCCTTGCGCTCGGTGGGGCCATCAGCGATGCCCTCGGTGACCGCGCCGGCATCACCCGCTTCGGCGCCGCCCGTGTGCCCATGGACGAATCGCTGGCCGCCTGCGCGCTGGATCTGTCCGGCCGCCCGTACGCGGTCATCGACCTGCCCTTCCGGGCCGACCGCATGGGCGAGCTCAACAGCCAGATGGTCGAGCACGCGCTCTACTCGTTCGCGCAGGCGAGCGGCACGACGCTGCACATCGAGGGCCGGGGCCGCAACGACCACCACCTCGCCGAGGCTGCCTTCAAGGCTCTCGCGCGCGCGCTGCGCATGGCCGTGACGCCCGACCCGCGCCGCGCCGGCGTGGCCTCTACCAAGGGCTCGCTCGAGCTCGACGGAGGGACGGCATGACCGAGCCCATCCGGGTCGCCGTCGTCGACTACGGCGCCGGCAACCTCATCAGCATCCGCAATGCGCTGCGCCTGCTGGGCGCAGAGGTCAACGTGGCTGAGACACCCGACCAGCTGCGGGGCGCGGAGGTCATCCTCGTGCCCGGCGTCGGCGCCAGCGAAGCGGCCATGGGTCGCCTGCGCCGGCAGGGGCTCGTCGAGCCCATCGTCGAGCGCGTCCGCGCGGGCACCTGGTTCGTCGGCATCTGCCTTGGACTGCAGCTGCTGTTCGAGACCAGCCACGAGGACGGCGCACAGATGCTGGGCCTGCTCGAGGGCGACGTCGAGCTCATCCCCGATGCCCCGAGCCTGCCCCACATCGGCTGGAACCGGCTCGAGGTGCAGCGCGAGCATCCGGTGCTCGAGGGCCTGCCCGACGGCACCCCTGCCTACTTCGTGCATAGCTACGTGCCCGTGCCGCGCGATCCCGAGATCGTCGTCGCCGAGACCGAGCACGGTGGCCGTTTCGCGAGCCTCGTGGCCAGCGACCACATCCTCGGCTTCCAGTTCCACCCCGAGCGCTCCGGTGACGACGGGCTGCGCATGTTGCGCAACACGCTCGGGCTCATCGCCGCCGACCGCCCCGCAGCGGCCGAGGTGACCGCCTGATGCTGCTCAAGCGCGTCATCCCCTGCCTCGACGTGAAGGACGGTCGGGTGGTCAAGGGCGTCCGTTTCGTGGACCTCACCGACGAAGGCGATCCGCCCGAGCTGGCCAAGCGCTATGCCGATGCCGGCGCCGACGAGATCTGCTTCCTCGACATCACCGCCGCCCCTGAGGGGCGCGGCACCCTGCTCGACATCGTCGAGCGCACCGCCAGCCAGGTCTTCGTACCGCTCAGCGTCGGTGGTGGCGTCCGTTCCGCGCTCGAGATGCGCGACGTGCTGCGGGCCGGGGCCGACAAGGTGGCGGTCAACTCCGCGGCCGTGCGCGACCCCGACCTCATCGGCACCTGCGCTCGCCGCTTCGGCAGCCAATGCGTGGTCATCAGCGTCGACGCGCGGGCGGTGCCCGGCCAGCCCGGTCGCTGGGAGGTGGTGGTGCAGGGCGGCCGCGAGGCCACCGGCCTGGACGCTGTCGAATGGATCCAACGGTGCGTCGAGAATGGCGCCGGTGAGGTCCTGCTCACGTCCATCGACCGGGACGGCACGCAGGACGGCTTCGACATCGAGCTGCTGCGGACGGTGACCGACCTGGTCCACGTGCCCGTCATCGCCTCGGGCGGCGCCGGCACGCCCGCCCACATGACCGAGGCCGTGACCGCCGGCAACGCCGATGCCGTGCTGGCGGCTTCGATCTTCCACCGCGACATCCACTCCATCGAGGCGGTCAAGGCAGACATGGCCGCGGCCGGTGTGCCCGTGCGCCTCACCCGTGGTGCTGCCTGATGGGCGCGCCAGACCCACGGCCGCTCGACCCCGCGACCGTCAGCTATGGCCCCGACGGTCTGGTCGCGGCCGTGGTCCAGGACGCCGACGACGGGCGCGTGCTGATGGTGGCGTGGCAGGACGCCGAGGCGGTCGCGGCCACGCTCGAGACAGGCGAGGCCCACTTCCACTCGCGATCGCGCGACGCCCTCTGGAAGAAGGGTGAGACCAGCGGCAATACGCTCGCGGTGATCTCGATGGAGCTCGACTGCGATGCTGACGCGGTGCTCATCACGGCCCGGCCCGCGGGTCCCACGTGCCACACCGAGGCCCGCTCCTGTTTCGACCTCGAGCCGGGCGCGGAGACATCCGACTCCTCCACCGCTCGCCAGGACTTCGCCTGGCTCGAGCGACTGTGGGCCACCATCGATGAGCGCGCGCGTACTCGGCCGACAGGCTCGTACACGAGCAAGCTGCTCGAGGCAGGGGTCGATGCCACGGCCCGCAAGGTGGCCGAGGAAGCCACCGAGGTGGTCATGGCGGCCAAGGACGACGACGTCGCCCAGCGAACTGGTGCCGAGCGACCGACCGGCGAGCTGGCCGGCGAGCTGGCGGACCTGCTCTACCACTCGCTCGTGCTCTGCGCGGAGCGAGGCCTGCCGCCCTCGGCGGTCATCGAGACACTCAAGGCTCGTCACAAGGCCTGAGCGCCACCTCGGTCCCTACTCGTCGGCGTGTAGTAGCGGCGATACGTCGCCGGCGACATCGAGCATGAGCGGTCGAAGACCTTGTAGAACTGGCTCAGGTTGGTGTAGCTGACCGCATGCGCCACCTCCTCCACCGAGAGATCGGTCGAGAGCAGCAGGCGTTTGGCCTCGGCGATGCGCACGTGCGTGACGTAGTCCTTGAAGCCGAGCCCGGTCACCTCCTTGAAGACGTGCCGGATGCGTGAGGGGCTGACGTGCGCCACGGCCGCCACCTGCTCGAGCGTGATGGGCTCGCCTCCGTGGCGATCGATGTAGGCCAGCACCGGACGGATGAGCCTGCGGCGGGCCGCGGCTGACCCACCGGCCGCCGCCGCCGGGCTCGCCCCGCGGTCGCGGTTGGCCAGAGCCAGGGCGCGTCGCAGCGTGGCGTCGACGAGCTGCTGCTCGCGGCGGTCGGCGCGGTCGCAGAGCCGCTGGAGCTCCAGCAACACCGGCCGGATCTCCGCCGAGAGTGGGCTGGACCCCGCGACCCGAGGTGACTCCGTCGGATCGTCTGGTCGGAAGGCGGCCAGGTAGCCCAGGTCGAACTCACGGCAGCCCGGCCCGGCGATGAGTTCCGGACGGAAGAGCGCCAGCAGGAGGCGGAGGTCCGCGCCAGGCTCGGCACGGGCCACATGTGGCTGCGAGTCGTCGATGAAGAAGACGTCCCCCGGCTGGGCTGGCAGCCGACGACCACCGAACTCGAACCCCCCTCGCCCATCGAGCACGAGCGCGATCTCGAGGTGGTCATGCCAATGCATGGGATCGCCCTCTCCGTGCACGGCGTACTCGAACACGGCCAGCGGGAAGCCCGGGTCGAGCTCCTGCTGCCAGACGTAGACGGCCATCGCTCGCACCATGCCCGGCAGCAGCCACATCGGACAGGGCCGCTTGGCTTGAACGGCGTGGCGCATCGGCCTCCCGCAGCCGCTTCTGTCACCACGCCGACCGGCTCTGGCATTGCCCGCACTCCTGGGGCGAAGGACCATCGAGGGACCGACCCACGCCAGCCAACCGGGGGACAAGCATGGCATTCCCGCATCTCTTCAGCCCGCTTCGCATCGGCGACATGGAGTTGCCCAACCGTATCGTGCAGGTGCCGATCGACATCAGCTCGTCCCATGCGGACGGCGAGGTCAGCGAGCGTGACATCCACCATCACGCGACGATCGCCAAGGGCGGCACCGGCTTCATCATCGTGGGTGCGACGACGCCACACATGGCCACCGGCCGACCCACCGTCACCTGCCTCGTGGCCGATGGCGACAACTACATCCCGGGCCTTGCGCGCCTGGCTGAAGCCATGCATCGCTACGGCGCCAAGTGCGCGGTCCAGCTCCAGCATCCCGGTCGCCAGAGCGCGATCCCACGCTTCAACACGCTGGGCGCCACCGATCGCGTCCTGAAGTTGCCCTGGTCAGCCGGTCACGAGATCGTCTACGAGAACGCCGAGGAGAAGGGCAAGGAGATCCGCGAGGCCTCGATCCCCGAGATCATGGAGCTGGTGGATCTCTTCAGCGAGGCCGCCTGGCGCATCAAGCAGGCCGGCTTCGATGCGGTCGAGCTCCACGCGGCACACGGCTACCTGCTGTCCGAATTCATGAGCCCCTTTCTCAACATGCGCACCGACCGCTTCGGTGGCAGCTTCGAGAACCGCATGCGCTTCCCGCTGGCCGTCGTCGATGCCATCCAGAAGAAGTGTGGCCGGTCGTTCCCGCTGCTCGTGCGCTACTCGTTCGAGGAGTGGTGCGAAGGCGGCCGTGACCTCGAGGAAGGCCTCGAGACGGCGAGGGCCTTCGAGCGCGCCGGCGTGCATGCCCTCGACCTCTCGATGGGCATGCAGGAGAGCCCCGGTGCGGGCTTCGACCCGCCCCCATACCCGCAGGGCTGGGCGACGTACGCATCCGAGGCCACCAAGCGGGTCGTGGGTATCCCGGTCATCACCAGCCACTCGCTGCGTGATCCGGACTACTGCGAGCAGATCCTGACGCAGGGCAAGACGGACCTGGTGGGCCTCGGGCGCCAGCTACTGGCCGATCCGTACTGGCCGGTGAAGGCACAGCTCGGCCGGGTCAAGTCGATCCGCCGCTGTATCTCCTGCCTCGGGGGCTGCTGGCAGGAGTCGCTCATGGCCCAGAAGGAGATCGCCTGCTCCATCAACGCTGCCTGCGGCGATCCGCGCTACACGGACATGCGACCGACGGACAAGCCGGTCAAGGTGGCCATCGTGGGCGGCGGTCCGGCCGGCATGGAAGCGGCGCGCATCGCGACCGAACGGGGTCACCAGGTGACGCTCTTCGAGAAGCACGACGAGCTCGGTGGGGCCATGCTCTACGTCTGCCTCGTGCCGGGCAAGGAGAAGATGCGCTGGTACCTCGACTGGATCCGCGATCAGCTGCTGGAACTGGCGGTCGACATCAGGCTGGGGCACGCGCCCTCCGCCGCGGAGCTACGGGCCTATGACGTGGTGCTCAATGCCACCGGTGCACGATCGTTCGTACCCGAGGTGCACGGCGACGCCACCGCGGTCGTGCCCTTCGAGGAGGCCATGGCCTGTCCCAAGATCTCGTGTGAGTGCCACCCCGGTGGACGACGCATGCGCAAGCTGGGCCGGCGAGTCCTGCTCTGGGGCGACAGCTACGCCGCAACCGACACCGCAGCCTTCCTCGCTGACATCGGGAAGGAGCTCACCATCGTCACCGAGAACCGGGAGTTCGCCGCCGATTGCGAGGTCATCCACATGTACGTCCTGCGCAAGCGCTTCGAACAGGGCGAAGCCGAGGTCCTCGCATCGAAGCCGTACCAGCACAAGGTCAAGGTCATCACCAGTACGACCGTCGAGTCGATCGATGGCGGCACGGTGGTCCTGCGTGACGCGGAGTTCGGGCGGACGACGATCGAGGTCGACGATGTGGTCACCTGCCACACTCGGCCGCTGACCGGGCTCTTCGACGAGCTACGGGCGGCCGGCGTGCCGGTCATCAACGTGGGCGACTCGGTCAGCCCACGCAACCTGTATCAGGCGGTCAAGGAGGGATCTGACTTCGGATTGGCCGTCGATGCGCACCTGCTCTTCAACAGCAACCACGCCGTGCTCGACGACCTGCCCATGGACGTGCTGGGCCAGCTGACACGAGCAGAGGGACCGGGCTACACCGCGGCCAGGATGGAAGAGCTCAGTGGCGGGCGTAGCGCCACCTAACCGGCGCGACGACCCACGAAGCGGCGCTTCTTGCCCATGGCTACCCACCAGTAGCGCTCGCCGATGAGCGCGGGCGGTGTGGCCTCGGGATCGGTCAGCTGCTGGCCGTTGATGCGGAAGCCGCCCTGGCCGATGAGCCGTCGGGCTTCGCCCTTCGACGAGCCGCCCGCCGCCACCGCCACGTCGAGCGCCGTCCAATCGTCGGCCTCGGCCCCGAACTCGAAACCACCGACCGCGTCGTAGAGCACGGCCAGCGCGGCCGGATCGTCGACCGCGGTGGCGAAGGCCGCCGAAGCAACCACCACCTGCCGCTCGGCTTCCTCGGGTCCGTGGATGCGCGCGGTCAGGTCGAAGGCGATGGCCTTCTGGGCAAGACGTTGCTCGGGTGCCGCCTGGTGGGCCTCCCCGATGGCTTGGACCTCTTCGTGTGTCATGGTGGTCAGCCAGCGCAGGTGGTCGAGCACGACCTCGTCGTCGTCGTTGATCCAGTACTGGTAGAAGTCGTAGGGGCTGGTCAGCTCGCCGTCGAGGAAGACAGCGCCCTTCTCCGACTTGCCCATCTTCACGCCCGCACGGTTGAGCAGCAGTGGGCTGCACAATCCGAAGGCGGTCGGCTCGTGGCCCTCGGTCTCCTCCCCGTCCGACTCCCGGCTCTCGACGCGGCGGATGAGCTCGAGCCCGGCGGTGATGTTGCCCCACTGGTCGGCGCCGCCCATCTGCATGTCGACCTCCTCCTGTTGGTGGAGGTGCAGGAAGTCGGCCGCCTGCAGCGTCTGGTAGCTGAACTCGGTGAAGCTCATGCCGGCCGCGAGGCGCGCCTGCACGGATTCCTTGGAGAGCATGTAGGGCACCGTGAAGTACTTCCCGATGTCGCGCAGGTAGTCGATCATCGACATCTTCCCGAGCCAGTCGAGGTTGTTGAGCATCTTCGGCTGGGTCGGGCCGGGCGAGAAGTCGAGGAACCGCTCGAGCTGCGACTTCAAGGCGGCCGAGTTGCGCTCGATGGCGTCGGCATCGAGCAGCACCCGCTCGGACGACTTGCCCGAGGGATCGCCGATCATGCCCGTGCCGCCGCCGATGAGCACGACGGGGCGGCCGCCGGCTCGCTGCAGATGGGTCAGCAGGAAGACCTGCAGCAGGTGGCCGACGTGGAGCGAGGTGGCGCTGGCATCGAAGCCGATGTAGGCGCTGACGGGCCCGGCTGCGAGGCGCTGCTCGAGACCCTCGGACTGGAGGTGGACGAGACCACGCCAGCCGAGTTCATCGAGCAGGGCGCGGCCGCTCATGCCCATGGACCGGGCAGCGGATAAGTCTGTGTGTGCATCCCTTCATGCTAGCCACGCCTGAGCGTCAGCGTGCTGGTGACCGCCCGCGGGGCACCCGACAGACGTGCGGAGCGCTGCTACGGTTAGCCACGAATGCGTCCCTATCCCCCGTCCCGACCGCCCGCACCGCCGCAGCCTGCGCCCGTACGCCGTGCCAGCGTCGGTCGCAAAGCGCGCGTCCTCAAGGCCACGGTCGTGCTTGTCTTCGCGCTCTTCGTGCTCGTGGCCATGACCGGCTTCGTGGGCGTCGTCGGGGCCGCCTTCGTCTACAGCCAGGACCTCAAGCACCCCAGCCAGCTCGAGAGGATCACCTTCCCCGAGGTCACCATCATCTATGACCGCAACGGCAGCCCGCTGGCCAGGCTGTCGCCCGGAGGCGAGCGGCGACGGACCATCACCTGGAGCCGGGTCCCGGCCCAGCTCGCGGATGCCGTCACCGCGGTGGAGGACAAGACCTTCTGGGCCAACACCGGCATCGACCCCATCGGCATCATCTCTTCGGCCTTCGACACGCTCACCGGCGACCCGCGCGGTGGCTCGACCATCACCCAGCAGCTGGTGCGCCAGAAGCTCCTGCCCGACGAGGTCACCGGCGAGTCCACGCGCCTTGGCGATCGCAAGATCAAGGAGCTCATCCAGTCGGTGCGGGTGACCGACTACTACCGCGGCGAGGAGGGTAAGCAGGCCATCCTCACGGCCTACCTCAACCAGAACTTCTATGGCAACAACAGCTACGGCGTGCTGGCTGCGGCCAGGTCCTACTTCGGGATCAACGACCTCAACGACTTGAGCCTGGCCCAGGCAGCCACGCTCGCGGCCATCCCGCAGGCGCCTTCGACCTACGACCTCGTGCGCAACGCGGTCAAGAACGACGATGGCAAGTGGGAGGTGCCCACCAGCTCGGCCATCTACCAGCGCCGCAATCTCGTGCTGAGCCTGCTCGCGCAGGACCCCACGCGCCGGGTGCTGAGCGGCGACCGCTACAGCACGCAGGACTACCGCGACGCGATGAACGAGCCGCTGATCGTCGAGCAGCAGAGCGCGCAGGAATGGAAGGCCCCGCACTTCGTGTGGTACGTGCTTGACGAGCTGACCGAGCGGCTCTGCGGCGACGCCGAGACCTGTGACGCCATCAGCAACGGTGGCCTGCGCGTGACCACCACGCTTGACCTCAAGGTCCACAACAAGGCGGAGAAGTGGGTCGAGGCCACCGCGCTCGTGCCCCATCGCAACAACCCGGCCAACGCGGCCCGGAACCTGGGTGTGCCCTACGCGAGCTGGTTGCAGAAGCTGCGCACGCAGGACGTCTGGAACGCGGCGCTCTCAGCCATCGACTACCAGACCGGCGAGATCATCGCCTATGTGGGTTCGGCCAACTACTACGAGCGGGCCAAGGTCAACCCCAAGATGCAGCCGCAGTACGACGTGCTCAGCCAGGGCTGGCGCCAGTCTGGTTCCACCTTCAAGCCGTTCACCTATGCCACCGGCATCAATGACCGCACGCTCACCGCAGCGTCGATGTTCATGGACGTGACCACCGACTTCGGCGGCTACGCGCCCACCGACTTCTCGGCCTACGAGCGTGGCCCGCTACGCCTGCGCGACGCTCTGCAGCTGTCGCTCAACGTGCCGGCGGTCAAGGCTCTCGACATCGTGGGCCAGAAGAAGGTCTTCAACAAGGCCCAGGCTTTCGGCATGGACTTCCAGCAGCGCTCATCGCCTGGTTTGTCGATGGCCCTGGGCACGCTGGAGGTCCACCCGCTCGACCTGAACCAGGCCTACGCCACCATGGCCAACGGCGGCGTGAACACAGGCCTGACCTCGATCCTCGAGGTCAGCAGCGTCAACAGCAAGAACCCGGTCGAGTACCGGCGCGGGGCACCCAAGGGCGAGCGCGTCATCAGCGAGCAGGCAGCGTACGTGATGACCGACATCCTCAAGGGCAACACCGACCCCTCGGAGAACGGCGTGTGGTCGGACTACGCGCAGATCACGGCCGGCAACGGCTCGCGCCGACCGGCAGCCCTCAAGACCGGCACCTCGAATGATGCCAAGGACCTCAACGCCTACGGCTACCTCGCGCCACCAAGCGACCAGGGTCGCAAGAACGGCGAATACGCCCTCTCGGTCGGAGTGTGGGCCGGCAACAGCAACGGCAGCCCGGTGACCTCGGTCGCCAACCCCGTCTTCTCGCTCGATGTCGCAGCCCCGCTGTGGGACGCCTTCATCACCGACGTGACCAAGAACTGGGCGGTGCGCGACTTCGCGCGGCCCTCCGGCCTCTCCTCGTACCGCGTCGATGCCTGGACCGGACATGTCCCGTCGCCCTACTCACGCCGCCAGTACGACGAGCTCTTCGTGACCGGCACCGCCCCCACCGCGGATCCCTATATCAGGTCGATGGAGGTCATCAAGGGCAGTGACGGCAGCTGGTACCGGTGGGACGACCGCTGCGAGGGCACGCCCAGGACTCGGGGTTACCTCATCCTCGACGATGCCGAGTCCGCCCACAGCAGCTGGAGCCAGGCCAACAAGGGCTGGATCAAGCGCGCCCGGCGGGGCGCCGGTGTGGGTGCCAACGTGTCACCCTCCAAGACCACCTACACGGCTTACTTCTACGCTCCCTACTACCAGCCCTACGGCGCGTCCTGGGGCGGCCAGTTCCCCCCGGCCCGGTCGTGCCAGAAGATGCCCGTCGAAGAGCCGACCGAGGAGCCCACCGACGAGCCCTCGCCGGAGCCCACACCCGAGGTGTCGCTGGCCCCCGAAGTGTCGCCCGAGGCCACGCTCGTGCCAGAGGTCACGCCCGAGCCCGAGGCCACGCCCGAGCCCGAGGCCACGCCAAAGCCGACGCCCAAGCCCACGCCGGCGCCCACTCCGGCGCCCACCCCGAAGCCCACGCCGGCGCCCACGCCCAAGCCGACCGCCAAGCCCACGCCGGCACCGACGCCGGCGCCCACGCCACCGCCCGATCCGACCCCCGCGCCCACGCAGAAGCCGCCGCCGGCAGCGACGCCCGAGCCGACGGCGGCAGCGCCTGCGGCTGACGCGCCGCCCGCGGCCGACGGATCGCCTGGATCGTCGCCTGCAGCTTAGGAGCGCAGGCTAGAACGAGACGACGGTCGCGCCGTCGCCGCCTTCCCCCTGCTCGCCGGGACGCCACTTGCGAACCAGTGGGTGCCCGCTCAGCATCTCGCGCACGGCGTCTCTCATGGCGCCGGAACCGTGACCGTGGATGACCGTCACCCTGCCGGCGCCGGCATGGACGGCGTCGTCGAGGTACTGGTCGAGCATGGCCAGGGCCTCCTCCACGCGCGCACCCCGGAGATCGAGGCTCGAGGCCACGGCCCGGGCCCGCCGTGTGCTCGCAGCGCTGGCCTTGGCGCGAGCCGCGCCGGTGGCGTAGTTCGTGTCGGGCGCCTCGCCGAAGTCACCCCGCCGGCCGCTCTTGGGTCGGGCATCGGGCGCCGCGGCCCCTCCCCCGCCCGCGGACGACTGCAGCTCATCGAGCTTGACGTCCACGCGCAGGCCGTTGACCTCCAGCGTGGCGCGGCCCTTGCCTTCGTCGAGGCTGGCGATGGTGCCGTGCCAGCCGCTCGAGGCGAAGGCCCGGTCGCCGACGCTCCAGCGCGGCGTTGCGGGCGCCGGCTCCCTGATCTCATCCACGGCGGGCATGACACCGAGGCGAGCGTCGATGCGGCTCATGGCCTGGTCGAGCCGTTCTTCGGTGAGGGTCTCACGCGCGAGCGAGCCGCGCATCTCGGCGATCTCGGCCTCGATGGCCGCGAGGGCCACCTCTGCCTGACGTCGGGCCTCCTCTGCAGCGATGCGGCGTTCGGCCCGGGCCCGTCGGCGTTCCTCTTCGGCCTCGGCCAGGGCGGCGTTCATCTTCTGCTCCGCATCGGACGCTCGTGCCTCAGCCGCCGCGATGTCCACCTGTGACGCACGGATCGAGGCCAGCGTCGTCTCGAACTCCTGCTGCGCCTCGGACAGGCGCGAGCGAGCATCGTCCACGAGAACCTGCGGCAGTCCCAGCCGCTCGGCGATGGCGAACGCCTGGCTGGTACCGGGCAGGCCGATCGAGAGGTGGTACGTGGGCCGCAGGGTGGCCAGGTCGAAGTCGACCGAGGCATTGCGGGCACGGTCCTCGTTGTGGGCGTAGGTCTTGAGCTCAGCGTAGTGGGTGGTAGCCACCACCAGCGAGCCGGCGCGGATGAAGTGGTCGAGCAGAGATTGGGCAAGGGCCGAGCCTTCGGTGGGATCGGTGCCGGCACCGAGCTCGTCGAGCAGCACGAGGGTGTCCCGGTCAGCCGCTTCCACGATGCGGGTGATGGTTCGCAGGTGCCCGCTGAAGGTGGAGAGCGACTGGGCCACCGACTGCTCGTCGCCGATATCGGCGAGGACGTCGCCGAAGATGGGCATGACGCTGCCCGGTGCGCAGGGAACGTGCATACCGGACTGGAACATCAGCGCCAGCAGGCCCACCGTGCGCAGGGCCACGGTCTTGCCGCCGGTGTTGGGCCCGGTGATCACGAGCGCGGTGTAGCCGTCGCCGAGGTGGACATCGATGGGCACGACCTCGCCGTCGAGGCCCGGATGCCGGGCCGAGAGCAGCGACACGCGTCGCTCGGAGGTCAGCGTGGGCCGGACCGCGTCGAGCTCCTCGGCAAGGCGGGCGCGGCACATCCACAGATCGAAGCGGGCGAGTGCGTCGAGGTCGGCTTCGAGCGCCTCGGCGTCTGTCGCCACGTGCGCCGAGAGCTCGTCGAGGACGCGCTCCTCTTCAGCCTGTGCTGCGAGCTCCGCCTCACGCCAGGCGTTGGACATCTCGACCGCGATGAGCGGCTCCACGAAGACCGTCTGGCCGCTGCCAGACTGGTCGTGGACGATACCCTTCACGCGGCTGCGGGCGTCTGCCCGCACGGGCACGACATAGCGGCCGTTGCGCAGGGTGATGATCGGCTCCTGCAACGCGCTCGCGACATCGGAGCGGACCAGCGCGTCGAGTCGGTTGCGCAGCCGTTCGTGCGCCAGGCGCACGGCACGTCGCAAGCCGCCGAGCGCCGGCGAGGCGGTGTCGAGCACCTCGCCGCTCGGATCGACGCTGGCCTCGAGCCGCGTCCGCAGCGCGGGCAGCGGGTCGATCGAGCGGTAGAGCGCATGCAGCAACGGCCGGTCCAGCTCGCGTAGCCCGTCCACCAGCCGGCCCGCGGCGATGAGCGTCTCCACCGTGGCCCACAGCTCGCCCGGGTCGAGGCGGCCGCCACGCTTGGCGCGCGCGACGACGGGCGTGATGTCGCGGGCGCTCCCGACGCCCACCTGCGGCTTCTCCTGCAGCAGCCAGCGGGCTTCGTCGGTCTCATCGAGCCGGCGAGTGACGATGAGCCGGTCGGTAGCCGGCTCCACGGCCCGGGCCAGTCGGCGGGACGGCTCGAAGGCGGCGTACGCAGCCAACCGCTCCCGGATGAGCGGGAATTCGAGCAGCTCAGCCGAGCGGGTGTCCATCAGGGCTGGACCGGGAACGGCCGGCTGAGTGCCGGGCTGTCGCCCACGCCGAAGCGCCACGGGCGAGCAGCCCATTCGGGACCCGCGTAGTCGACGCCGATGCGCGGCCCACTCACGACCTCCGCTCTGGCCACGGTCCGGGCGGGGTCGGTGGCCAGCCACAGGCGCACATCCGAGAGCAGGTCGAGACCGCTCAGCGTGCGGTCGATGTCGAGCGCCTGGCAGGCGCGGGCTGGACCCGCCGCGGTGCGCCCGAGTGGTCCTGCCGTTCGGCCTCGGCATTCGCGCATGCGCTCGAGCCCCTCGACGGGCTCGAGGGCGCGGATGAGCACGGCCGCGGCCTGGCCGTCGGGTCCGCATATGACGTTGAGACAGTGGTGCATGCCGTAGACGAGGTAGACGTAAGCGTGGCCCGGCGGGCCGAACATCACCGCCGTGCGAGGGGTCCGCCCGGCGCGCGCATGGCTGGCCTGGTCGTCGGGCCCGGCATAGGCTTCGGTCTCCACGATGCGCCCGATCCGACGCCCGGCACCGTCATCGCGCACGAGCAGCGTCCCGAGCAGCGCCTGTGCTGTGGTCGCCGCGTCCGCCGATACGAGTGCGGCGTCGATCGGTCGCAGGATCGTCGGTGGTGGGTCGGGATGCTCGGAGGGGGCGTCGCCAGCGTGGTGCGTGGCCAGGGTCAACCGAAGACCTCGCGCACGTTGTTCGGCAGGACCGGCCCCAGCACGAACCCGACGATGGGCACGAGATGCTCGTTGATGCTGCTGCCGATGTTCGAGAGGAGGAGTTCCTGGTACAGGTTCGCGACCCACAGCGGTCCGCCGGCCGACTCCACGACGGGCTGGCCGTCGCCGTAGTAGGTGGCCAGCACGATGAGCACGCCGGCGATGCTGAGCACGACCACGAAGACCGCGAAGGTCGCGCCCACGAGGTCGTCGAGGACCTGGTAGTGCGTGACCCGCTGGCTGCCGCGGGTGACCACGAAGATGAGCACTGGCGTGGCCACGATCATCAAGACGAAGACGATGCCGAAAGCGGCCATCTGATTGAAGGCCGGCGTGTAGTTGTCCCACTGGCGCGCCAGGTAGGCGCCCAGCTCCTGCTGCAGGTAGACGGCCGTGAGGAAGGCGATGATCCAGCCGGCCAGGAGCAGCAGGCTGCGCACCGCGCCCCAGAAGAAGCCCACGACCAACGTGGACACGATGATGACCAGGAGGAAGATATCAGTCGACCCGATGGTCATGACAGGCACCTCATTGGGCCTACGCTATCAGGAGCGTAGGCGTGCGCCAAGTCGCTGGGACAACACCGCAATCAACCGCTCTATCGCAGGATCGACCGATTCGTCGCCCGGACCATCGTCTACGAACTCGAAGCGGAGGCGATAGGCGAGGCTCTTTTCGTCCGCTGCGAGCGGGCTTCCGCGATACTGGTCGAAGAGCGTGACACCGCGCAGTGCCGGCCCGCCGTGCTCGCGGATGACGGCTTCGACGTGGCCGGCGGGGGTTCCCTCTGAGACGACCACGGCGATGTCGCGTTCGACGCCCGGAAGGTGCTCGAGGCGACCGACGCGTAAACGGTCCGGGACGAGGCGGCTGAAGGCCTCGAGCCGGATCTCGGCGAAGACGACGTGGTCGGCGTTGACACCGTAGGCCTCCAGCAGCCGCGGATGCAGTTCGCCGACGCGACCGACGAGGGTGCTGTCGCCACTGTCAGCCACGGCTACCACCGCAGCCGTCCGGCCGGGGTGTTCGACGCCCACCCGGGGTGTCAGCGGCTCGTAGCGGAGCCGCGTCCACGTCAGGCGCTCGGCGAGGCGCTCGAGCAGCCCCTTGGCCAGGCCGACGTCGACCCGGCCGGGCTCGCGGTCGCGCGAGACCGGGCGATCGCGGCCGGCCAGCAGGATGGCCAGCGCCGCCGTCTGGACGGGTTCGCCGTCGCGCCACTCGTGCAATTCCCCGAGTTCAAAGGCATGGATATCGGGCGTCTTCTGTCGCTCGTTCTCGACGAGCACACGGAGATGCTCCGGGATCATCGAGCGGCGCAGCTGGGAGTGATCGAGCGTGACCGGGTTGGCAGCCACGATGGTGCCCGGATCGTCCGCCTCGAACCCGAGCCAGGCGTGATCCTCGGGGCTGATGAGGCCGTGGGTGATGAGCTCGTTGAGGCCGGCACCCGAGAGCGCTGTCCGCAGCTGGTCGGTGAGGCGTTGCGGGTCGGGGCGGTAGGGTGGCATGCCCGTGTCGGGCAGGAGACCATCGAGCGTCTCGTAGCCGCGGACCCGGGCGATCTCCTCGATGATGTCCGCCTCGATGGCCAGGTCCCGCCGATGCCCGGGGATGAGTGCCACGAGCGTCTGCGCCGGATCGGCCTCGATCTTCAGCGGCTCCTCGCCGGCGATGAGCGGGATCCGCTCCCCAGCCGTGGCGGCCTCCGTCGCGATCTCGACACGGGCCAGGAGCTCGGTTTGCTCCTCGACGGCGATCTCTGCTCCGAGCAGTTGACCGACACGGGCGGGCCGGAACGCGATACGTGTCTGTGCCGGCGCCTCCGGCTGTGTGTCCACCACTCCGGTCGCGACCCGACCACCGCCCCAGCGCTTGATAAGCGCGGCCGTGCGGTCGGCGCCGAGACGCGCCATGCGGTGTTCTTGCCCCTTTTCGAACCGCTGGCTGGCCTCGCTGCGCAGGGCGTAGCGGAAGGCCGTACGACGCACGCTGACGGGGTCGAAGATGGCCGACTCGATGATGATGTCAGTGGTCTCGTCGCCGACCTCTGAGTCCGCGCCACCCATGACGCCGGCGATCGCCAGCGGGCCGTCGGCGTCGGTGATGAGCAGCGTGTCAGGCGCCAGCTCACGCTTGACGTGGTCCAGCGTCTCGAGCGTCTCACCGGTCACAGCCGTGCGCACCGTGATGCGGCCGTCCTTGACCGCGTCGGCGTCGAACGTATGGATGGGCTTGCCCAGCTCCATGAGCACGTAGTTCGAGGCGTCGACGACGTTGGAGATGGGCCGCACGCCCGCGGCGATGAGTCGCCTCTGCACTTCCCAGGGCGACGGGCCGACGGTCACACCTTCGACGTAGCGGCCGACGAAGACCGGGCAAAGGTCCGTGTCCGCGACCTCGACCTTGAGATGATCGGCCGTCCTGTCACCGGACTCCTCCACCGAGAGATCCGGCCAGCGCAACGTGCCGCCCGTGGCGGCGGCCACCTCGCGAGCGAGGCCGAGGATGCTCAGCGCGTCGCCACGATTGGGCTTGACGTCCACATCCAGCACGATGTCGCCGGCCATGTCAGCCATGGCCAGGCCCAGCTCCGAGTCCTCGGGCAGGATAAGGATGCCATCGGCGTCGCTGGTAAGACCGAGCTCGTCGCCGGAACAGAGCATGCCTTGGCTTTCGGTGCCGGCGATGGTCGTGATGTCGATGTGGCGATCGCCGGGCAGGACCGAGCCGGGCCGGGCCACCGGGATGCGCTGGCCCTTCTCGATGTTGGTGGCGCCACAGACGACGGACAGCTCTTCGTCGCCGATGCCCGTGCGGACACGCGTGAGCGAAAGCTTGTTGGAGTTGGGGTGCGGCGCGACCTCGATCAGCTCGCCGACCACGATGTTCTGCCAGTCGGCACCGATACGCTCGATGGAGCTGACCTCCATGCCCAGCAGGGTCAGTCTCTCAGCCAGCTCCTCAGGGCTGAGGTCGACATCGACGAACTCGCGGAGCCACGAAAGCGGGACGCGCATCTACAGTCGCTCCAGGAAACGCATGTCGTCCACGAGGAAGGCGCGGATGTCGGTGATGGCGTAGCGCAGCATGGCGATGCGGTCGACACCCATACCGAAAGCGAAGCCCTGGTAGCGCTCCGGATCGATGCCGCCGTTGCGCAGCACGACCGGGTGCACCATGCCGGCGCCGAGGATGGTCATCCAGCCGCTGCGGCCGCAGGCCGGGCAACCCTCGCCCTCACACACCACGCAGCCGATGTCGAAGGCCACCGACGGTTCCGTGAAGGGGTAGTAGCCGGGGCGGAAGCGCGTGGCCCGGTCGGCTCCGAACATGGCATGCGCGAAGGCGTCCAGCAGCCCCCGTAGATGGGCCATGGTGGTGCCCTCGTCGACCATCAGCGCCTCGAGCTGGAAGAACTCGAAGCCGTGGCTGGCGTCAACGGCCTCGTAGCGATAGCAGCGACCCGGCGTGAGCACGCGGATGGGCGGCTCCGTATCGCGCATGGCACGGATCTGGACAGGCGAAGTGTGGGTTCGTAGCAACAGCCGATCGTCACGCGTCTCCCCGACCGGGTCCTTGACGTAGATCGTGTCCCACAGGTCCCGTGCCGGGTGGTCGGGTGGGATGTTGAGCGCGTCGAAGTTGAGCGTGTCGCGTCTCGACCTCCGGGCCGTCGAGCACCACGAAGCCGAACTGGCTGAAGACCCGGGCGATCTCGCGCGCCGTCTCCGCGAGCGGGTGCAGTGAACCGCGCCACAGCGGGCGGCCGGGCAGCGTCACGTCCTCCGCTTCGGCGGACAGCCGAGCCTCGAGCGCCTCTGCCTCGAGGCCGACCCGCCGCTCGGCGAGCGCTTCCTCGATGGCGCTGCGCACGGGGTTGGCGAGCGCGCCGACCTTGGGCCGGTCCTCTGCGGGCAGCTGTCCGATGCCGCCGAGCAGGCCCTTCAGCGCCCCCTTGCGGCCCAGCATGGCCGTCTCGATGGCATCGAGCGCATCAGGTGAATCGGCGGCGGCGATGGATGCCACGGCTTGCGCCTGCAGCTCTTCGAGCTGCGCGTTGAACGAAGCGACGTCCACGACGGGCTAGCTGCTCGTCGCTATGCGGACTTGGCGACCTCGGCGATGCGGGCGAACGTCGCGGCATCGCGGGCACCGATATCGGCCAGGCTCTTGCGGTCGAGCTCGACGCCGGCAGACTTGAGGCCGCTGATGAGCTTGCCGTACGTGGTGCCGTTCACGCGGGCGGCCGCGTTGATGCGCGTGATCCAGAGTGCACGCATCTGGCGCTTGCGCTCCTTGCGGCCGCGATAGGCGTAGGCCATCGCGTGGAGCTGTGCTTCGCGGGCCGAGCGGATCAGCCGGCGGTGGGTCCCGGTCTTGCCCTCCGCAGCCTTGAGGAGACGCTTGTGACGCTTGTGGGCGGCGACGCCGCGCTTGACTCGTGCCATGGGTCGGTGGTGACTCCTAGAGGTACGGGAGCATGCGCTTGACGGCGTTCTTGTTGGCGCCGTCAACCGTGGCCTTGCCCGCGTAGCGACGCTTGCGCCGCGAAGACTTGATCTCGAGATGGTGACCGCGCCAGGACTTGACCCGGTAGACCTTGCCACTGCCGGTGGCGCCGAACCGCTTCTGCGCGCCCTTGTGGCTCTTCATCTTTGGCACTTGGCGTCAGCCTCCTGTGCTTGTCGCAGGCGAGGCCGTGGGCTCTTCCTGGGCGACGGGCGGCTCCGCTGCGGGCGGGGCCGCTTCCTTGTTCTGCTTCGACTTCCCGTCTGCGGGAGCTGGGTCTGCGTGGGCCCGGGGCTTCTGCGTCGCGGTCAGCACCATGGACATCGATCGACCCTCCAGCGTCGGCATCCGATCGACGCTGCCCCAGTCGGCGACCTCTTCGGCGAACCGATTGAGCAGGTCGCGCCCGATGTAGGCGTGACTGACCTCGCGTCCGCGGAACTGGACCGTGACCTTGACGCGGTCGCCGTCCCCCAGGAACCGGATGGCACGCTTGACCTTCGTATCGAAGTCACCCTTGCCGATCTTGACCCGGAGGCGGACCTCCTTGAACTCGACCGAACGCTGGTGCTTGCGCGCTTCCTTTTCCTTGCGGGCCTGCTCGTACTTGTACTGACCGTAGTCCAGGATCTTGGTGACGGGCGGGTTGGACATGGGAGCGACCTCCACGAGGTCGAAACCACGCTCCTGCGCCAGCTGCAGGGCCTTGGGTGTGGGCATCACACCCAACTGTTCGCCTTCTTCGTCGATGACTCGAACCTGTGGGATCCGGATCATCTCGTTGATACGCAAGTCCTTGCTCAGGCTATTCCCTCACCACTATCGATGTTCCAAACTTGTCTCCCATACGCGGCGCGACACAGAGTCACGACCGGAACGGGTCGCCGGCGGAGAATAGCACAGGAGCGCGCCATCCACCCCTGGCGGCTCACGCTCCGGCCACGCTCCGCGCGTCTCCCCTGCGTGGTCAGTCGGGCCGTTTGCTGGCGACCTGCGCGGCGAGCTGATCGGCGAGCTCCTCCCAGCCGATCGGATCGAGCTGGTCCCCCGCGCGCGTGCGAGGAGCGGCGGTCCGGCTCTCGACCTCGCGGTCGCCGAGCACGAGCATGTAGGGGATCTTCTGGTCCTGCGCCAGCTTGATCTTCTTCTGCATGCGGTTCGAGGTGGTGTCGACCTCGACGAACAGCTTGCGTGAGCGCAGCACATCGGCCAGCTCCGCGGCGGCCTCGTTGTGTCGGTCGGCGATGGGGATGATCGTGGCCTGCACCGGCGCCAGCCACAGCGGGAAAGCACCGCCGAAGTGCTCGGTGAGGATGCCGATGAAGCGCTCGAAGGAGCCATAGATGGCGCGGTGGATGGCGATGGGCCGCTGCTGTCGGCCCTCCTCGTCGATGTAGGTCAGGTCGAAGCGTTCGGGCAGCATCATCATGTCCGCCTGGATGGTGGCCATCTGCCACTCGCGACCGAGGGCGTCATCGACGTAGATGTCGATCTTGGGCGCGTAGAAGGCGCCGTCCTTGGGCTTGAGGGAGTACTCCACGCCAGCCCGCTCGAGCGCCTCGGTGATGTAGCGCTCGGCCTTGTCCCACTGCTCCGGCTCGCCGAGGGCGTCATCGGGCCTGGTGGCGAACTTGTAGCGAGGCTCCATGCCGAACCAGCCGTAGATCTCGCTGACCTCGCCCAGCAGCCCCTGGACTTCGTCGGCCAGCTGATCTGGCCGGACGTAGACGTGGGCGTCGTCCTGGCTGAAGTGGCGGATGCGGGTGAGGCCGCTGAGCGTGCCACTGAGCTCGTTGCGATGGAGGTCCCCGAAGTCGCTCAGGCGCAGGGGGAAGTCGCGGTAGGAGCGCACCCGGGTGTTGTAGATGATCGTCGAGAGCGGGCAGTTCATGGGTTTGAGCGAGTAGTCCGGCTCGTCGGCGTCGGGCTCCACGGTCAGCGTGAACATCTTGTCGTCGTAGTGGCCCCAGTGGCCGGACCGCTCCCACAGCTTCTTGTGCACGAGGATGGGCGTACCCACCTCCTGGTAGCCGCGGGCGTCCTGGACCTCTCGGACGGCTGTCTCGAGCGTGCGCCACAGGCGCTGTCCCTTGGGATGCCAGAAGGCGGAGCCGGGGCTGACGTCGTGGAAGCTGAAGAGATCGAGCGCCACGCCCAGGCGTCGGTGATCGCGCTTGCGGGCCTCTTCCAGACGCCATAGATAGAGGTCCAGCTCTTCGCGTGACTGCCAGACCGTGCCGTAGATGCGCTGGAGCATGGGTCGCTTCTCGTCACCGCGCCAGTACGCGCCCGAGACCTTGAGCAGCTTGAACGGACCCAACTTGCCGGTCGATTCGACATGGGGGCCGCGACAGAGGTCGGTGAAGGGACCGTGGGAGTACGTCGACACCGCCGGCACAGGCTCGCCAGCGGCCTCCGCGGCGGCGCGCAGATCGTCGAGGATCTCCACCTTGTAGGTCTGGCCGGCAGCCTCGAGCATGGCCCGTCCCTCGTCGGGATCCCACTCCTGCCGTTCGAAAGGCTGGTTGCGCGCGACGGACTTCTTCATCCGCTTCTCGATGGCCTTGAGGTCCTGCGGCGTCAGCGCGCGGGGCAGGTCGAAGTCGTAGTAGAAGCCGTCCTTGATGGCCGGCCCGATGCCCAGCCTGGCCTCGGGGAAGAGCTCCATGACGGCCTCCGCCATGATGTGCGCCGCCGAGTGGCGCATGGGGTCCAGCTCGCCATGTGCGTTGGCGTCGAGGAGCTCGGTGGCCGAGCCCTTCTCGGGGGCCTGGAACTCATCCTCGTTGCCGGCGACGTCGGCGTTCGGGCCCTCGTCGCGTTCTGCTGCGCACATGTGGTTGCTCCTGATCGAAGTGAACGCCCCTCGTACCGCAGGTCGGTCGAGAGGCGCCTGGGCGACGACCCGGTCCGCGGTCCGGGCTCGGTTCGATCGTACCGCAGGCGAGGCTGCTAGGCCGTCCCCTCGCCGGTCCCGCCGAGCAGCTCGTCGAGTCCCGCGAGGGGGATGCCCAGCCAGTCGGAGCGGGAACCCAGGCGCGAGCTCAGCTCATCGCAGGCGCGCGACACGAGCAGGGCCTTGAAGGTGACCGACCAGACATCGTCGTCGCTGGGGTTGTAGCTGGCTCCCTCCGTGGCCGCGCGATAGCCGGCCACGCAGGCCGCTGCCATCCACTGGAACCAGGCCGTCGACCAGGCCGCCAGCCCGTCAGCCTCGACCGCGCCGGCGCTCAGCAGCTCACGTTCGACGCGTGGCCAGTGGGCCGCGAAGTGCAGCGAGCGCACGAGGCTGGCGAGGTCGGTCAGGGCCGGTTGCTTGAGGCGCCGCTGGCTCAGGGCATGGGCCGTGTCACCCTCGAAGTCGATGATCACGACGTCGGAGCCGGTGTCGAGGACCTGCCCCAGATGCAGGTCGCCATGGATGCGGATGCGCTCGCCGTCGGTACGCACATCCCGCAGCCTCGCGAGCAGGGCGTCCACGCGGGGTGCCGACTCGAGCACCACTCGTGCCGCTTCCTGGTCGCGCGGCGGCAGCGAGTCATGCCGGTCCTCCAGCAGCTCCAGGGCGTCGTTGAAGCGGTGGCGCACCGACTCGTAGAGCGAGCGCAGGTGGAAGGGCGACATCGGCTCCGGGGCGAAGTCGGGATCGCTGGGGTCAGCGGCGGCCAGCAGCGAATGCATCTGGCCGACGCGCTCGCCGAGCACCCTCGCAGTCTCGAGCGGGAGGCCGATGAGGGCGGCCATGCGCTCGGGAACCTCCCGCCGTGCGATGTCGAGGAAGAAGCGATCGCCGTCGGAGGCCAGCTCCGGGGGCTCCGACTCCGCCTCGGCGTCATGGAGGAAGGTGCCGACGGCTTCGCGCATCGACTCCCAGAGGTTGCCCTCGTGGGGCACGTAGGCCTGGACCATGGCCATGGTGGCAACGTCCCGGCCGTGCGTCAGCTCCGCCGAACCGAGCACGCGGGGGACGTTGGCGAAGCCGGCATCGGCGAGGTAGCGGCCCAGCTCCTGATCGGGATTGGGGCCACCCTCCAGTACGCGGTAGAGCTTGAGCACGAGGCGCTCGTCGTAGGAGGCGCTGCTGTTCGACATCGTCGGCTGCTCGCGGATGGGCGTCGCCCTGAGCGCGTCCGCTGCCACGCCCGCGAGCTGGCTCTTGAGCCCCTTGAGCGTGTGTCCCGAGAGCTCGCCGTGGGCGCTCTGGAGCCGCCGCCGGCCGGTGACGACGCTGAGCAACGTCTCGTACACGCCGGGCACGACGGTGGCGTCGATGAGCCGGGACGAGCCACCGGCATCGATGAGCCGCGCGATGGCGGCGTCAGGGTAGGCCGCGAGCAGCTCGTCGATGGCGGGATCGGCGTCAGTCGTCAGCGGCAGCACGTAGGTCGACGGCTCGGTGTCGCGGTAGCGGACCTGCAGGAAGGCGATGACCGCGGCCGGTGTCGATGGCAGGGACACCACGTCCACGACCCGGGCGCCCGCGACCACGTGAGTGCCACCGCGGTACCAGCGACGTCCCACCACCCAGCGCAACAGCACGTCGGCGACCTCATCGCTGTGTCGCTTGAGGCGTGCGCTCAGGTTGCCTCGCCAGGCCAGCTCGGGCAGGTCCTCGCTGTGTAGAGCTGGCTCTGTCCCAGCCGGGTCGTTGGCCAGGCGGAACCACAGGAATGAATGGGGGCCGAGGCTGAGGAGGTAGGGCTCGGCACCGATCCGCGGGAAGTCGACGGCGCCGAAGAGCTCGACGGGCACTCGACCCTCGTAGTCCGCCAACTGCAGCTCGGTCCACTGTGCATAGCGCGAGAGGTTGGCCACCACGAGGATGGTCTCGTCCTCGTATTCACGGATGAAGGCCAGGATGCGGCGATTGCCCGGGTGCAGGAAGGTCAGGTTCCCCCGGCCGAAGGCGGGATGCTTCTTGCGCAGCGCGATGGTCCGCTTCATCCACCACAGCAGCGACTGCGGGTTGGCCTGCTGGGTCTCGACGTTGACGGCCTCGTAGTGGTACTCGGGGTCGGTCACGACCGGCAGGTACAGGCGCTGGCGATTGGCCGAGCTGAAGCCCGCGTTGCGGTCCGACGACCACTGCATCGGCGTGCGCACACCGTTGCGGTCGCCGACGTAGACGTTGTCGCCCATGCCGATCTCGTCGCCGTAGTAGATGACCGGTGTGCCCGGCAGGCTGAAGAGCAGGCCGTTCATGAGCTCGATGCGCCGTCGGTTGTTGCCCAGCAGCGGCGCCAGCCGGCGGCGGATGCCCAGGTTGATGCGCGCGCGTGGATCGGCCGCGTACACGCGGTACATGTAGTCGCGTTCCTCGTCGGTGACCATCTCGAGCGTGAGCTCGTCGTGGTTGCGCAGGAAGAGCGCCCACTGGCTGGTCTCGGGCAGGTCCGGCGTCTGCTCGAGGATGTCGATGATGGGGTAGCGGTCCTCCATGCGCAGGGCCATGAACATGCGCGGCATGAGCGGGAAGTGGAAGGCCATGTGGCATTCGTCACCGACGTCCTCGCCGAGGTAGGCCACCGAGTCCTCCGGCCACTGGTTGGCCTCCGCCAGCAGCATGCGGTCGGCGAACCGCTCGTCGACGTGGGCCCGCAGTCGCTTGAGGAACGCGTGCGTCTCGGGCAGGTTCTCGCTGCTGGTACCCTCGCGCTCGAAGAGGTACGGGATGGCATCGAGGCGCAGGCCGTCGACGCCCGCTTCGAGCCAGAAGTCGGTGACCTTGAGCAGCGCTTCCTGCACCCGCGGCTCATCGAAGTTGAGGTCCGGCTGGTGGCTGTAGAAGCGGTGCCAGAAATAGGCCCCCGCGACGGGATCCCAGGACCAGTTGGACGACTCGAAGTCCTTGAAGATGATGCGTGCGTCCGCGTAGCGGTCGGGCGTGTCGCTCCATACGTACCAGTCGCGTTCGGGCGATCCGGGCGGGGCCTTGCGCGCCCGCTGGAACCAGGGATGCTGGTCGGAGGTGTGGTTGAAGACCAGCTCGGTGACCACCCGCAGGTCGCGCTGATGGGCCTCGCGGATGAAGGCACGAACGTCGCGCAGGGTGCCGTAGTCGGGGTTGACGCGGTCAAAATCGGCGATGTCGTAGCCATCGTCGCGACCGGGCGAGGGATAGAACGGCAGCACCCAGAGTGTCGTGACACCGAGGTCGGCGAGGTAGTCGAGCTTCGAGGTCAGGCCGGTGAAGTCACCGATGCCGTCGCCGGTGCTGTCGCGGAAGGCGCGCACGTGGAGCTCGTAGATGACCGCGTCCTTGTACCACAGTGGGTCGGGCGGGAATCCGGTGGAGAGTCGCTCGCGAGGCCCGGAGGGGCGGCGTTCGGTCTTGCCCATGCCTCGCTTCTCATTCCCCTTGCTTGTTCGCGCCATCGACTTGCAGCCTACCCGATGGCCGGGGCTCAGCGAGGTGCCAGCCGGCGCGCCAGGATGAGCGAGCGGTCCACGAGCGAGATCGTCTTCGAGGCCTGCCAGACCTCACCCGCGTACGCCTCGAAGGGGCGGTCAGCGGCGGTATCGAAGACGCAGGCCCAGGCTCCGCCGAGCCAGCCGTCGGGCAGCCTGAAGGTCAGCGGCTGTGCCGTGGCGTTGAGCGCAAGGTAGAACGAGTCGTCGCTGGTGTGCTGCCCGTCGCGATCGACGAGCTGCTCCCCCGAGAGGTACACCGCGATGGCAGCAGCGCCGTCGTTGTGCCACTCTTCGTCGGTCATGCGGGTGCCGTCCGGGCGGCACCACTCGATGTCGCGGATCTCATCGGCACCACCGTCAGGCAGGCCGACGCGGAACCAGTGCTGGCGCCGGAAGACGGGGTGCGCGCGCCGAAGCGCGACCAGCCGCCTGGTGAAGTCGAGCATCTCCTCGTCGAGCGCGTCCCAGTCGAACCAGGACAGCTCCGAGTCGTGGCAGTAGCCATTGTTGTTGCCGTGCTGGGTCCGTCCCAGCTCGTCCCCGCCGAGCAGCATCGGCACGCCCTGGCTGAGCAGCAGGGTGCCCAGCAGGTTGCGTCGCTGGCGCGTGCGCAGGGCCAGCACCTCGGGGTCGTCGGTCGGGCCCTCCAGCCCGCAGTTCCAGGAGCGGTTCTGTGACTCGCCGTCGCGGTTGCCGTCGCCGTTGGCGCGGTTGTGCTTGCGGTCGTAGCTGACCAGGTCGAGCAGCGTGAAGCCGTCGTGGGCGGTGACCAGGTTGACGCTCGCGGCCGGCGTCCGCCCCTCATCGGCGTAGAGGTCAGCCGAACCGGTGAAGCGGCGGCCGAAGTCGTGCAGCATATCGGGCTCGCCGCGCCAGAGGTCGCGCACGCAGTCGCGATATTGGCCATTCCATTCGGCCCAGTGCGGGGGGAAGTTGCCCACCTGATAGCCGCCCTCGCCCACGTCCCAGGGCTCGGCGATGAGCTTGACGGTGCGGATGACCGGATCCTGCTGGATGATGTCGAAGAAGGACGAGAGGCGGTCCACCTCGTGCAGCTCGCGGGCCAACGCCGAGGCCAGGTCGAAGCGGAAGCCGTCGACGTGCATCTCGGTGATCCAGTAGCGCAGGCTGTCCATGATGAGTTGGAGCACGAAGGGCTCGCGCACGTTGAGCGTATTGCCAGTGCCGGTGTAGTCGGTGTAGTGACGCGGGTACTCCGGCCGGACCCGGTAGTAGGCCTGGTTGTCCAAGCCACGGAACGCGATCATGGGCCCCCGGTGACTGCCCTCGCCGGTGTGGTTGTAGACCACGTCGAGGATGACTTCGAGGCCGGCCGCATGGAGCGCCTTGATCATGGCCTTGAACTCGTTGACCTGGCCGCCGCCCGAGCCGGCCGCGGCGTACTCGCCGTGCGGAGCGAAGTAGCCGATCGAGTTGTAGCCCCAGTACTGGCGCAGGCCCCGTTCACGCAGGAAGCCGTCGTGCACGAAGTGGTGCACGGGCAGCAGCTCCACCGAGGTCACGCCCAGATCGACGAGATGCTCGATCGCCGCCGGATGGGCCAGGCCGGCGTAGGTGCCGCGCAGGGCGTCCGGCACGCCCCGGTGTCGCTTGGTGAAGCCCTTGACATGGGTCTCGTAGATGATCGCTTCCGCCTCGGGCACGCGCGGGCTCGCGTCGTCACCCCAGTCGAAATCCTCGGCCATGACGATCGAGCGCGGCACGTCGGGGGCGCTGTCGCGCTCCTGCATACGGAGCGGGTGTCCCTTGACGTGGCCGTGGATGGCGTCACTCCAGCGGAGGTCGCCGTCGATGGCGCGGGCATATGGGTCGAGCAGCAGCTTCTGCGGGTTGCAACGTCGACCCGAGGAGGGGTCCCAGGGGCCGTGGACACGATACCCGTAGCGCTGGCCAGGACCGACGCCGGGCAGGTAGCCGTGCCACGTGAAGCCGCTCATCTGCGGCAGCTCCACGCGGGTCTCGGCACCAGCATCGTCGAAGAGGCAGAGCTCTACCATCTCGGCCACGCGAGAGAAGACGGCGAAGTTCGTGCCCGACCCATCGAAGGTGGCGCCGAGCGGGTAGGCCTCGCCGGTCCACACGGCTACCCGTGGGCCGGTTGCCGGAGCGGTCCTGGATGCGGTCGAGATCGGTCGGGTCTCCGTGAACGGCCGAACCCGGCGCTCTCACGCCGGGCCCGTCACTCGATCGAAGAGATGGTGGGCGACACTGGACTCGAACCAGTGACCTCTTGCATGTCAAGCAAGTGCTCTAACCAGCTGAGCTAGCCGCCCGAGTACGAACACGATACCAGAGGCCGTCGCGGAGGTCTCCCCTCCGTGACCATCCACGCACGAATAGTGTGAGTTTGGCCGGGGCAAGAGGGGTAGCGCCAGCTTGAGCGACAGAGCGTCGTTCGGGCACGCGGCGCAAGGTCTTCCGCATCGGTGCCTGCTACCGTTCGCCTCGGACAGCCTCGCCAGAGGGACAGCACTCGCGTGAACGGCAACACCTCGGACCACACACAAGGGTCCGTTCCGTCCGCCCCTCACCAGCCGCTGCACCCGCACGACCGACCGCCAGGGACGCTTCTGCGAGCGCATCAGCGGCTCGAGGGGCGTGTGCCCGCTCACACCAGACGCCGCCTCGGCCTGGTGGTGGGCTTCGGAGCGGCCGTCGCCGGCTCGCTCATCGCCGTCGGGGTCGCGCGACGGTTCGGACTGGACATCCCGTGGGGTGCCTGGATCGGGCTCTTCCTTGCGAACTGGGTGGGGAACGGCGGGATCCTGATCCCTATCCCTGGCCTGCGCTTCATCGGCTGGACGATGGCCGTCCACCAGGGAGCCCAGGGTGCGCCGATCCTGATCGGACTGATCGCGGGTCTGGCCATGGCGCTGGGCCAGACCTCGTGGTACCTCAGCGCCTCGGCCGGTGCTCGTCACGCGCATCGTCCGGCAGGTCCGGGGACAGGCGTGCCGGCCCGTTTCCCCCGGTTCGCGGACATCATGCGGCGGTCAGAGGAGAAGATCGAAGCGCTCCTCCGTGACTATGGCGTGCCCACCATCTTCTCGCTCTCAGCGCTGCCGAACCCGTTCACGACGTTCGCCTCCATCTCAGCCGGTTCCATGGGCATGGGTTTCAAACGCTTCCTGATCGCGAACTTCGCGGGCCATGTCGTGTTCGGTCTGATCCTCGCCCTGTTCGGCACGTGGCTGATCGGCGATTGAGGCCTGGGATCACCTGCCGGGAGCATTCGCGGTGGCCTCGTCAAGGGCGGTGAATGTGACTCCGGCGACCACCTCAGTGCCTAGCTCGGAGGCGAGCAGACTGGCGAGGCTGCTGCTGTCAGGCGGCGGCTCCGTGCCCACCACGCCGACGGTGACGTGGATCGAGTCATCCTCCCGATCGATCCTGATGTCGACAAGGGATTGACCAGACGCCCAGTCATCGACGATGCGCGTGACGGTGGCCTGGGTCTGGCCTTCCTCGTAGAGGCGTTGCGATTGCCAGAGCAAAGGAAGACCGACCACGACGAGTGCGCCAAGTGCGACGGCCGTCGTCCGCCGCCTGACGCGTAACGTCGTCGCTTCTGCGAATGCCGCGAAGCCGGCGAGCGTGAAGACGATCGTCGCCGCGAGGATGATACCCACCAAGTTGGTGAGATAGAGGAGTGTGGCGCCGATCGCAAGGTCGATCTGGCCGAGGCCGATGGTCATGCCGATGGTCGCGAGCGGCGGCACCAGCGCGACCGCGATGCCTACGCCCGGCAATGCCGAGCTGGCCTCGCTGCGGACGGACACGAAGGCGCCCGCCACGCCCGCCAGCACGGCGATGGCGAGGTCGCCCAGGTTCGGGCTGGTCCGTGCCAGCAGTTCGCCAGGCAGCGGAGCACCGGTCGATAGCCGCGCGGAGAGCCATGCGACGATCAACCCCACCCCGATCGCGACCAGGGATCCGACCACGACGATGGCGAGCGACGTGGCGGTCCGCTCGAGCCAACCCTGCACGATGGCCGCAGAGGTCGCGAGGATCGGCGTCATCAGCGGCGCCACGAGCATGGCCCCGATGACGACCGCGGCACTGTCGTTGGCCAGGCCGAAGCCCGCGATCCCCGCCGAGAGCACCATCAGGATGAAGAACTGGACGAGGTATGGCTGGCGACGGTCACCCTCGAAGAAGAACTCATCGAGGATCAACTCCCGCTCCTCCGGCGTCGCCTGTCGACCGCGGAAGCCGAGCCGGCCTGTCGGGGTCACATTCCGGGAAGCCGCGCCGGACCGTGGCGACGAGTCACTTGACATCGGCCGAGATCCCTCCTCATCGTCTGACGGCCCACCTGGCGTGTGCGATCGCTGGAACGAAGGCCGTCGAGTGGCGCAAGCCTAGCTTCTCGGAAGCGCGTCGCTGGCAGCGTCGTGGCGCGGTCCCGGTCCCCACCCTGGCGACCGCCGGTGCCGTCTGGACTCCAACGTGGCCGTCCCAAGCTGGTCGAGCCCTCACGATATGCTGTGCGTGCTCGTCCGGAGCGTTCGAGCACAGGTGGCACAGACCAGCTCGTATGAGGGGCCCCGCGCGATGGCAACAGACGCTACTGGGGGCGATATGACACCAACAGGCGGCGATACGGAGGGCGATGCGTCTGCTGCCGCGACCTCTCGTGATGAGGCGGCGTCCCCACCGATCGATGCTGCGGTGCCGCCGGGCTCCGTAGCCCGGTTTCGCAGCGCCAGGGGCCCCAGCGCCCCCTTCTGGATCGCCCTCCTGCTGGGCATCCTGGCGGTCATCGTCTTCGCGCTCTCTGCCAGCGCCCTCTTCGTCTTCGCCATCGGCGTGGCATTGGCGTTCTTCCTCGTGCCCGTCGTCAACTGGCTGGAGCGGCGTGGCTGGAAGCGATGGGTCGCAGCCATCGTGGCTGTGGCGACCACGCTGCTGGGAGCGCTGCTGGGCCTGGCCCTGGTCATCATCGTCGTCATCACGCAAGGCGTCAGGCTCGTCGAGGAGCTGCCCACGATCCTCGACCAGATGGGCGCCGACTACCGGGCCGCGGTATTGCCCGACTGGCTACGGGCGGGCCTCGACACCATCATCGCAGCGGTCCAGGACAACCTCTCCGGGGTGGACCAGGGTGCCGTCGTGGCCGGGTTCATCGGGAGCACGCTTTCGCTGGTGGGCGGGTTCTTCGCCTGGATGTTGCTGCCGTTCTTCCTGTTCTACCTGCTCACCGATCAGCCCACCATGTCGCAGAACTTCTACGCCCGGGTCCCGGCGCCCTGGAAGGACAACGTCAGTACCGTGCTGACCATCCTGGTCGGCAACGTGGCGCAGTACTTCCGGGCCGAGTTCGTCGTCGGCTCGATCGTGTTCCTGATGGTCACGGGGGGCATGCTCGTGATCGGGTACGTCACCGGCGCATCGCTGCTCATGGAGTTCGCCATCCTGCTGGGCGTGATCGCCTTCGTCATGGAGCTGGTGCCCCAGATCGGCCCGATCCTGAGCTACATCCCGGCCCTGCTGGTGGCCATCCCGGGAGGCATCCCGGCCATCATCCTGGTGAGCGTCTACTACTTCGTCGTCTTCAACATCGAAGGCTCGATCCTGGTGCCCAAGCTCGAAGGCCGCATGATCAGCTTCTCGGGCGCCTCGGTGCTCGTGCTCATCGCCCTGGGCTTCGCCCTCGGCGGGATCATCGGGGCCATCCTCGCGCTGCCGCTCGCCTCCATCGTCCGAGACATCTTCCGGCACTTCTTCGACCAGGCCGTCCAGGAGAGCCTGGTGTACGAGCCGGCGCCTGTCACAGCGGGGTCGGATCAGCGCACGTCGACATGACCATCGACTCGCGAAGCGGACGGCGCCCCTGATGGCCGCACCACCGCCACAAGCGAGTGCACCGCATCACCCTGACCTTGTCACTGCCGTGAATTTCGTGGCTGATGCGGGCAAGCAGATGCTGGCGTCGAGCACGTCCGTGAGCGAGGTCGTGGTGCGCCTGCGACAGCTGCTCTCGGCCCTGGGCCTGGTCGAGCAGGATGCCTCGGCCGTCCGGCGGGTTCGTTGGCTGCCTTTGCTGGAGAAGCCTCCAGGTAGGGTCGCGACTTCTGTTTGTCCAATGTCGTGCAGATGGACCACAGCTCCCTATGGCTTCATGGCGCAGGGGCTCCGCATTGCGCGACCGGGGAACTAGGAGTCAGCCGGAGCTGCGTCGGCGATCCTGGCCAGCTCGAGTGCCTGGTTGATGGTGAGCCGGCGACCCATCTCCGTGGCTCGGGCGACGTCCACCTCCGAGAGCGATGCGCGCGCCCTCTCCAGGTACTCGCGACCCGGATTGTCGTCCGAGTAGACGACGACGATGCCCTCCTTGCCGGCATGGACCTCGGCTGCGGCCGAGATCTGCAAGGCGAGGTCGTGCCGGAGGTCGACAGCTTCCGTGGCCGCGAGCCCAGCCAGCGACAGGCCGACTCCACGGACGCTCGCCAGTTCGGTATGTGCCTGCACCGACTCGAAGAAGTATCGGCGTGCGAGCCCGGTCTCGCCGTTCCCGAGATGTGTCCAGGCGATCTCCGAGAGGATTCGGGCTTCCTCGCCGCGATCGCCGATCGCCTCGAAGGCCTCGAGTGAACGCCCGTACAGGTCGATGGCAGCGACCGCATCGCCGTGACCGGAGGCCAGCCCGGCAAGTCCGCCGAGTGACATGCCCGCGCCCTCCCTGTCGCCGAGTCGCTCCTGGATCGCGAGCGCATCGGAGTAGCTGGTCCTCGCCTCCTCGACATCG